>NZ_JACHZP010000001.1:0-977435 GCF_014193605.1 Rhizobium sp. BK312 | reverse complement strand
GCGGCCACGGCGCGTGCGAGGAAATCGATATCCAGCGCAACATCATCTTCGATGACCACGGCCATTTGGTCTTCGCTCGCCAAAAACTGTTGCAGCGCCAACAGGTGACTCCGGTAGCAGCCATACTCACCGGGTAGGATGGTGCGGCCATGCCGGCGCTGGAAGCGATCGTGATCTACATCGATCCATTCGTCGCGCGGGATGAGGGCACCGTCGACGCCGTGAATACGCTCGAATCGAAAACCGAACTCATCGCTCTGCCGCTGAATCTCCGTCAGTCGTTCGGCTGCCCGGTCGATATTGATAAGATAGACCGGCATGGTTTGTGACGGTGTAAAAGAAGTTTCGGCGAGCGCAGTTAGGGACATTGAGCACACTTGATAATTTCCATCGGCGCAAAACGGCGAGCGCCTAGCCATATATGATTGTGCATCAGCATAGAAACCAGCTTTTGTGGCATTAAATTTGGCTTATTTCCATTGCGCGTGACTTGCCTGGCATCAAAATCTCGCACGAAATCGTGAGGGAGCGCCATGAGCAATTTTTATTGTTGCGCTAACGGGCTGCTTCCAATATATCCGGCGGCGGGACACTCCTCCCCAACGAGGAGCTTTCTATCTGAGAGGATAGCATCATGACTAAGCTCGCCAAGCCGGACATCCGTCCGAATAATACCCATTTCTCTTCTGGTCCATGCTCGAAGCGCCCCGGTTGGACGCTTAACGCTCTTTCCGACGCGGCTCTTGGCCGTTCGCACCGCGCGAAAGTTGGTAAGGCAAAGCTGAAGCAGGCCATTGATCTTACCCGCGAAATTTTGGAAGTGCCGGCGGACTATCGCATTGGCATTGTTCCGGCTTCCGATACCGGCGCCGTCGAGATGGCGCTCTGGTCGCTGCTCGGCGAACGCGGAGTCGACATGCTCGCCTGGGAAAGCTTCGGCGCCGGCTGGGTTACCGACGTCGTCAAGCAACTGAAGCTCAAGGACGTCCGCAAGCTTGAAGCCGGCTACGGCGAGCTGCCCGATCTTTCCGCTGTCGATTTCGACCGCGACGTAGTCTTCACCTGGAACGGTACTACCTCCGGCGTGCGCGTCCCCAATGGCGATTTCATCCCGGCCGACCGCAAGGGCCTGACGATCTGTGACGCCACCTCGGCCGCATTCGCTCAGAACCTCGATTTTGCCAAGCTCGATGTCGTCACCTTCTCCTGGCAGAAGGTTCTCGGCGGCGAGGGCGCCCATGGTGTCATCATCCTGTCGCCGCGCGCCGTCGAACGCCTGACAACCTATGTGCCGGCCTGGCCGCTGCCGAAGATCTTCCGCATGACCAGTGGCGGCAAGCTGATCGAAGGCATCTTTACCGGTGAGACGATCAATACGCCTTCGATGCTCTGCGTCGAAGACTATATCGACGCGCTCCTCTGGGCGAAGGATCTCGGTGGCCTGAAGGCGCTGATCGGCCGTGCCGATGCCAATGCCAAGGTCATCCATGACTTCGTCGCCGCCAACGACTGGATCGCCAATCTCGCCGCCAAGGCGGAGACGGCGTCCAACACCTCCGTATGCCTGAAGATCGTCGACAAGGACGTCGTCGCTCTGGATGCCGATGGCCAGGCGAATTTCGCCAAGGGTCTGGTTGCGCTCCTTGAGAAGGAAGACGTCGCCTATGACGTCGGCCATTACCGCGACGCGCCGTCGGGCCTGCGCATCTGGGCAGGTGCCACGATCGAAGCTTCCGACATGCAGAAGCTGATGCCCTGGCTCGCCTGGGCTTTCGAAACGCAGAAGGCGACGCTCTCCCAGGCTGCTGCCTGAGGCTTGAAGCGTTTATGGCTCCGCCACGACAGGCGGAGCCCCGCATCCCGAAATTCTCGTTGTTTTCATGCAATTCCCTACGGAAAGCCGTTTTGCATTTTTCGTGGAATTGCTCGTCTTAGCTGACCCTTTTCAGGAGGCCTCCATGGCACCTCGCGTTCTCGTATCCGACGAACTGTCGGAAACCGCCGTCCAGATCTTCCGCGATCGCGGCGTCGAAGTCGATTTCCAGCCGCAGCTTGGCAAGGACAAGGACAAGCTGTTCGAAATCATCGGCAATTATGATGGTCTTGCCATCCGTTCGGCCACCAAGGTGACGGAAAAGATCATCGAAGCGGCCAAGAACCTCAAGGTTGTCGGCCGCGCAGGTATCGGTGTCGACAATGTCGATATCCCCGCCGCCTCGCGCCGCGGTATCATCGTCATGAACACGCCGTTCGGCAATTCGATTACGACGGCCGAACACGCCATCGCACTGATGTTTGCCGTTGCCCGCCAGCTTCCGGCCGCCGATGCCTCGACGCAGGCCGGCAAGTGGGAAAAGTCGAAGTTCATGGGTGTCGAAATCACCGGCAAGACGCTCGGCATCATCGGTGCCGGCAACATCGGCTCCATCGTCATTGCCCGCGCCCTCGGCCTGAGGATGCATGTTCTGGCCTATGACCCGTTCCTGTCGAAGGAGCGCGCCGAGGAAATGGGCGTGACCAAGGTCGAGCTCGACGAGCTTTTTGCCGGTGCCGACTTCATCACGCTGCACGTGCCGCTGACCGACAAGACCCGCAACATCATCGACGCCTCTGCCATCGCCAAGATGAAGCAGGGAGTGCGCATCATCAACTGCGCCCGCGGCGGCCTGGTTGACGAGGCAGCCCTTGCTGCTGCCATCAAATCAGGCCATGTCGCCGGCGCCGCCTTCGACGTCTTCGAAGTCGAGCCGGCCAAGGAAAGCCCGCTCTTCGGCCTGCCGAACGTCGTCTGCACGCCGCATCTCGGCGCCTCGACGACCGAAGCCCAGGAAAACGTCGCCCTGCAGGTCGCCGAGCAGATGGCCGACTACCTCGTCAAGGGCGCCGTCTCGAACGCCATCAACATGCCCTCGATCACGGCTGAAGAAGCCCCGATCCTGAAGCCGTTCATCAAGCTTGCCGACGTTCTCGGCGCCTTCGTCGGCCAGGTCACGGACGATCCGATCAAGGAAATTGAGATCCTCTATGACGGCGTCACCGCCAACATGAACACCAAGGCGCTGACGAGCGCGTTGCTTGCCGGCCTGATCCGCAATCAGGTTGCCGACGTCAACATGGTTTCGGCGCCGATCATGATCAAGGAAAAGGGTATCGTTCTTGCCGAAGTCAAGCGCGACAAGACCGGCGTCTATGACGGCTACATCAAGCTGACTGTCACGACAGACAGCATGAGCCGCTCCGTCGCCGGTACTGTCTTCTCGGACGGCAAGCCGCGCTTCATCCAGATCAAGGGCATCAACCTCGATGCGGATGTCGGCAACCACATGGTCTACCTCGCCAATACCGACGTTCCCGGCATGATCGGCTTCATCGGCACGACGCTCGGTTCCGCCGGCGTCAACATCGCCAACTTCCAGCTCGGCCGCGACAAGCAGGGCGGCGACGCCATCGCGCTTCTCTATGTCGACGGTCCGATCAGTGATGAGGTGCTCGGCAAGCTGACGGCGCATCAGGCGATCCGTCAGGCAAAGCCGCTGGTATTCAACGTCGACTGAGCCTGCCCGCCCTGAAGAAGGGCGGCAGCTATAGAATTCGCTCCTCCCAAGAGCCAATCCGAAAGCCCGGCGAGACATAAGTTGCGCCGGGCTTTCTTCATGGTTGTGAGGGTTGTGGATAAGCCTGGCGCGCAGGCTATCGGGGGCGATGAAACGCGCCTATCTCTATGTCATGGAGGCTTTGCGGAAGAACATCCTCGGGGAAGGAATGGGCACGCCGATTGAATGGCTGGCGAAACCCGTTTCCGTGGCGATCGTGCTCTTTGCGCGAGCAATTACCGCGGTTCGGGCAATCTGGCCCGAAAGTGGCATGCAAACCCGCCGCTGCGTCTATTTCGCCAATCACTCCAGCCATGGCGATTTCATCCTGATCTGGACTGTCCTGCCGCCACGATTGCGCCGCCGCGTACGCCCGGTGGCGGGCGCCGATTATTGGCTGAAATCGCCGCTGAACAGCTTCATCGGCCGGGACGTCTTCAACGCCGTGCTGATCGAACGGGATCGTGAAGCGCGCAAGGAAGATCCGGTCACGCAGATGACGCAGGCGCTCGATGCCGGCTCCTCGCTGATCCTGTTTCCAGAGGGCACCCGTAATCTCACCGAGCAGCCGTTGCAACCCTTCAAGAGCGGGCTTTTCCATCTTGCGCAGGCTCGCCCTGATATCGATCTCGTGCCCGTCTGGATCGACAATCTCAATCGCGTCATGCCTAAGGGCGAGTTCGTACCCATTCCGCTGATCTGCACGGTCACCTTCGGCGAGGCGCTGCATATCAGCGAGGCCGAAGAGAAGGCGGAGTTTCTAGCGCGAGCCGAAGCGGCGCTGCTGGCGCTGGCGCCCAAGCGGGCGGGGGACTGAGCATGGGCGCGGCAAGTGCGGATCTGATCCACCTCGTTCTTGGCATTTTCGGCGTTCTGATCGTCGCCTCCGTTATCGGCTACGTGCTGGAGCGGCGGCTGTCGCCTGACGGATCGAATGCTGCGATCGAAAATCTGAATGCGCGCATCAAGGCCTGGTGGGTGATGGTGGTGCTGATCGGCATCGCCTTCATTGCCGGGCGCGCCGGCGTCATCCTGCTCTTCGCCTTCTGCTCCTTTGCGGCGCTGCGCGAATTCATGACGCTGATCAACACGAAGCGGGCGGATCACTGGGCACTTGCCGCGGCGTTCTTTGTGGCCTTGCCGGTGCAATATTATCTGCTCTGGGCCGAGCAATACGGCATCTATTCGATCTTCATCCCCGTTTACGCCTTCCTCTTCATGCCGATCATCGCGGTGCTGCGCGGCGACACTGAGCGGTTTCTGGTGCGGATCGCCGAGGTGCAATGGGCGCTGATGATCTGCGTCTTCTGTGCCTCGCATGTGCCGGCGCTGCTGACGCTGCACATTCCGGGCTATGAAGGCCGCAATGTGCTGCTGATCGCTTTTCTGGTGATCGTCGTGCAGCTCAGCGACGTCCTGCAATATGTCTGGGGCAAGTTGTTCGGGAAAACGAAGATCGCGCCGCGCCTGTCGCCATCGAAGACGGTGGAGGGTTTCGTCGGCGGCGTCATCAGCGCTTCGCTGATCGGGGCGGCGCTCTGGTGGGTGACGCCGTTCACGCCGCTGCAGGCCGGACTTCTCGCCTTCGTCATCACGCTCATGGGTTTCTTCGGCGGGCTCGTGATGTCGGCGATCAAGCGGGATCGTGGCGTCAAGGATTGGGGCCATCTGATCGAGGGGCATGGCGGGCTGATCGACCGTCTGGACTCGGTCGTCTTTTCCGCGCCGATTTTCTTCCATCTCGTGCGCTACTGGTGGTCACTGTCATGACAGGAAAGCTGAAAGCGCTTGCCGGCAGCAGCATCGTGCATGTGCTTTTCGCCTTCCTCGCCATGGGCGGCTGGGCTTTCTTCGCCAACCGTATGCACCCGATGCCGAGGCCACTGATCGCGGGCTTCGTGCAAGGTGTGCTTTCGGGCTGCCTGACGCTGTTCCTGAAATCCGTGGTCGAAGCTTTATCGCGGCGGTTCGGCGGCTCTACGCGCCTTTGGGCGCCGCCGCTGATCGCCTGCCTCGGCTCGGCAACGATCCTGGTTGTCATCCATGCGCTGAGCGGCACGCCGGAGATCCTGAAGACCATTGCTGTACCGCTGCTGGTCTCTTCCAGCTATGCGGCGATCTACAATTATTCGATATCGGGCGGAAGGCCGCGAAGTCATGAGGGGTGAGGGCGTATGACCGGCGAGGGAACAGGCGACAGGCGGCCGCTGGCGAGCCGCAACACGCGGTGGGCACAGGCACTGGCGCGGCGCATGACCGGGCTTTCGGTGACGCCAAATCAGATATCTCACGCGAGCATGCTCATGGCAGCTTTGGCGGGAGCATCATTCTGGCTCTCCGGCGTCGCTGGCGGCGAGGGGACGCGAGTGGTCCTGCTGATCCTCGCTGCCTTGTTCTGCCAGTTGCGTCTGCTCTGCAATCTGCTTGACGGTATGGTGGCGGTCGAGGGCGGGAAAGGCGAGGCCGACGGGCCGTTCTGGAACGAATTTCCGGATCGCGTCGCCGATATCCTCATCTTTGCCGGCATCGGCTATGGCATCGCAATGCCAGGCCTCGGCTGGGCGGCGGCGGCCTTCGCCGTGCTGACGGCCTATGTCCGCGAGCTTGGCCGCGCCACCGGCAATCCCAGCGATTTCGGCGGTCCGATGGCCAAGCAGCATCGCATGGCGGTCGCCACCGCTGCGGCTTTGCTTTCGATTATCGAGGCGTTATGGAGCGGCGGCAGCTGGATTTTGACGATCGCGCTCTGGATCGTCGCCATCGGCTCGGCGGTCACGGTATTGAGACGTAGCCGCAATCTGATCCGGCATTTGAAGGCAAAGGGATGATTCGCGATTTCGCCCACCCCTTGCATGGGTTGGCAATCCTTTCTATATCCGTCCACAATTGAGGCTGGCTGCAAAGAGCGGCTAAAGGCCCTGTGTAATGAAAATTCGCCGCTTTTGCATGGCATCCGGCGGCAACAAGCATGATCCCGAAAAGTGTGCAGCGGTTTTTGGATCAGATCATGCGAAATGAAATCGTGAGAGCGTGACGACGTTTCGAAGAAACGTCTCCCGCTCGGCAGCATCGAAGATCGTTCAAGACTGGCGGCAACGACCGTGAATACACTGGATTTTGACAAGAGGCCGGAAGATACCCGCGTCGTCGTCGCCATGTCGGGCGGTGTCGACAGTTCCGTCGTCGCGGGCATTTTGAAGCGGCAGGGCTATGATGTGCTCGGCATCACGCTGCAGCTCTACGACCATGGCGCTGCCGTGCATCGCGCCGGCTCCTGCTGCGCCGGTCAGGATATCGACGATGCACGCCGTGTCTGCGAAACGCTCGGCATTCCGCACTATGTACTCGACTATGAAAAACGCTTCCGCGAGACGGTGATCAATCCTTTCGCAGAAAGCTATGTGGCCGGCGAAACGCCGATCCCCTGTGTTGCCTGCAACCAGACGGTCAAGTTCGCCGATCTTCTGCTGACTGCCAAGGAACTCGGCGCCGATGCGCTGGCGACCGGCCATTATATTCGTTCGCGCCCGAACCCATCACCGGAGCATCCAAATCGCCGCGCCCTCTATCGCCCGGCCGATGCCGATCGCGACCAGAGCTATTTTCTCTTTGCGACAACGCAGGAGCAGATCGACTACCTGCGCTTTCCGCTTGGCGGTATGCCCAAGGCCGAGACCCGCGCGCTTGCCGAGGAAATGGGCCTCGTCGTCGCCAAGAAGGCCGACAGCCAGGACATTTGTTTCGTGCCGCAGGGCAAATATTCCGACGTCATCGCGAAGCTAAAGCCGAACGCGGCGCTCGCCGGCGAGATCGTCCACCTCGACGGCCGCGTGCTCGGCCAGCACGAGGGCATCCTGCATTACACGATCGGCCAGCGCCGGGGTATTGGTGTTGCCACAGGCGAGCCACTTTACGTCGTCTATCTCGACGCCCGCTCGCGCCGCGTCATCGTCGGCCCGAAGGAAGCACTGGAAACGCACCGCGTCTATCTGCGTGATGTCAACTGGCTTGGCGACGAACCGCTGGAGCAGGCCGCTTTCGGCGAGGGCTTTGCCTGCTTCGCCAAGGTCCGCTCCACCCGCGCACCGTCGCCGGCTGTACTGCATGCCGATGCCAGCGGCATCTATGTCGACCTCACCGTCGGCGAGGCCGGCGTGGCTCCCGGCCAGGCCTGCGCGCTCTATTCGGCACCCGGTGATGACGCCCGCGTCTATGGCGGCGGCTTCATCGAACGCTCGGAACGCGAGCCGACGGCGGAAGCGTCGTTGAAGGCGCTGCTGGCAGGTCCTGTCGCCGCCTGAGAGCAGGCGGCGTCGGCATCAAGAGAAAGCACTGATTTTTCCAAATCATCCGCTTGACACCATGCCGAACCGCACCTTATAAGCCGCTCAACCGACGAGCTAGCGCTTTCGAGCGGCGGTTCGTTTGACCTTTGCATTTGATGTTCAACATCAAATGTGGCGTGGCGGAGTAGCTCAGTAGGTCAGAGCAGAGGAATCATAATCCTTGTGTCGGGGGTTCAAATCCCTCCTCCGCTACCAGAACTTCCAAAGTGTTGAAAGCTCTCGTGATCGCAAGCTCTTAGCGACCTGCATGGCGTGCTTGTTCCTATGGGCGCGGAAGCTAAACCACTTCGACACTTGAGAGGACCTGATTCAGGAGCCAGCTGCTCCAATCCCTTTAGGCCCGTCGAGCCGGGTTACGTTGTCATCCAAGGTTCGCACCGCTGTTGCCAGGGTCGCGAGTGCCGACATCATGAGGGCATGGTCCTGGCCTTCTTGGGATTGCGATTGGGACAGAGCAAGAGCGCGATCATGCAGCTGTTGGCCGATTGTATCGAGCCGATCAATGGTTTCCTGGTTCATAGCCGTCTCCTTCACAGGTCAATTCGGCAGGGGTGCATATGCCAATGCATGGTACGGCTTATTTGTTCCGGGCGAACCTAATCGGCAGGGCGGCAATTGCGATCCGGGATATTGCCGACAATTCCATATCGATCAGATTTGGCTGATGGCTCTTCCGGTATTCATGTTTTGCAAGGCGGCCATAGGCATTAGCCGCGATGGACGTCCTCACACAAACTCGACGCCCATGCTGTTGATTTTGCGCCAGCGTACTGCACATGCCATCAATCTCTCGTCCGAAAGTTGCAGGTCGAAGGTGTTGGGTGCTGCGAGAGGATTTTCGATTTGGATCAGGGCGCCGGTATCGGACAGGTTTCGCACGAGGCAATCGAAGACCGAATGTCCATCGTTGAAGATGATTTTTGCGCCGAGAAGCGTTCGCTTTCGGGTCGCTACCCGGCCTTCGGGTGAGAATGCCGTCATGGGATTGGCTCCTTGACTTTTGTTTTTGCTAATATGGCATGTTCTAATATCCAAGAGATTAAAAAGAACCCGCAAATTGAGCGCTTTCCACGTACTAGGGTGGTCGGGAGGCTAGTCCAAGTGTTGGGTGAATGCCCGTCGGTCAGAGCTTGGCGCAGCCGGAATGCATTGGCACTTCCCCACTCCCGAGAGGCCATCCTCCGGCACGCTTTCCGTTGAAAATATCTCGGCAGAGCCGGATGGACGACGTCGCCGGCGAACAACCCGCCGTCATTTGCGTTGTATTTTCCAATGGCCCATGGAAATCCACGCGACATATCTTGCAAGACGAAACCTGCTCTGGCACCGTGCTGCCATAGGGGATCGGGATTTTCAATGAAACTGTTTTTGGCGGCGGCCACCATGCTGGTGGGCGCCAGTTCCGCGATGGCGGCAGACGATGCCGTGAACAATGCGTTCCGGGTCTGCAAGATGATCGACAATACCGGCTTGTTTACAGCGCCGTGCCAGGTGTCCAGCCGCAGGTACGCCGTCATGGCGACAATAGATCTGCCGAGCGCCGACGCCAGAAAGGCCTGCGCGCAGATTACCGGCGTGGTTTCGTCAAAGGGACTCCATTTCCCTGGAGGAGAATGGACCGTGCAGATCAAGTCACCCACCAGCGGCGACAAATCCATCGCATTTTGCAGATTGCCGAAATAGAGCAACTCCAGGAAAACTGATTAAAGGTTTTCCGTCCGGAACCGCGAAAAAACAAAGAGATAGAGTGTTCTCGCGATTCAAGAAAAAGCGGAGGGGCTCTAACGTCGTCAGGCCGAGGCGTTCAGTTCCTCTTCGGCATAGGTAAGCTGCAGTTCCATCTGCACCGCATGCATGAAGAGGCCTGCTTGCCGCGAGATTTCGCCGTCTTCCACTCCCTGTTCGCGCAAGGCGTTGGCAAAGATTGCCATTTCCGAACGCCAGAAGCGGTTTGCCGCTTCGCCATTTAGCTGCTGAAGGGCTGCGGCACACCGCCTGACATCACTGGTACGCCTGTCGGCCGGGAATGGTAGAAGCGACATATTCTCTCCGTCATTGGCAGGGCGAATCGCCTGCCTCTGTTGGCAAGATCGCCGGCACTCGTTCACAAAAAGTGAATAATGTCAGAGAGATCCCGCATGCCGCGGGAAGGGCGGGATGATTTCATTGCATGACGGATATGCCAGCCTCCCGTGCAGCCTTGATCAAGGCCTCCCTTACGGCTTCGGCGGGGACGGCTCCAAGCATCGCTTCGAGGCAGATCCGCACTGCCGCGACATATTCCTCGCCATTTTCCACCGGCCAATATTCCAGCAGCAACTCCGCCGCCTGATGCACTGAATTGATACGGCGGGTTCCGCCGTTCTCTCCCATGACAAGCGTGATAGCCGGAAATGGGCGTAAAGTGTTTCGTTTCAAAACGTATTACCTCCGAAACATTCATGCTTCGGTAAGACTGCAAGAAGCGTTCCGGACCGTAAATCTTGCCCGATGCCTTCGCATTTAGGCGCCATCAAAGCCCGCGAAAACCGCGAGGGTCTGACAGCGGTTTGAGAATGGATTGAACCTCGCGAGAGCTCTAATCCAATACGTTCGCTTCCACGCAGGTCGCGATGAACATCTTCCTGGCTTTATCACTCAGCAGGGGATCGATATCGGCTTGGAGGCAGAGGCTTCGGGCGGAATCATATTTTTCGCCTCTGATGGTCGGCCAACGGAAAAGAAGGTGATTATGGGCTTCCCTAGGGCTTCGGACGGCCTCCGGCATCCCATAGCCGATGCGCAAATAGACTGGCTCGTGCCAGCGGCCATCGCCGGCACTAAAAATACTGGTCATTTCGATGATGCTCCGACATTGCCTCCCCAAACTCCTGCAAGAGCAAAAAGTTTCGCAATATCGGGAAAATTGATCTTCAGATTGTAAGCGGGAAAGCGGCCCCAGCATGCGGCAATCGTGGGAGAAAACGAGCATCCGCGATAGTGCCGCGATTGGTGCGCCCAGTCGCACTGGCTGGTTCGCTGAACCATTCCATAACGAGACATGCGGCATGTCCCGTCCCCGAATGGATGAAAGAGGGCGATCGTTTTTACTGAACGACCGGCATTTCCAGAGGGACGCCAGCCTCGGATGCCGCGGCGACAAAGCTGTTGCGGGCCTCCAGTGGTTGTCCCTGACCTCTTTCGACGTCGGCACAGACTTGCAGTGCCATCATGAACGCCTTGCCCTCCGCGACGGGCCATGCGTTCAGCAGCATGTTCAGCGCTTCTTTCGTATTCGCGACCGTATAGACTTTTCCGGTGCGCTTGCAGATGACCATGATGGGATTATTCCAGTCTTTATTATTCATGGCATGGGGCTCCGATCCGACGCGGCCGCAATTAACGCTACGGTGCGTGAAATCTCAAGTTAATTTCAAGACCATATCTGGAGCAGTCCGGAATTGTTTCAATCGTCGGGAAATCAATTCGAGTGCCAGCGTGATCAACTTTCGAACCGTAACTTTCGATAGGGTGTTTTTCACAGAAAATCATCGCACGGAGATTACATGCGCGGGGCAATGAGGTCATAAAAGACTTGTCGCGCGGCATGAGCGGGAGAGGATGATGGGAAGCTTTGCGGAGATCAGGGAGCGCGCCGAGAAGCGCAAGGGCGGCGCCGATGGACTGAGGGCGCTGATGCCCAGAATGCCGAACCATGAAGCGCTGCGTACGCTGCCCGACGATCGGATATTGTCGGAAATGACGCGCTACATCTTCTATGCGGGTTTCGTGCGCAACGTCATCGATTCGAAATGGACGGGCTTCGAAGCCGCTTTCTCCGGCTTCGATCCCGCCTTCCTCAACCTCGCACCGGACGATTACTGGCATGATCTGACCTCCGATGTCCGCGTCATCCGCAATGGCGCCAAAATCATGTCGGTCAGGGCCAATGCGCAGTTCGTCCGCCGGCTTGCCGACGAGCATGGCAGCGCCGGCCGCTTCTTCGCCGATTGGCCGATGGACGACCAGATCGGCCTGCTGGCTCTTCTGGACAAGCAGGGCAGCCGGCTCGGCGGTATGACCGGACAATATCTGCTGCGCGCAATCGGCCGCGACAGCTTCGTCATGAGCCATGACGTTCTCGTCTGCCTGCGGCTTGCGGGGGTGCCCGTTTCGGAAAGCAAGCCCACCAAGAAGGATCTGCGGCTGATTCAGGATCAGTTCAATGCCTGGCACGCGGAGACGGGCCTGCCGCTCACCCATCTCTCGCGCATTTGCGCCTTCTCTGTCGGAATGCCAGGGGAGGAGGACGAGGCCTGATTGATCTCATCCATCGAATGATATTGGATCGCCTCGGGATACAGGAGGAGCAGAATGACGACCGACAGCAGACCCTTGGCCATCAGCGCGCCGGAGCCGCGCTCGCTTGAGCTTATCTTCACCAAGGAAGCACTGGCGCTCCTTCGCTCGAAATACCGCATCGTCGAAACGGATCCTGACGATGTCGCGGGATTAGGGGATGATGTGCTCGGCGAGGCGCGCTATATCATTGGCCAGCCGCCCTTGTCGAAGGAGACGCTCGACCGCATGACGCAGCTGCGTTGCATTCTGAATGTCGAGAGCAACCTCATCAACAATATGCCCTATGAAGTGCTCTTTGAACGCGGCATCCATGTCGTCACCACAGGTCTCGTCTTTGCCGAACCGGTTGCCGAAATCGGCCTTGGGTTTGCGCTAAGCCTGGCGCGAGGCATCGCCGATGCCGATCTTGATTTCCGCGAGGGCAGGGAGCTTTGGGGCGGCGATGGCAATGCCAGCGCCCGGCTGCTTTCGGGCAGCGATATCGGTATCGCCGGTTTCGGCGATCTCGGTAAGGCGCTGAACCGGGTTCTCTCCGGCTTCCGTGCCAATATCAGGGTGTTCGATCCCTGGATGCCGCCATCGATCCTGAGAGAGCATGGCGTGCAGCCCGCCGGGCTGGACGAGGTGCTGTCCGCCAGCGATTTCGTCTTCGTTGTTGCCTCCGTCACCAGCGAGAACAAGGGTTTTCTCGGCGCTGAGGCTTTCGCGAGGATGCGCAAGGGTGCAGCCTTCATCCTGCTCAGCCGGGCCGATGTCGTCGATTTCGATGCGCTGATGGCGGCGGTCGCATCCGGCCATATCGTGGCGGCGAGCGACGTCTATCCTGAGGAGCCGCTCGGCCTCGATCACCCCGTGCGCAAGCTCAAGGGCTTTCTCCGCTCGGCCCATCGTGCCGGCGCGCTCGACAGCGCCTTCAAGAAAATGGGCGACATGGTGCTGGAGGATATGGATCTGATGGATCGCGGCCTGCCGCCGATGCGCTGCAAGCGGGCCGAACGGGAAACGGTGTCGCGCATGCGTTCAAAGCCGGTGACGCGCAACTGACGGTGGTCGCACGAGGCATGAAACGGCAGGTGCATTTCCGAGTCGACTCATCTATCTCTCCCTCATAGCGTGCAGATGGGGATATCGATGGCAAACCGGGAAATCGACATAGCATCCGTGGCGAACAAGGGTCGCGTTACGGCATTCATCGGCATCATCGCCGTGATAGCCGTGCTGATGCTCGTCTTCAGTTCGTGGTACACGATTGATCAGGGCGAGCGCGGCGTCATCCTGCGCACCGGTGCCATGGTCGGCACGGCGGAACCGGGCTTGCATTTCAAGTTGCCCTGGATCGAGACCGTCGTCAAAATCCCGGTGACCCAGCAGGTCACCTATTGGACCTGCCAGAACGGCTCGAACTGTCAGGCCAACGAGCATCAACAGATGCAGGCCTATTCGCAGGATCAGCAGCCGGCGGATATGCGCGTCACCATCTCCTGGCATGTGCCGGCGGATGCCGTGGAACATGTCTATTCGGAGTTCGGTTCGCTCGGCAATCTGGAATCACGGCTGATCGCACGGCGAGCTCCTCAGGATGTAAAGACGGTGTTCGGCAAATTCACCGCCGCCTCCGTCATCCAGAACCGGGCGCAGTTCAACACCGACGTCCAGGCGGCGATCGAGGCAGGCATTCAGGGTCCGGTACAGATCGACAGCGTGCAAGTCGAGAATATCGATTTTTCGGATGCCTATGAGAACAGCATCGAGCAGCGCATGCTGGCGGAAGTCGAAGTACAGAAGCTGCGGCAGAATGCGGAGCGCGAGAAGGTGCAGGCGCAGATCACCGTAACGCAGGCTCAGGCCGCAGCGGACGCACGTCGCGCCGATGCGCAGGCCCAGGCCGACGCCGTGAAGCTGCAGGCGGAAGCCGAGGCTGAAGCGATCCAGCTCCGCGGCGACGCCGAAGCGAAGGCAATCAAGGCCCGGGGCGATGCATTGCGCGACAATCCGAACCTGATTTTCCTCACCCAGGCGGAAAAGTGGAATGGTCAATTGCCGACCACCATGCTGCCGAACGCTTCGGTGCCGATGCTTAATCTCGATCAGCGCCAGAGCCCCGCCACGTCGGCGGAGCATGAATAGCATCGATTGCGCGTGATCAGGGAGCCGAGCTAGCGGCGGTCGAGCCGGTTGGCTAAGCGATCGCCCAGCCATTGCATGCCCCAGACCAGAATGATCAGCACGATGACGACGGCGATCATGACGCCGGTTTCGAAGCGCTGGTAGCCGTAGCGGATCGCAAGGTCGCCGAGGCCGCCGCCGCCGATAGTGCCCGCCATCGCGGAAGCCCCGATCAGAGTCACCAGCGTCACCGTGAAGCCGGCGACGATGCCGGGCATGGCCTCGGGCACCAGTACTTCGCGGATGATCGTCCAGCGATTGCCGCCCATGGCGCGCACCGCATCGATCAAGCCGCGATCGACTTCACGCAGCGAGACCTCGGCGATACGGGCATAATAAGGGATCGCGGCGATGGTCAGCGGCACGATGGCCGCCGTCGTGCCGAGCGCCGTGCCGACGATCAACCGTGTCAGCGGGATGAGGGCAATCAGCAGGATGACGAAAGGCACGGCGCGGAAGCCGTTGACGAGCGCGGCAAGGACGCTGTTGATTGCAGGCTGCTCGGCAATGCCGCCGCGACCGGTGACGACGAGGGCGAGGCCGAGCGGCAGGCCGATGACCAGGGAGAGGAGGCCGGACGCAGCCGTCATCCAAATCGTCTCCCAGAAGGAGCGCCAAAGCAGGCCGAGGATCACATCAGTTGTCATAGCCTAAAACCTCCACCCGGGCGGAGCGGGCTTTCAGAAAATCGCTGACCTGCGCCGGCAGATCCGGATCGCGCGTCGGGACGGCGACGAAGAAACGGGCAACGGGTTGGCTCTGGATGTGGTCGATGCCACCGTGAACCAGGCGAAAAGAGCGCGGCAGGGCAGCCGAGAGTTCTGCAAACAGTGCCCCTTGCGCGGCCGGACCGGCAAGATCGACACTGAGGATCGCTTCGACGCCTGACGTCGGCGACAGGCGGGCGGCGATGTGCTCGGGAAGCTGCGGGCGGATGCCGCCGAGCAGGCTTGCCGTGATCTCCGTTTCGGGGTTGGCGAAGACCGTCCATACGGAGCCTTCCTCGACGATCCGTCCGGCATCGATGACCGCGACGCGGTCTGCGATCGAGCGCACCACTTCCATCTCGTGGGTGATGAGTAGGATCGTCAGGCCGAGCTTGCGATTGATATCCTTCAGCAGTGCGAGGATCGACCGCGTCGTTTCCGGATCGAGCGCCGACGTTGCTTCGTCCGACAGCAGAAGCGCCGGGCGGGCAGCTAGTGCGCGGGCAATACCGACACGCTGTTTCTGGCCGCCGGAGAGGGCGGCGGGATAGGCTTTTGCCTTATCGGCGAGGCCGACAAGATCAAGCAGCTCGCGCGCCCGTTGCAGCCGTTCGGCCTTGGCCACCCCCTCGATCTTCAGCGGTAGGGCGATGTTTTCCTCGACGGTCTTTGCGGACAACAGATTGAAATGCTGGAAGACCATGCCGATGCGGCGACGCAGCGGCTGCAGTTCCTTTTCCGAGAGGCGTGCAATGTCGCGGCCTTCGATATGGATCTCGCCGCTATCGGCGCGCTCCAGCCCGTTCAGGCAACGGATCAGCGTCGATTTACCGGCGCCACTGCGGCCGATGATGCCGACGATCTCGCCACGGCGCGCGGTCAGTGAAATTCCATCAAGCGCAGGCGTCGTGCCGAACCGGCGGCGGACATCGACCAGGCGGACGATTTCGTCGCCCACCGCTCGTTCGGGCGGCGCCTGTCCGTCGATTGATGTGGCCGGGATGAAGGAATTCATGTCTGCTTCCCAATCTTCTTTTTGCGTTCGGCGCGGGTTGAGCGTGGCTTTAAACATCAAAGGCGGCCCGGGCAAGATACCCCGGCCGCCTCGCCGCTCAGCGCGGTCCCCGCGCCGCCCTGACATCAATAGGCGCTGATGCCCGTTCCCTTGTAAACCTTGTCGAACTCTGCCTTGACGGCGTCATTCTGGTAAGCCGCAACCAGCGTCTTAACCCAGGCCTCGTTCTCGCTGCCCTGCTTGACGGCGATAAAGTTGCGGTAGGGGTTGCCGTCGATCGGCTCCTGCGCAATGCGATCCTTCGGGGTCAGGCCGCTCTTCAGCGCCCAGTCGGTGTTGACGACGGCTGCGTCCAGGTCGTCGATCGAGCGGCCGACGATGCCGGCGTCCAGTTCCTTGATCTCGACGTTCTTGGGGTTTTCAACGATGTCGGCGGTTGTCACGAGAATGCCGGTGCCATCCTTGAGCTTGATCACACCTTCGTTCTGCAGCACGCGCAGTGCACGGCCCTCGTTGGACGGATCGTTCGGTACGCCGATGACCGCACCCTTCGGAAGCTCTGCCACGGTCTTGTATTTCTTGGTGTAGAGGCCGATCGGCCAGACGCCGGTATAGCCGACGCTGACAATGTGGTAGCCGTGCTGCTTGATCTGATTGTCGAGGTAAGGCTTGTGCTGGAAAGCGTTGGCATCGATTTCGCCGCGCTCGAGGGCTTCGTTCGGCTGGGTGTAGTCGTTGAAGACGACCGTCTCGATCTTCAATCCTTTCTTGGCGGCTTCAGCAGTCACGACACGCCAGACATCTTCGTCTTCACCGCTGATGATGCCGACCTTGATTGTCTTGTCTGCCGCGAAAGATGGCGTAGAAGTCGCCGTCCAGCCGAAAACGGCGACAGCAGAGGCGAGGATGGCAGCAAGGCCGGCGCGGCGGGAAAGGCGCAGCGCGTCGAAACCTCTAGAAAGCTTTTCAGTCATGGGAAATCCTGTTCCTGATGATCGAGATCAATATCTCGTGACGGCTTAATCATCTCAGACGCGTGTTCGCGCTGCCAAGCAGGATCATGCGTTGTGCGCCGCACTTCTGAAAAACTCTTTTCAGTGCGGTGCAAAGCGCAAACTAATTTTCTATAAATATTGTGGATTATTTATGCGGCAAATGAGATTTTGCCTGAAAAATGTGCAGATTAACGATGGATCGGGTCCTTCCAGAGGACTTCTTCCGGTTTTTCCACCGGTTCGATATCCAGATTGACAACGACCGGTTCCTGCCCGGAGCGAACGAGAACACATTCCAGCGTTTCATCGCGGCTGGCATTGATCTCCTGATGCGGCACGTAGGGCGGCACGAAGATGAAATCGCCGGGGCCGGCTTCGGCGACGAATTCGAGGTTGTCACCCCAGCGCATCCGGGCCTTGCCCTTGACGACGTAGATGATGCTTTCGAGGTCGCCGTGATGGTGAGCGCCGGTCTTGGCATTGGCGTGGATCGTCACGGTTCCCGCCCAGATCTTTTCAGCGCCGGCGCGCGCATGATTGATCGCGGTCGCGCGGTTCATGCCGGGGGTTTGTGCGGTATTCGGATCCAGCGCATTGCCGGGAATGATCTTGATGCCGTGTTCGCGCCAATCGATGGGCTGAGGGTCGTGATCATGCCCGTCGTGATGCTGATGTTCATGATCGCCGCACATGGCGTTCCCTTTGCTCCTGGGAGAGAGATTCGCGCGCCTTTCCTCGGCACCCGGTAATTTCATACTACGCGAAGTCATTCAAAAATAAAGAGAATTACAGAAAATTCTTAAAGAGGCTTTTCAAGTCGAGATTAATCTATAGACTTGATCAAGTTAAATGACCGGTGGGAACATTTCGTGTGTGTCCCGCGTTGCGCCGGTCACGAGATGGTTTGCCGCGCCACGCCCCGTTCTTCCGGCGCGCCAAGCTGACGAAGCAGCGCTTGGGTCTCGGAGGAGAGACCATCCAATTTCATACATGCGCCGGACTTCCAATTGAAAGGAGACAGACATGTCGAATGCCTTGCCGCCCCTTCATGAGGGTCATGCACCCATCACCCTGCAGCAGCTCTTCCGCGAAGCGCTCTATGCCTTCGAGGAATGGGACAGCGAAGTAACCGAACCGATCGTGACGTTCGAAGGACGCATCCATCCCATCAGCGTTGTGTTCGAAGCGATGCGCGAATGCACAGACATTGTGCCCAACAACATTGTCTCGGCCGTAACCGAGCGGCTAACCAAGCCCTGGGAAGGCGAAGGCCCGCTTGACACGATGACCTTTTCGACGGCTGCCCGCGTGATGGGCGTTCTCGTTCGCAAAAGGCTGCTCGCCGTGAATAACGGGCTCGACGTTGCCGCCCTTGCTGCAGACGCTCAGACGACGGAAAAATCCGATCGCTGAAAAGCGAAAGACCATTTAAAGAAGGCCCGCCGGCACGCCCGCGGGCCTTCTGCATTTTCAGCGTTTGCGGACATCGAATTCCGGATCGACAGGGATCTGCATCGCCGTGACCAGATGGTTCGTTTGTCCGGCAAGGCCGATCACCGCCAGCAGTTCGGCGTGCTGGGCATCGGTCATCCCTTTCGCCTTCGCGGCAGTCGTATGGGAATGGATGCAATAGCTGCAGCCATTGGCGGTGGAGACGGCAATGTAGATCATCTCGTGCACCAGCGGATCGAGCGCGCCTTCCGTCATCATGACAGCTTTCAGCCCTTCCCAAGTGCGCTTCAGCAGTGCCGGGTCGTTCGCCAGGCCGCGCCAGAAATTATTGACGAAATCGGATTTTCTCACTGCGCGAATATCGTCGAACACCGCCTTCACGGCCGGGATCGCCTCTGCCTCCGCATCATCGAGCAATTTAACCGTTGCCATTCCCTGCATCTCCTTCAGCAAATCCATTTGCGTCGGACAATAGCGCATTTTGTGACGTTGGCGGCAGCATAGAGCGCGAATTCATGCTGTCTTTTCGATTGCAAAAATCATGCATATGTGAAAAAACTATTCACATAAGAAGAGTAGAGCTCTCTGCGGAAACGACGGCAGGGTTAGGAGGAGAGGCGCTTTGAGGACGCATCCGCCTATCCGCATCGGCGGGTGATTGCTGAAATTCGAATGTGCAGCTCGCATAATGTGGCCCTCTGGGAGGAGTTCGACCTCGGGTTAGAGGTCGAGAGGTCGCGATGGATTTAGAAGGAGTTTTCCAATGACGCGCATCACCAATCTTCGCGTTTTCGATTTGCGCTTCCCGACATCGCAGAGCCTCGATGGTTCGGACGCGATGAATCCAGATCCGGATTATTCGGCAGCTTATGTCATCCTCGACACCGACAAGCCGGGCCTTGCCGGCCACGGCCTGACCTTCACCATCGGCCGCGGCAATGACATTTGCTGCATGGCAATCGAGGCGATGCGGCATCTGGTCGTCGGCACCGAACTTGCGACGGTTCTGGAAAACCCCGGCAAATACTGGCGGCATCTGACCAGCGACAGTCAGCTGCGCTGGATCGGCCCAGAGAAGGGCGCGATGCATCTGGCAACCGGCGCTGTCGTCAATGCCGTCTGGGATCTGCTCGCGAAGGAGGCCGGCAAGCCGGTCTGGCGGCTGGTTTCGGAGATGAATGCCGAACAGATCGCCGATATCGTCGACTATCGTTACCTGACCGATGTGCTGACCCGCGATGAGGCCGTCGCCATCCTGAAGAAGGCGGAAGCCGGCAAGGCCGATCGTATCGCTACGCTCGAGCGTGAGGGCTATGCCTGCTACACGACATCAGCCGGTTGGCTTGGCTATGACGACGCCAAGCTGCGCCGCCTGTGCCAGGAGGCGATCGATGCCGGCTTCAACCATGTGAAGATGAAGGTCGGCCGTGATCTCGAAGACGATATTCGCCGTCTCACCATTGCCCGCGAGGTGATCGGCCCCGATCGTTACCTCATGATCGACGCCAACCAGGTCTGGGAGGTCAATCAGGCGATCGACTGGGTGAAGAAGCTCGCCTTCGCTAAGCCCTTCTTCATCGAAGAACCCACTAGCCCTGACGATGTTGCCGGACACCGCAAGATCCGCCAGGCCATCGGCCCGGTGAAGGTCGCCACCGGCGAGATGTGCCAGAACCGCATCATGTTCAAGCAGTTCATCGCCGAGGGCGCGATCGACATCGTGCAGATCGATTCCTGCCGCATGGGCGGTCTCAACGAAGTGCTGGCGGTGCTGCTGATCGCCGCCAAGTATGGGTTGCCGGTCTGGCCGCATGCCGGTGGCGTCGGGCTTTGCGAATATGTGCAGCACCTGTCGATGATTGATTACATCGCCGTATCCGGCACCAAGGATGGCCGCGTCATCGAATATGTCGATCACCTGCACGAGCATTTCATCGACCCCTGCATCATCCGCGATGCAGCCTACATGCCGCCGAGCCTGCCGGGCTTCTCGATCGAGATGAAGCCGGAATCGATCGCGGAATATACGTTCGGGGGTTGAGCCCCAGCTGTATTCGTCAACGCAAAAGCCCGCCAGATCGCGGGCTTTTGTCTTTCTGCTCAAGAGGTCGTTTCAGGCGGACTTGTTGAGCCACTCTTGAATGACCGGCACATCGGCATCGTCAAACTCATGACCGGCGGGAACGGTTGCAAGTTCGACCTTTGCGTCGCCATCGCGCAGGCGTTCGGCCAATGGCTGAGCGTATGGGCCATACAGATCCTTCTCGCCGGCGACCACCAGCACATTGGCATCCGACATATCAGCCGCCGGCGGATTTTCGAGCACGGCCATAGAGCGCAGCAGCACGGCGCGGCGGATGAGATGCGGGTGCAGCGACAGCATGGCGTTCAGCAGGTTGGCGCCGTTCGAATAGCCGATATAGACGATGCGATCTGGATCGAGGCCATAGGCATGGATCGCGCCGTCGATGAAGGCAGCAAAGGCTTCGGCCTCGCTGGCGATATCCGTCTGATCGAAGGACATCGGCCCATTGCGGCGGAACCAGCGCGGCGCTCCTTCCTCCAGCGCACGGCCACGCACGCTGAGCAAGGTCGCATTGGGATCGATCTCGTGACCAAGCGGCAGCATTGTCGTTTCGTTGGCGCCGGAACCGTGCAGCAGAATGAAGACATTGCCGTTCGGCTCATCGGGCGTGAAGAAACGATGGATGAAGGGCAGGTCGCGATAGATGACGCGCGGCTCTCCGGGCATGGAGAACTGCGGCAGGATCACGTTCAGCTCGGCCAAAAGCTTGGGACTGTCGCCGGGAGCGAAGAGGCGCGTGCCAAGCGTCGTTTCGTCCTCGTCGATCAACATGCCAGGCGCATCCGTGGCGAGTTCGAACAGGATCTGGCCAGGTTCGCGGACATAGAGCGAGCGGAAATATTTGCGGTCATGCATCGTCGTCGGCCCGGAATCGATCGCCTGCAGGGCGGTGTGGACCGACTGCAATTCCGCATCGTCGGCGGCGCGAAAGGCGACATGATCGATCGTACCCGTACCCGGGGCGCTCGCCCAGAAGCCGCGGGCATCGCGGATGTCGAGGATATCGCCAGGCTCCGAGACGAGTCGGCTGATCGCGCCATTGGTGGCAAGGGGCCGGTAGTCGAAATGGTCGATCAAAATGGCCTGGGTTTCATCAGGCGTTTCGCTGAATAGCGTCGCGCCACGGATACGTCGGACTGCGTGTTCCTGCGGAATGGTGTCGCTTGTCCATGGAGCCGCCGCCTGCAGCGTGTTCGTTCCCACCAATTTGACGATGACGCCGTCCGGATCCTTCAGCCGAAGCACAGGCTCACCGAATTCGTCGGAGGGGCCTTCGGGCTTGAGGCCGGCACTCAGGGCACGCGTCAGCCAGAAACCGATGCTTGCGGGATCGATGGCGAGAGAGATTTCGCCGATCTGCCCGACGCCGGCGCGGCCGGGCGAACCATCCTCCCAGACAAGGAAAGTAATCAGCGAGCCGGGCGAGCCCTTGGCGTCGCCATAGAGGAGATGAAGCTGGGTAGCGTCTTCAAAGCCGCCGGTGCGCTTGACTAGGCGCAGGCCGAGGAAGCCGACGTAGAAATCGACATTCGCCTGGACCTTGCGGGTGATCAGCGTGATGTGATGGATGCCGGCGACCATGGAATGCTCCAGACTGTTATTTCGTTCTGGTCGCTATTTAGGTCGAGGTCATTGTTCAATGCAATGCGCCGCCCGTGAAGGCACTGTTCACAAAAGCCGCTATTGCCGCAGTGGGCGGGAGGCGAGCATCAGTGCTCGGCGAGGCTGTCTTCCGGTGATTTGCGGCGGTGGCCGCTGATTTCCGAACCGGCTGTGCGCGAGAAGCTGGCGTTCCAGATGACAGCGAGAAGCGCAATGGTCGTGACGACGATGAAGGCGACGGAGAAGTCGACCATCTCCGGCTTGGCGTGACCAAGGAACTGTGTCGAGCCATGCAGCGCCAAGGCGGCGACGCAGATGCCGAGAGACAGCATCAGTTGCTGGAAGGTCGAGTAGAAACTTGTCGCAATGCTCATGCGGTCGCGCTCGATCTCGTCATAGGCAATCGTGTTGTAGGCCGTGAACTGGAACGACATGAAGAAGCCGCAGAAGAACAGGATCACGAAGATGACAGGCAGCGGCCAATCCGGCTTGAAGATGGCGCACATGCCATAGCCGAGCGTGCCGATGAGGCCGAAGATGATAAGGGCGGTGCGGAAGCCGAGCGTGCGCAGGATGCGAACCTGAAAAGGCTTCATGGCCATGGAGCCGAGAGCGGTCGCAATGGCAATCTGGCCGGCGGCAGCGGCCGAAAGACCGAAACCGAGCTGCAGCATCAGCGGGATCAGGAAGGGATGGGCGCCCTGGCTGATGCGCGTCAGCGAACCGGCGATGACCGAGGTGCGGAACGTCGGCACCTTCATCAAGGAGAAATCCATGATCGGCGAGGGGTGCTTGCGGGCATGGCGCAGATAGGCGATGCCGAACAAGAGGCCGATAGAGATGAGGAAGACCGCGAGATAGCCTTCGCCCTCGCGGCTCGACATTTCGAAGCCGAAGAGCAGCGATCCCAGCGAAATGCCCGAGAGGATAAAGCCGGAGAGATCGAAGCGGCCGGTGCGCGGGCCTTTCACCTCCTCGATGAACATCGTCACCAGGATGAAGCCGATAATGCCGATCGGCACGTTGATGTAGAAGATCCAGCGCCAGTCGAGGTAGGTCACGAACATGCCGCCGACCGGCGGGCCGAGAATGGGGCCGACGAGCGCCGGGATCAGCAGCCAGGACATGGCATTGACCATATCCTTGCGGGCGACGCTGCGCATCAGCACGAGGCGACCCACGGGCAGCATCATCGCGCCGCCGAGACCCTGAAGGAGGCGCGCGATCACGAGGAAGAAAAGGTTCGGCGCCTGCGCGCAGAGAAGCGAGCCGACGACAAAGACCGCGATGGCGGATCGGAAGACGGTGCGCGACCCGAAGCGGTCTGCAATAGCGCCGCTGGCGGGAATGAAGATCGCGAGGCTGAGGAGATAGGATGTCAGCGAGATACTCATGGCCGGCGCGCTGACGCCGAAGTCTCTCGCCATGGTCGGAAGGGCTGTTGCGAGCACGGTCGCGTCGAGCTGTTCCATGAACATCGCGCTTGCTACGATAAGCGCTACTACACGAAAATTCGGTGCGGCCCGCCTGATGGGGGCGGCCTGAAATATCTGATCCGACATTGTCGGGGATCGCTCTCGATGGTGCGGTGGGGTCGTAAGACAGAACCGCAAGTCTGGTCATGGCGCGAAGGCCTATTTGAACGGCGGTTTGTATACTCCTGCTTGCACGCGATTGCTATATCAGAAATCGCAAATCCCATTCATGGGATGAAAAAAATGATGCACATGCAGGGGCAAACGGCATCAAATGAACGTGAGGTGAATGAATAGGCGCGATATCGCACCGAAATGCTCACGCTTGGTTTTTTCGCGTAAGATAATGTGCTCCTTCCGCCGGATGCTATAGGCAAAAAGACCGGTGCCAATTGGTGGTGGCACCGGTCCGAGTCGTCGTTTTCGGCAGGCACCGAGGCGATCAGTAGCCTTCGGCAAGCCCTGAGCCGGCACGGCTGTCCACGGCGCCGTTATAGCGGGCGCCACCGCCCTTGGCGATGTCGCTGAGGCTCTTGCCCCCGACAAGTATGCCGGCCGCCTGGCCCCAGATCGGCCAGCTATTGTCCACCTGAACCGTGTAGCCCATACCGGTCAGAAGCTTGATCGTATCGGGCGAGAGCGCGCGGGGTTCCATATAGACCTTGTCCGGCAGCCATTGGTGATGGATGCGCGGGGCGTCAATGGCTTCCTGAATGTTCATGCCAAAATCGATGACGTTGATGATCGCTTCCAGCGTGATGGTGATGATGCGCGAGCCGCCGGGGCTGCCGATCACCATGAAGGGCTTGCCGTCCTTGGTGACGATCGTCGGGCTCATGGAGGAGAGCGGCGTCTTCTTCGGCTGGATGGCATTGGCCTCGCCCTGCACCAGGCCGTAAAGGTTGGGCACGCCGGGCTTGGAGGTGAAGTCATCCATCTCGTTGTTCAAGAGGATGCCAGTGCCAGGCGCAACGACGCCGGCACCGAAGGAGCCGTTCAGCGTATAGGTGACGGCGACGGCATTGCCGTCATTGTCGATGATCGAATAATGCGTTGTTTCGTGGCTTTCGCCGAGGCCCTTGGGCATCAGATCCTTGGAGATGCCAGCCTTGTAGGGCGAGATGCCGTCGCGGATCTTCTGGGCATAGGCCTTATCGAGCAGCTTGCTGACGGGGTTGTCAACGAAGTCGGGATCGCCGAGCGCCGAATTGCGGTCGACATAGGCGTAGCGCATGGCTTCGACCATGTAGTGGACCGTGTCGGCCGAGGCGTAGCCGGTATAGGAGAGCGGATAGCCTTCCAGCACATTGAGGATTTCGCAGATGATGACGCCGCCGGAGGAGGGTGGCGGCGAGGAGATGATCTCGTAGCCGCGATAATTGCACTTCACGGGCTCGAGCTCGCGGACTTTGTATTGTTCGAAATCCTGGTTTGCGAGAATGCCGCCCTTGTCCTGGCTTGCCTTGACGATGGCATTGGCGACCGGTCCCTTGTAGAAACCATCCGGTCCCTGATCGGAAATGCCGGATAGGGCATTGGCGAGATCCGGCTGCATCAGCTTGTCGCCTGTCGCGAAGGGTTTTCCATCCGCCTTGGTGAAGATCGCCGCGGTGGCCGGATCGCGCGAAAGCCATGCCTTGCCCCCGTTCAGTTCGGCAGCATCGGCCTGGTTCAGCGTGAAGCCTTCCTTGGCATAACGAATGGCCGGCGCGATCAGATCCTGGCGGGACTTGGTGCCGTATTTCTCGCGGGCCGTCTCGAAGCCCATGACTGAGCCCGGAACGCCGACGGCGAGATAGCCGTCCGTGCTGGCGCCTTTGACGATATTGCCCTTGTCGTCGAGATACATGCCTTTGGTCGCCGCCAGGGGCGCGCGCTCGCGGAAGTCGAGGAAGGTCGTCTTGCCGTCGCGCATGCGGATGGTCATGAAGCCGCCGCCGCCGATATTACCGGCGGTCGGGTACACCACGGCCAGCGCATAGCCGACCGCAACGGCGGCATCGACGGCATTGCCGCCATTCTTCAGCACTTCGACGCCGACATCGGTGGCGAGATGCTGAGCCGTGACCACCATGCCATGCTCCGCCTCGACCGGCGGCGGCGCGGCAGCTCTGGCGGTGACGGAAAAGAGAGCAAATGTGACCAGGGTTACCGACGAAATCGCCCGCTGGCGGAAGTGGCGCATGATGAATATGCCTCCCATTGTTATCTTGATGGAAAATCGCCAACGAATGACATGGCGTCGCGCGCGAAAATGGCGATATCCGCTGTCACAATTTTTTAATGGAGCGATCCCGCCGCGGCCGGAAGCCGGCGCACTATGTCTTCCATGCACTACTACGGATAATTTCGGTCCTCCTGCCGCGCGGAAAATCGCTTCGCACTTGCAATATTTCTTTTATTAGTTGAATCTATTTTAGATTATTGCTTGTCGAAGCGAGTATTGCGTGGAGGGTAATCATGGCCGTGACGAAGCTCGAGCAATGGAAGAGCGAGCGCAGGATCAAGACCAGGCCATTCATCGTTGGCGAAAGGACGCATGTCGTGGAAATCGAATGCGACCATTGCAGCCGACGTTTTCTTCGATGGGCATCGACGGCAGCCGCCTACTGGCGCTGTGACGATTGCACCGCAATTATTTAAGCTTACCCGTTCCGGGGGTTACGCGATCAGGATGGCGCGGAAGTCGTTGACGTTCGTTCCCGTAGGGCCGGGGACGAAGAGATCTCCGATCGCGTTGAAGGCCGTCCACGCATCGTTGTTTGCCAGCATCTCAGCCGGAACCATTCCAGCCTTGCGCAGCCGTGCCACAGTGCTCGCATCTGCAAAGGCGCCGGCATTGTCCTCGCTGCCGTCGATGCCATCCGTGTCGGCGGCCATGGCGTGAATGCCGGCATGGCCGTCGAGATCGATGGCCAGCGACAGCAGGAACTCCGAGTTTCGCCCGCCCTTGCCCTTGCCTTTCAAGGTCACCGTGGTTTCGCCGCCTGACAGTAGCACGATCGGCTTGACGAAGGGCCGGTTGCGATGAAGCACCTCGCGGGCAATCGCGGCGTGGACATGAGCAGCTTCGCAGGCCTCGCCCTCGACGGCGTCGGAGAGGATGGCCGCTTCGACGCCGGCAGAACGCGCCACCTCAGCAGCAGCTTCCAGCGAGACACCGGCAGAGGCGATGACATGCACTTCATTGCCGGCAAAACGAGGATCCTCCGGGCGGGGCGCATCCGCTTCAACTTTCTCCATATGGGCGAGAACGGCCGGCGGCAGTTCGATGCGGTAGAGGCGGATGAGATCGAGCGCTTCGGCGCGCGTGCCGAGGCCGGGTACGGTCGGGCCGGAGGCCACGAGGGCAGGATCGTCGCCGGGAATGTCCGAGACGACGAGCGAGACGACCTTGGCGGGAAGGGCTGCGGCAGCCAGCCGGCCACCCTTGATGGTCGACAGATGCTTGCGAATGACATTCATCGCCGAGATCGGCGCGCCGGAGGCGAGCAGCGCCTTGTTGACCGCGATTTCGTCCGCAAGGCCCAGGCCGTCCGCTGGCGAGGGAAGCAGCGCCGAGCCGCCGCCTGATATCAGTGCGATCACCAGATCGTCCTCCGTCAGGCCCTCGACAAGTTTCAGAAGCCGACGGGAAGCGACGAGGCCTGCTTCGTCCGGCACGGGATGGGCGGCTTCGATGATCTCGATCCGGCGGCAGGGGGCGGAAAATCCGTATCGCGTCACGACAAGGCCTTGCAGTGGGCCATCCCAGCATTGCTCCAGCGCGGCCGCCATCTGGGCAGATCCTTTGCCGGCGCCGATAACGATCGTGCGGCCCTTCGGTTTGGCCGGCAGATGCGTGCGAATGCCGGTCAACGGATCTGCTGCACGAACCGCGGCATCGAACAGCGAGGTCAGGAAGGCGCGGGGATCGGTAACGGTCATATCGAACTGCCTGTCTTCTAGAGCGTTTGTACGCAATTCTGGACGGAAAACCACTACGCATTTTTCCTGAAATTGCTTCTCAGAGCGTGTAACCATTTGGTGGCTTAACTGGCTGGAAGACGCAAGGGCCACGAACTGCAATTGTGTCCTGCGCGATGAATCCCTATGTAGAAGGAAAGGGTTTCCCGCTTTTATTTCAAGGATTTTCGACATGGCCGAACTGAAAGTGAAGACGAGGCAGACGGGCGCGACCGCTACGGTCGGCCGCACCGGCTTTCCGCATGTGACGTCCGTGACGGGGGGCGAAATCGACATCGTCACTTCGCCATCGCAGCCGGGTTTCAATCCGCTCGACCTGCTCTATTCGTCGCTCTCGGCCTGCCTGGTTTTGAGCGCCCGCATGGCAGCCAGCAGCCTCGGCGTGCTCGACAAGCTCACGGAAGTGACTGCTGTTGTGACAGGGGAAAAGGCGGCGGAGGGCCTTTCTCGCGTGGAGAAATTCAACATCGCCTTCACCATCAAGGGCGATTTCAGTGATGAGGTGCGTAATGCGATCGCGCACGCCGCCGAAGATGAAATCTGCACCGTGAGCAACACTATCCGCGGCAATCCGCAGTTTTCGACAACGATTTCGGGGTGAGTTTTGGATTGGGTGGTGAAAGCCCCTCATCCGCCCTGTCGGGCCCCTTCTCCCCGTCTTGACGGGGAGAAGGGGATGGCCGCGCCACCACCGTTCCATCTCATCGCCAATATGCGCGAAGTATGAAAATTGCCTTTTCCCCAAGCGAGCGTTTGAGGTTGTCACGAGGTCGCTCCCTCTCCCCGTGAGAACGGGGAGAGGGCTGGGGTGAGGGGCCATTTTCCCCATCAACTCTGTATAATGAGTCTGACGACCGTCACTTCGCCGGAAACTTAAACCCCTCAAGATAAGGTCCAAGCTCCGGATCGATATCCACCTTCACGGCATTGTTGTAGATCGCCGTCGCGATCATAATGCCGGCGAAAGCGACGAGGTTGGCAAGCGTCGGCTCGTCGTAGCGGGCCTTCAATCGATCCCAAATCCCCTCCGGAATCGCGTTGGAATCCCTGACGATCGCCTTGCCGAATTCGATCAGCAGCGCCTCGTCGTCTGTCGGCACAATCGTTTCCGGCGTCAGGCCGACATTCATCAGCGCACGCCGGAAGAAGCCGACCGGGATGATCGAGCGGCATTCGAGTGCGATGGCATGGCAAAGGAGCCAGACGGCGCGATCGTCCAGCTCAGGGCGTAGCTCTTCGCGTAGAGGAAACCATTCCGCATAGATGCGATGCGCGACCGGCGAGTGCAGCAATGTCCGCTTCATATTCGTCATGCGGCCGCGCAGCTGCACTTCGCGATCATGCTCGGTGCGCACGGCCTCGGAAGCGGTCTCATAGTCGATCGGCGTGATATGGCTCATATCAGTCTCTTATCGCGGGCTCTGTTACTGCGCTGCCGCAGCCGGTTTCGTGAAGAAGCGGTTTTCCGGGCGCGGCAGGCCGAGGTGTTCGCGCAAGGTCGTGCCTTCGTAATCGCGGCGGAAGATGCCGCGGCGCTGCAGCTCTGGAACGACGCGGGTGGTCACGTCAAGCAGGCCCTGGGGCAGGAAGGGGAAGACGACATTGAAACCGTCGGAGCCTTCCTCGTACAGCCACTGCTCCATCTCGTCAGCGATGCTCTCAGGTGTGCCGACAAAGGCGAGGCCGGCATAGCCGCCGAGGCGTTGGGCAAGCTGGCGCACGGTCAGCTTCTCCGATTCGGCAAGCGCGATGACGCGCTCGCGGCCGCTCTTGCTGGCATTGGTTTCTGGAATTTCCGGCAGCGGGCCATCGGGATCGAATTTGGAGGCGTCATGCCCTAACGCGATCGACAGGGATGCGATGGCGCTATCGTAATGGACGAGGCTATCGAGCTTTGCCCGCTTGGCCTTTGCTTCCTCGATCGTGTCGCCCACAACGATGAAGGCGGCGGGCAGGATCTTCAGATGATCCGGATTGCGGCCGATCGCTTTCATCCGTCCCTTGATATCGGCGAAGATCGACTTGCCGTCCGCCAGGTTGCGCGGCGCGGCGAAGACCGCCTCGGCCGTTTCTGCGGCAAGCTGGCGGCCGGCATCCGATTGCCCGGCTTGGACGATGACGGGCCAGCCCTGCGGCGGTCGCGCGATGTTAAGAGGCCCGCGGACGCTCAGTTCCTCGCCCTTGTGCCCGAGGACATGCATCCGCTCGGGATCGAAGAAGATGCCGCTTTCGGGATCGCGGAGAAAGGCATCGTCGGCGAAGCTGTCCCAGAGGCCGGTTACGACATCATAGAATTCGCGGGCGCGATGATAGCGCTCGCCATGTTCCATATGTTCTTCGAGGCCGAAATTAAGCGCGGCATCGGGATTGGATGTGGTGACTATATTCCAGCCGGCGCGGCCGCCACTGATGTGGTCAAGGGAGGCGAAACGGCGGGCGATGTGATAGGGCAGATCAAAGGTGGTGGAGGCAGTGGCGACGAGGCCGATCCTGTCAGTCACGGCGGCGAGCGCCGAAAGCAGGGTGAAGGGCTCGAAGGAGGTGACAGTCTGGCTGCGCTTCAGGGCCTCGATCGGCATGTTGAGGACCGCGAGGTGATCGGCCATGAAGAAGGCATCGAACTTCGCCCTTTCCAGTTCCTGTGCGAAGCTCTTGATATGCTGGAAATTGAAGTTGGCGTCCGGATAGGCGCCGGGATAACGCCAGGCACCGGTATGCAAGCTGACGGGACGCATGAAGGCCCCGAGCTTCAATTGCTTCTGTTCGGTCATCGGCTCTCTCTCGAAAATCGCCAGGCTGTCATGAAGTAGCGACGGCATTGCCCGTAGAGTAATGCACTACGACGTAGGCGTGCCGGCCGCGCATTCAAAGAGCCGATTTCATTTATTTGATCGCTTTCGCGGAATATTCATCCGGCCGGGCTTTCAGCCACGTTCTGTCCGGCAAAAACCTTCACAAGCCAATCTATGAAGACGCGGACCCTCGGCGAAAGCTGGCGGCTGCGCGGATAGAGCATCGAGACGGGCGTTCGAGTCGGTGGATAGTCCTCAAGGACGTGCAGCAGCTCGCCCGATCGCAGGGCTTCCTCTGCGTGGTAGCGCGGGACCTGGATCAGGCCGAGACCGAGCTTGGCCGCCGCGAAGTAACTCTCGGCCGCATTGACCGAGATGGTGGCCGGCAGGGTAATTTCGCGCACGGCGCCATCGATCTGGAATTCCAGCGGCAGCAATCCGCCTGTTGCGGAAGAGCGGAAGCCGATCATCCGATGCCCGTCGAGCTTCTCCGGATGGGCGGGCATGCCGAACCGTTCGACATAGGCGGGCGCTGCAAGCGTCACCTCCTCCAGCATCGCAACGCGGCGGCCGATCATGTCGCTATCCTGCAGCGTGCCGACGCGCAGCACGCAGTCAATGCCTTCGCGGATCAGATCGACGAACCGGTCGCCCTCGGTGATCTGCAGTTCGATATCGGGATAGGTTTCGAGGAAGGAAGGCAAGTTCGGCAGGACGAAGTGGCGCGCCAGCGTTCCGTGCACGTCGACGCGTAGAACGCCCTTTGGCTTGGCGCCGGCAAAGGCGCCTTCGGCATCCTCGATATCGGAGAGGATACGCAGGCAGCGCTGATAATAGGCTTCGCCGTCGAGCGTCGGGCTCACATGCCGCGTCGTGCGCTGCAGCAGGCGCACGCCGAGACGCGCCTCGACCTGTTTGATCGCGTCCGTCACCGTCGAGCGGGGCAGGCCGGTGTCTTCGGCAGCCAGCGTGAAGCTGCGCCGTTCCACGACCCGGCAAAACACCCGCATGGCATCGAATCTGTCCATATTATTTGTTCGCCGATTTCGGATAGTGATGCCGATTAATGGTCGATTATCCGCCTCATGAAAAGAGGCATCTTCTCCTCATCGAAACGCGCTACGGCGCAAAGCAACGAAGGATGAGGAAAATGAGCAGCAATTCTAACAAGGTAGCAATCGTCGCCGGCGCATCGCGCGGCATCGGTGCCGCCATTGCAGAGCGTTTGGCCGAAGACGGTTTCACCGTCGTCATCAACTATTCCGGCAGCGAAGTCGCCGCCGAGGAACTCGCTCGCAAGATCGAGGAAAAGGGCGGTAGGGCGCTGACCGCTAAAGCCGATGTTTCCGATGTCGAAGCTGTGCGCCGCATGTTCGATGCGGCGGAAACTGCCTTCGGCGGTGTCGATATCCTCGTCAACAATGCCGGCATCATGCAGCTTGCCAAGATCGCTGATGCCGACGACGCGCATTTCGACCGCCATATCGCCATCAACCTCAAGGGCACGTTCAATACGCTGCGCGAAGCCGGCAAGCGCCTGCGTGACGGCGGCCGCATCGTCAACTTCTCGACCAGCATTGTCGGCCTGAAGCTCGAAACCTACGGCGTCTATGCCGCGACGAAGGCGGCGGTCGAGCTTCTGAGCGGCATCATGGCGAAGGAGCTGCGCGGCCGCTCGATAACAGTCAATGCCGTCGCACCCGGCCCGACGGCCACGGATCTCTTTTTGAAGGGCAAGAGCGACGAGCTCATCGATCGCATGGCCAAGATGAACCCGCTGGAGCGCCTGGGCACGCCACAGGATATCGCCGCCGCCGTCTCCTTCCTCGTCGGCCCGGACGGCGGCTGGATCAACGGCCAGACGCTACGCGCCAATGGCGGCATGATCTGAGCCCATTTGGCGGCAGGGCAATTCCTGCCGCTCTCCAATTCATCGTCAACAACAGCCAATCCTCTGAAGGAACAGGATCATGAGCAAGCAAGTCATCGTAATCACTGGCGCATCGAGCGGCTTCGGGGCTCTGACGGCACGCGCTCTCGCCAAGGCAGGCCATACGGTCTATGCCGGCATCCGCGAAACCAGGGGGCGTAATGCGGCGCAGGTCGAGGCAGCGGCGGCTTTCGCCAAGGAGGACGGCGTCGATCTCAGAACCGTCGAACTCGATGTTGCCTCGGATGCTTCGGTCGAAGCCGGTATTGCCGCCGTCATCGCCGAGCAAGGCCGCATCGATACCATCATCCACAATGCCGGCCACATGTCGTTCGGCCCGGCAGAAGCCTTCACGCCCGAACAGTTCGCCGAACTCTACGACATCAACGTGCTTAGCACCCAGCGCGTCAATCGGGCCGTGCTGCCTCACATGCGCAGGCAAGGAAAGGGGCTGGTCGTTTGGGTTTCCTCGTCGAGCACGCGGGGCGGCACGCCGCCGTACCTCTCGCCTTATTTCGCAGCGAAAGCGGCCATGGATTCGCTTGCCGTTTCCTATGCTTCGGAGCTGACACGCTGGGGCATCGAGACCGCCATCATCGTGCCGGGTGCCTTCACGAAAGGCACCAACCATTTTGCCCATTCCGGCTCGCCGGCCGATAAGGCTCGTGCCACCGAATACGACAATGGTCCCTATGCAGGTGTTCCCGATCAGGCACTGAAGGGGCTCGCCTCGCTGGAGCCGGCCGACGCAGATGCAGCCTCGGTTGCGACCGCGATCGTCGATGTGATCGACATGCCGTTTGGAACACGCCCGTTCCGCACCCATATAGACCCCTCGGAAGATGGTGCTGAAATCGTCAATGGCGTTGCCGATCGGGTGAGGGCAGAACTCTTCCGGCGTATCGGCTTGGAGGATTTGCTGAGGCCTGTCGTCAAGGGCTGAGACCGCATTGCCATCTCCCAGCGTCAAATCGCCGCTTCTGTGCCACAGGAGCGGCGACGACTGACGTGCATCGAAACTATTTTGTGCAGGACGGCATTCCAAGCCTTAGAGTTTCGTACTAAAGCGAATCCTTCAGAGGGTCGGGAGATATCCATGGACGCGAAGGACATTGGCGAAATTGCCAGCTGGCTCATGCAGGCCGGCCTCAAGGGAATGACGGAAGTCGATATCCTCTCCGGCTTCTGCGAGCAGTGCCGTCAGCATGGTCTCAACATCGATCGAGCCATGGCGCTGATGGATACGCTGCACCCGGTCTATGAAGGGCGCGCCTTCCGCTGGGACGGCAATCAGATCATCGAGCGCGAGTTCGAATATGGCCCGACGCAACAGGGGATCGCCTCTGAAAACTGGCAGCGTTCCGCCTTCTATCATATGCTGACCACGGGCGGAGACGAGGTGCGCCGGCGCATCGGCTTCGGCGACCCGACCGATTTCTACGGGCTCGATACGCTACTGGCCGACGGTCATACCGACTATATCGCCATGATCCACCGTTTCGAAGAGGGCGGCACGATCGGCGAGATGGATTGCTTCTATTCCAACTTTGCCACCGCGCATGAGGTCGGCTTTCCGGAGGAAGATTTGCGCGTGCTGCGCAAGCTGACGCCCGCGCTGGCTTTGGCGATCAAATGTACCGGCATGAGCCGCATCGCCCGCACCATTGCCGAAGTCTATCTCGGCGAGGATGCCGCCCGGCATGTGCTCGAGGGCAAGATTACCCGCGGCAAGACCGAGCGGATTTCGGCGGCACTCTGGTTCTCCGATCTCGCCAACTACACGCGCATTTCCGATACGGCCGAGCCGGATGAAATCATCCCGATGCTGAATGCCTATGCCGACGCGGTCATCTCCTCGATCCATGAGGCGGGCGGCAATGTGCTGAAGCTGATCGGCGATGGCACGCTGGCGATCTTCAAGGCTCGTAATTCCGCCGATGCCTGCGCTGCCGCCCTGATGGCGGAATCGCTGCTGCGCCAGCGGCTGCGCGACCTCAACTCGCAGCGGCAGATCGAAGGCCGGCCGGTGACGGACGTCTATCTCGGCCTGCATATCGGCGATGTCTTCTACGGGAATATCGGCAGCATGGACCGGCTGGATTTCACGGTGATCGGGCCGGCCGTCAACGAGGTCAGCCGCATCGCCTCGATGTGCCGGTCGGCCGACCGCAATGTCCTGATGTCGTCGAATTTCGTCGAGGCGCTGTCAGGCCAGCAGAGCAACGATCTCGTTTCCGTCGGCCGCTATGCGCTGCGTGGCGTCAACCGGCCGCAGGAATTGTTCACACTGCTCTCTTCGGCGGCCTGACCCGTCTGCGGTGACTGCTTTCAGCGACGGCCGGCCGCAAACATCGGGCCGCCCTTGCTGGCCGGAAAGCCATAGCCATTGATCATGACGAGATCGATATCGCTGGCGCGCGCGGCAACGCCTTCCAAAAGCAACGCCTCGCCTTCGTCAACCATGGCTTTCAGCAGGCGGCTGACGATCTCTTCTGGGGTGAAGCTCTTCGGCACAATGGCTTTTTCGGTGCGCGCGGCTTCGATCATGGCCGTTACCTCGGGATCAACAGTCCGTTTGCCATCGCGGTAGACATACCAGCCGCGGCCCGTCTTCTGGCCGAAGCGTCCCGCTTCGCAGAGCCGGTCGGCGATGACGACGTAGCGCTCCGAGGGATCGCGTGTCGCGGCCTGCCGCTTGCGGCGTGCCCAGGCGATTTCCAAACCCGCCATGTCGAACACGGCAAAAGGCCCCATCGGAAAGCCGTAGGCCTCCAGTGCTGCGTCGATTTCCTGCGGCGAAGCGCCATCCTCGACCATGTATTCCGCTTCGCGGCGATAGGCGGAAAAGATGCGGTTGCCGATGAAGCCTTCGGTGACGCCTGACACCACAGGCAGCTTACCGAGCCGTTTTGCCAGGGCAATGGCTGTCACCAGCACATCCGGCGCCGTCTGCTTGCAATTCACCACCTCCAGGAGCCGCATGATATTGGCGGGCGAGAAGAAGTGTAGGCCGACAATCCGCTCTGGCCGTTGTGTTGCGGCAGCGATCACGTCGGGGTCGAGATAGCTCGTATTGGTGGCAAGAATCGCGTCGGCGCGAACGATCGTATCGAGGCGCTGGAACAGCTCGGTCTTGACTGTGAGATCGTCGAAGACAGCTTCGATGACGAGATCGGCCTGCACCAGCTGCTGCATGTCGGCGGTGACGGTCAGCCGGCCGAGTCGATCTTCTCGCCCCGCCGCATCGAGGCGGCCGGACTGCACGGCCTTGTCGAGGAGGCCGGTGATGCGCTCGCGTCCCTTTTCCGCGACCTCTGTACTCTGCTCGACGCCGATGACCCGGTAGCCGCCATTGAGGGCGGAGACGGCAATGCCCGATCCCATCAGGCCAGTGCCGATGATACCGATGGTTTCGATCTTGCGCGGAGCGACTGTCTCCAGCCCCTCGACTTTGCCGGCGGCTCGCTCGGCGAAGAAGACATGCCGCAGGGCTGCGGCCTCTTCGCTGTCGCGGAGGGCAATAAATGTGCGGCGTTCCTCGGCCAGTCCTTCTGATAAAGAGACGGTCTCCGTCAGGCGCACAAGGCGGACGGCTTCGGCCGGTGCACGCTGGCCGCGTGCCTTGCGCAATGCGTCCGATGCCGCCTTGTCGATCGCATCTGTAGCTTCCGGAGGAACCGTCAGCGATCCCGTGCGGCGCAACGATGCGGCGTTGGTCATCTTGGCGTCGGCGATAGCTTCGGCGATCAGTTCGCCCTTGGTCACGCCATCGACGATGCCGAGCTTCAACGCTTCGGCGGCGGATACGATGCGGCCATTGGCGATCATATCGATGGCGGCGGCGATGCCTGTCAGGCGCGGCAGGCGCTGCGTACCGCCGGCGCCGGGTACGATGCCGAGCTTGACTTCCGGGAGGCCGAGTTTCGCGGCTGGCGCGGCAAGTCGTCGGTGGCAGGCGAGCGCCACTTCCAGGCCGCCGCCGAGCGCAACGCCGTTGATCGCGGCGACAACGGGTTTGGCAAAGGCTTCGATGCGGGAGATGACATCAGGTAGATGCGGCTGGACCGGCGGTTTGCCGAATTCCTTGATATCGGCGCCGCCGATGAAATTGTTGCCCGCTCCGGTCAGTACGACGCCGGCGACTGTGTCATCTTTCTCGGCACGATCCAAAGCGGCCATCAGGCCGGCCCGGACATCGGCGGACAATGCGTTGACCGGTGCATTGTCGATGGTGACGACGAGGATCCCGTCGGCTAGCGCCGCCGAGATGGTGTCCGAAAAGCGCAATGCCGACATAATCTTAATCGCCTCTATTATTCCGGGATGACTGCCGTTGCCTGGATCTCGATCTTGGCACGATCTTCGACGAGGGCGACGACTTGCACGGCGGCCATGGCCGGGAAGTGCCGGCCGATGATTTCGCGGTAAGCCTGGCCGAGACCCTTCAGATTGCCGAGATATTCCTGCTTGTCAGTGAAATACCAGGTCATCGACGTGATGTGCTTCGGCTCGGCGCCTCCTTCCGCAAGGATGGCGACGACATTCTTCAGCGTCTGGCGCACCTGTTCGACGAAATCGTCGCTTTCGAATTCGCAGGCGGCATTCCAGCCGACCTGGCCGCCGACGAACACCATGCGGCCCGTCGCCGCCATGCCATTGGCATAGCCGATCGGCTTGGCCCAGCCCTCAGGTTGCAGGATGGTGTGCATTGGTCGTCTCCAGATGAGAGGTGAGTGCGGCGCGGAGATCATCCGGCCATTCAATGGATCTATGCGTATCGAGCGAGGTGGCGACCACGCGGTGCTTGGCCGTCCATAGGACATGACCATTAGCCGAAATCTGGTGTTGCAGATCGAGCGAAGAGCGGCCGACGCCGTGGACTGAAAGCACGAATTCGAGATCGTCACCTTGCAGGCCGGGCTTGATGAAGGTCAGATCGAGCCGCACGGTGGGGACACCGATGCGGCGGTCGTCGATCAATTTTCGCCAGGAAAAGTCGATCGAGGCGAAATAGTCTTCCAGCACTCCGACGAGGATGTTCAGGTACGAGGGGAAATAGGCGATCCCGGAGGGATCGCAATCTCCGAAGCGCAGGGGTCTGGTGGTTCTAAATGCCACGGCCGGCCTCAGTTCGAAAAGGCGGCGATGCCGGTGATGGCGCGGCCGAGGATGAGGGCGTGGATGTCGTGGGTGCCCTCATAGGTGTTGACCACTTCGAGGTTGACGAGGTGGCGCGCGATGCCGAATTCGTCCGAGATGCCGTTACCACCCAGCATGTCGCGGGCAGCGCGAGCGATGTCCAACGCCTTGCCGCAGCTGTTGCGCTTGAGGATGGAGGTGAGTTCGACGGGCGGATGGCCTTCTTCCTTCATGCGGCCAAGACGCAGGCAGCCCTGCAGGCCGAGCGTGATCTCGGTCACCATGTCGGCAAGCTTCTTCTGGATCAGCTGATTGGCGGCAAGGGGACGGCCGAACTGCTTGCGGTCGAGCACGTACTGGCGTGCCTTGGCATAGCAATCCTCCGCCGCGCCGAGCGCACCCCAGGCAATGCCGAAGCGTGCGGAGTTGAGGCAGGTGAAGGGGCCCTTGAGGCCGGATACGTTCGGCATCAGGTTTTCTTCCGGCACGAAGACATTTTCCATCACGACTTCGCCGGTGATAGATGCGCGCAGCCCCACCTTGCCGTGGATGGCGGGCGCGGAAAGGCCCTTCCAGCCCTTTTCGAGGATGAAGCCGCGGATGAGGCCATCCTCGGTCTTAGCCCAGACGACGAAGACATCGGCGATCGGCGCGTTCGAAATCCAGGTCTTGGCGCCGGTGAGGCTGTAGCCGCCATCGACCTTCTTTGCACGGGTGACCATCGAGCCGGGATCGGAGCCGTGGTTCGGTTCGGTGAGGCCGAAGCAGCCGATCCATTCACCGGTCGCGAGCTTCGGCAGGTACTTCTGTTTCTGCGCATCCGACCCGAAGGTTTCGATCGGCACCATGACCAAGGAAGACTGAACACTCATCATCGAGCGATAGCCGCTATCGACACGCTCGACTTCGCGGGCGATGAGACCATAGGCAACGTAGCTCAGGCCGGCGCCGCCATATTCCGGCGAGATTGTCGGGCCGAGCAGGCCGAGCTCACCCATTTCGCGGAAGATCGCCGGATCGGTCTTTTCGTGGCGGAAGGCTTCCAGCACGCGGGGCGCGAGCTTTTCCTGCGCGTAGGACTGCGCGGTATCCAGCACCATTCGCTCGTCGTCGCTCAGCTGCTCCGTCAGCCGAAACGGATCTGCCCAGTCGAAAATCTCGCGGCTCATGTGCATATCTCCCATTGGAGCGGTTCAGTTTTACAGAGCGACTGAACCGCTCAATTTGTTTGTCCTACGCAATTCCGGACGGAAAACCGTTTCACACTTTTCCTGGAATTGCTCTATGCCTTCAAAAGTTCGCGCGCGACGATGAGTTTCTGAACTTCCGTCGCACCTTCATAGATGCGAAGCGCGCGGATCTCCCGATAGAGTTTTTCCGTTATCTCGCCCGATTTCACGCCGCGCCCGCCAAAGAGCTGAACGGCGCGGTCGATGACGCTCTGCGCGGTTTCCGTCGCCGTCATCTTCGCCATGGCCGCCTCGCGCGTCGTCGGCAACCGCTGCACGTCGCGGCGCCAAGCGGCCCGATAGGTGAGCAGTGCCGCCGCGTCGATGCCGGTCGCCATATCGCCGAGGGCGGCCTGCGTCAACTGAAGGTCGGCAAGAGTGGCACCGAACATCGGGCGCGACCGCGCGTGGGCAAGCGATTCATCGAGCGCGCGGCGGGCAAAGCCGAGGCCGGCAGCCGCCACCGAGGCGCGGAAAATATCGAGCGTGCGCATGGCGATCTTGAAGCCTTCGCCCGGTGCGCCGAGACGGCGCGAAGCAGGAATGCGACAATTGTCGAAACGGGTCGTCGCCAGCGGATGCGGCGCGATGACCTCGATGCGTTCGGCAATCGAGAAGCCGGGATCGTCGGCAAAGACGACGAAAGCCGAGATGCCGCGTGTTCCAGGCGCTTCGCCGGTGCGCGCGAAGACGGTGTAGACGTCGGCGATGCCGCCATTGGAAATCCAGGTCTTCTCGCCGTCGAGAACATAGTGGTCGCCGTCGAGGCGTGCGGCACAGCTCATCGCGGCCACATCGGAGCCGGCGTCCTTTTCCGATAGCGCGAAGGCGGCGAGCCAGTCACCCGAGCGTACCTTGGGCAACACGGCGGCCCGCAATTCGGGCGAGCCGGAGAGGCCGATGGCGCCGGTGCCGAGCCCCTGCATGGCAAAGGCAAAATCGGCAAGGCCGTCATGCCAGGCCAGCGTTTCGCGGGCGAGGCAGACCATGCGGGAATCGATCAGCGGTTCGCTATCGGAAGATCCAGTGGCGGCGGTGAGAAGCCCGGCTTCGCCCAGCGCCTTGACCAGCTTCCGGCATGCGCCATCGACATCGGCGTGACCGATCGAGGCCATGGCGGCGGACCTGGCGAAGGCATCGACTTCGGTCGCGAAACGGTGATGGCGCTCTTCGAAGAAGGGCCACTCCAAATGATCGCGGGTCGGGCCGGCGAGGCTACTTGCCGTGGACATCCTCTTAATCCCCCTGGAATTCCGGCCGGCGCTTAGCGGCGAAAGCCTCGAAGGCGCGGCGGAAATCCTGCGTTGCCATGCAGATCGCCTGCGCCTGCGCCTCGGATTCGATCATTTCGTCGATACCCATCGCCCATTCCTGGTTCAGCATGGTCTTGGTCATGCCATGGGCGAACCAGGGACCATCGGCGAGCGAACGGGCGAGCTTAACCGCTTCGCTCTCGAGGTCGGCGCTCGCGTGCAGTCCGTTATAGAAGCCCCAGGCCTGTCCTTCCGCTGCCGCCATCGAGCGGCCGGTAAAGAGAAGCTCGGCGGCACGGCCCTGGCCGACAATGCGGGGCAGGATGCCGCAAGCACCCATATCCGCACCGGCGAGGCCGACACGGGTGAAGAGGAAGGCGGTCTTTGCCTGGGGCGTCGCGAGCCGCAGATCGGAGGCCATGGCGAGGATGGCGCCAGCGCCGGCGCAGATGCCATCGACTGCCGAGATGATCGGCTGTGGACATTTGCGCATCGCCTTGACGAGATCGCCGGTCATGCGGGTGAAGGCCAGAAGCTCGGGCATCGCCATGCGGGTCAAGGGCTCGATGATCTCGAAGACATCGCCGCCGGAGGAGAAATTGCCGCCGGCGCCGGTCAACACGATGGCGCGGATATCCGATGCATAGGCGAGATCGCGGAAGAGATCGCGCAGCTCGGCATAGCTGTCGAAGGTCAGCGGATTCTTACGTTCCGGGCGGTTGAGGCGGATGGTGGCGACGCGGCCATCTTCACTGACATCCCAGAGGAAGTGTTCCGGCTTATAATCCTTGAAGGGCTTCAGGTGCCCCTTCATCGTCATATCCCGGTCGCTCATCGCGTTCAAATCTCCCCACCGGCAACCGCAATTGCCTGTCCATTGATTGATGCCGCGGCCGGCGAGGCCAGCCACAGAACGGTGTCGGCGACTTCTTCCGGCGTGACGAGCCGTCCCTGCGGATTGGACTTCGTGAACTCGGCAAGGGTCTGCTCAGCCGTCCGACCGGTCTTGGCGACGATCGTCTCGATCGAGCGCTGGATGATCGGCGTGGCGGTGAAGCCGGGGCAGACAGCGTTGACGGTGATGCCGGTTTTCGCCAGTTCCAGCGCCAGCGAGCGGGTCAGGCCGACGACGCCGTGCTTGGCGGCGACGTAAGCCGAGACGTAACCATAGCCCTTCAGACCGGCCGTCGAGGCGATGTTGATGATGCGTGCGCCGTGGCCACGAGCCTTTAGGTCGGGGAGGGCAGCCTGCGTCACCACGAAAACGCCGGTGAGGTCGACGGAGAGGATATGGTTCCAAGCCTCCAGCGTCGTCTTCTCGAAGGAGGCGCTCGGCGCTTCTCCGGCATTGTTGACGAGGATATCGACAGGACCGAATTTTTCGCGTGCCTTACCAAGGCCTTGGGTCACGGCGTTGGGGCTGGTGACATCGAAGCCATCGACGACAAAAGCGTGCACGCCAACCTCGGCGGCAACCGCTTCCAGCGGCTCGCGGCGGCGACCGGCGAGACTGACGCGCGCACCCTTGGCGGCAAGCGCCTTGGCGATCGCGGCACCTATGCCGCTGCCGGCCCCGGTGATGAGCGCATGGCGGCCGCTGAGTTTGCCCGAAGTCGTCATCTCATCCTCATTTCGCCGGTGCCGCGGTGGCCGCGCGGGCGAGATTGGTTTCATACTGGCTCTTGCCGGAAAGATATTGCTTCGGCCAGGGAATGGAAGTCAGCCCGATCTTGGCGGCTTCGTGCACTGACCAGGCGGGGTCCGCCAGATGCGGGCGGGCAATGGCGCAAAGATCGGCGCGGCCCGCCGCAATGATCGAATTGGCGTGATCGGCCTCGGAGATTGCACCGACGGCGATCGTCGGGATGCCGATCTCATTGCGGATCTTGTCGGAGAAGGGCGTCTGGAACAGGCGGCCGTAAACCGGCTTTTCCTGTTTCGATACCTGGCCTGAGGAGCAATCGATCAGGTCGGCGCCGGCTTCCTTGAACATGCGCGCGAAGATCGCCGCATCTTCCGGTGTGTTACCGCCGTCAGTCCAGTCATGGCAGGAGAGGCGGATCGAGATCGGCTTGCCCGCCGGCCAGATCGCGCGCATTGCCCTGAAGATCTCCAGGGGATAGCGGGCGCGGTTTTCATGGCTGCCGCCATACTCGTCATCGCGCAGATTGGTCAGCGGCGACAGGAAGCTCGACAACAGATAGCCGTGGGCGCAATGCAATTCCAGCCAATCGGCACCAGTCTCGACCGCCAGTTCGGTCGAGCGGATGAAGTCGGCCTTGACGCGCTCCATATCGGCGCGATCCATGGTCTTCGGCACTTGACTGTTCTTGAGATAAGGGATTGAGGATGCCGAAATCAGCGGCCACCCGCCTTCGGCAAGCGGCTGATCGATGCCTTCCCAGGCAAGTTTCGTCGCACCCTTACGGCCGGCATGGCCGAGCTGGATGCCGACCTTGGCGGCGCTGTTCATGTGAACGAAGTCGATGAGCCGCTTCCACTGCGCCACCTGCTCTTCGTTCCAGAGGCCGAGGCATCCGGGCGTGATGCGGGCATCGGGCGTGACGCAGGTCATTTCCGCGAAGATCAGCCCTGCGCCGCCAAGGGCGCGCGAGCCGAGATGAACGATGTGGAAGTCGTTCATAACGCCATTCTCAGCCGAATACATGGCCATCGGCGAGACGACGATACGGTTGACGAGCTGGACGTCGCGGAGGCGATAGGGCGTGAACATCGGCGGCAGGCAGCGGTCGTTACCGACCTCAAGGCCGGATTTTTCGGCAAACCAGCGCTCATAGCCTTCAAGCCAGGTCTTGTCGCGCAATCGAAGATTTTCGTGGCTGATGCGCTGGGAGCGCGTCAGCATCGAATACATGAATTGCGGCGGCTCGAGCGTATCGGCATAGCGGCGGCCGACGACTTCGAACCACTCCATCGCATTGCGGGCGGCGTTCTGGATGCGGGCGACGTCGACGCGGCGGATGTCCTCATAGGTTTCGAGCACTGCCGGAATTTTGTCCTTCTCGTGCCCATGGATCTGGAATTGACGGGTCAGCTCGATGGCATCGTCAATGGCAAGCTTGGTGCCCGAGCCGATCGCGAAATGCGCGGTATGGGCGGCATCACCCATCAGCACGACATGGGAGTTGCCGTTGAAATGGCTCCACTTGCCGCAGATCAGGCGGTTGAAATTCAGCCAGGCCGAACCGCGGATATGGCGGGCATTGGTCATCAGCGAAGCGCCTTCGAGCACTTCGGAAAACAGGTTTTCGCAGAAGGCGATGGAGCCATCCTGATCCATCTTGTCAAGGCCGTGGGCGAGATAGGCTTCTTCCGTCGTCTCGACGATGAAGGTCGAGGTCTTGTCATCGAACTTGTAGATATGCGCCTGGAACCAGCCGTGATCGGTGCGGCGGAAATCGAAGGTGAAGGCGTCGAAAAGCTTGTTGGTGCCGAGCCAGATATAGCGGTTCGGCCGCGTGATCATGTCAGGCTGAAAGATCTCCGGATAATGATTGCGGATCTTGGAATTGAGGCCGTCGGAACCGATGACCAGATCGGCATCCGGATAGTCGAGATCGGAATTGACGTCCGTTTCGAAGATAAGCTCCACGCCGAGCGCCTCGCAGCGGCGCTGCAGGATGTTCAAAAGCTTCTTGCGGCCGATGCCGACGAAGCCGTGGCCCGATGTGCGCTGGCGCGTGCCCTTGAAGAGGACTTCGATATCGTCCCAATGGTTAAAGGCGTCCTCGATTTCGGCGGCACTTTCCGGGTCCCATTCCCGCATCGAAACCATGGTCGCATCGGAAAAGACGACACCCCAGCCGAAAGTATCATAGGGGCGGTTGCGCTCGACGACGCGGATGGAGTGCTCGGGATGGAGCTTCTTCATCAGAAGCGCGAAGTAGAGCCCTGCGGGGCCGCCGCCGATACAGACGATGCGCATCGCTTTTCCCTCCTCGTCAGACCGAAGTCGACCTCAAAATCATTTAAACTTAAAATATCTTGTCGATGCCATTCGTCAAGGCTTTTCCTGTTCGGATTTGCGGAGGGCTGATGGTCACAACATCGTGAAAATTGAGAATTTTCTTTCTAAATCAATGGGAATTTAAAAATAGTTTATGCTTAAAATTTCTTGCTTGAACATTGCGGGCTTCGGTGCGATCTTTTTTAGCAACGCCACATGCGCCGCGGGGAAACGGCTGTCGTGGCGATTTGATCGAGAAGAATGCGGGAGCAAGGCGATGCTGGGACCAACCGGTCATACCGATACATTCACGCGAGACAATCTGCCGCCTTTCGACGAATGGCCCGAGCTACGGATGGAGGGTTTCGACTATCCGGAATGGTTGAATGCCGGCTTCGAACTCAGCGACCGGATGGTGGAGAAGGGTTTCGCCGATCACGTTGCCCTGATCGGCAACGGCCGCCGCCGCACCTACAAGGAGCTGGCGGACTGGACCAACCGCATCGCGCACGCGCTCGTCGAGAACTTCGGCGTCAAGCCCGGCAATCGCGTTCTCATCCGCTCCGGCAACAATCCCGCCATGATCGCCTGCTGGCTGGCGGTGACGAAGGTCGGCGCTGTTGCCGTCAATACCATGCCGATGCTGCGGGCAGGCGAGCTTTCGAAGATCATCGACAAGGCGGAAATCTCATTCGCGCTGTGCGATACAAGACTGCTGGAAGAGCTTGTCGCGGCGGCCAAGGACAGCCAGTTTTTGAAGCAGGTTGTCGGCTTCGACGGCACCGCCAACCACGATGCGGAACTCGACCGCATTGCGCTCAACAAGCCCGTTCGCTTCGAGCCGGTGAAGACCGGGCGGGATGATGTGGCGCTGCTCGGTTTCACCTCCGGATCGACGGGCGTGCCCAAGGCGACTATGCATTTCCATCGCGATATCCTGATTATCGCCGATGCCTATGCCAAGGAAGTGCTGCAGGTGACGCCGGATGACGTCTTCATCGGCTCGCCACCGATTGCCTTCACCTTCGGACTCGGAGGTCTGGTCATCTTCCCCTTGCGCTTCGGCGCATCGACGGCGCTGCTGGAAAACGCTTCGCCGAAGAACATGGTCGAGATCATCCAGGAATATGGAGCGACCATCAGCTTCACTGCACCGACGGCCTATCGTGCCATGCTGGCGGCGATGGAGGAGGGGGCGGATCTGTCTTCGCTTCGCATTGCCGTTTCCGCCGGCGAGACGCTGCCGGGGCCGATTTTTGAGGAATGGACGCGCAAGACCGGCAAGCCGATCCTCGACGGCATCGGCTCGACCGAGATGCTGCATATCTTCATCTCCAATCATCTCTCCGACGCCAAGCCGAATTGCACGGGCAAGCCGCTGAAGGGCTATGAGGCCCGTGTCGTCGATGACGGGATGAACGAGGTTCCGCGCGGGACCATCGGCAAACTCGTCGTTCGCGGGCCGATCGGCTGCCGTTATCTCGCCGACCACAGGCAGGCCGATTACGTGCGAGATGGCTGGAACCTGACGGGCGACAGCTTCATTCAGGATGAGGACGGCTATTTCCATTTCGCCGCCCGTTCCGACGACATCATTCTTTCGGCCGGTTACAATATTGCCGGGCCGGAAGTCGAGGCAGCCCTTCTTTCGCATGCCGACGTGCTCGAATGCGCTGTGATCGGCAAACCGGACGAGGAACGGGGTTATATCGTGCAGGCGCATGTCGTGCTGGTGCCTGGGGTCACAGGGTCGGATCTACTGGCTAAGGCGCTGCAGGATCACGTCAAGGCCGTCATCGCGCCTTATAAATATCCGCGCTCCATCGTCTTCGTCGACGCTTTGCCGAAGACAGAATCCGGCAAGATACAGCGCTTCCGCCTGCGGAACTAGGAATGCCGCAAGGCGAACGTCATGACGCGTTGATTTATTTGCCCGGATCTTTCGGGCTCCACAGCACGGTTTCGGCGTCCTTTTCGTAAGCCATGCCCTTGGGGTAGCTGATAGCCTCGAACTGCAGGCCCCAGGGTGCCTGGAAATAGAGGATCGAGTGGCCAGCTGCTGGACCGTCTGTAATGTTCAATGGCCCTAAGCGCGTCGCAACGTTTCTGCTGTCCAGATAAGCTTTTGCGGCGTCGATATCGTCGACATAAAGCGAGATGTGAAACGCGCCGATATCGCTGTTCTTCTGCTTGAGGTCCCGCTGATCGGGCGCCGAATATTCGAACAGTTCGATGTTCGATCCGAAACCGCATCGCACCTGGGTTATCTGCTTGATTTCAGCCTTGGGATCGACACCAAGCAAATCGGTCATGAATGTGCCCGTATCATCGGCAAACGGGCCGAACGACATAACGACCTCGCAGCCGAGCACGTTTTCGAAGAAATCGACCGCCTGCTTCATATCCGGCACCGTCAGTCCTGTATGGTCGTGGCCACGAAGACCGGGCAAGCCCGTGGTTTTTGTTGCTGCTGAAACAGGATCCGTCATAGGGTCTTTCCTTTCCATATGCCGATGTTGTTGCAGTCTCGCTAACACCTGCAGCACAATTAATAACCTTTACGCAACGGGCGCTTCTTCCATCAGGTTTTCGCGACCAAGCCAGTGCGGGTCGACTTCCGGCAGGGGAATGGCGTCGAGCAGCATGCGGGTATAGGCGGAGGCGGGTGCGGTGAAGACGCGCTCGCAATCGCCTTCTTCTTCGACGCGACCGTGGCGCATGACATAGACGCGGTCGCAGACGGCGCGAATGACGGAAAGATCATGGCTGATGAAGGCCATCGAGAGGCCAAGATCGCGCGAAAGTTCCTTCAGCAGATTGAGAACCTGTGCCTGCGTCGACACATCGAGGCCGGAGACGATCTCGTCGGCGAGCACGAAATCCGGCTTCAGCAGAGCCGCGCGCGCGATGCCGATGCGCTGGCGTTGGCCGCCCGAGAGTTCATGCGGGTTGCGGTCGAGGCAGGCCTGCGGCAGCGTCACGCGCTCGAGAATTGCGGCCACATGGTGCTCGGCTTCTTTTCTGTCCGAAGCCAGCCTGTGCAGCAGCAGTGGCTCGACGAGGATGCGGCGGATCGTGTGGCGCGGATTAAGCGAGGCCATCGGATCCTGAAAGATCATCTGCATGCGGCGGCGCAGCGGCCGCATCTCGGAATCGGGCAGATGCGTGATGTCTCGGCCGTCGAAATGAATGCTGCCTGCTGTCGCATCTATCAGCCGCAGCAGGGCGCGGCCGAGCGTCGTCTTGCCCGAGCCGCTTTCACCGACAATGCCAATCGTTTCGCCACGACGGATATCGATGTCGACACCGTGCAGCACTTTGATGCCAAGGCCTGGTGGTCCGAAAAGATGTCGCTTGGCACCATAAATGACTTCGATGCCCTTAGCGGACAGCAGATGATCGGAAACGCTCATCGGCCGCCCTCCGAAATGCCGATTTCGCGGCGCAGTTGTTCGAAGACTGCTTGCGGCACCGGCATCAGCCCGGCATCCGGCCGATCGTAACGGGGGCCAGCGGAAAGGAGCGATTTCGTGTAGACATGCCGTGGATGCGTAAGCACGTCGCTTGTACGCCCCTCCTCGATAACCTTGCCTGCGTACAGCAGCGTGACGCTGTCGCAGATCTGGGCGACGACGCCGAGATCATGCGTGACGAAGATGACGGCGGTGCCGTGCGCTTCCTGCAGGCCGCGGATCAGCCGCAGGATCTGCTTCTGCACGGTGACGTCGAGCGCCGTGGTCGGCTCGTCGGCGACGACCAATTTCGGCTCCAGCGCGAAGGCGGCGGCAATCAAGATGCGCTGGCGCATGCCGCCGGACAGTTCATGGGGATAGGCGCGCAGCACGCGCTCGGGATCGCGGATATGCACTTCCTCCAGCAGCTTCAGCGCGCGCCGCCGCGCATCGCCCGATGACAGGCCCCGCTTCAACCGTAGTCCGTCGGTCAACTGAGCCTCGATGCGGCGACCGGGATTGAGTGCCGTCTGCGGGTCCTGCGGGATCAGCGAGATCTCGCTGCCCATGATGTCTCGCAATTCCTTGGCGGAAAGCGTGAGTAGATCGCGGTTTTCGAACAGGATCGAGCCGTTCGTGACGCGGACGCCGCGCGGCAGGATGCCGAGCAGGGCCTTGGCGATGGTCGATTTTCCGGCGCCACTTTCGCCGACCAGCCCGCGCACTTCGCCGCGTTCCAACGTCAGGGAAACATCGCGCAGGATCGGTGCGCCGCCGTCGCGGTCGGATACGGCGTTGACGCCGGTAATGGAGAGGAGTGGAGATGTCATCGGCGCATTACCGGATCGAGGGCGCGGCGCAGGCCATCGCCGAGTTGATTGAAGGCAAGCACCGTCGCAAAGAGCGCGATCAGCGGCACGACCAGCACCCACCAGCCCTGATAGATCATCTGCCGACCCTCGGCGATCATGCCGCCCCAGGTCGGCGTATCGGATGCGACCGACAGGCCGACAAAGGACAGGATGGCTTCGACGATGACGGCAATTCCCATTTCCAGGCTGACGAGGGCGATCAGCACCGGCGTCACATTGGGCAGAATTTCGCTGAAGAGGATTCTCACTCGTGAAAAACCGATCGTGTGGGCTGCGGTCACATAATCCATCCGTGCCTGCGCCTGCGTTTCCGAGCGCACGACGCGGCAGAAGCGCGTCCAGTCGATGATGACAATGGCCGCGATGACCGAATGCACGCCGGAGCCGAAGACGGCGACGAGCAGGATCGACAGCAATACGGGCGGAAACGCCATCCAGATATCGACGAGGCGGGAGATCACCTTGTCGATCCAGCCGCCGTACCAGCCGGCGAGAAGGCCGAGCAGCGTGCCGATGAACGCCGCGAGCCCGGCCGCGACGAAGGCGACTGTGAGCGCGATGCGCGTGCCGAAGATGGCGCGGGAGAGCACGTCGCGGCCGAGATCGTCCGTGCCGAGCAGGAAGCCGGGATCGGCCCCCTCGATCCATGCCGGTGGCAGAGTGCCGGACATCAGATCCTGCTCCAGCGGATCTTTCGGCGCGATGTAGGGGGCGAAGATCGCAAGGATGAGGAGGATGAGAATAAAGCCGCCGCCGAAGATCACCTTCGGCTCGGACAGCAGTGCCCGGATGCGTTTCGCCATTCTGGAGGGCGGCTGCGGCATGGCGGGCGAGGTGACGTCAGCCATGGGCAAGCCTCGGATTGAAGGCCGCGACGAGAAGGTCGACCGCCAGATTAACGAGGATGAAGAGGGCGCCGAAGACCAGTACCAGTCCCTGGATCAGCGGCAGGTCGCGGTTGATGACGGCATCGATCGCCATGTTGCCAATGCCAGGATAGGCGAAGATGCGCTCGACGATGACGCTGCCGCCGATCAGGAAGGTGAATTGCACGCCGGTGAGCGCGATCGTCGGACCCACGGCATTGCGAAGCGCCTCCTGCAGCACTAACCGCAGCTCGGACATGCCCTTCAGCTTGGCGAGCAGGATATAGTCCTGCACCATGGCCTCGGAGAGTGCTGCCTTCAGCACGCGGGCGATGATGGCCGCCAGCGGCAGACCGAGCGCCAGAACCGGCATGACCATATGGGCGCAGATATCGGCGAAAATACCGAAGCGAAGCGTCACGAGGCTTTCGATGAGATAGAAGGGCGTTGCGAATTGCGTGTCGCTGCTCGGGTCGATGCGTCCGGAGAGCGGGAAAAGCGGAAAAAGAACGCCGAGGACCAACACAAGAGCTAGCGCCCAGACGAAATCCGGAACCGCCAGGAAAAGACCGTTCAAGCTATCGATCATAGGCTCGAAAATCGTGCGGCGGGCAAGGGTGCCGATGATGGCGACCGCGCCACCGAGAAGAATAGCCAACGCCAACGCGGCAAAGGCAAGCTCCAGCGTTGCGGGGAGGCGCTCGCCGAGCAGGGAGAGCACATCGCGCTTCAAGGAAATCGATGTCCCAAAATCGCCCATCAGAACCGCTTTCAGCCAGAGCCAGAATTGCATGGTCAGGCTCGCATCGAGACCGTAATGGGCGCGCAGTGCGGCGATATCGGCAGGGCTTGCGCCCGGCGAGATCATCATCGCGATCGGATCTCCGGGTACGACACGCAGCAGGACGAAGACAATCACCGCCACGCCGAAGAGGGTGATTGCGGCCATGATGAGGCGGTTCAATATGGAGACTGCTATCATGCGTTATGAGTTCCGATCGCATGTGCTGACTGTAACATGGAGAGTACAGGCCTCTCATCCGGCCTATCGGCCACCTTCTCCCCGTTTTGACGGGGAGAAGGGGATAGAAGCACCCGGAGCCTTCCTTCCGACCGTTTTTCCAGACGAGGGTACAGAGGTCGTCCCCTCTCCCCGTCAGAACGGGGAGAGGGCTAGGGTGAGGGGCAGCCACATACTCAAAGCCTGATGCATCAAGCCTTCGACACGAGCGTCGGCTGCAGGGCGCCGGAGACATTCGGCGTGACCTTGAGGCTCGATTTGTAGACGATCGGCTGGGCATATTGCAGCAGCGGGATCACATAACCCTGCTCGGCAATATATTTGATCGCCGCCTTCCAGCCGGCAATGCGCTTCGTTTCGTCCTTTTCCACCCAGAGCGGTCCCAGCATGTCGTCGACATCCTTGGTCTTCCAGGCAGAGTGCGGCGAGGGTCCGAACATGGCAAAACCGGTCGAGGTCGTCGGATCACCGATGGCGTTGCCCCAGTTGTAGAAGGCGGCCGGCCCGAGCTGATGGGCGGCACGCAGCTCGTAGTGCTTAGCGATTTCGTAGACTTCGATTTCAGCCTCAATGCCGACCTTGCGCCACATGCCGACGATCGCCTGGATCATCTCGTAATCCTTCGGCTTGAAGCCGCGGGTGGTCTTGATGGTCAATTTCACCGGCTTTTCCGGCGAATAGCCGCTGGCGGCCAGAAGCTTCTTGGCCTGTTCCGGATCGTAAGGGGTTTTGACGGAGGCGTCGTAGGCCTCATATTCCGGCGCTTCCAGCGTCGATAGCGGCTTGCCGTAGCCGCGCAGCAGCCGCTTAATGATCGCTTCCTTGTCGATCGCCATATTGGCGGCAAGACGGACGTTCTTATCGAGCATCGGGTCGACATTGCTGATGAAGATCATGCCGATGTCGGAGATGGGGGTGGCGACGCCGGCGAGACCTGACTTCTTCTTCAGCCGGTCGAAATCCTCATAGGGTATTTCCAGCGTCACGTCGGATGAACCGGACTCGATTTCGGCCACGCGGCTCGTCGTATCCGGTACGAACTTGAAGATGACAGTGTCGAAGGCGGGCTTGCCGCCGAAATAGTTCGGGTTTGCCTTCAGGCGCAGATAGGAATTGCCCTCATAGGCGTCGACCATATAGGGGCCAGTGCCGATCGGCTTCTTTTCGAAGCCCTGCGCGCCTACCTTGGTGTAATAGTCCTTCGGCAGGACGTAGCCGGTGAGGAAGGCCATCCATTTGAAATAGGTCGGCTCGAAGCGAACGACATCGCCAGTGATGCGGTTGCCTTCCACCTTGTAATTATTGGCGGTCGACCAGATGAACTGGATCGGGTTGCCGGTGTCCTGCTTGGCGGCGCGCTCCAGCGACCAGACGACGTCGTCGGGCGTAAACTTGGAGCCGTCATGCCAGGTCACCCCTTCGCGGACATCCATCCAGACCTTTGTCTTGTCGTCGTTCCAGCCCCAGGCCGTCAACAGGCCCGGCTGGAATTTCAGGTCCGGTCCCTGGCCGATATACTGGTCGAAGACCGAGCGGTAGATTGCCTGGATCGTCGGGTTGACGGCGGATGGGCCTGTCGTCGGATCGAAAGAAGGCAAATTGACGTTGAAGGCGATGGTCAGCGTGCCGGCTTCCGCTGCTTCCACAGGCGTCCTGCCGGCTAAAATCCCAGTCATGAATGCGGCCGCGCCGAGGCTGAGTGCCTCGCGCCGAGTAAGCTTAGTCATGGTCACTCCGTTCCCCTGTTAAGCGGCAGAAAAGCATGACGCCCAACTGCTGCTGGCGATTTATTGTCGGAATGTTTTAATCTTAAAATACATATTTTGGAGCGGCAAGCGCTTTCTCTAGTGCTTGTAAAGAATCCGATGCTTTTTTGGCATCCATATTAAATGCGTACGCATATATATGCGCTGCAATCCGGAGAGCGAAGATTCCGATGTGGAAGAAGGAAGGCAATGGCTTTCCCATTCGAACTTACTCCATAGAGCTGGATTTCATATTTGTTCGTTGACAGTTCAATGAAGTTCAAAATATGATTTTGCAAATGATTTAAAACAAGCCCACAAGGGCAAAGGGGTAACGTCATGGCCGAGCGATCGTTTGCGCGCGAGGTCGAGGATCTGAAGCTCGGGGAAGGCGACATCTTCCGCGGCGAGGGTATTCTCGCGATCACCAAGGCACTTCTGCAATCCGGTGTTTCCTATGTCGGCGGCTATCAGGGCTCGCCGATTTCCCATCTCATGGATGTATTGGCCGACGCCAAGGACGTGATGCAGGATCTGGGCGTCCATTTCGAGACATCGGCATCGGAAGCTGCAGCTGCCGCCATGCTGTCCGCCTCCGTCATGTATCCGGTGCGCGGCGCCGTTACCTGGAAATCGACGGCCGGTACCAATGTCGCCTCCGATGCGCTTTCCAACCTATCTTCGGGCGGGGTCACGGGCGGCGCACTCATCATTATCGGTGAGGATTACGGCGAAGGCTCCTCCATCATGCAGGAGCGCAGCCATGCCTATGCGATGAAATCGCAGATGTGGTTGCTCAATCCGCGCCCGAATCTGCCGCCGATCGTGCAGGCGGTCGAGGAGGGCTTCGAGCTTTCCGAGGCCTCCAATACGCCCGTCATGCTGCAGGTCGGCATCCGCAGCTGTCATGTGCATGGCCAGTTCGTCGCCAAGGATAACAAGCGACCGGCCTATACGCTTAAGCAGGCGCTGGAAAATCCGGTTCGCGACGTCAACCGCATCGTGCTGCCGCCGGCATCCTTCCTGCATGAGAAGGAGAAGCTGGAGAAGCGTTGGCCTGCTGCGGTCGATTTCATCAGGAAGCGGCAGCTCAACGAGTATTTCGGACCCTCCGAGGGTGATGTCGGCATCATCCTGCTCGGCGGCATGTATAATGGCGTGCTGCGCGCACTGCAGCAGCTCGGACTTGCCGATGTCTACGGCAATTCCGCCGTGCCGCTTTACGTCCTCAACGTCGCCTATCCGCTTGTTGACGACCAGATCGCCGAATTCTGCGCCAGCAAGAAGGCGGTGCTGATGGTCGAGGAGGGGGCGCCCGAATATATCGAGCAGTCCCTGAACACCATCCTGCGCCGCCGCGATATTCAGACCAAGGTCGCGGGCAAGGACGTGCTGCCGATGGGCGGCGAATATACCGCGCCGGTGCTGATGAAGGGCATCAAGAATTTCCTCGAAGTCCATCAGCGCGTGCTGCTCGGCAACCAGCCGCCGCTGCCGGACCCGACACCTATCCTTAGCGATCCCAAGATCAAGGCGCTCGCCGAAGTCGTGCCGCCGCGGCCGCCGGGTTTCTGCATCGGCTGTCCCGAGCGGCCGATCTTTGCGGCGATGAAGATGGTGGAGAGCGAACTCGGCCAGCATCACATATCAGGCGACATCGGTTGCCACCTCTTCTCGATCCTGCCGCCCTTCAATATCGGCAGTACGACCATGGGCTACGGGCTCGGGCCGGCGGCCGCTTCGGCCTTCAATGTCGCGGCCGATAAGCGCGTGATCTCCGTCATGGGCGATGGCGGCTTCTGGCACAACGGCCTGGCGACCTCTGTCGGTAATGCCGTCTTCAACAAGCAGGATGGTGTCATCCTCGTCGTCGACAACTATTATTCGGCGGCGACCGGCGGGCAGGACATACCGTCCTCGCGTGCTCTCAATCCGCGCCGCAAGACCAACAATTCCATCGTCAATGCCGTCAAGGGCATTGGTGCGACCTGGGTGCGCCAGATCGACCGGACCTATGATGTCGCCAAGATGCGCGATACGCTGCGTGAGGCCCTGACCTCGAAGGAGCCGGGGCCGAAGATTATCGTCGCTTCCTCGGAGTGCATGCTCAACAAGCAGCGTCGCGTGAAGCCGCAATTCGCCAAGGCGGTGAAGGACGGCAAGCGTATGGTCAAGGAGCGCTTCGGCGTGGACGAGGACGTCTGCACTGGTGATCACGCCTGCATCCGCCTTTCCGGCTGTCCCTCGCTATCGGTCAAGCATACCGACGACCCGCTGAAGGACGATCCGGTGGCGGCGATCGACAATAATTGCGTCGGCTGCGGCAATTGCGGCGAGGTCTCGGAGGCGGCGGTGCTTTGTCCCTCCTTTTATCGTGCCGATATCATCCATAACCCGACGGGTTGGGATCGCTTCGTCGCTCGCATGCGCTCGGGCATCATCGGCTGGCTGCAGGCGCGTCGCCGCGCCGGCCGCATCGTCTTCGCAGATTGAGAGGGCGATATGAACGAGCATGTGAGCATGAGCGATCTCGGCGCCAACAGGCTTTCGACAGACAAGCCGCTGTCGCTTGCTATCCTCGCCATGGGCGGGCAGGGCGGCGGCGTGCTGGCCGACTGGATCGTCGGCCTTGCCGAAGCCGAGGGCTGGATGGCGCAGACGACGTCCGTGCCCGGAGTGGCGCAGCGTACGGGCGCGACGATCTACTATATCGAAATGCTGCCGGCGAAGGATGGTCACGAGCCGATCTTCTCTCTGATGCCGACGCCTGGTGATGTCGATGTCGTCATGGCGGCGGAGCTGATGGAGGCTGGCCGTTCGGTGCTGCGCGGCCTCGTCACGCCGGACAAAACGCTGCTGATCGCCTCGACGCACCGCTCCTTTGCGGTTGCGGAAAAGGAAAAGCCGGGCGATGGCATCGGTAATGCCGAGGTGGTGGTCGATGCCACGGATTTTGCCGCCAAGCGCACCATCGCCTTCGACATGGAAACGATGGCCGTCAGGAATGGCAGCGTGATTTCGGCCTCCATGTTCGGCGCTTTGGCCGGCTCGGGTGCACTGCCGTTCGGCAAGCAGGCTTTCGAGGCGATGATCCGCGCCGGAGGCAAGGGTATCGAGCCCAGCCTGAAGGCGTTCAATGCCGCCTTCGACAGGGTCAAGGAAAAGCCGCGCGATGCGGTTTCCGCGACACCGCCGAAGCATTTCGATGCGCTGCCTGAAACCGCCGGTCATCCGGCGCTGGACCGGCTGGTTAATCGCATCCGATCCGAATTTCACGAAGTTGCCTGGCCGCTGCTGTTTGCCGGTGTCAAGAAGCTGACCGATTACCAGGATCCGGCCTATGCCGATGAATATCTGGGCCGTGTCGCGGCACTTCATGCGCTGGATCGAAAGGCTGGCGGCGCGAATAAGGATTTCGCCTTCACCGTGCAGGCGGCGAAATATGTCGCGGTCGCCATGGCTTACGATGATGTCATCCGCGTTGCCGATCTGAAGGTGCGTAGCTCGCGTTTCGAGCGCGTCCGTAAGGAAGTCGGCGCCAAGGACGACCAGATCGTTTACATGACCGAATACATGCATCCGCGCATGGATGAGGTCTGCGGCACGATGCCGAAGGCGATGGGCCTATGGATAGAAAACAGGCCGCTGCTGTTTGCCCGGCTGGACCGCTTCGTCAACAAGGGGCGGCGCGTTCAGACCGGCACGCTGTTCTGGTTCCTCGGCCTTTACATGGTCTCGGCGCTGCGCCGTATCCGTCGCGGCACGCTGCGGCACGCACGCGAGGTGGAACATCGCGAGGCCTGGCTTGCGGCGGCATCCAACCTGCTGGCCGCGAATTACGATCTCGCCGTCGAGGTGCTCGGCAACCGCCGCCTCGTGAAGGGCTATTCCGATACGCATGCGCGCGGGCTTTCCAAGTTCGATCGCGTCATGTCGGCGCTGCCGCTCCTGCGCGACCGCGAGGATGGAGCCGCCTGGATGCGGCGGCTGCGGCAGGCTGCATTGCTGGACGAGAAGGGCACGGCGCTCGATGGCGCTATGAAGACTGTGGAGACGCTGTGAGGTTGCTGAGAGCACGGTGGCTTATTTCGCCCTTGGGGGCATAAGCCGCTCAGATTTCATGCTTCCTGATATTGTGCAGCACCTTGTGCAGGGTCGAGATGAAGGTGCGATATTCGGCCTCGTCGACGCCGTCGAACATTTGCAGGAAGAGGTCGTACATGGTCGGCCACACCTTCTCGAAGGCGGCGCGGCCTTCCTCGGTGATGGAGACATCGCGGATGCGCATGTCTTCGGCGCGGGGCTGGCGGCGGATGTAACCCTGTTGTTCGAGCGAGTCCAAAGTGCGGCTCATCGTCGATTGCTCGGTCACGGCGAAGACGGAGAGCTCGTTGATGGTGACGCTGGAGGAGACGCAGAGGACGGCAAGCGCACGCATCTTGGCGGTCGTCATATCGTATTCGCGCAGCTCTTCCGAAAGATTGGCGTTCCAACGCGCCATCAGCCGGTTCATGAGATAGGGCGCGAAGTGATTGAGGCCGATTTCGCCCATGGTCGGGCGCTTCGCGTTCTCATCTCGCGTGCGCCTCAAAACGGTGCCTGAAAACCGTTCCTCCATCGACGAAACTCCTCCTTCGGAAACGTGTTACTTCAGCGATGATGCGAGCAGGAAGCCGGAGCCCCCACCAAGGCCCGCACCGGGATGCGCCGATGCGCCGATGTGGTAAAGGCCTGATATGTGGGTGCGGTGGTTAACAGATGACTTGAAGGGACGCCAGATGAAAAGCTGGTCGATGCCGCAATAGCCGCCATAGGGGTCGCCGCCAACCAAGTTCACGTTCATCGCTTCCAGGTCGCCAGGAGAATAGGCGCGCCGCGCGAGTTTTATGCCGGAGAAGTTCTCGATATGGCTGGATAGAAGCGCCTCTATGCGGTCGGCATAGCGCTCGCGCACCTCTTCCGTCCAGCGGCCGTCTCTTGGCGTTTCGATCTCGCCGGCGGCATCGCCCTTGATATGGCGTGGCGCTTCGGGAAGCTGCAGCCAGAGGATCGACTTTCCTTCCGGTGCGCGGCTGGGATCGAGCGCGACAGGCTGCCCGACGCAGACTGTAGGTTCGGCCGGCAGAAGCCCGCGCTCGCATTCATTGGCGGCGCGCGAGACGCCGTCGAGGCCAGGGGTCAGGTGCAGCAGCGCCACCTTGCCGAGTTCGGCATTGGCCTTCCAGCGCGGCGGCTCGGAAAGCGCGTAGTGGATCTGCATATCGCCCTTGCCGTAGCGGTAGGCCGCAACGCTTGATTTGACCTCCGGCGGCAGCGGATCCGGCCAATCCTTCATCAGCCGCTCGTAGAGTTGGTTCGGCGTTACCGAGCAGATTACGCCGGCTTTCGCTTTCAACGTTTCGCCATTCGCAAGACGCACGCCGTCGGCGCTGCGATTGTGGTCCGCAATGATGGCCGCGACATCGGCACTCACACGAATTTCACCGCCATGATCGGCAATCAATCGTTCGAAGGCCTTCAGCAGCTTCTCGGCACCGCCCTTGACGATCGGCGCGCCACCCAATTCCAATGCAAAGCCGATCACCTTCAGCATTTCGGCGGAATAGGCGCTTTCCGGGCCGAGGCCGCAATGGAGCACCCAAGGCGCCCAGAGCGCATGGATATCCTCGGACCTGTAGCTGGTTTCGAGATAGCCGCGTGCCGGCGTCAAAGCATCGCCAAACCAGGCGGCGAGCTTGCGCAGCCCGCGGCTCCAGCCCTGCTTGCCGATGGTCTTGAGCATCGATCCCGACCACAATGCACCGCCAAGCAGCGAAAACAGGAATGGCGCATCGGCAGCCAGCGCATCCATTTCGCGCGAGAAGGTCTGCCCATCGCCGAGCGACAGTTCATCGAAGGTGGCGATATTGCGCCGCCGGTCCTTGGAAAAGATCACATGCGAACCGTCAGGCCTGAGCACGCCCGTGGGGAGCTCGGCATGGGCGAATTCCAGGCCTCGCGCCTCGAGATCCTTGCCGATGGCGCCATAGGCCGGCGAGGTGAGGAACAGCACCATGGTCGTTGCCATGACGTCGTGGATGAAGCCGGGCTGGGTGATCTCCTCGGTGCGCAGGCAACCGCCGATGCGGTCGTTGCGCTCGAGGACGAGCACCTTGTGGCCCTTTTTGCCGAGCATGGCGGCTGCGACGAGCGCATTTATGCCGCTGCCGACGATGATGTAGTCATGATCGCCCATTGCTGCCGCCCCTCATTGGCAAGATGAACAGAAAGGAGGAGCCTGCCCCAGGCTCCCGCCTCTCCAGCCTATCACGCGATCAATGCCAGTGCGCGAACCGGCGAGCCGGTGCCCTTGACGAACTTCAACGGCGCGGCGATCAGCACAGCGCCCTTGGCCGGAAGCTGGTCGAGGTTCGAGAGGCTCGCCAGACCATAGCGATTGGCCTTGTGCATGAGGTTGTGCGCCGGGAAGGGCGGGTTCATGCCACCGGCGGAACCGGCATCGGTGCCGATCGTTTCGGAACCCCAGCCGATGATACCCTTGGTGAGCAGATATTCGATCGCTTCTGCCGTCGGGCCGGGAGAATGCGGGCCGTTTTCATCAGCGTTCAGGAAGGTTTCGGTCGAACCGTTCCGCTTGTACCAGTCTGTGCGCAGCAGTACCCAGCTGCCGGGCTCGATCGCGCCGTTCTCAGCTTCCCATTCCTTGATGCTTTCGACCGTCAGCAGATAATCAGGATTGGCGGCGGCTTCCTTGGAGCGGTCGATGACATTGACCGGCGCCACGAAGTTCTGCGGCGGGATGGTGTCGGTCGTGTTGTTCGGATTATCCTTGCCGGTAATCCAGTGGCAGGGCGCATCGAAATGTGTGCCGGTGTGCTCGCCGAGCTCCAGCCAGTTCCAGGCCCAGAACGGACCGTCCTGGTTGTATTCCGAGATCGTATGGACCTTGACGTTCGGCGTGTTCTTGCCGAACTGTGGCGGCAGGTAGAGCACTGGAGTATCCGGACCGAGCGGTGCGGTGAGATCGACGACCTTGACGGAGCCCGAAAGCAGGGCCGAGGCGAGGCTGGCGAGTGTGGTAGCGGTCATTTTTTTGAGTTCCCCTTGTTGTTGCAGGATCCCGTGCGAAGAGCCTTTTTGCAGGGTCTTTTGTTCAGGATCAGGCATGAAATCGACATCGCCAGACGCGGGTGCCTTTCCTCCTGGCACCGGGTCCGCGTGGCGGCGGAATGAAGGGAGCCTATGTCACAATATATGATATTGCAAGCATTCGGCTGGGTTCGCGCCGCCAATTTTGACATAAAATCGGCGGCCATTATGAGTTTGTAAGTTACTGAAGTAAAATGGCATTCCTCGGCGTAATTCGGTGAAATGCTATCAGTGGTTGCCTGCGTCCCCTGTGATTCGCGCCAACAGATACTTGAAGCTTAAAACTCAAAATGTATGCATGTGATAATAATAATCACAAACAAAAGGGGCAGACGATGAGCTATGATGCGATCATAGTCGGGGCCGGTCACAATGGCCTGGCGGCGGCGGTGCATTTGGCCGCCAAGGGCTGGAAAGTCGCCGTGATCGAGGGTAATGCGGAGGCTGGCGGTGCAGTCAAGACGCGTGAGGTGACGCTGCCCGGTTTTCGGCACGATCTGTGCGCCATGAACCTCTCGATGTTCGCCGGCTCGGCCTTCTTTGCGCAGTATAAGAACGAGCTTCTGGCCGAAGGGCTGGGCTTCGTGCCCGCCGCGGATTGCTTCGCCAGCGTCTTTCGCGACAACACCTATCTCGGCGTCAGCACCGATCTGGAAAAGACCGCGGGCGCCATCGCCGAGATCTCACCGCAGGATGCAGCCGCCTGGCGCAATATGCTCTCTACATTCGGTGCGGATGCGCCGCATATTTTCGGCCTGCTCGGCTCGCCCATGCCTTCGATGGCCGCCGCCAGGGTCGTGTGGAAGGCATGGCGCGAAAAGGGAATGGGCTGGATTTATGAGACCGCGCGCATGCTCTTTGCATCCCCACGCGATTTTCTCGATGCCCGTTTCCAGAATACCAAGCTCAAGACGATGATGGCCGCCTGGGGGCTGCATCTCGACTTTGCGCCCGACGTCGCCGGCGGTGCGCTGTTTCCCTATCTCGAATCCATGGCCAATCAGGCATTCGGCATGGTGATCGGCAAGGGCGGAGCCGATACGATCATCAAGGCGATGGCGGCCGTGCTGAAGGGCAAGGGCGGCGAGCTGATACTCGGCACGCGCGTGGACAAGATCACGACCTCGGGCGGCAAAGCGACGGGCGTTGTGCTGGCCGATGGACGACGTTACGAAGCGAAGCGTGCGGTCATCGCCAATGTCCATCCGCAGATCCTGTTCGGCAAGCTTCTGGATCAGGATCCGGCGCGCCAGGAGTTTGACGGCAAGATCAAGCGCTTCCGCGCCGGACCAGGTACGATGATGATCCATCTGGCGCTGTCGGGCCTTCCGGATTGGACGGCGGGCAAGGCGCTCCAGAATTTTGCCTATGTGCATATCGCGCCGGATCTCGAAATGATGTCGCGTGTCTATGCCGAGGCGATGGGCGGGCTACTGTCGGCTGAACCTGCCCTGGTGGTAGGCCAACCGACAGCCATCGACCCGTCGCGCGCGCCCGACGGGCAGCATGTGCTTTGGATACAGGTGCGCGTCCTGCCGGCGGAATTCCATGGCGATGCTGCCGGTCAAATCAGCGGCGCGGGTTGGGATGAGATCAAGGATATCTATGCCGAGCGCGTTTTCGATATCGTCGAGCGTTATGCGCCCGGCTTGCGCGGCAAGATATTGGGGCGCTCGGTCTTTTCGCCCGTCGACCTGGAGCGCGAGAACCCGAATCTCATCGGCGGCGACAACCTCTCTGGCAGTCATCATCTCGACCAGAATTTCCTGTTCCGCCCGGTTGCCGGCTATTCGCGATACAAGACGCCCGTGGCATCGCTTTACATGTGCGGGGCCTCGACATGGCCGGGTGCGGGGACGGGCGCAGGTTCCGGTTTCATGCTGGGGAAAATGCTGGCCAAGTGAACGCCATATGACTTGACGTTCAAACCTTTGACATTTCAAATATCGTCCCCTAGATCGCTGGGATTAGCGATGCGGAACGATAGGCCGAGGCGACGTTATGACAGAGTCCGAGAGTGCAAGCGTTGATCTGGAGATCATCGTTCAGGGCGCGCAGGAAGGCAAGAAGCTCGAGCTCCGGCTCTGGCTGCGGATGTTGTCGACGACCAAGCTGATTTCGCAGGAAATCCGCCGCCGGCTGCGCAATGAGTTCGGAGCGACTTTGCCGCAGTTCGACCTGATGGCGCAGCTCTATCGCGAGCGAGAGGGCTTGCGCCTTGGAGAGCTGTCGAAGCGCACCATGGTCACCAACGGCAACGTCACCGGTCTTGTCGAGAGGCTGGAGGCGGATGGCCTCGTGCTGCGTGTGACACCCGATGGCGACCGGCGCGTCACGGTCGCGAAGCTGACGGAAAAGGGCGAGACCCAGTTCAGCGCCATGGCCGCCGCCCATGAAGGCTGGCTGCGCGACATGATGGCGGATGTAGAGCCCGCGATCATCAGCGAGTTGTGGCGGGATATCGGCGAGGTGAAGTCATCGGTGAGCAACCATCTTTCCGGCGCCGATTTCGATTGATGATAAAGCATGTCACGCAAAAGTGTGTAGCGGTTTTGCGGTAGCGACATGCGTCAACGAGGAACTATCTCGCCCGCTCGTCCTTGAACTTCTTTTCGAGCACGCTGACGAGGCGGACCATTGGCCAGAGCAGGATAATGTAGATCAACGCGGCCATGATGAGCGGCGAGGGGTTGGCGTAGAAGCCTTGAGCGTTCTGTCCTTCCTTGAGCAATTCGGGAAGGGCCACAGTCGAAGCGAGCGACGTATCCTTGAACATCGACACGCAGTTGCTCGTCGTCGGCGGGATGACGATACGCACCGCCTGCGGCAGCACAACCTTGTAGAGGGTGATCAGGAAGGGGATGCCGAGGGCTGCGGCCGCCTCGAATTGCCCGCGCGGCACACTTTCGATCCCTGAGCGAAAGACTTCCGCCGAATAGGCGGCAAGCACGATCGAGAAGCCGAGGATCGCCGACCACCACGCGGAAAAGCTGATGCCGACAAAGGGTAGCGCGTAATAGATCAGGATCAGCACGACCAGCATGGGCATGGCGCGCATGATGTCGATATAGGCGATCGTCAGGAGCTGCAAAGGCTTGGGGGCATAGAGGCGGATGAGGCTGATAATGAGGCCGCCGGTCACGCCGATCAGGATGCTGACGACGCCGAGCGCGATGGTCATCCAAAGCCCGCGCAGCAGCTGTGGAAAGGCCGAGATCATGACGTCGGAGTTAAGGAAGGTGTCGACGAAAGACATTGGCACTCCCGCGTGTGAAACGAAGACGAGGTTTCTTGCATCCACGCCGGTCGTTGCGACCGGCGTGGTTTCATTTCGATAATGATCTTTTGATCACGCTTTGGGGATAGGCAGTTCGGTGACGGTGGAGGAGCCTGCCGGCGCCTTGCCGCCGAACCACTTCTCGTGGATCTTTTCCAGCGTGCCATCCTTCTTCATCGCGGTGATAGCATCGTTGATCTTGGCGACGAGCGGCGAATCCTTGGTCATCATCAGGCCATACTGCTCGCCGGTCTTGATGCGATCCTTGATGGCAAAGCCCTTGGTCTTGACGAAGAGATATTGCATGCCGGGGATGTCGCTGACGACGGCATCGATGCGGCCGGCGCCGAGATCGAGGAACATATCCTGCTGCGAGTTGTAGCCCTTGACGTCGGCAAAACCTTGAGCGGCCTTGTTGTCATTGACCCATTTTTCACCCGTCGAGCCCGAAAGCACGCCGATGGTTTTGCCCTTGAGATCGGCAAGCGCCTTGATCGAGCTGCCGTCCTTGGCGGCGACGCCCATATCGGAGTCGTAATAGGGCTGGGTGAAAGACTGCGACTTCAGGCGTTCCGGCGTAATCGTGATGGACGAGATCGCCACGTCGATGCGCTTGGAACTGGTTGCCGCAAACAGGGCCTGAAAGCCGTAGTCGGCGATGTTGGTGGTCATGCCGGCGCGCTTGGCCGCTTCGTTGACGATATCGACCTCGAAGCCTTCGAAGCCGCCATTCGCGGTCTTATATTCGAAGGGCGGGTTGTTTGGATAAGAGCCGACGTTCAAGACATCGGCGGCATAGGCAAAATGGCTTCCGCCGGCGAGGCCGACGGCGGTCGCCAGGATAAGCAGACCGCGACGAGTAATGGACATTTTTTAGTCTCCCTCTGGTTATGGCCGCGGGCTTTTCCTCTCACCCGCGGTGTTCCCGTCCGCCCGACCGGCGGCCGTATCATGTCATCGCGTTGACCATACGATCGAGCGCGATGCGCATCTGTTCGGTTTCGCGGAAGGTGCACATACGCAGGAATGCGCGGGATGCCTCGCCGAAATGGTATCCGGGCGCCAGGCCGACGCGGGCCGTTTCGAGAATGCGCTCGCAAAGCGCCGTCGCATCGGGCTCGCCCTGCAGCGCGAAGAAGGCATACATGCCGCCGCGCGGCTTTTCGGGCAGGATGATGCCCGGTATCTTCGGCAGCTTCTCATAGGCCAGATCGAGGCCGGCCTTGATGCGTTCGCGGATTTCTAAAACCAGCGGCTCGCCTTCGCGCAGAGCGGCAGCGGCACCCGCCTGAACCATGGCCGAGGTGCCGCTGTTGATATACTGCGTCATGGCGCCGAGCTGATCGGCGACGGCAGAGGGGTGCGTCAGCCAGCCGACCCGCCAGCCAGTCATCGCCCAGGCCTTCGAGAAGCTGTTGATCGCGATGACGCGATCGCCGTCCTCGGCCACCTGCAGGATCGAAGGGGCGATGTCGCCATCGAAATAGAGGCGGGCATAGACCTCGTCGGAGATGATCCAGATGCCCGTGCGGCGGCTGAAATCGAGCAGCGCCTGCATCTCTTTGCGCGAGGCGGTCCAGCCCGTGGGATTGGAGGGCGTCGACAGGAAGATGGCTCGGGTGCGGGCATCGCAGCGGGCGAAGAGCTTGTCGAGGTCGAGGCGCCAGTCGGTATCGAAATCGAGTGACACGGCGCGCGGCTCGCCGCCGATCAGGTGGATGGCGTTATGGATATTCGGCCATTGCGGGGCGACGTAGACTACATTGGTGCCGACATCGACGAGCAGTTCAAGCGCCATATAGAGCGCCTGCATACCGCCGGGGGCGACCGTGGTGCGCTCGATCGGGATAGGGCGCTTATGCCAGTGTGTCTGATAGTCGGACAGCGCTTCGTTCAGCGTCGCCAATCCGCGCATATTCGGGACGTAGAAGGTTGCGCCGTCGTCGAGCGTCTTTTTCGCGGCATCGCGGATGAACTCCGGCGTTACGATATCGCCTTCGCCGAACCAGAGCGGAATGACGCCGCCGAGTTCGCGGGCGCGCTTGGCAAGCACGGCGATATTGTCGGTGCGCATGTCCCGGATCTGGGCGCGAATGCCTTCGAGAGCATCGCGGCCCGTCATCACGTTCGGCAGGTTATGCTGCGGTAGAAGAGACAAGAAATTTCCCCTGGGAATTCTGCATTGGAGGGTTCAAACGGCTGCGGTAACTTTCGCTTTTGCAACCCCTCAATTTCGAATGGTTATCCAAAAACAACGGCATTTCAAGGACAAATTTTAAGCTTAAAAAGTCTATCTTCCTGCTCAATTTCGCTTGCCCTTCGAAATGGTAACGCACTGATAGAAATCAGCTTTCCTTGTTCCATGGCGCATGCTTACCTTGTTTTGCGGCATCGACGCCGGCAGCCAGGCTGACGCCCAGAAACATCGTATCGCTTGCCAGTATGAAGAAGCTGATGCCGGCTTCCGACCATGCGCCGACATCGTCTGCTGAAGGTCGAAAGATGCCGACCGCGCGACCGGCGGACAGTGCGGCTTGCGTGATGGTTCTGATCGCCGCATCGAGCCTGTCCTTGCCAGCAGGACCCATGGCGTCGATCGAAACGGAGAGATCGCCAGGACCGATGAAGATGAGGTCGACGCCATCGACGGCGGCGATCTCGGCGATATTGGCAAGCCCTTCGGCTGTTTCGACCTGGATGGCAAGCACGAGTTCGGCATTGGCCTTGGCGAGGTAATCCGGAATACGATAGCCATAGGCGGCAGCACGACCCGGACCGACGCCACGGGCGCCGAGCGGGGGATAGCGGGTGGCCTTGACGACTGAGCGCGCCTGCTCCGCCGTCGAAACACGGGGCACGAGAACGCCTGCCGCACCTGCATCCAGAACGGCTGCAATATCCTCCGCCGCATGCCCGGGCACGCGGACCATGGCCGGAACGCGATGGACATCGGCGGCGCGGATCAGATCCTCGATGCGCTCGCGGCTGATCTGCGAATGCTCCCAGTCGATGCAGAGGAAATCGACGCCTGAGGCTGCCGTGACTTCGATGGCGACGGGATGCGGAATGGCCGCAAATGTACCGACGAGCAGCTTCTGCTCGATACAATTCCGGCGGAAATCGCTCATCGTCTTCCTCATTCTGGCGGTCTCTCAACGAGGTATGGACCGAAAGATACAACTGCGAAACAGCAATCTACTCTGCGTTCAAAACAGCGTTCCGTGCTGTTTGGCGGCAGCACGGAGGCATTGCGGTGGCGGAGTTGTTCGGGCGCCGCCACCGCTCACAGGCACGGTTTACTTGCGCCGCGCCATGATCTCGGTCAGGACCGCGTCAAACCGGGCGATCTCCTCGACTTTGTTATAATGCACCAGCGACACGCGGATGGCACCCGTTTCCATGGAAAGGCCGAGGCGTTTCATCAGGCGCGGTGCGAACATGTGGCCGTCGCGCAGGCCGATGCGCTGCTTGCCCATCTCATCGGCAAATTCCTGCGGCGTGATGCCGGGCATGTTGAAGCAGATGGTGGGCACGCGCTGTTCCAGGCGGGTCTCGTCGGAGATGCCGTATATGGTGGCGCCGTGGTGCTTCAAAACGGCAATCATCTCACGCGAGAGCATAAGTTCGTACTGACGGATCGCGCCCATGGCGGCGGCAAGCGCCTCGCGGCGGCTATGGTTACCGGCAGGCAGGAAACGGCGGCCGAGACCTTCCAGATATTTGACCGCGGCATTCATGCCGGCGACGTTCTCGTAGGTGAAGGTGCCGACTTCGATCTTGTAGGGCGGCACGTCCGGAATGAAGTCTTCCTTGAAGGTGGGAAGCTTGACCAGCGCGTCATAGCGGCCCCAGAGGAAGCCCATATGCGGCGAGAAATTCTTGTAGCCGGAGCAGACGAGATAGTCGCAGCCCCAGGCCTGCACGTCGATCAGGCCATGCGGGCCGTAATGGACGCAATCGAGGAAGGTTTCGGCGCCGGCAGCTTGTGCCAGTTTGCAGACACTAGCGACATCGACGATCGTGCCGATCGAATGCGCCGTGACGGTGCAGGCGACGAGGCGGGTCTTGTCGTTCAGCAGCGGCTTCAGGTCTTCCACATGCAGCGTGCCGTCCTCGCGCATGCGCCACCAGACGATCTTCGCGCCATCGGCTTCCAGCGCCATCCAGGTGGCGATGTTGGCATCGTGATCCATGTCTGTGACGACGATCTCGTTGCGCTCGCCCAGCAGCTTGGCGATGCCGAGGCTGACAAGCCGAATGAAGGAGGTGGCGTTCTGGCCGAACGAAATTTCCTCCGGGCGATAGGCGTTGACCAGCATGGCGACGCTTTCGCGCGCTTCTTCCAGATTGCGGTCGACGCCCTGGCTGTGCTGGTATTTCGCCATGCGCTGGACGTTGAAATCGATGAGGTGATTGGCAACCGCATCAACCACCGACTGCGGCACCTGTGCGCCGCCCGCATTGTCGAGAAAGACGAAATCGCCAGCCTTCCGGATGGCCGGGAACATGGCGCGGATCTCGTCAACCGGGAAGCTGTTGTGGCCGGCAAATTGCGATGCGGAAGGGGCGGAGCTCATGGGGATCTCGCTCTGAATATTGGGATTGAAATCTGATTTTGATCATTTGATCACAAAATACTTTAAGGTTCAACCAAATTTCTTGGTATCTTTCTTGGGGGCTAGCGGCGGCCGGAGCTTGAGCCCTTACGGGGCTCGTCCTGCGTGGCCGGACAATAATCCTGTAGGATTTCGTGGGTGCGGCTGATATCGGCGACAATACCGTCGCGGGCAGCGGAGAAGTCCCCCGCCTTCAAAGCATTGACGATGGCAACGTGCTCGCCGGCGGGATCGAGTTCGCCGCTGCGCATCAAAGGTTCTGCAGAGGCGGAGAGCATGCGCATATAGGGGCCGAAGCGCAGCCACAGGGTCTCGATCAATTGGAGCAGCACCTCGGAGCCTGAGGCGCGATAGATGGTGAAGTGGAACTGCTGGTTCCTGGCCATGAGATCATAGACATTAGCGCCTCGACCGATCACATGCTGCTCCCCGGCGATGCGATCGAGCGTCGCTATGTCGCCGACAGTGAGGTTCGGAAAACCGAGCTCTGCGGCCAGACCTTCGACGGCGATGCGGGCGCGGCAAAGATCGTTCAGCCGGGCAAGAGTAACGATCGGGATGCGGGCCGAGCCGTTGGCTGCGACCTCCAAAGCATTTTCAGCCGCCAGACGGCGCAGAGCCTCACGCACCGGCATATTGCTGGTTCCAAAGGTTTCAGCAAGCGAGGCGATGGTCAGCGTCTGACCGGGATCGAAATTGCCTACCATGAGCGCGTTCCGCAGCTGCTGATAGACGCTCTCCTGGATCGTCGTTCTGGAGGACACCGGTTCCAGGGCTATGCGCACGCTTGCTTCCTCTCCGCTTCTCGGGACTCGTTCATGGTAGAACGAAGGGCGAGCGAAAGGAAAGAGGCCTCTCGGAGTGGCGGTCAGGCTTCCTCGGTTTCCCAGCTTTCGTCATCGGCCGGATCATTCTTCGCCCGAAGCTTGTGTAAGCCGAGCCCAACGCCGATGAGGGCAAGCGCACCGCCGATCGCATGATAGGAATGCAGCTGTTCTCCAAGCAGCGCCCAGGCCAGCGCTGCAACGACGATTGGCAGGAGATTGATCAACAGCGAGGTGCGGCTCGCGCCGAGCCTCTGGATACCGATCATCCAGCAAAGCGGCGCGAGGAGGGAGGTCGGGATTGCAGCATAAAGGATCAGCGGCAGGTTGGCGGTAGTGATCGGTGAGATATCGCCCATCAGGAAAATCGGGATCAGCAGCAAGGTTGAAAAGCCGATCTGCCAGAAAAGCTGCTGCCACATGGGAAGCGGCATCGCCCAGCGTCTCAGCATGACCCCATAGAGCGCATTTGAGAGAACGGCGATGATCATCAGGCCGTCGCCAATGTGGAAGCCGCCATTCACAAGGCGCATCGGATCACCCTGCGATGTCAAATAGACGAGCCCAATCAGCGAGATGGTGCCGCCTGCTAGGCTCGCCACGGTGAGCTTTTCGCCCGCCAGCAGGCCGGCTAGCACCGTCGAAAGAAGCGGCATTAGAGCGATCGTCACACCCATATTGACAGCCGATGTCGTCTTGGCCGCCTCGTAGGCGAGGCTCTGATAGATCACCATGCCGAGGGCACCGAGGGTGGCGAGCTTCAGCCAGTGCTGCCGTAGCAGGGAACGATTGCGCCATGCCGCGCGGCCGACAAAGGGCATGAGCACGAGAAAGGCCAGCAGCCAGCGATAGAAGGAAATCGAGCCCGGCGAAATCAAGCCCGCCGATGCCTTGGTGACGACGGTGTTGCCGGACCAGATCAGCACCGTCAGCAAGGGCGCAAGGCCGGCCGTGCTGACGATGGATGCGGAAGCATTCTGCTCGGTGCTCATGTGAATGGCCTCTCGTCGTCTTGTGGCTTGGGGCGAAACGAAGGAGGGCGGATTGGGTTCGCCATCCCAAAGGCTTTGTACTGCCTGTCCGAATTCTGGTATATAGCGAGAATAAGACAGTCAGTAGCGAAATGAGGACATGTCCAGCAGGCCTCCACGCATCGAGGGCGATCCACCCAACCCGGTTTCCTTCCGAACCGAGAATTACAGAGCGGGTACGGTTTTCCCCAAAAAGAGCCAGCCGTGGGGCGAGCTTAATTATGCGATTACCGGCATCTGCGAGTTCGATATAGAAGGCATGCGCTATCTCTCGCCGCCACATTATGCCATCTGGCTGCCGCCGCAGACGATGCACGGCGCCGTGATCCAGCACGATCTGCGCTATGCGACCGTCTATGTCGAACGCGCTCTTTGCGCGAACTTGCCTGACAAGCCATCGACGCTCAGCATCAGTCCGCTGCTTAAGGCAATCCTGGCGGATTTTGCTGCGCGTGATGTCACCATACCTGAAACAGCCGAAGATTTGCGGCTCGCACAGGTTCTGGTCGATCAGATTCGCCTGGCGCCGCGGTGCGAGAGCTACTTGCCGCTCTCCGACGATCCGTTGCTCGGCCCGTTACTGAGCGCCTTGCAAGCCGATCCTGGGGACCGGCATTCCCTTGCGGAATGGGCGCGCCGGATGGGGACGACCGAGCGCACGCTGTCGCGCCGGTGCCAGGATGATCTCGGCCTTTCCTTCAATGAGTGGCGGCTGCGACTGAAGCTTGTTGCTGCACTGTCGATGATCGAGGCCGGAGAGCCCGTGCACCGGATTGCAACGCAGCTGGGTTACAGCAACGCGTCGGCCTTCATTGCGATGTTCCGTCGGCTCACAGGCACGAGCCCGACGCAGATGCGCTAATCTCAGGCTTCAATCAAAACGATCTCCAGCTTGCGCAGTTCTTCCGGATCGGCCATCGCGTCGATGACGGCAATCATGCCATCTGCATTGAGGGTGCAACGAAGGGCGATGCGTAGCTGTCCGTCGATGACGACGATGGCACCGACCGCGCCGTTGATGACCGCCAATCGGGCTCCCCGCGCACGGCCCTGGAAGGTCTTGGCGACATCCATACGTCCGCGGATTTCGCCAGCGGCCCCCATGCGTGCGGCAACCGCATCCGGACGGAAGACGGCTTCGGGATCGAGGACAGCGAGCAGCGCCTGCAGGTCGCCGTCACGCGAGGCTGTGAAGAAGGCGTCGACGACATGGCGCTGGCGGGTGAGATCGGTCTCCGTCGTTGATGGCGTGTCCTGCACGCGGCGGCGGGCGCGGCTCGCTAGCTGGCGTGTCGCGACCGTCGTGCGCCCTAGAATCGGGGCAATGTCATCGAAAGGGACGTCGAACATATCGTGCAGGACGAAGGCAAGCCGCTCGGCCGGGTTCAGCCTTTCCAACACGACCAGAAGAGCGAGGCCGACGGAGTCCGCGAGCAAGGCATCCTGCTCCGGGTCGGTGCCGTTGCCAGCCTCGTGCACCACGATCGGCTCTGGAACATGGACGGTCAACGGCTCCTCGCGACGGGATTTGCGTGATCGCAGCAGATCAAGACAGATGCGCGCCGTGACAGTCGTCAGCCAGCCGCTTAGATTTTCGACGCCGGACGTATCGCTCCTTATCAGGCGCAGCCATGTCTCCTGCACCGCATCTTCGGCCTCAGCGCGCGAGCCGAGCATGCGGTAGGCAACGGCGCGCAAATGCGGCCGGTTCGCCTCGAATTTCTCTGCCTGCCACTTTTTTTCGTCCATCGGTCACATCTCCTCATCCTCATCCGTCAAACCCATGACGAACGAAATCCGGCCGGTGTGACATCGGATCGGCAGGAAAATGCATCGTCGGGAAATGAGCCGCAACAGGCTCTGATAAATAGAGGAAAGAAACATGCAAGCTCGTATGAAGAACCCAGCCCTCGTTCTGCCTGAAACGCTGCAAGCGCTTCTGACCGTCAGCAATTCGATCAAGGATCAGGGTCTCTCGGAGAATATCATGGACCTCGTGCATCTTCGCATCAGCCAGATCAACGGCTGCAGCGTCTGCACGGATATGGGCTTTCGCAAGCTCCAGAAGGCCGGCGAGACGATGGAACGAATCGTCGGCGTCTCGGCGTGGCGCGAAATGCCCTATTTTTCGGATGCTGAGCGCGCGGCTCTGGCTCTCGGGGAAGCGGCAACCCGGCTTGCCGACCGGTCCGATGCCGTCAGCGACGAGATCTGGAACGAAGCAGCAAAGCATTTCGACGAAAAGGCTCTGTCGGCTCTGATCGTTTCGATCGCGATCGACAATGTCTGGAACCGGCTGAACGCCACGGTCCGGCAGCAGGCAGGCGCATCCTGGAACTGATCGTCCGCAATGAGCGCCACCGTCTTCCCACTGCATGGTCAGAAGACGGTGGTCCGCATTTTCAAGCCTCGCCCACTCGCGAGGTCACCAGCAATTTGGCCATCCAGTCCACGAAGACACGCACCTTGTTGCTCAGGTGCCGGTTGGGCGGATAGACGATATGCAAGGGCAGCGATGGCCGGGTCCAGCCGGAAAGAATGGGGACGAGCTCGCCGCGTGCAAGCGCATCGCGAGCCATGAAGCTCGGAACTTGCGCGATGCCGAGCCCCATCAAGGCCGCCTGGAGATAGCTGCGGCTGTCATTTACCGAAAGAATATAGCGCGGGCTGATTTCCAATGCCTCGTTGCCGTGTTCGAACAGAAACGGAATCGTACGGCCGGTTTGCGCGCGGAAATAGCTGACCGCATAGTGGTTGGTCTCAAGATCTTCCGGCCGTTCCGGCGTCCCATGCTTCTCAATATAAAGAGGGGCTGCGCAGGTGATGAGGTGGATCTCGCCGACGCGGCGGGCGATCAGCGACTGGTCGCTCGGCATGCCGGCGCGCAGCGCACAATCGACATTTTCGGCGAGATAATCGACAAGCCGGTCGCCGACACCGAGATCGATATGGATGTCGGGATAGCGCTGATGGAAATCGCAAAGCGCTGGCATGACGATTTTTTCGGCAAAGGCGCCGGCCATTTCCACGCGCAGGCGGCCGCTTGGCAGGCTCTGCGAATTGCTGATGCTGCCGTCCAGCTCCTCGATCTCCGAGAGGATCTGAATGGCGCGCTCGTAATAGAGCGCGCCATCGGTCGTCACCATGACGCGCCGTGTGGTACGATTGAGAAGCTTGGCGTGCAGATGCGCCTCAAGCGACTGGATGAGCGTCGTCACCGTCGCTTTCGGCATGGAAAGGGCTGCCGCGGCGCGGGTAAAGTTACCCGTCTCCACCACACGCGCGAATGCCCGCATTGCTGACAACTGGTCCATTCCATGATGCCCCTCGGCCGAAAATGAAGAGGCCGATTGTTTGTTATTCTGAATAGTCTGATCGAATGTAGGCTACTTATTCTCAGAGCGGAATAACAATATGTTGTTTCGTAAGTTGTTGCAATGCGGCATGGGGGCGCCAAAGACCGCATTTCGAGAATATGGTCACAAAGCGTGGTAAACCGCTTTTTGGATTGGGACATATTCGCTCGAGCAGACAGGGATTTGGGTTGATGAGTGCGCCGTGGAAAGATGTTGTGCTGGAAAACGTGCCTACGGGCCCGGTGGCAGCTCGGATCTACAACGGTGATGGTTTGAAGAAGGCGGCGCCGCTGGTGCTTTACCTGCACGGGGGAGCCTTTCTCGATACCGACCACGCGACCAACAGACCGGTGGCGGCAAGCCTCGCTGAGGCAGGCGCCATCGTGGTTGCAGCGGATTATACGAGCTGCAATCAGAATGCTTTTCCGAAGGTGCTGGAATGCGCTTACGGACTTCTCGCCTACCTCAGCAACAAGCGGAACATGCTTGCGCTGGGCGGGGCGAAAAAATCGCTGCTGTTTGTCGCCGGTGAGGAATCGGGTGGCAATGTCGCAGCGGGCGTCGCTTTAAAGGCGCGCGATCAGATGCCCGGTTCGTTGGACGGACAGGTTTTGATATCGCCTTTGCTTGATCCCTTCATGGGATCGAAATCTTTCCTCCAGGCGGAGGAAAGCGGCATGCGCGAGCGCTGGACGGAGGGTTGGAACCGTTACCTGGGTTTCCTGGGCGGTGTCTGTCACCCCTATGCAGCGCCTCGATACTGTTCGCGGCTTTCGGGCCTCGCGCCGGCATTGGTGCTCACGGCCGAGGACGACCCGCTCCGCGACGAGAGCATGGAATACGGCAGTCGGCTGAAAGCGGCTGGCGTCCGTGTTCGCCAGCAAGTCCTTCCCGCCGGGACAGGCTGGCCCACCCTCTATGGCGGGCAGTCGAAGGACAAGCCTTCGTGGCAGCAGGATATCTGCTGTTGTTTCAAGGGTTTTGTCGAAGACGTGCAGGCTTGATCGACTAGGAGATCCCGTTCGCGAGGGATGAGCGCGGACTAGATCTATGTCGAAGGCATGAGACCGGAGCGATGGTCACGCGGATGCGCGGTGCTTCGGCCCCTGATTTTATTGAGACGATAGGAATTTGCGGTCCCGTATCCCAAGACGGGGCCAAAGGAGAGACTGACATGAAGTCCAACGATAAGCGCTGGGCCCTGTGGGGTGCTGGCATGGGTGTTGCTGCGGCTGTTGCAGGCGCGGCCTTCTATCTGGATCTGCCGCGCGGCGCCCAGGCAACCGAGGCGGCAAGCCAGGCTGCGAAGCCGGCGATCCCCGTTACGGTTGCCGCTGTCGAGCAGCGCGACGTAACCTCCTGGCAGGAATTTTCCGGCCGTCTGGAGGCTATCGACCGTGTCGAGATCCGTCCGCGTGTCGCCGGGGCGATTCAATCAGTGCATTTCCGCGAAGGCGCGCTGGTCAAGCAAGGCGATCTGCTTGTGACGATCGATCCGGCGCCCTATGAAGCGGTGGTTGCCCAAGCTCAGGCGCAGGTCGGGGCGGCAAAAGCCAAGCTCGATCTCGCCAAAGTCGAAATCGATCGCGGCCGGAAGCTCTTCGACAACAAGACGATTTCGCAGAGCGACATGGATACCCGCACCAGCAACTCTGCCGAGGCAGAAGCCAATCTGAAGGCAGCGCAAGCGGCCCTTCAGACTGCGCAGCTGAACCTCGACTATACGCAGGTCCGTGCCCCGATCGCCGGTCGGGTCGGCAAGATCGCCGTTACCGTCGGCAATCTCGTGGCGGCCGGCTCGACGTCGCCGGCATTGACGACGCTGGTTTCGGTCGATCCGATCTATGCGAGCTTCAGCGCCAACGAGCAGACCGTCACCCAGGCTCTGGCCGAACTGCCGACAACCGGAGGCGCTTTTCCGCCGGTCGAGCAGATCCCGGTTCAGATCGGTACGGCAAGCGACAATGGCACGCCGATCAAGGGCAAGTTGCAGTTGATCGACAACGAGGTCGATGCGGCGAGCGGCACCGTCAGCGTTCGCGCCGTCTTTGATAATCCGGGCGGCCGTCTTATCCCCGGTCAGTTCGTGCGGGTCCGTATGGGTCAGCCGAAGGCCGAGAATAAGATCGTCATTGACGATCGTGCAGTCGGCACCGACCAGGATAAGAAGTTCGTCTTCGTCGTGGATGGCGAGAACAAGGTCAATTACCGGCAGGTCCAGCTCGGATCGCTGGTCGACGGCCAGAGGGTGATCGAGAACGGCCTGAAAGCCGGCGAAAAGATCGTCGTCAACGGGTTGCAGCGAATCCGTCCCGGCGCAGTCGTCGTACCGCAGTTGGCCGAGAAGGTTGCGACCGCTCAGTAAGACTTCGCCTTCTGCCCGTGGGCAGAAGGCCGATATTCCGAAATCACATGATCCGCCGGCGGCTCTCAAATCGTCGGATAGGGATTTTGCATCCGTTCTCACCCCAGAGGGGGCTTTGATATGAACATCTCCAGATTCTTTGTCGACCGTCCGGTCTTTGCCGGTGTTCTTTCGGTCCTCATCGTGGTCGCCGGCCTGATCGGCCTCAGAGCGCTGCCGATCTCCGAATATCCAGAGGTCGTGCCTCCCTCGATTGTCGTGCACGCCACCTATCCCGGCGCCAATCCCACCGTCATCGCCGAAACGGTGGCGACGCCGCTCGAAGAGCAGATCAACGGCGTCGAGGGCATGCTCTATATGTCCAGCCAGGCGACATCGGACGGCGCTCTCAACGTGACGGTCACCTTCAAGCTCGGCACCGATCCGGACAAGGCGCAGCAGCTCGTGCAGAACCGCGTTTCGCAGGCCGAGCCGCGCCTGCCCGCGGAAGTCCGTGCTCTGGGCATCACGACCATCAAAAGCTCGCCCAACTTCATCGTGGTCGTCAACCTCGTCTCGGACGGAGCCGACCACGACATCACCTATCTGCGAAACTATGCGACCCTGAACATCAAGGATCGACTTGCCCGGATCGAAGGCGTCGGGCAGGTGCAGGTCTTCGGCGCCGGCGACTATTCCATGCGCGTGTGGATCGATCCGCAGAAGGCGGCCGAGCATAATCTTGCCGCCAGCGACATCAGCAATGCGATCAGCTCCCAGAACGTCCAGGCCGCGGCCGGCATCATCGGTGCCTCACCCAGCCGGCCGGGCGTGGACCTGCAGCTCAACGTCAATGCCCAGGGCCGCCTGCGCACGCCCGAGGAGTTCGGCAACATCATCGTCAAGACGGGCGCCAATGGCGAAATCACCCGCCTTCGCGACGTTGCCCGCGTCGAGCTCGGCGCGGAAGACTATACGCTGCGTTCGCTGCTCGACGGCAAGCCGGCCGTCGCCGTCGCCGTTCTCCAGGCGCCTGGTTCGAACGCGATCGAGATCGCGAACAACGTGCGCTCGACCATGGACATGCTGCAGCAGGCCATGCCTGCGGGCGTTAAGTACGAGATCGTTTACGACACGACGAAATTCGTCCGCGCCTCGATCGAGAAGGTGATCGACACACTGCTCGAAGCCATCGCGCTCGTCGTCCTCGTCGTCATCCTGTTCCTGCAGACATGGCGTGCCTCGATCATCCCGCTGATCGCCGTTCCGGTGTCGATCATCGGCACCTTTGCGGTGATGTATGTCTTCGGCTTCTCGATCAACGCGCTTAGTCTGTTCGGCCTGGTGCTGGCGATCGGCATCGTCGTGGACGACGCGATCGTGGTGGTCGAGAACGTCGAACGCAATATCGAGAACGGGCTCAGTCCGCGAGACGCCACCTACAAGGCCATGAAGGAAGTCTCCGGTCCGATCATCGCGATCGCGCTGGTCCTCGTCGCGGTATTTGTGCCGCTCGCCTTCATCTCCGGCCTGTCCGGCCAGTTCTACCGCCAGTTCGCGCTGACGATCGCCATCTCGACCGTCATCTCGGCGTTCAACTCGCTCACTCTGTCTCCGGCACTGGCATCCCTGCTCCTGAAGGGTCATCATGCGCCGAAGGATCGGTTGACGCGGATCATGGACGCGGTCTTCGGCTGGTTCTTCCGCGGCTTCAACCGGGCGTTCGGAGCCGGTTCGAAATACTACGGTAAGGGCGTCGGCGGCCTGCTGTCGCGCAAGAGCATCGTCATGGTGGTCTATCTCGCGCTGGTAGGAGCGACCTATAGCCTGTTCACAACGGTTCCAGGCGGTTTCGTGCCGTCGCAGGACAAGCAGTATCTGATCGGCTTCGCACAGTTGCCGGATGCCGCAAGCCTCGACCGTACGGAAGACGTGATTAAGCGCATGACGGACATTGCGCTGAAGCAGCCAGGCGTCGCCAATGCGATCGCCTTTCCGGGCCTATCGATCAACGGCTTCACCAATTCCTCGAATGCCGGCATTGTTTTCGTGACGCTGAAGGACTTCGAAGAGCGCAAGACGCCCGACCTTTCGGGCGGGGCGATCGCCATGGCACTGAACCAGAAGTTCGGCGCCATCCAGGATGCCTTCATCGCCATGTTCCCGCCGCCGCCGGTCAACGGTCTCGGTACGACAGGCGGCTTCAAGCTGCAGATCGAGGATCGCGCCGGCCTCGGCAACCATGCGCTCGACCAGGCGGCCAAGGCGGTGATCGGCAAGGCCTACCAGACACCGGAACTCACCGGCATCTTCTCGAGCTTCCAGATCAACGTGCCGCAGCTCTTTGCTGATCTCGACCGCGCCAAGGCCGAGCAGCTCGGAGTCTCCGTCACCGACGTCTTCCAGACGCTGCAGATCTATCTCGGTTCGCTCTATGTGAACGACTTCAACGCCTTCGGCCGCACCTACAGCGTCCGCGTGCAGGCCGATGCCAAGTTCCGCGCTCAGCCGGAAGATATCGGCCAGTTGAAGGTTCGTTCGGCATCGGGTCAGATGATCCCGCTTTCAGCCCTGCTGAAGGTGGATGCCACGACCGGTCCGGAACGCACGAACCGCTATAACGGCTTCCTGGCGGCTGACATCAATGGCGGCCCGGCGCCCGGTTTCTCGTCCGGCCAGGCACAGGCGGCGATCGAGAAGATTCTGCATGAGACGTTGCCCCCCGGTATAGACTTCGAATGGACTGATTTGACCTATCAGCAGATCCTGGCCGGCAATTCCAGCGTCGTCGTCTTCCCGCTGGCGCTACTCCTGGTCTTCCTTGTGCTGGCCGCCCAATACGAGAGCCTGACCTTGCCGCTCGCCATTGTCATGATCGTGCCGATGGGTGTCTTGGCGGCGCTGACCGGCGTCTGGCTCACGGGTGGAGACAACAACATCTTCACTCAGATCGGTCTAGTGGTGCTCGTCGGTCTATCAGCCAAGAACGCGATCCTGATCGTGGAATTCGCCCGCGAGCTGGAATTCGAGGGTCGCACGCCGGTTCAGGCTGCGATCGAAGCCAGCCGCCTGCGTCTGCGCCCGATCCTGATGACCTCCATGGCCTTCATCATGGGTGTCGTGCCGCTGGTCACCTCGACCGGTGCCGGTTCCGAAATGCGTGCTGCCATGGGTGTTGCGGTGTTCTCTGGCATGATTGGTGTCACCTTCTTCGGCATCTTCATGACGCCGGTCTTCTACGTGCTGATTCGCAGGCTGACAGGCAACCGCCCGCTCAAGCAGCATCACCACAACGACAACGAACATTCGGCGGAGGTACTCCCGATCGCCGCCGAATAGGGGCCGTGCCGAGACTTAACTCCAGTACTCGACATGCCAGGGCGGGGCCGAAAGGTCCCGCCTTTTCTATGTTCATATTTTCGTTTTAGCTAATTTACCCTTATTTCGAAGAATTTGCTGGTGGTCGCTGATTTCCTTTGCATGATGGCACCAGAGGTTTATCAAGCTTTGGGAAGAGTTGATTGACGTACATCGGGCGTGGAGGCGCCCGTGGAATTTGGGAGTTGAGGCCACCGCAGCCGGAAGACCGTCGCCGCATTCGCACGGCGAAAAGGCTCCCGTTATTCTGTTTCGGTGTCCGATGCGTTCCATTCGGAGGATAGTTTATGCACGGCAGGAAGATCGCTTTTCTCGGAACGGGATTGATGGGCGCACCGATGGCACGGCGGCTGCTTGCTGCTGGTTTTGCGGTTACGGTCTGGAATCGCGACCGGAGCAAGGCCGAGCCTCTGGCTGCCGATGGTGCGACGGTCGCCGATACTGCCGTAGAGGCTGCTCGAGGAGCGTCCGTTCTTTTCACCATGCTGACCAACGGCGGCGCCGTTGGTGAAGTCCTGTTCGGCAGCGGTGTCGCCGATGTGCTGGAGGCCGGTACGATCGTAATCGACCATAGCTCGATATCGCCGGCCGTTGCCCGCGAACACGCCTTCAAACTCGCCGAGCGCGGCGTCAGGCACATCGATGCGCCGGTCTCCGGCGGTGTGGTCGGGGCGGCTGCCGGGACGCTTGCGATCATGGCCGGCGGCGATGCTGCGGTCATCGACAGCGTCCGCGATATAATGGCGCCCCTCGGGCGTGTAACCCGCGTTGGTCCGAGCGGAACAGGCCAGCTCGCAAAGCTCGGCAATCAGCAGATCGTTGCAGTCACCATCGGGGCCGTTGCGGAAGCGATGCTGCTGGTCGAGGCCGGCGGCGGTTCGCGTGAGGCGTTTCGGGATGCCATTCGCGGCGGCTTTGCGGAAAGCCGGATTCTGGAGTTGCATGGGCAGCGCATGATCGAACGCAACTTCGAGCCAGGCGGCACTGCTCGCAACCAATTGAAAGATCTCGATACGGTCCTGGCGGCGGCACAGAACCTGTCGCTTCATCTGCCGCTGACCGAAGCCGTCCGTGCCGAGTTTGCCGAATTCGTCGAGAATGGCGGCGGCGAGCAGGATCACAGCGGTTTGCTGCAGCATCTGGAAGACAAGAATGCCCGAGGAAAGGCTTGAGGAAGAGATGAGCGATAAGGGTGCATCCAAGCGTTGTCTGCGTTCGCAGGACTGGTTCAACAATCCCGATCATATCGATATGACGGCGCTTTATCTCGAACGCTTCATGAATTACGGGATTACGCCGGAGGAGCTGCGGTCGGGCAAGCCGATCATCGGCATTGCCCAGAGCGGTAGCGATCTTACGCCCTGTAACCGTCATCACCTCGATCTTGCCAAGCGCGTGCGCGACGGCATCCGCGATGCGGGCGGCATTCCGATTGAATTTCCAACCCATCCGATCTTCGAGAACTGCAAGCGACCGACGGCGGCACTCGACCGCAACCTCGCCTATCTCGGCCTGGTGGAGGTGCTCTATGGCTATCCGCTCGATGGCGTCGTGCTGACGACCGGCTGCGACAAGACCACTCCCTCGGCGCTGATGGCGGCTTCGACCGTCAATATTCCGGCGATCGTTCTGTCCGGCGGCCCGATGCTCGATGGCTGGCATGAGGGCGAGCTTGCCGGCTCCGGCACGGTGATCTGGCGTTCGCGCCGTAAGCTGGCGGCAGGCGAGATCGATGAGGAAGAGTTCATGGAGGCTTCGCTTGCCTCTGCGCCCTCCATCGGCCATTGCAACACGATGGGAACAGCCTCGACCATGAACGCCATGGCCGAGGCGCTCGGCATGTCGCTCACCGGCTGTGCCGCCATTCCCGGCGCCTATCGTGAGCGCGGCCAGATGGCCTACCGCACCGGACGGCGGGCCGTGGAACTGGTGCTGGAGGATATCAAGCCTTCGGATGTGCTGACGCGCGAGGCCTTCCTCAATGCCATCAGAGTCAATTCCGCCATCGGCGGCTCGACCAATGCACAGCCGCATCTGGCCGCCATGGCCAAGCATGCCGGCGTCGAGCTTTATCCCGACGACTGGCAGGTGCACGGCTTCGACATTCCGCTGCTCGCCAATGTGCAGCCGGCAGGCGCCTATCTCGGCGAGCGTTTCCATCGCGCCGGCGGCGTTCCGGCTATCATGTGGGAGCTGCTGCAGGCCGGCAAGCTCGCTGGCAGTTGTCCGACGGTTACGGGTCGGACGATGGCGGAGAACCTGAAGGGCCGGGAGGCGACAGATCGCGAGGTCATCCGTCCCTTCGCCGAGCCGCTGAAGGAGCGCGCCGGTTTCCTGGTTCTTAAGGGCAATCTCTTTGACTTCGCCATCATGAAGATGAGCGTCGTCTCGGAAGAGTTCCGCGGCCGCTACCTGCAGGAGCCGGGGCACGAGGGCGTGTTCGAGGGCAGGGCGGTCGTCTTCGATGGCTCTGAGGATTATCACAAGCGCATCAACGATCCCGATCTCGATATCGACGAAAGGACTATTCTCGTCATTCGTGGTGCGGGGCCGATCGGCTGGCCGGGATCGGCGGAAGTCGTGAACATGCAGCCACCCGATGCGCTTCTGAAGCGCGGCATCCGTAGCCTGCCGACGATCGGCGACGGACGTCAATCGGGCACGGCCGACAGCCCTTCGATCCTCAACGCCTCGCCGGAAAGTGCGGCCGGTGGCGGCCTTGCCTGGCTCAGGACCGGCGACATCATCCGCATCGATTTCAATCAAGGGCGCTGCGACATGCTGGTGGAAGAGGCAGAGATTGCGCGTCGCAAGGGCGATGGAATTCCGCCGGTGCCGCCGGATGCGACGCCGTGGCAGCGCCTCTATCGTCGTTCGGTCACGCAGCTTTCCGATGGAGCGGTGCTCGATGGGGCCGCCGATTTCCGCGACATCGCCGCCAATCCGCCGCGGCATAATCATTGACGGGGCATGGCCGGCGGCAGGGATTGCGGCGTTGCTGTTAATTTGGGTAGCTTGCGCAGCCATTAAAGTTCGCGAAAGGGAGTAGTGCAACTATCATTGGCTGCGGTTAGCTAGTCTCTTCAGTTTCCGAAGGGGGTGGAGCTCTTTGGCAGAGACGATATCAGGGCGAAGCGAAGAAGAGTTCCAGGACCTTTTGAGGAGGCTGGAGCTGGCGCTGGAGGCGTCTCAAATCGGCGTATGGCAGCATAACGTCAATGAGCAGCAACTGCTCTGGGACCAGCAGATGCATAAGCTCTACGAAACCGGGCTCCAAGAGCGCAAGGTTTCCTCCGACGTCTGGATGAATGCGTTGCATCCGGAGGATGTCGAAAGGGCCATCCAAGACTTCGATGCCGCGCTGGCCACGAAGGGTTTCTATAACTCCCAATTCCGCATCATTCTGCCAGGAGGCGAGGTGCGCCATCTGCGTTCGCGCGCGCATTACTATGAGGACGCCGAGGGGGCGCCTTCCTTCATCGGCGCGGAATGGGACGTCACTGCCGACGTCCTGCTCAATCGCGAATTGTCCGGCCAAAAGGCTATCGCCGAAGCACGCGCCGTCGCCTTGGAGCACAGCCGTGCGCGAATAGAGCATGCCGCCGATCACGATTATCTTACGGGTCTTCCGAACCGCCGCTATTTCGACCGGCGTCTGGCCGAGCTGCGCAAAGACGCCTCTATCGAAACTTTGGCGATACTCCATATCGATCTCGATGGATTCAAGGAGATCAACGACAAATGGGGCCATGCGGCCGGTGATGCTACGCTGCAAAGCGCTGCCGCCCGCATTTCCGGAGCGATCACCGCTAACGATGTCGTTGCCCGCATCGGGGGCGACGAGTTCGTCGCCGTGCTGGGCAATATCGGCAGTATCGAACGGATCCAGGTGATCGCTGACGATATTTTATCGCGCTTACGCCGGGAAGTGCGTTTCGGCAATGAGATGCTGCGAATTCGTGCATCCATTGGCGTGGCGGTAGGCAAGACGAGCGGCACCGGCAATCTTTTGGCAGAATCCGATGTCGCTCTTTTCCAGGCCAAGAAACTCGGCCGCAACCGGGTGGAGTTTTTCACGCCGCAGCTCCAGTCCGATCTGCATGCGGAACGCCGTCTGGCCGACGAGCTGCGATTGGCACCTATGCTGCGGCAGATCGAACCTTTCTATCAGATCCAAGTGAATGCGCAGACTCGGCACATCGTCGGGCTGGAGGCGCTGGCACGCTGGCGCCACCCGGTGAGGGGATTGCTCAGTCCCGTCGCCTTCCTCAAGGTCGCAGACGAATATGGGATTACAGCAGAAATCGATGCGGCCGTGTTGAAACGGGCGCTGGCGGATCGGGCAGCTTGGGTTTCGCGGGGGCTTTCGCCGCCGCGCATTGCCGTCAATATCTCCGGCCGTCGCCTTGCCGATCCCGATCTGATCGATGGATTGCGTGCGCTCAGAATACCGCGCGGCGCCATAGCCTTCGAGCTGGTGGAGACCATCTTCCTGGATGAGCCGGACGAGGTTGTGCTTGCCAATATCGCTGGTATCAAGGCGATGGGGATCGATATCGAGATCGACGACTTCGGCTCGGGTCACGCGTCGTTGATCGGGCTCGTCAAGCTGAAGCCGAAGCGGTTGAAGATAGACCGGCAACTGGTGACCGCCGTAACGGTATCCGAAGAGCAGCGGCGTCTTGTCGGCTCCATCGTTGAAATTGCACGCGCATTGAATGTCGAGGTGGTTGCCGAGGGGGTCGAGACCGAGGACCACGCCCGCGTTCTGGCCGAGGTCGGATGCGATGAACTTCAGGGCTATGCCATCGGCTATCCTTCTTGCGAAAGCGAGACCGCTACTTTGCTGAAATCAGCCGAAGCATTGAGCCCGAGCTGATCCTCTGCCAGTAATGCGTCCTATGCTACTGGATCTGCAGGGCGGCGATCAGACCGTAGCCGATGGCGCCGAGAGCCAAAAGCGATAGCGTCGCCGCACCGATCACCTTGCCACCGGCATGGGCGACCGAGCGAATGTTCACCGACAGGCCTAGAGCCGCCATCGCAACGACAGTGAGAATGCCGGAAGCCGTTTGCATCGGGGCCACCAGCGCATCGGGAATAAGCCCGAAGGAGCGAAATGCCATCAGCCCGAGAAAGCCGCAGATGAACCAGGGAACCAGCGAATGATGGCCGCTGCGTCCATCCGGCACTGTCATCTCGGTCTTGGTGAGGATGCCGAGCAGAAAGATGACCGGGCCTAGCATCAGAACGCGGACGAGTTTGACGAGCGTGCCGGTCTGGACGGCGAGCATCCCGACAGGGGCTGTCGCCGCTAGCACCTGCGGCACGGCATAGACCGTCAGTCCGGCGAGGGTCCCATATTGCGGTACGCTCATGCCGAAGTGGAAATAGAAAAGCGGCAGGAGAAATACGGCGGCAATGCCAAGCACGGCGGTGAAGGCCAGTGCGGCGGCGATCTCCTGCGAGTCTGCCTCGATCACCGGCGCAACGGCGACGATGGCGGAATTGCCACAGATCGAGTTACCGCAGGCGATCAAGGTCGCGAGCTTCGGCGGCAGGCCGAGTGCCCGGCCGATGAGATAGGTGGCGGCGATCGACAGCACGACGACAATGGCAATGCCGGCGATCAGCCAGACGCCGGCGCCGCGGATGGCCGAAAGGCTGATGGAGGCGCCGAGAAGGACGATAGCGATTTCCAGAAGGAACTTGGCGCTGAAATCGATGCCCGGCTTCATGGCCGGTTTTAGCGGCTTGATCGTGCAAACCGCAATGCCGAGGGCGATGGCAAGCACCAAGCTTTCGATCCACCGCCCACCGAGAAGACCGGTTTCCACATGCTCTGCAACAAAGGCCAGAAGAGCAACGGCCGAGCTAAGCGCGAGGCCGGGGAGAATTCTATTTGCGCGTTGAGCGAGAGACATCGCGTGCCGTCATTCTTTTCTGATGATTGCTGACGGCTGGAAAGTCTCATCTGTCGATATCGACATCCATCGAATATTATCCTATGTTTCGTTCGATAAATTAGAATGATTTCCCATGACTTTCGAACAGCTCGCAATCTTCGTCGCCGTCGCCGAGCGAGAGCATCTGACCAATGCTGCCGAAGCCATCAACCTGACGCCTTCCGCCGTCAGCTCGGCGATCAAGAACCTGGAAGCCTATTATGGCGTGGAGCTGTTTCATCGCGTCGGCCGGCGGATCGAGCTGACGGAGACGGGACGATCCTTCCTCGGAGAAGCCAGGGCGACCCTCGCACGCGTACGTGCGGCGGAACTCATACTTTCGGAATTGGGCGGGCTGCAGCGCGGCCGCCTTGGCCTCTATGCCAGCCAGACCATCGCCAGCTACTGGCTACCGCCCTTGCTGATGCGGTTTCGTCGCGAATATCCCGGCATCGAGCTGGACCTTACGATCGGCAATACCAGAACCGTCACCGAGGCGGTTATCGACGGTGCGGCCGAGCTGGGTTTCATCGAGGGCGAGGTGGATGCGCCGGCATTGTCGATGAAGATCGTTGCGGAGGATGCGCTTGTCATCGTCGTGCCGCCACACCATCCCTGGGCGGACGGGCGACAGCTCACCGCCGCCGACCTCGTAAGCAGGACATCCTGGGTAATGCGGGAAGAGGGTTCGGGTACGCGTTCCGAATTCGAAAATGCCGTCGCAAGGCTTGGTGCTTCACCGCGTGACCTCGACGTGACGCTGGTCCTTCCCTCGAATGAGGCAGTGCTCTCCGCAGTCTGCGCGGGGCAAAGTGCTGCGGCCATTTCGAGTGCTGCGGCCAAAGCCTATCTCGGGCAGGGTCTGCTGGTTCAGACAAACTTCGATCTGCCCGCCCGGAGCTTCTGGCTGCTTCGCCACAAGGAGCGCCATGCCAGCAAGGCCGCGCAGACGCTTGAGACGATGTGCAAGGGCTGAGTATCGGCGAACCCGCTATCGCCGTTCGTCCCGTTGCCGGTTGGCGATGATGAGCTCGATCTCGTTGCGCTCCAGCATGGCGCGAATGTCTGCCGGCGGTTGTTCGTCCGTAACCAGAACGTTGAAGTTTTCCGGCTCGTTCAAAACGATCGGCGCGCTGCGGCCGAACTTGGCGCTATCGGCGACGATGATGCAGTTTTCGGCGCGGCTGGCCGCTTCCCGCGAATATTCCGCTTCTTCGAGATCGTGCAGCATGAAGCCCGACGCGGCGTTGATGGCGCCGACCGAAAGGATCGCGTGGCGTACATTGAATCGGCGCAGGAAATTGGCCGCTTCCATGCCGAAGGTGCCGCCATCATGACCCCGCAGTTCGCCGCCCGCAAAGAAGACGCGATTGCCGTTGCGGGTGGCAAGCGCATGGGCGACCGCGACGGCGTTGGTGACGACGAAGAGGTTCTGATGCTTCTGCAGCGCGACGGCGATGAAGGCAGTCGTCGAGCCGACATCGAGGAACAGTGCATCGCCATCCTCGATCATGGCGGCGACCGAGGCGGCTATCATCCGCTTGGCCTCTGCATTTTCGTTCATCCGCAGATGCAGCGGCGGCTCGATCATCGAGCCCTTGATATGGACCCCGCCATGCACCTTGGTCACGAGGCCGTTGGCCTCAAGGCTGCGGATGTTGCGGCGGATGGTTTCTTCGGAAACGCCGAGCCGTTCGGCCAGGAATTGTATGCGGCTCGCGCCGCCGGCTAACCGCAATTCCTCGAGAATCTCGCGCTCGCGATGGTTGGAGTGCTGCGGTGGCTGGGATGTGCCCGGCATGGTTCCTGATCCTGTTGTGGGTATTGATCCCAAACTTCTGTGGCTCCAACTGGCTGTCCTACCGCCGCCGGGGCCATAATGCGCGCAGCCTTTATCCGGCTGCTTCGCGCCTGAGTTTTTAAGACAAATCTCACCTACGGTGAAGCGCAGTCTTCAGAATATCCATAGCTCATCCTATTGGGGATGGCTGACCAATTCCAACAAAAAACCAAATATTCGTTTCATTTTGTGGATCGATTCTTGACAGCCTTGCGTTTGTGGGGAAACTTTCACATCCGAAGGATGCTCAGCAGCAGGACCGGAGGGGGGAATGACTGCGACAGCGGAAGACAGGATACATTCTCTCAGCCTCTGGCGCGGACCGATCGATATCGAACCGCTTGTCGGCGGCATTACCAATCGCAATTATCTGGTCGGCAATGACGGTCGCCGCTTCGTCGTGCGGCTTGGATCGGACATTCCCGTTCATCACATCAGCCGCGCAAACGAGGTGGCTGCGAGCAGGGCTGCGCATGCCGCCGGTCTTTCGCCTGCCGTCATATATCACGAGCCCGGCATATTGGTGCTCGACTATATCGATGCAAAACCGCTATCGGCCGATGATATAAGAAAGCCGGCAATGATGAGCCGCGTCGTGCCGCTCGTCCGGTCCTGTCATCGGGACGTCGCCCGGCATTTTCGCGGACCGGCAGCCATCTTCTGGGTCTTCCATGTGGTCAGGGATTATGCGGCCGTTCTCGAGGCTGGTGGTAGCCGGCACAAGTCGCGGCTGATTTCCTTCCTGGAAATTGCCGAGCGGCTCGAGCGTGAAGCCGGTCCTTTCGAGATTGCCTTCGGTCACAACGATCTGCTGGCGGCGAATTTCCTCGACGACGGCAAGCGGCTCTGGCTGATCGATTGGGATTATGCCGGGTTCAACACGCCGCTCTTCGATCTCGGCGGCCTTGCCTCCAACAATGAATTCTCCGAGGCGCAGGAAGAGGCGATGCTGGAGACCTATTTCGAAGCTTCCATCAGCGACGATCTGCGCCGGCGCTATCAGGCGATGAAATGTGCTTCGCTCCTGCGCGAGACGATGTGGAGCATGGTTTCGGAAATCCATTCCGACATCGATTTCGATTATTCTTCCTATACCGCTGAAAATCTGCGGCGCTTCGAAAGCGCTTGGCAGGATTTTCGCAATTCTTGAGGTGACACAATGAAAGAACTGCCTGCTACCGCAAAGACCGTCGTCATCGGCGGCGGCATCATCGGTTGCTCGACGGCCTACCATCTCGGCAAGCTCGGCTTCACCGACACCGTGCTGCTGGAACGTAAGAAGCTGACCTCAGGCACGACGTTTCATGCCGCCGGCCTCGTCGGCCAGCTGCGCACCAGCGCCAACATCACGCAGATGCTCGGCTATTCCGTCGATCTCTACAAGAAGCTCGAGGCGGAGACGGGGCTTGCTACCGGCTGGAAGATGAATGGCGGTTTGCGTCTCGCCTGCAATGAGGAGCGCTGGACGGAGGTGAAGCGCCAGGCGACGACGGCACAATCCTTCGGCCTGCAGATGCATCTCTTGACGCCCAAGGAGGCTTTCGATCTCTGGCCGCTGATGGATATCGACGACCTCGTGGGCGCCGCCTTCTTACCGACCGATGGCCAGGCCAATCCTTCCGACATCACGCAGGCGTTGGCAAAGGGCGCCCGCATGAGCGGTGTGTCGATCTTCGAGGATACGGAAGTTCTCGATCTGGAGATCGACAAGGGGCGAATCCGCGCCGTCATCACCGAGAAGGGACGCATCGAATGCGAGCGCGTCGTCGTCTGCGCCGGGCAATGGACGCGGACCTTTGCCGGCCGCTTCGGCGTCAACGTGCCGCTTGTCTCCGTCGAGCATCAATATCTCATCACCGAATCCTTCGGCGTACCCTCCAACCTGCCGACGCTGCGCGATCCCGACCGGCTGACCTATTACAAGGAGGAGGTCGGCGGGCTTGTCATGGGCGGCTATGAGCCCAATCCCATTCCCTGGGCGCTCGATGGTATTCCGAAAGATTTTCATTACACGCTGCTCGACAGTAATTTCGATCATTTCGAGCAGATCATGGAACAGGCGCTGGTGCGCGTGCCGGCGTTGCAAACGGCCGGTGTCAAGCAGCTGCTGTGCGGCCCGGAGAGTTTCACGCCGGACGGCAATTTCATTCTCGGCGAAGCGCCGGAACTGCGGAATTTCTTCGTCGGCGCCGGCTTCAACGCCTTCGGCATCGCGTCGGCCGGCGGGGCGGGCATGGCGCTTGCCGAATGGGTCGCCAAGGGCGAGCCGCCTTACGATCTCTGGCCCGTCGATATCAGGCGCTTCGGCCGTCCGCATTTCGACACCGACTGGGTGCGCACCCGGACGCTGGAAGCCTATGGCAAGCACTACACCATGGCATGGCCTTTCGAAGAACATTCCAGTGGCAGGCCCTGCCGCAAGTCGCCGCTTTACGACCGGCTGAAGGCGCAGGGTGCCTGCTTCGGTGAAAAGCTCGGGTGGGAGCGGCCGAACTGGTTTGCCGATCTCTTTGCCGGCGAGGAGCCGAAGGACGAGTACACTTATGGGCGGCAGAACTGGTTCGACGCTGTCGGCCGGGAGCATAAGGCTGTGCGCGAAGCGGCCGTCATCTTCGACCAGACCTCCTTTGCCAAATTCGTGCTGAAAGGCAGGGACGCGGAGGCGGCGATCTCCTGGATCGCTGCCAACGACGTCGCCAAGCCTGTCGGTTCTTTGACCTATACCCAGATGCTGAACGACCGCGGCGGCATCGAATGCGATGCCACCGTTGCCCGCATCACCGAGAACGAGTTCTACATCACCACGGGCACCGGTTTCGCCACACATGATTTCGACTGGATTGCCCGCAACATTCCGCCCGAAATGCATGCGGAGCTGGTGGATGTCACCTCGGCCTATTCCGTGCTGTCGCTGATGGGGCCGAAGTCGCGCGAGATATTGCAGGCCGTGACCTCGGCCGACGTTTCGAACGCCGCATTCCCCTTCGGCAAGGTGAGGACCGTCGGCATCGCCGGTTGCCCTGTACGGGCGCTACGCATCACCTATGTCGGCGAACTCGGCTATGAGCTGCATGTGCCGGTGGAATATGCCGCTACCGTCTATGACGTGCTGATGGCGGCCGGGCGCGAGCACGGCCTCATCAATGCCGGCTATCGCGCCATCGAGAGCTGCCGGCTGGAAAAGGGCTATCGCGCCTGGGGCTCCGATATCGGGCCGGATCATACGCCGGTCGAGGCAGGGCTTGCCTGGGCGGTGAAGACGAGGAAGGATGTCGCGTTCCGCGGCAGGGAGGCGATCGAGCGGCAGCTGGCTTCCGGTGTGAAGAAGGTGCTCGCCTGCTTCGTGCCGGACGATCCTGAAACCGTGCTTCTCGGCCGCGAGACGATCTATCGCGACGGGCGACGCGTCGGCTGGCTGTCGAGCGGCGGCTACGGCTACACGATCGGCAAGGCCATCGGCTACGGTTATGTCCGCAATCCCGACGGCGTCACGGAGGATTTCGTGCTATCCGGACGCTATGAGCTCGATGTCGCGCAGAGCCGCGTGCCATGCCAGGTGTCGCTGAAGCCGCTTTATGACCCGCAGATGGTGCGGATCAAGGGGTGATCGGGAGCCGCGTGCGTTAACTCAACGCGAGCATTTCGGTATGAAACCTATCGTCTGCTTGGCAAATCCCAGGCCCGATAAAGGTTATTGAGAGCCTCGGCTGTGCGGCACTCCACCATCGGCAACTCGGAGTCCTGAAGAATCTTCGCGTATTTGACGCCGCTTTTGCGGGTCTTCACGAGGATCCAGTGAATCATCTCCCATTTGATGCTGTCCTTGGCGCCTTCGAGATGGCCCGCTCGATCTGAGCGGTTGATCAGGGTCCGCTTGAGATAGCGGGAAAAGCGCAGCCAATGATTGGAGGTGATGAGGATGGCGCCGGTAGCGCGAGCCAAACGTTGCGGCATCAGGCGCGTATAATTGCCTTCCATGATCCACTGGTCGCGAAGAATGGCCGCGTCGTGAAGGGCAGCGAATTCCGCTTCAGGGCGCTGTTGCCAATCGGTATGGGGCAGATGATGAAGCTGATCGAGATGGATTGTTGGAAAGCCAAGTTTTTTGGAAAGTGCAACCGCCAGGGTTGACTTACCGGCATTGGAAGGGCCGAGCACGACAATGCGCTCGCCAAGGGAATGCAAGGGAAGCATGGGGCACCGGTCGAAAAATTGGGATGGTTTCCAATGGCCGAAGCGAACCACCTTGTCAACGCTTGCGTGTCGTATTTTCATCATTGCGCCATTTACGTGAAGATTGAAACCAAGCCGCGCCATCTGCCGAAAACTGTGATCTGTCCCCTGTTGTCCCAGCCATTTTCTTGACACGCCGACGCTTTCATCCTCAATCGACAGGCTGACAACTGACGGAGGCGAAGGGCGATGGCTGAGGCGAACATCAAGCTGGAGGAGAGCTGGAAAGAGGCGCTGTCTTCGGAGTTCGAAAGCCCCTACATGCAGCAGCTCAAGGCTTTTCTCGTCGAGGAAAAGCAGCGCGGCAAGGTGATATTTCCCCGTGGCAGCGAGTATTTCCGGGCTCTGGATCTGACGCCGCTTGATGAAGTGCAGGTGGTCATCCTTGGACAGGATCCCTATCACGGCTTCGGCCAGGCGCATGGGCTCTGCTTCAGCGTACGCCCCGGCGTGCGCATTCCCCCGTCGCTGGTCAATATCTACAAGGAACTGGAAACCGATCTCGGCATTCCGCCGGCGCGCCACGGCTTTCTGGAAAGCTGGGCGAAGCAGGGCGTGCTCCTGCTTAACAGCGTGCTGACGGTGGAGGAATCGCAGGCAGCGTCGCATCAGGGCAAGGGCTGGGAGCGCTTTACTGATGCGGTGATCCGAAGGGTCAACGACGAATGCGATGGCGTCGTCTTCATGCTCTGGGGCTCCTATGCGCAGAAGAAGGCCGCCTTTGTCGATACCGAGCGCCATCTGGTGCTCAAGGCAGCGCATCCTTCGCCACTATCGGCCCATAACGGCTTTCTTGGCTGCCGGCATTTTTCCAAGGCCAATGCCTATCTGGCCGAGCATGGAAGGGAGCCGATTGACTGGGCGCTGCCGAGCAATCCGGAGGCGCAATGAGGCACAGTCTTCTGGATTGCGCTTTACAGCAGTGAACGATTGGAATTTATCGTTCACTCTTTGAAGACAATCCGTTTGGCGCTTGAGGGCTATCGAAAAGCGACCGACAAGACCATCTTCTGCCCATGAGAAACGCCTGCCGGTGCAGGCGAAACAAGGGGTTTAAGATGCTCAACCAGATCAAAGGTCTTCACCACGTCACCTCGATGGCCGAAGACGCCCGGACCAACAATAAGTTCTTCACCGATACGCTCGGCCTGCGCCGCGTCAAGAAGACGGTGAATTTCGACGCTCCCGATGTCTATCACCTGTACTATGGTGACGAGATCGGCACGCCCGGCACGATCATGACCTACTTCCCGTTCCCGAAGATGGCGCGCGGCCGCCCGGGGACCGGTGAAGTCGGCAATACGGTCTATTCCGTTCCGGAAGGCGCCATCGGCTACTGGACCGAACGGCTCGGCCAGCACGGTGTCGAGGGCTTGAAGGCCGACGAATCTTTTGGCCAGAAGCGCCTGCATTTTGCCGGTCCGGATGGCGACGGTTTCGCGCTCGTCGAGGTCAAGGATGACAAGCGTCAGCCCTGGACGCATAACGGGGTCGATGCCGAGCATGCCATCAGGGGCTTCCATTCCGTTGCTATGCGGCTCAGGGACGAAGGCGCTACTGCCGAGCTTTTGAAGTACATGGGCTACGAGGTGGTCGATACGCATGATGGCATCAAGCGGCTTGCCATTCCCGGCGGCAACGGTGCCGATTATGTCGACCTTGAGACGATGCCAAACATCAATCGCGCGCTTCCGGGTGCGGGCTCCGTCCACCATGTCGCCTTTGCCGTCGAGAATCGTGCAAAGCAGCTCGAAGTGCGCAAGGCGCTGATGGATACCGGCTATCAGGTCACCCCGGTCATCGACCGCGATTACTTCTGGGCGATCTACTTCCGCACGCCTGGCGGCGTGTTGTTCGAAGTCGCCACCAATGAACCCGGCTTCGACCGCGACGAGGATACGGCCCATCTCGGCGAGGCGCTGAAACTGCCGGAACAGCATGCGCATCTGCGTGGCCTGATCGAGCAGCATCTCGAACCGCTGGAAGGCTAATCCAGGAGAAAGATCATGATGGATACGACTTATGTGCACCGGCTGAAGGCCGGTGCACCCGGAAAGCCTGTTTTCTTCACCTTCCATGGCACCGGCGGCGACGAGAACCAGTTCTTCGATTTCGCCACCCGCCTGTTGCCGGGCGCCACCATCATCTCGCCGCGCGGCGATGTCTCGGAATATGGCGCGGCGCGTTTCTTCCGTCGGACGGGTGAGGGCGTCTATGACATGGCCGATCTTGCCAGGGCGACGGAAAAGATGGCGAAGTATGTCTCGGAACTAGCGGCCGAATATGGCGCATCGCAGGTGCTGGGCCTCGGCTTTTCCAATGGCGCCAACATCCTTGCCAACGTGCTTATCGAGCATGGCGATCTGTTCGATGCGGCCGTGTTGATGCATCCGCTGATCCCCTTCCAGCCGAAGGACAATGCCAGGTTGGCTGGCAAGCGCGTGCTGATCACCGCGGGTGAGCGCGATCCGATCGCGCCGGCGCCGGTCACCAAGGCGCTCGCCGATTATTTTGCGCGACAGGATGCTGAGGTCACGCTCGAATGGCATCCGGGCGGTCACGATATTCGCCCCAACGAGATCGAGGCTATCGGCAAATTCCTTGTGCCCTACGCGTAAGCTCCAAAAATGACCAAACGACGCGGCAGACAGCTCCCGCCGCGTGACCTGCTATTTGCCGATGAGGCGCAGCATCGCCTTCGCTTGCGAGGCGGCTGCGAGTTTTCCGTTCTCGTCGAGATAGCCAGTTCCACAGAAGCGGTTGAGATTGGCGAAATCCATACTGTCCGGCAGCGCATGCCTTGTTTCAGCAATGACCATACGCCAGGCGCAGCCGAGCATCTTGTCGGGTTGTATCGCCTCGTCGCAGCCGGTGCTGAGGCATAGGGCGACATGCTTCTGCGCGCGATACCCGCCTGCGATGGCTTCCTCATAATCAGCCTTCCAGCTATCCCTTGTATGTTCGCAGCGAGCCGGATTGCTGCTCTGACTGCATTGCACCGTCTTGTCGACATAGGTTTGCGCCGGCGGCCATAGCGGACCGTCGACCAGGCTGACGCAGCCGCACGCAAACAAGGTGGCTGACAGCAAGCGCAATTGATTCTCCTTCGACAAAGCCGCCGAAACCGTAGAGCGATCGCAAATATGTGCAAGATCAATGTGATCTTGCCAACAGCAACGGGGAGAAGGCGCTCCCTCGACCACCCGCGGCAACGTGTGGCGTGACCTTCCTGCAACCCTTTCCATCTTCCGGCATCCGCGAGCTCCAGCGGCGCAAGCTTTGCTTGTGGGTATCATGCCCGCCCGCTAATGCTCTGCCACTATAGGGCGGGGGGGATTCCATCGTGACGCTGGCGGAACAGCAACAATACAGGCTCGGTGTGATTTATGTGGCCCTTTCGGCGCTCGCCTGGTCGACATCGGGCCTTTTCGTTCGGGCGATCCATGCCGATCTCATGACCATTCTGTTCTGCCGCGGCATCGTCTCCGGCCTCGGCGTTTTCGCGTTGTTCTTCTATATCGAGCGCCGCAACGCCTTTCGCATCCTGCGCTCCATGGGTGGTCCTTCGCTGGCGGCGACGATCTTTTCCACCGCGTCGATGATCAGCGGCATCGGCTCGATCTATTATACGTCGGTCGCCGATGCCATGGTCATCTATGCGACTGTGCCCTTTGTCACCGCGGGGGTCGCTTTTCTCTTCATCCGCGAACGTCCCAACATGAGGACGCTGATTGCCAGTGGCGTTGCCTTCATCGGCGTGCTCGTCATGCTTTCCGGCCATGCAAGTGATGGCGGCAGCTGGCTCGGCAAGGGGCTTGCCGCCGTCATGACGCTGACCGTCGCCTGTCTTGCCGTCGTCATGCGCCAGCATCGCAATGTGCCGATGCTGCCTGCCATGGCGCTTTCCGCCTGGTTGTGTTCCTCCATCACCTTCTGGTTCGCCTCGCCGCTTTCGATCTCCGGACAGGATCTCGGACTGATCATCGCCTTCGGCATTATCCAGAACGCCATGGGCCTCAGCCTCTATACCTTCGGCTCGCGGCTGGTTCCGGCGTCGGATGCCGCCCTGCTGACAGCGCTCGAAGTGCCGCTGACGCCCCTCTGGGTCTGGATGATTTTTGCCGAGCGCCCTTCGACGGCGACGCTCATCGGCGGGCCGATCGTGCTTGCAGCGCTTTTCGGACATATCCTGTTGGAAGTGCGGCGGAATCGAGCAGTGACATCGGCTCAGGCCCACTGACCGACTTGCCCCTTTCATCATAAAATGCTGGTATCGGCACGGTCATCAGGAGTCGGAATCGATGAAAAAGGTCTTCAATCCCGCGTCTGTCCGCCGCCCTTTCGGCAATTACAATCACGGCCTACTGGTGCCGCCCGGCGCCAGCATGCTGGTCACCTCCGGCCAGCTTGGCATCGGTATCGACGATCGCATTCCGGCTGACGTTACCGGCCAGGCCGAAGTATGTTTCAAGGCGATCGGGGCTATCCTTGAGGAGGCTGGCATGGGTTTTGCCGACGTCATCCGCATCGGCGGTTTCGTGACTACGCGCGAGGATTTTCCCGCCTATATGGCCGTGCGGGACCGCTATATCCAAAATCCTGCACCGGTCTCCACCTTGCTGATCGTCGGCGGGTTTACGCGGTCCGAGTTTCTGGTCGAGGTCGAGGTTACGGCGGCGAAGGTGATGTGATGACGGCCGGTCATCCTGAGCGTCCGGCCGATCCGTCGATGCCGCGCATTCAGGGGCTTTACGAGACGCATCTGACGGTTGCCGATCTCCAGCGCTCGATCGCCTTCTATCGCGATGTCCTGAAGCTCGAAGTCGGGAAGGTCATCGAGAGCAGAAATGTTGCTTTCCTCTGGATCGACGATAAACGGATGGGCATGCTCGGCCTTTGGGAAACAGGCAGCTCCCCTCTCAAGATGCGTCTCCATATCGCGTTCAGAACGTCTCTCGCCGATGTAATCGGCTCCGCCGCCGCATTGAAGGCTCATGGTGTTCAGCCGAAGGGTTTCAATGGCGAGCCGCTCGATGAGCCGGTCGTTGTCGGTTGGATGCCGGCCGTCTCGCAATATTTTTCGGATCCCGACGGACATTCGATCGAATTCATCCATGTGCTTGAAGAGGCGGCCGATCCGGATTTCGGCGTAAAGCCCTATTCACAGTGGCTATCGCGGCCAAAGCCGGCGGCTTGACCGGTACAGGCGGGACCTCCCTTTAACTGGCTTTTCGTCGGCTTGCTAATGGTCTAAGCGAAGAGGATACGAGCTATACCTGCGATACTGCCAGTTCCAGGGCGCGCAGAAGCGTGGAAGGCCAACATGACGCAGAATATCTACGACAATCCGGGCTTTTTCGAAGGCTATAGCCGCCTACAGCGATCCATCGACGGGCTGGCGGGCGCGGCCGAATGGCCGGCCATCCGTGCCTTGATGCCGGACATGAAGGGTCTCGATGTCGTGGATCTCGGCTGCGGTTTCGGCTGGTTCTGCCGTTGGGCGGTCGAGCAGGGGGCGGCCAGTGTATTGGGGTTCGATGTCTCGGAAAAAATGTTGGAACGTGCGCGGGCGGAAACGGAGGATACGCGGGTTCGCTACGATCGCGTTGACCTGGAGCAACTTCAGCTTCCGAAAGCGAGCTTCGATCTCGTCTACAGTTCACTCGCCTTCCATTATATCGAAGGCTTTGCCGGACTGCTGACGACGATCCGTCAGGCGCTGAAGCCGGGCGGTCGGATGATCTTTTCAATCGAGCATCCGATCTATATGGCGCCCCGACGGTCGGAATGGCTTGATGACGCCGACGGCGGCAAAATCTGGCCGCTCAGTGCCTATCAAATCGAGGGGCCACGCGTGACGAACTGGCTCGCCGAGGGCGTCGTCAAGCAGCATCGCACCATGGGTACGACGCTCAACCTGTTGATCGAGTCCGGCTTCATCATTGCCCATGTCGAAGAATGGTCGCCGAGCGATGAGGATCTTGCAGCCCATCCGGAATGGGCAATCGAGCGCGAGCGGCCGATGTTTCTCCTGATTTCCACTCGGACCTGAGGCATCCCCAGCATGCCGCCGCAGCGTAGAAGCCCGAGGCGATCAGTTTTTCTTTTTGTTGATAGATTTTATAGAAAATTAATTGCTCGCGAAGGGCTACTTCCGCAAAATGTCGTTTCTTGAGGCGCATGCTCCCCATCGATAATGTGAGGCTATCTGCGCAAGTTAAGGAAGAGTGCGATGAACATGAAAACTTCCGTGGCAATCGAGAAGGCGGTGCCTGTCGCCGATCCCGACATTGCGCGCACCGAGTTTCGCAATGCCATGGCGCGGATGGCGGCGGCAGTGAACATCGTCACGACCAATGGCCCTGCGGGGATCGCCGGCTTTGCGGCGACCGCCGTCTGCAGCGTTACCGATAACCCGCCGACCCTGCTCGTCTGCCTCAATCGTGGCGCTTCCGTTCATCCCGCCGTCATGCAAAACGGCGTGCTCTGCGTCAACGTGCTGTCGGAAGCGCATCAGGACCTGTCGCGGCTTTTCGGCGGCAAGACCCCGGTTGCCGAACGCTTCGCCGGTGCCTCCTGGTCGGAACTATCGACAGGCGCGCCGGTGCTTGAGGATGCTCTTGTCTCCTTCGATTGCCGCATCGTCCGCCAGGCCGACGGCGGAACGCATGATATCCTGCTCTGTGAAGTCGATGCTATCCGTCAACGTGATGAGGGGCAGGGGCTTATCTACTTCGACCGGACCTATCATTCTGCGGGTCGTGCCGAGTAAGCCGGTTTTCTTGTCGTTTCACGCCAGAAAGTTTTCGATCGCCTGCAGGACCTGGGCAGGGTGTTCACGATGCGGCGAATGTCCGGTATTCGGCAGGATATAAGCCGATCCGCGTCCGGCCGCGATCCGGTGGGGATGAGCCTCGGAGCCATACTCGTCACGCTCGCCGTGAATGGCAAGCACCGCGCAACGGAGTTTTTCAAGGGCCGGATCGAGCGACCAGCCGGCACGTTCGGGAGTAAGCCACGTATCGATCCATGCATGCAGCACCCAATCGGTCTTACCGCCGTGATACTTTTCAAGCCGGGCGAAGGTCTCGGTCGATCTGAAATCCTGCTGTGCGATCCTGATGCCTTGCAGGGTTCTCTCTTCCACGAAAGCCTGCGCTGCGATGGTGATAACGGCCTGGCAGCGGTCGCTAAAACGTGCTCCTGCTTCCACCGCCATGCCGCCGCCGACGCTATGCCCGCAGGCAACGAACTCTTGAACGGAAAACTGCTCGCATAGCAACGGAACGGCCTGCTCGGCCTCCAGGGCCACGAAATTCTGCTGCAGAACGTCGATGCGAGCATCGGAGCGACCGAAGCCTAAGCGATCATAGGCGATCACCTGACGGTTGAGGGAAAGAGCGAGCTGTTGTGGAAAATCCCTCCAGAGCGCGATGCATCCGAGGGAATCATGAAACAGGATGATCGGCGGCAGGAAGGTCTCGGCATGCGGTGTCCATGATTTGGCATAGAGGCGCCTGCCGGGGATTTCGATCCAGTGTTCCGTTTCGACGATGCCTGCCATTTCGCTCAATAGTTTTCCTGATACCACTCGACGAAGCGCTTCACGCCTTCATCGACTTCGATCTGCGGCCTGAAGCCGGTCAGCGCCACCAGCAGATCCGGGACGGCATAGGTATTGTGTACGTCGCCGGGTTGCATGGGCAGCATCTTGCGGATCGCCTTCTTGCCGAGCATCGTCTCGATGGTTTCGACGAAGCTCATCAGCCCGACGGGCTGGCCGCCGCCGATATTGACTACCCGGAAAGGGGCATTCTTCGAGAGAGTGTCGATGACCGTCTCCGACACGATCCGGTTTTCCTCCGACGGCACGACGCCGATGAGGCGCACGATGCCTTCAACGAGATCGTCGATATAGGTGAAATCGCGGCTCATCTTGCCTTCGCCGTAGATTTCGATCGGCCTGTCGTTGCGGATGGCATCGACGAATTTGAACAGCGCCATGTCCGGACGGCCCCAGGGGCCATAGACCGTGAAGAAACGGAAAGCGGTCGTTGGTATGTTGAAGAGATGGGCGTAGCTGTGCGCCATCAGCTCCATGCTCTTCTTGGTCGCCGCATAGATCGTCATCTGCTCGTCGGCCTTGTCGCTTTCGGCAAAGGGGATCTTTTCGTTGGCGCCATAGACCGACGAGGTGGAGGCAAGCAGCAGGTGCTTCGGCTGCAGGTTTTTCGCCAATTCCAGGATGTTGAACGAACCGACAAGATTGGAATCGACGTAGGAACGCGGATTTTCGAGGCTATAGCGGACGCCGGCCTGTGCGGCGAGATGGACGATCACATCAGGTTCGGCGAGTTCGGCGGCGCGATCCAGCGCTGCCTTGTCTTCCAGCATGCCAGTGACGGCCTTGAAGCCGTTGGAGCGGGCGAGAATGGCTGTACGCTTTTCCTTGAGCTTGACGTCGTAGTAGGGCGTCATGCCGTCGAAACCGACGACGAAATGTCCCTCGTCAAGCAGGCGCCTGGCAAGGTGGAATCCGATAAAGCCGGCGGTGCCGGTGATGAGATAGCGCATTGATCGGCCTTTGCTTAAAGCATTTCGAGGAAAGGTGCGTAGGGGTTTTCCGTTCGGAATGCGTAGACGCTCTAAAGTGTGTCGTCGCTCGAGGGTCTGCCGACGCTTGTATAGGCAAAGCCGTGCTTTGCGACCTCGTCATGGCGATAGATATTTCTGAGGTCGACGAGGACCGGAGCCTTCATGATGGATTTGAGCCGGACAAAATCCAGCGCGCGGAACTGGTTCCATTCCGTCACGATGACGAGCGCATCGGCACCGCGTGCGGCGCTATAGGCATCCTCGGCATAGGCGATGTTGTCGATCACCTGGCGGGCATTCTCCATGCCTTCGGGATCGTAGCCAGTCACCGTGGCGCCGGCATCCTGCAGCGTCTGGATGATCGAGATGGCCGGGCTGTCACGCATGTCGTCGGTATTCGGCTTGAACGTCAGACCGAGGACAGCTACCGACTTGCCCCTTATATCGCCGCCCATGGCCGTGACGACCTTGCGCCCCATGGCGCGCTTGCGGTTGTCGTTGATCGATACGGTCGTTTCGATCAGGCGCACAGGGCTGTCGTAATCCTGAGCCGTCTTGGCGAGTGCCAGCGTATCTTTCGGGAAGCAGGAGCCGCCGTAGCCCGGGCCGGCATGCAGGAATTTTGAGCCGATGCGGCCGTCTAGGCCGATGCCGCGCGAGACTTCCTGCACATTGGCGCCGACCTTCTCGCAGAGATCGGCCATCTCGTTGATGAAGGTGATCTTCATGGCGAGGAAGGCGTTGGCGGCGTATTTGATCAGCTCCGACGTGCGGCGGGAGGTAAAGAGCAGCGGCGCCTGGTTGAGGTATAGCGGCCGGTAGACTTCGGTCATGACGCCGCGGGCGCGTTCGTCGTTGAGGCCGATGACGATGCGGTCGGGACGCTTGAAATCCTCGATGGCCGCACCTTCACGCAGGAATTCCGGATTGGAGACGACAGCGACATCGGCTTGCGGATTGGTTTCGCGGACGATGCGCTCCACTTCGTCGCCGGTGCCGACCGGTACGGTCGACTTGGTGACGATGACGGTGAAGTCCTTGACGTGCTCGGCAATTTCGCGAGCAGCGGCATAGACATAGGAGAGGTCGGCATGGCCGTCGCCGCGCCGGGAAGGGGTGCCGACCGCAATGAAGACGACATCGCTTGCGGCAACGCTCGTCTCTACATCAGTAGTGAAGGAGAGGCGGCCGGCTCGCACATTGTCGGCAACGAGCTGTTCGAGGCCCGGCTCGAAGATCGGTATTTCGCCGCGCTTGAGAGCCTCAATCTTGCTCGTATCCTTATCGACGCAGATGACCTCATGGCCGAAATCGGCAAAGCAGACACCCGATACAAGCCCTACATAACCTGAGCCGATCATCGTGATGCGCATGAAACTTCAATCCTTTTGCTGGCGCCGGGCGTCGCGTTGAAATGCAACGGCGGCATAGGCGATCATCTGCGTATATACACAGGATCGCGAGCGGCGCCTATATGCGATGCCGGCTTTAAGAGGATTGCAGCAGAAGTGTCACGGAAGCTTCGTCGACCTCCGGCATGCGCGATCATCTTGTTTTTCAAGTGAAACGAAGCCTTTGCACTTTAAATCTATGATAGCCTATTGCTTGTGATTGGCAGCATGTTGCCACATGATGAATTGGGTGCGGTCGTGCGGCAGGGCGGCGGCGATATATGGGCGGTTCGGGACTTTTGCATGAAATCGACTTTTGCCGTGCGGACAATGCGGGCTGGCGAGCTAGAGCTTGCTCTGGAATGGGCTCGGCAAGAAGGCTGGAATCCGGGCATTGACGACGCACAGGCCTTCTGGGAGGCGGACCCGGCCGGCTTTCTGATCGGCGCCATCGGCGAGGTTCCCGTCGGTTGCATATCCGTCGTCCGCTATGGCGAGGCTTTCGCTTTCCTCGGTCTTTATATGCTTCATCCCGAGTTTCGCGGGCGGGGATATGGCAAGCAGCTCTGGAACAAGGGCATGACGCTTGCCGGCAATCGCGTCGTCGGGCTGGATGGGGTCGTCGCACAACAGGAAAATTACCGGCGGCACGGTTTCGAGATGGCCTATCGGACGCTCCGCTATGGCGGTATCCCCAAAGTACCTGAGGTGGATGAAGTGCAGGCAAGGCAGGTGACGCCCGTCGCGGACGGCAAGCTCGAGGCGCTGGTGCACTATGATGCTGAAATTTTCCCCGGCTTGCGTCACTCCTTTATCCGGGCCTGGTGCGGCGCTCCTCAAAGACGGGCATCATTCATCGTCGGTGGTGGTAGCAGGGTTCGCGGTTACGGCACGATCCGCCGCTGTTTCGAGGGTTACAAGATCGGTCCGCTGTTTGCCAACAAGCCGGAGGTCGCGCTTGCATTGATGAGCAAACTGCTTGCCAAGACCAATGGGCAGTCGGTCTCTCTTGATGTGCCGGTCGATAATGTGCAGGCGATCAGGCTTGCGGAAGATTGCGGTCTGTCTCCGGTATTTGAGACGGCGCGCATGTATCGCGGCAAAGCACCGGAAATCCCGCTCGATCGCGTCTTCGGCGTCACCACGCTCGAGCTTGGTTAGCTGCTCTTGATCCAGCGCCGTGCGAGGCCTTAACGATGGCGTTGCCCTAGCGGTCAAGCCGAGTTTTGATGAGCAGGGATCGCCTTCGGAGAGGGCCGTTGAAAGGCCATCGGAACTGCGACAGGGGAAAAATCCTGTTGGAGGCGCTGATTCGTCATGCAAAAAGCCGAATCTCCTGAGACAACAGGGTCGCTTTCCCAAAAACAAAGCTTTATAGATGCGCGGGTTTGAGCAAGGCGCGCCGCCGCGCGCAGGAAGCGGGATTGGATAAATGGCGAATGTTGTAGTGATCGGCTCGCAATGGGGTGACGAAGGCAAGGGCAAGATTGTCGACTGGCTTTCGGAACGCGCCGATGTGATTGTACGCTTTCAGGGCGGTCATAATGCCGGTCATACGCTTGTTGTCGACGGTGTCAGCTACAAGCTTGCGTTGCTGCCCTCCGGGCTCGTGCGCGGCAAGCTCAGCGTCATCGGCAACGGCGTGGTCGTCGATCCCCATCACTTCGTCGCCGAAGTGGAAAAGCTGCGCGCCCAGGGAGTTGCCGTTACCCCTGACGTGCTGCGTATTGCCGAAAACGCGCCGCTGATCCTGTCGCTGCACCGCGATCTCGATGCCATGCGCGAAGACGCTGCTTCCAATAGCGGTACGAAGATCGGCACGACGCGCCGCGGCATTGGCCCGGCCTATGAGGACAAGGTCGGCCGCCGCGCCATTCGCGTCATCGACCTTGCCGAACCGGAAACGCTGCCCGCCAAGATCGACCGACTGCTGACGCATCACAACGCGCTGCGCCGCGGCATGGGCGTCGACGAAATCTCCTTTGACGCCCTGCACGAGGAACTGAGCTCCGTTACGGAGCATATTCTTCCCTATATCGATCAGGTCTGGCGCCTGCTCGACGAGCAGCGCAAGGCTGGTGCCCGCATCCTTTTCGAAGGAGCGCAGGGCGCTCTCCTGGACAATGATCACGGCACCTATCCGTTCGTGACCTCGTCCAACACGGTCGCCGGTCAGGCCGCTGCCGGCTCGGGTCTCGGCCCGACGGCGCTCGGCTATGTGCTTGGCATCACCAAGGCCTATACGACCCGCGTCGGCGAGGGACCTTTCCCCTGCGAATTGCATGACGAGATCGGCAAGCATCTGTCGACCGTCGGCCGCGAAGTGGGCGTCAATACCGGCCGTCCGCGCCGCTGCGGTTGGTTCGATGCCGTACTGGTGCGCCAGACCGTCAAGACTTCCGGTATTACCGGCATTGCGCTTACCAAACTCGACGTGCTCGACGGCCTGGACGAGCTGAAGATCTGCGTCGGTTACAAGCTGGACGGCAAGGAAATCGATTATCTGCCGGCAAGCCAGGCAGCGCAGGCCCGCGTCGAGCCGGTCTACATCACGCTCGAGGGCTGGAAGGAATCGACTGTCGGCGCCCGCAAGTGGGCCGATCTGCCGGCGCAGGCGATCAAATATGTGCGTCAGGTGGAAGAGCTGATCGGCGCGCCTGTGGCGCTGCTTTCAACCAGTCCGGAGCGCGAGGACACCATACTTGTGACCGACCCCTTTGAGGGCTAGAGTTGCGTATCTATGACGAATCCCGGCCCGGCTGCACACCGGGCATCATGAGAAAGTACTGATGGCGGATTTTGTAGCAGTTATTCGACGGGCCGTTGACGGCCTGACGGACAATACTCCCGAAATGCGGGTCAAGGTTTACGATCGAGCTCGCGGTGCCGTGCAACGGCAGCTCGAGAGCATGAAGCCGCGCCCGCCCGAGGAAATGCTGCGTCGCCAGCTCGACAAGCTTGAGGCAGCGATCGTCGAGGTCGAGGCCGAACATGCCGAGGCTTTGCCGGGCGGCGAGGAGCCGCCGGTTGCGGAAGCGCCCGCGCCGCATGAAGAGGTCGCTTCCGAGCCCGCTCACGACCATCATGAGCCTGAGGAAGCCCATGCCGAGCCGCATGAGGAAGAGCCTGCGCCGGCACCGGCCGAGGTTCATGCCCATGAGGAGCCGGACGCTGTTGCTCCGGTCGAGGAAGAGCCGGCTTATGAGGCGCCGGCCGCGCACGTCGAAGAGCGGCATGCGCAGGAACACGAGTCCATTGAGGAATGGAGCGAGCCGCAGCCGTCAGACGAGCCTTTTGCTCCGGCTGCCGAGCATGTCGGCGCTGAACATCATGCCAAGGCTCACGAGGAACCGGCCCCTGAGCCAGTTTACCATGAGGAGCCGCAGAGACATTGGGAAGGGCCGCAACAGCATGCGGAGCCGCACCATGTGGAAGAAGCGCCGGCAGTCGCTGCAGCAACCGCGCCGCATGTGCCGCCAAGGCCGGTTGACGATGTCATAAGCCAGGTCGAGCAGATCTGGGCCGAAGTGGATGCGCCTGCCTCCAACACTACGCCCGAACCGGAGACGGCCCGTCATACCGACCCGGTCATGCCGGCCGCAGCTTTCACGGAAGCGCCCTTTGGCCAACCGGTCGAAGGACCGGTCAATTCCAAGGCACCCGCCGTCAACACGGGCTTTACCTGGGACGCGGATGTTTTCGAGGAAATGCAGCCGGCATCGGCGGTTTCCAAGCCCGCGCAGCAGCCAGCTCGGCAAATGCCCGAAAATGCCTTCGATGATGTCGATCTCTTTGCGGATGTGCATCCGTCCAGGAAAGCGGCGTCCGAAGCCGATGCAACCAATGACGGCTGGCGCGAACTCAAGGAGCTTGCTGGCTTCGACAAACGCGCTGAAGACGACCGTGGCGATGGCCCCGCCGTTCCGCCCGATCTCGATCAGGCGATGGCGGCGAAGCTGCAGGGCCGCAGCTTCCGCATGGAGCCGAAGCGTCGCCGGATCAATGTTACCGGTATCATCGTCACGCTCGTCGGTCTTGCCGTTGTTGGAGGCGGTGGCTACGCAGCTTGGCTGAACCGCGACGCACTCAACAATATGGTGACGAAGCTCGTCAGTTCCGCACCGAAGAATGCGACGGCACCCTCGACGTCGGATACGGCCAGCAGCAATACGCCGAACAACGGCAATGCTGCAGCCCCTGCCCAGCCGACGACCGCGCCCCAGCAGACCAATACGGCCGCTCAGCAGCCGGGTGCCGCTGCCGGCAAAACGGATACCGCAGCATTGGCCAGCGATCCGAATACGGTCAATACGAAGTTCACGCAGCGTCTCCTGGCGAATGGTACCGAAGAGGATAAAGGCCCCGCTCCAACCGGGCAGCCCGGCGTCGTTGAAGGCAAGTCCGTAGCTGAACAGAATGTTGCCTCTGCGGCACCTGCCGCGACGGCAACGCCGCCGGCCGCCAACAATGCCGGCGCGGCTGCTCCACAGACCCAAGCGCCCGCAACCGCTGCACCGAATACGCCATCCGCCTCGACGGATCAGCAGGCACCTGCCGCCAACCAGCAGCAACAGGCGGCCGCCAACCAGCCGCCGCCCGTGACGCAGCAGACGGCTCCGGCAACAGACGGACAGAAGGTTTTCCTCTATGAGGAGCGCCTCGGCCAGACGTCGCCCACGGCCTTCCAGGGCACGGTCAGCTGGTCGCTGCAGGAAGGCAAGGGGGCCGACGGCCGACCGGAGCCTTCGGTGCAGGGTCTCATTACCGTTCCGGATCGCGGCCTGACTGCGACGATCACAGTTTCGCGGAACTCGGATTCCTCGCTGCCGGCCAGCCATCTGATCGAGCTTGCCTTCCAGGTACCGCCGAATTTCGAAGGCGGCGCGATCGACAACGTTCAGCGCGTCGCACTGAAGGCGACCGAGCAGGATCGCGGCGATGCGTTGATCGCGGTTCCGGCCAAGGTTACCGACGATGTCTATATGGTGGCGCTCAACGATTTCCCGGATGCGCGCAAGACCAATCTCGATCTGTTGAAGAGCCGCAACTGGATCGATATTCCGGTGGTCTATCGTAACGGTCGCCGGGCGCTGTTGACCATGGAAAAAGGCCCGACCGGAACGGATGCCTTCAACAAGGCGATTTCGGAGTGGCAGGCGCTTGGCGGCGTCGCCTCTAGCGGCCAGTAAGCCAGCGGACATCTATGGATATGGAAAAGGCGGGCTTTTGGCCCGCCTTTCTTTTATCGGTCAAAATCTTCTGTGAAGTAAACGTTACGCAGTTGCTTCAACAACGCGCAGAGCTTTGGCACGTTCCAGCGCATCCTTCTGGACGGCTTCCTGCACCTTTTCGAAGGCGCGAACCTCGATCTGACGCACGCGTTCGCGGCTGATGTCGAACTCGGACGACAGATCCTCCAGCGTTACCGGTTCCTCGGCGAGGCGGCGTGCCTCGAAGATTCGGCGTTCACGGTCGTTCAGCACGCCCATGGCGCGCGCTAGCATGCGGCGGCGGGTATCGAGCTCGTCCTGTTCGATCAGCACGTCTTCCTGGCTGTCGTGATCATCGACGAGCCAATCCTGCCACTGGCCGGAATCACCTTCGGAAGCCTTTATCGGTGCGTTCAGCGAAGCGTCGCCGGACAGGCGGCGGTTCATCGAAACGACCTCTTCCTCCGAGACGTTCAGCTTGGTGGCGATCTCGGTGACATGCTCCGGCTTCAAATCGCCGTCATCGATGGCCTGGATGCGGCCCTTCAGGCGGCGCAAGTTGAAGAACAGGCGCTTCTGGTTGGCCGTCGTGCCCATCTTCACCAGCGACCACGAGCGCAGGATATACTCCTGGATCGAGGCCTTGATCCACCACATGGCATAGGTTGCCAAACGGAAACCGCGTTCCGGGTCGAACTTCTTGACGGCCTGCATCAGGCCGACATTGCCTTCAGACACGACTTCGCCGATCGGCAGGCCATAGCCGCGATAGCCCATAGCAATCTTCGCCACAAGGCGCAGATGGCTGGTGACGAGCTTATGCGCAGCCTGACGGTCGGCATGTTCCGCGTAGCGCTTGGCGAGCATATACTCTTCCTGCGGCTCCAGCATCGGGAACTTGCGGATTTCGTCGAGATAACGATTGAGGCCGGCTTCTCCGGCAGCGATGGACGGTAAGGTATTACGGGCCATGATCTTGCACCCTCCTATTCGAAATTTGGTTCCTTCTGGGGGCGTATTTTGAGCGCCTTCTGCGAAGCGGACCAAGGCGTACGGGTCCTGGGACCCCGCACTTAACCAATGTAAAGATAAGTACGGCGAAACGGTGATTCAAGGATGTGGTCACGCAAGTGTTATCTCGGCGTGACCGCAGGTCTCGCCGGAACATCGCCCTTGGGATTATCCTCCCGAACAATCCAGCGCCATGCGGCATGACCATTTCGACCTCCCAAACGCAGTCGCGTTTTCGGTCAGCACAGGCGCTCGGACATCGGTCCTTCATACGCGATATTATAGGGCGGAAGGGGACGGACGTCCAGTCATTGTGATGTTCGGCGCCTATCCTCTGAGCGCCGCCGCCAGTTCTTCCATATCCTCAGGCAAAGGTGCCTCGAAATGCATGACTTCGCCAGTACGTGGATGTTCGAATTGCAGCATATAGGCATGCAGTGCCTGGCGCGTGAAGCGATGGACGGCCTGTTTTGCGGCTTCCGGCAGGAGATTGGCCTTAGTCTTGAAGCCACCGCCGTAAACGGCATCGCCGAGCAGCGGGTGGCCGATATGCGCCATATGCACGCGGATCTGGTGCGTTCGGCCGGTTTCCAGATGGCACTCGATCAGTGAGGCAAGCGCGGTCGCGTCCGGTGTCTCGTGAAAGCGCTCCAGCACCTCGTAATGCGTGATCGCCTCGTCGGCATCCTGCGAATCCGGGCGCTTGACGGCGCGGCGCGTGCGGTCGCTGCTTGACCGGCCGAGAGGGGCATCGATGGTGCCGACGAGTTGGCGAGGGCGTCCCCAGACGATTGCCTGATAGGCACGCTCGAGCGAAGTCGTGCGGCCGTGATCGGCAAATTGTAAAGAGAGATGTCGGTGAGCCACGTCATTCTTGGCGACGACCATGACACCGGTCGTATCCTTGTCCAGCCTATGAACGATGCCCGGGCGGCGGACGCCGCCGATGCCGGAAAGGCTGTTGCCGCAATGATGGATCAGCGCGTTGACCAATGTTCCGGTCCAATTGCCTGCGCCGGGATGAACAACCAGCCCTGCCGGCTTGGAGATGACGATGACATCGTCGTCCTCGTAGAGCACGTCGAGCGGGATATCTTCGCCCTGCGGCGTCGGATCTTCCGGCTCGGGTAGGGTGATCTCATAGACGTCGCCGGGGCGCACCTTGCGTTTGGCGTCTGTCACCGCAGCGCCCTTGAGCGTAACGGCGCCCTCCTTGATGAGCCCTTGCACGCGGCTGCGGGAAAATTCCTCGCCGATCTCGGCCGTCAGCCAGGAATCGAGCCGTCCTTCAGCATTTTCATCGGCGGTTAGGACTTTTCTATTGTCCGCGGCTTCTTTAAAGGGGTCGCTCAAACATATTCTCCGGCGCACAAAGCGCTCTACTGGAAGCAAGGACGCATCGATGACGAATCTCGAGCCAGACGATCAAGAGGAAAAGCCCCTCGATCCGGCCCTGGAGAAAGTCCGACGCAAGATGATCCGCCTGCAGATCGTCTCTGCGGCCGTCATGGTGGTGAGCCTTATGGCTGTCTTCGGCGCCGTTGTCTACAAGACGATGAAACCGGCGGCCAAGCCTGCGGGCCAGGCGGCGACGGGCATCCCGTCCGACGCCCCGCTTGCCGTGACGGCTCTATTGCCGGCGGGCTTTACGGTGCAGTCCACGGCGCTGTCGGGCAATCAGGTGCTGTTCTACGGCACGCTTGCCAGCGGCCAGCGCCAGGCCATAGTCTTCGATTACGGTATCGGCCGCATCGTGGCGACCATATCGCTGCCGAACTGACGGCTTCATGATGACGGGCGCGCGGCTGATCGAGATTACGCATCCCGACGATCCGCGTATCGCCGAATTCCGTAATATCCGCGAACGCGATCTGACGGGTCGAGAGAACCGCTTCATAGCGGAAGGGACTGTCGTGCTGCGGCTTCTCGCCGGCGTGCATGCGGCGGCCGGAGATTTCCTCGCTGAGAAAGTGCTGTTGCTCAAAAACCGTGTAGCTGGCCTCAGCGATATCATCGACACCTTCCCATCGGACGTCCCGATCTATGTCGCCGAAGCTGAGGTACTCGACGGTATTGTCGGCTTCCATCTCCATCGCGGTGTTCTGGCGCTGGGGCGTAGAACAGCGGAAGATGAGACGAGCGGTCTATTCGATCGCCTTCCAAAGCAATCGCTCGTGCTCGTCGGCTGTGGCATTTCCAATCATGACAATATGGGCTCGATGTTCCGCAATGCCGCAGCCTTCGGCGCCGCTGCCGTGCTGCTGGACGAAAGCTGTTGCGATCCGCTCTATCGCAAGGCTTTGCGGGTTTCGGTCGGCTCGATCCTGACCGTGCCCTATCGGCGGCAATCAGGCAGCGTTCAGCTGCTTGCGGGGCTTGCCGAGCGCGGATTTGCGATCTGGAGCCTGTCGCCGAGAGGTGCGGTCGATATTCGCAATGTCCCGGCTTCGGAGCGCATGGCGCTCGTGGTCGGCACGGAAGGGGATGGCTTGCCCGAAAGCATTCTCTCCGCTTTCGGCAGCGTGCGGATTCCGCAGGCGCCGGGATTGGATAGCCTCAATGTCGCAACGGCGAGTGGTATCGCCCTTTTCGAGATGGCCGCGAAGAACGGGCGCATCTAAGCAGATTGCACCTTAGAGCTCAGGGGTGCTTCGGCAGTATGGCGGCGACGCGGTCGGCGAGGCTGATGCGGGCGCCGGGTTCGGCGGGCTCCCGATCCTTGGGCAGCAGATTGAAGATCGGCGAGCCATCTCCTTCCTTGAGTGCCGTCAGGGCGACCATGTTGGCGGCGATCTTGGCGATTTCCTCGCGCATGGCATCGTCATGGGCCGGCGTGCGGGCTTTCAGCAGGCGGTCCGACAAGGCGGCGGCTCGGTTGCGAACCTCTTCTGTCATCAGAGCGATTTCATCTTCCACTGTTCGTTCCGGTTCCATTGCCTGCGGCGGCTCGGTTATGGCAGGCTGTTCATCTGCTTTGCTCTCGACTATCGATGCGGCAGCGAGTTTCGGTGTTTTTGCCGTCTTCCTCGGCGGCGTGAGGCCGGCGGAACGCAGCGCCTTGCCGGCTTCCTTCGATTCCTTGATGGCTGCTTCCAGCCGCTCCCTTAGGCGGACGACGTCCTGCGCGTGGCGCTCGATCGCGGTTTCCTTGTCGGCATTGCCGGCGATCTCGCGGTTGAGCCGTTCTTCGAGACGCTTGTTCTTGTCACTTTCCTGACGCAGCGATTGTTCGGCATCCGTTGCGCGCAGGTTTGCCGCATTCAGATCCTGACGCAACGTATCGCGCTCGTCGCGCAATGTGTTGATGCGCAGCTTCAGGCTCTCGATTTCGGTTTCGCGGGCTGCCAGATCGATCCTGAGATTATCGGCATCGGCACCCATTTTCGTCATCCGTTTGCGCAAGCTGTCGATATCCGCTTCTTTCTCCGCGTTGGCCTGTTCGGCGGCGTGGATGCTCGATTTCAGCTGACTGATATAGCTCTCTTCATGGCGCAGGCGCGAGCGCAGTTCGCCTGCCTCCACCTCCAGATCGTCGATGCGTGTCTGTAGTTCCGAGCTTGCGGCGGAAAGACGGCTTGCTTCCTGCTGAAGCTTGCCGTTCTGAATCTGCAGCGCAACGGTCTTATCGCGTTCCTGCGTCAGAGCATGTTCTGTCCGCGCGTTTTCGGCCGCGAAAAGCGCGCGTGCCATGTCCTTTTGCGCACGCACTTCCTGCGGGCTCAAGGGCATGGTCGCCTTCAGACGTTTCTCTGTGAACCAGACGATGCGACGATGGATTGCCGGCGCTATGAGAAAGACCAGTAAAGCGGCCGTCAGAAAGCCCAATCCGAACAAGAGAGCAAATTGAATCACGACGCAGCCAGTATCCTGGAGTTATGTTCGATCTTGGTAAAATGATTAATCATGGGTTAGCCATGCGGGCAAGCATTTAACGCGGATATGGTTTATCGGCGCGGGGACGAATTTACGGAAAGAAAAGGCCCGCAACTGAAGCGGGCCAAGGCGTGCGCTGCTTGGGAGATCGTATCAGAGATCGGTTCAGAAAGGATTCCAGGTCGGGTTCGGCGTGACCTTCAGATAACCCATGTTGATGCCGAGGCGTGCGCCAAGGCCGGTGCGGATCGGAACGAGCACGATATTGTTGTTCTTGAGGACCGTCATGCCAAAGCCGGCAACCACGAAGGCCTGGCCGCTGACGCCGCCGAAGCGCGTATAAACGCTGTTGATGCTCGGCAGATCGTAGACCAGCATCATGACGCGGGTGCCCTGGCCGCCATAGTCGAAGCCGAGCGAAGGTCCCTGCCAGTAGAGCGGATGCTCGCCGGCATTTTTCGTGTTCAACTGGCCTTCGCCATAGGTGAGGCCTGCCAGGAACGCGCCTGAGCCTTCCTGGCCAAGGATGTAGCCGTTTGGCAGGCCATATTGCTGGAAGGCCCGCTCGACCACCTTTGCAAGGCCGCCGCTGGTGGAGCCGAAGAAGGAGTGGCCGGCATCGACGATTTCCTGGGCCGAATACTGATTGGTGGGCGCGGCCGCAGCCTGACGGACCGGCAACGCGAAACTCACGAATGCGACAATAGCCAGAATCAGGCCGAGGCCGAGCGTTCTGGTGCCGGGGCTTGGCATTCTCTTCAGGATTTCATAGCGCATGGAAGTCTTCCGTTCATCATGGTCGGTAGTCGGGGCAGGTAAGCACGACGCATTCGAAAAATTGCGCCAAGCACTGCGCACCCTTTATCTCAGACTTTCCACCCCTCCATCGCCGGACGATTCGCGTGCGAAAAAGTCTGATGGTGATGAATGCATTTTGCGTCGATGGTCTTAACAATCGGTTTACCAAATATGGTGTCATTATGGCGCGCGGTACACTGGCTGCGAAACCCTCGAGCAACCTTACCGTGGCAAGGTGGACCTATTCGCTTTGCCCTGTCAGCATTCAGGAGACAATGAATGTCGAAAAATCCCAATCTCGCTCTGACCGGACCGGATCTGGCCGCGCTGCTTTGCAGCCGCGTCTGCCATGATGTGATCTCGCCGGTCGGGGCGATCAACAATGGCCTGGAGCTGCTCGACGAGGGTGGTGCCGACGCCGATGCGATGGATCTGATCCGCACCAGTGCGCTCAACGCATCCGTCCGCCTCAAATTCGCCCGCCTTGCCTTCGGTGCATCCGGTTCGGTCGGCGCCTCGATCGACACCGGCGAAGCGGAACGGGCCGCCAAGGATTTCGCCGCGGCCGAGAAGAAGACCGAGGTCACCTGGATCGGCCCGCGTGCAATCATCGCCAAGAACCGCGTGAAGCTGCTGCTCAATCTCTTCCTGGTTGCCTATGGCGCCATTCCGCGCGGCGGCAATATCGAGGTGACACTCGAAAATCCTGAGTTCGATGCTAAGTTCACGATCGCCGTTAAGGGCCGGCTGATGCGCGTGCCGCCGAAATTCGCCGAGATTTGCTCCGGCACGCTGGAGGAGGCGGTCGACGCACATTCGATCCAGCCCTACTACACGGTGCTTCTTGCCGAGGAGAGCGGCATGGAACTTTCCTACAATGCGACGCCGGAGGAACTGACCTTCGTTGCGACCATGGCTGCTCAAGCCGCGCAATAAGCGGGTCGATCCATCGACGTTTTTGCCCGCAGTCGGTCATCGGCTGCGGGTTTATTATTTCGTGTATCGAAAATTCTGTGCAATCTTGAGGTTGTTCGTGCAATTGATAATGTAACGGTAACGAATCCTTAGCTTGCTGCTCCTATCGTTTCAATTTGAAGCCGACATCGATGATGGCGGCTGGTGCCAGGGAGCTCACACATGCAGCGGTTCATGATAACGGACACGTCGGATGTCGTACGCAAGGTCGGCAAACGAATTTTGTCCGAGCTGGATTTTCTCGTGAGCGAAGCCGGAGACGCGCGCGAAGCGCTGATGCGCTGCCAGGCCGAAATGCCTGACTATCTGATCGTCGATGCCGGCATGGAAGGGGCGCTTGAGCTCATCGCCAGCATCCGCGCCATGCCTGATGGCAAGGATGTGAAGATCTATTACTGCGTAATTGAGGCCGATCTTCGCAAGCTGATGGCCGGGAAGCGCGCGGGTGCGACGGATTTTCTGCTGAAGCCCTTCGATCGCAAGATTCTCACGGCCATCTTCGGCAATCGCGCCGCTGCCGCCTGATTTCAACGAGACACATCGAAACAAGGATAGTCGCCCTTCGAGGCGGCTATTATTTTGCGCTCCATTGAAGCCAATAAAAATCCCGCCTGAAGAGGCGGGATTTCTGTGTGTCGGCAGTAAAGGCGGGGAGGCGGCTCAGGCGCTTTCGGCGAAATCGCTACTGTCGGGCTCGCGCAGCACATAGCCGCGGCCCCAAACAGTTTCGATGTAGTTGGCGCCGCCGGCGGCGTTTGCGAGCTTCTTGCGGAGCTTGCAGATGAAGACGTCGATGATCTTCAGTTCCGGCTCGTCCATACCGCCATAAAGGTGGTTGAGGAACATTTCCTTGGTGAGCGTCGTGCCCTTGCGCAGCGAGAGCAGCTCCAGCATCTGATATTCCTTGCCGGTCAGATGCACGCGCTGGCCGCCGACTTCGACGGTCTTGGCGTCGAGGTTGACGATGAGTTCGCCAGTCATGATCACCGACTGGGCATGGCCCTTGGAGCGGCGGACGATGGCGTGAATACGGGCGACCAGTTCATCCTTGTGGAATGGCTTGGTCATGTAATCGTCGGCGCCGAAGCCGAGGCCGCGAACCTTGTCCTCGATGCCGGCCATGCCGGAGAGGATGAGGATCGGCGTCTTGACCTTCGAGAGGCGCAGCGTGCGCAGCACTTCGTAGCCAGACATATCGGGAAGATTGAGATCGAGAAGAATAATGTCGTAGTCGTAGAGCTTTCCGAGATCCACGCCTTCCTCACCGAGATCGGTGGTATAGACGTTGAAACTTTCGGATTTGAGCATCAGCTCGATGCTCTGCGCTGTCGCGCTATCGTCTTCAATGAGTAGAACCCGCATAATTGTCCCCTTTACCGCCGCCGAAAGGTCGTCAGCCCCTTAACGCGATACCGATCAAATCACTGCTTGATTTGGAAGCTGCCATGTAATGGTTAACAAATTCTGATTCACTCTGGCAAGTCGTATCGAATTTATTAAATAATTTTTCCATTGCACTGTTTTCCAACGACAATCAGTAAAATCGACTCCTAAAGTATCGCATTAACAACCAACGCCAAGTGATTCATCTGACTCACCAATGCCGACATGTCGAATTCCGACCACACCATTTACCGAGCCTTAAATCATTACGCCTATCATTAACGATGCCCGTAAACGAAAGGTTACCAGCGGTAGGCTTTTATTAAGATCGCTGGAAATTTTTTTAACCAAGCCGTCTCAAAGCGGTTCGGCGGACGGGAATATCGAGAGCCGGGGTCTCGCATCACGGGAGTAATGCGTATGAAGTCACGTGAGAGCCTTGTTCGCCTGAAAGAGTTTCAGGTGAACGAAAAACGCCGTCAGCTGCAGCAGCTGCAGATGATGATGGCGGAATTTGACCGTATGACGAAGGAGCTGGAAAGCCAGATCGTCGTCGAGGAGAAGAAGTCCGGCATTTCCGATCCGAGCCATTTTGCCTACCCGACCTTTGCCAAGGCTGCCCGCCAGCGTGCGGACAATCTGCAGGTATCGATCCGGGAACTGCAGGTTCAGGAAGAGGCGCTGGAAAATTCGCTCGAGGAAATGCAGGCCGAATATGCCAAGGCCGCAGCGCTCGAAGAGCGTGATGGTTCGGGTCCGGCGCGGGCACGCGCCTGAGATAGCAATTCCGTCGCTCCTTCGGATCAGGCATCAAGGTGTTGGGGTGCAGGGTCCATCTTCGGAATGTGAAAGGTATAGCGGCGGTACTGAAAGCTGCGCATGACTGGCCGTGACGGGGCCGGCCATGCGCAGCTTTTGCATTTTGAGGAGTAATACGGCCGATTGGACGGATTATTGCCCGTGCCTCAGAGATTGACGACGTCGCGCCAATCTTCATGGCGTTGTGCCTGAGCCTTGAAGAAGGGGCAGAGCGGGATGATCTTCCAGCCGCCGCTCCGCGCTTCCTCAACGGCGTGAAGCGCGAGCGCCTGGCCGACGCCCTTGCCACGCAGAGCATCCGGTACGCCGGTATGGTCGATAATGATCAGCTTCGCAGATGTGCGGGAAAACGTCATCTCCGCCTCATGGCCTTCGACGGTTGCGACATAACGGCCGCCGGATGCGTTGTTTTCGTTGCGGATATCCATGATTTTCTCCCTTGTTGCGTCTTATGCAATAAGGATTGCATGTGCTCCGACATCTGCCAACCTTCGAGATTGTTAACGGATCGTCTTCGTTTAAGTCGATGTCGGAAATACGGATCCGGCGAGCCCTTAGCGCTCCGCGGCCTGGACGCTAGGGGCGGCACTTCAACAAATAATTCGGGCCTCTTTCTCAGAAAAGAGGCCCGAACACAAAGTAAAATAAAGGTGGTGCTGTCGCTGCTGTCAGTGGCGATACTGCTGTATGCGGGTCGTCCGGAGGCCAGCCAGGCCATGGGTATTGATGGACGACTGCCAGGAGAGGAACTCTTCGACGGTCAACGTATAACGTTCGCAGGCTTCTTCCAAGCTCAGCAGACCACCACGCACAGCGGCGACAACCTCTGCCTTACGACGAATGACCCAGCGGCGCGTATTCGGCGGCGGAAGGTCTGCTATCGTCAGCGGGCTGCCATCGGGGCCGATGACATACTTCACTCGGGGACGTATCATTTCGGTCATTGGACTCTCTACACACACTCAAGACCACGTGTGGCACTCTAGCTTGCCACATTTAAAAATTGCCTAAGCACATGGTAAGACTTTGCTAATAATTTTAATCAATGTGGCGAAGTGCTGATTTGCGTATGTTTCGCCTGAGCAAAACGGTCAGAAGCCCCTGTTATTTCAGGGGAAATTGCATTTATTCTATGATTTTTCGTCAGTGAAAACTTACGCTTTTAGGCCGAAATCTCGGCAAGCGCTCTACTGTTCTCCGGCTCGGAAACGGCCCTCAGAACTGTTTTTACTTGCAAAAATAAACTTACGCCGAGACGCTGTGCTTCTGTCCGCCCCAGCAGATGAAGTGCGGATTGGCGAAATCGGCATCTTCGCTCTGGTCAGTCTTACCGTAGGTCAAAAGGCGGCCTTCGATCGTGACCGTCTTGCCGCCCGCCGCCCGCAGCACGGCATCGCCGGCTGCCGTATCCCATTCCATGGTCCGGCCGAAGCGCGGATAGACATCGGCCTTGCCCTCAGCCAGGAGGCAGAATTTCAGCGATGAACCGATCGATGTGCAGCCAGAAACCGCATTGTCCGTGAGGAAGCCTTCGGTCTTGGCGTTGCTGTTGCAGCGGCTGGCGAGCGCGGTCAGCTTGGCCGGAGGTTCGCGCACGGCGATGGTCAGGCGGTCGGCAATGGAAAATTGCTCGTCGACGATCAGTTTGCGGGCACGGCCGGGCTCGCCGGTAAAAGCGACACCGAGCGCCGGCGCATAGACGATGCCGATGATGGGGATGCCATCCTCGACATAGGCGATGTTGACGGTGAACTCGTCACGATGTTCGATGAATTCCCTAGTGCCGTCGAGCGGGTCCACCAGAAAGAAGGCGCGGCCGCGTACGTCCGGAATCTTGCCGGCGGCAACCTGCTCCTCGGCAATGGCGGGGATATGGGGGAAATCGCGTTCGAGGTGCCTGAGGATGATGTTTTCGGCGCGTTCGTCGGCCAGAGTGACGGGGCTCATGTCCTGCTTCAAGGCAACAGCATAGCCGGCACGATAGACCTCCAGAATGGCCTTTCCTGCTTCGAGCGCTGCCTTTTCAAATGTTGCAAGCATGTGCTTCTTCGTCTTCCGCGCGCGATCCGCGCCTGAATTCTCCGGACATTATATATAGGAAGTTGCGATTGCGAAGTTTAGATTTCCGATGTGCCGGCTTGTTTGCCTTAGCGCTTGCGCCAGGGCTTAGCAACAGCGCTCCATGTGGCGGGTTTCACATGCAGGCTTTTTCGCGGGTTGGCAGTGCATTCCTCTCAGAGCAGACACCGTCCATCACTGCGCATTCGGAAAAGAACATGTTCTGTTTGCGAAGCTTTTTCGTACTTTCGGGTCTTGTCGTTTTTATTGCATATGCGAATGTGCCGCCGGTAGTATCGGGATGAATGCATGCGTTATTCGGCTTATCAGCTTCTAAAACAGGCGTTTTCAGGCAATCGCCATTGGCAGCCGGTGTGGCGGACGCCGGAGCCGAAACCACATTATGACGTGATCATCGTCGGCGGCGGCGGGCATGGGCTGGCAACGGCCTATTACCTCGCCAAGGAATTCGGCATTACCAATGTCGCCGTGCTGGAAAAGAGCTACATCGGCTCCGGCAATGTCGGCCGCAACACGACGATCATCCGCTCCAACTATCTGCTACCCGGCAACGAACCCTTCTACGAGTTTTCGATGAAGCTCTGGGAAGGGCTGGAGCAGGATTTCAATTACAATGCCATGGTGTCCCAGCGCGGTATCGTCAACCTGTTCCATTCCGATGGCCAGCGCGATGCCTATGCCCGGCGCGGCAATGCCATGCGCATGCACGGCGTCGATGCGGAACTGCTCAACCGCGAGCAGGTCCGCCGGATGATGCCTTACCTCAACTTCGACCATGCGCGCTTCCCGATCCTCGGAGGCCTCCTGCAGCGGCGCGGCGGTACGGCGCGGCACGATGCGGTCGCCTGGGGTTATGCACGCGGCGCCGACAGCCGCGGCGTCGATCTCATCCAGCAATGCGAGGTGATCGGCATCCGCCGCGAAAACGGCATCGTCACCGGCGTCGAGACCAATCGCGGCTTCATCGGCTGCAACAAGCTGGCGCTTGCGGCTGCCGGCCACACGTCGATCCTCGGCAATATGGCCGATCTGGAACTGCCGATCGAAACGCATGTGCTGCAGGCCTTCGTTTCCGAAGGGTTGAAGCCTGTCATCGACAACGTCATCACCTACGGTGCCGGCCACTTCTATATCTCGCAATCCGACAAGGGCGGCTTGGTCTTCGGCGCCGATATCGACTATTACAGCTCCTACGCCCAGCGTGGAAACCTCGCCACCGTCGAGCACACGATGGAGGAGGGGGTGGCGCTCATTCCCGGCCTGTCGCGCGTGCGCGTGCTGCGTACCTGGGGCGGCGTCATGGATATGAGCATGGACGGTTCGCCGATCATCGATCGCACGCCCATCGAAAATCTTTATCTGAACTGCGGCTGGAACTATGGCGGCTTCAAAGCGACGCCGGCCTCGGGCTTCTGCTTCGCGCATCTGATTGCCAAGGGCGAAAGCCACGATGTCAGCCGCCTTCTGCGTCTTGACCGCTTCGAGCGCGGCTTTGCGATCGACGAAGGCGGCAAGGGTCCGCAGCCGAACCTGCATTGAGGGCACAATACCAATGGCAAGCTTGATCAACTGCCCGCATTGCGGCGTGCGACCCAAGGAAGAATTCTCCATTCGCGGCGCCTCCGTCGTTCGTCCTGCGCCGACGGCGCCGGATGAGGACTGGAATCGTTATGTCTTCATCCGCGACAACGAGCGCGGCCGGATTGAGGAATATTGGCACCATAGCGCCGGATGTCGCCGTTGGCTGGTCGTCAAGCGCAGCAACGTCACCCATGAGGTCTTTTCCGTTACCGATGCCGAGGACAAGGCGAAGGAGGCGGCACGATGACCTCCTATCGTCTGTCGACCGGCGGTCTCGTCAATCGCAGCCGTCCGCTTTCCTTCCAGTTCGACGGCAAGGAGATGAAGGGGCTGGAGGGCGACACACTCGCCGCCGCTCTGCTCGCCAATGACCAGATGCTCGTCGGGCGCAGTTTCAAATATCACAGGCCGCGCGGCATTTTGACGGCGGGCTCGGCCGAGCCGAACGCGCTCGTCACCATCGGCAAGGATGGGCGCACCGAGCCCAATACGCGCGCCACTGTCGCCGAGCTTTATCAGGGCATGAGTGCGGTGAGTCAGAACCGCTGGCCGTCGCTGAAGTATGATTTTGGCTCGGTCAACAGTTTGCTCTCGCCCTTTCTGGGGGCCGGCTTCTACTACAAGACTTTCATGTGGCCGGCTGCCTTCTGGGAGAAGGTCTATGAGCCGATTATCCGTCGCGCTGCCGGCCTCGGCAAGGCGGTCATGGAGGCGGATCCGGATCGTTATGAAAAGGCCTGGGCTCATTGCGATTTGCTTGTGATCGGCTCCGGTCCGGCGGGGTTAATGGCGGCTCTGACCGCTGCCCGCGCAGGCCTGCGTGTCGTATTGGCCGACGAAGGTTTTCGACTTGGCGGTTCGCTATTGTCGGAAAAGCTGACGATTGGCGGTGCTTCTGCCGACGTTTTCGTGCAGGCGACCCTTGAGGAACTACAGACCTTCGAGAACGTCACCTTGATGCCGCGTACCACCGTGTTCGGCTGGTATGACGACAATGTCTTCGGCGCCGTCGAGAAGGTGCAGAAACATGTGGCGATGCCATCGATCGACTTGCCGGCCGAGCGTCTGTGGCGCATTGCCGCCAAGCGCGCCATTCTCGCCTCGGGTGCCGAAGAGCGGCCGCTGGTGTTCGGCGGAAATGATCGTCCGGGCGTGATGATGGCGGGCGCCATGCGCAGTTATCTCAACCGCTATGGCGTGGTTGCCGGACAGAAGGTAGCGGTCTTTACCAATGGTGGCTCCGGCTATCGGACTGCGGCCGATCTCGCCGCGGCAGGCGTCGAGATTTCGGCAATCCTCGATACGCGCGCCGCTTCTGCCGATGCTGTCCCCCAGGGCGTGCGCTTGGTTCATGCGGCAAGCGTCCACGCGACCAAAGGCAAATATCGCATCAGCGGTGTCATTGCAGACCGCGGCGGCCTGGATGAGTTGATCACCTGCGACGCGCTGGCCATATCGGGCGGCTGGTCGCCGATCATCCATCTTGCCTGCCAGCGAGGCGCCAAGCCGGTCTGGTCGGACGAGAAGCAGGCCTTCATGGCGCCGATCGTCTCCGGCGAGCTGGAGATTGCCGGCTCGGCTGCGGGCATCGAGAGCGTTTCCGGTTGTCTTGCCGACGGGGCGGAAAAAGCGCGAAAAATCGTTGAAGGTTTCGGCCGCAAGGCTCATGGGGCCGAACTGCCCGAAGTGGAGGGCGAATATGACCCGTCTTTCGCGGCGATCTGGCATGTGCCGGGCGCGAAGGACAAGGCATTCGTCGACTTCCAGAACGACGTTCACGCCAAGGATCTTGGTCTCGCTTTGCGCGAAGGCTTCGGCCATGTGGAACATGCCAAGCGCTACACGACGAGCGGGATGGCGACGGATCAGGGCAAGCTCGGCAATGTCAATGCCGCGGGCATTATCGCCGGCATGCGCGGTGTCAGCCCGGCGGCCGTCGGCACGACGACATTCAGACCGTTCTATACGCCGGTGTCCTTTGGTGCACTGGCGGGAACCGCGCGCGACAAGCATGCGCAGCCGGTTCGGGAATCGCCGCTGCATGGATGGGCGAAGAAGAACGGCGCAAGTTTTGTCGAAGCTGGCCTCTGGTATCGATCGTCCTGGTTTGCCCGGCAGGGCGAAAAGGGCTGGCGCGACAGCGTGGACCGTGAGGTTCTGACCGTGCGCAACAATGTCGGGATCTGCGACGTGTCGACGCTCGGCAAGATCGAGATTTTCGGCAAGGATGCGGCGGAGTTTCTCAATCGCCTCTATTCCAACGCCTTCCTGAAACTGCCGATCGGCAAGGCGCGCTACGGCTTGATGCTGCGCGAAGACGGCATGGTCTTCGACGACGGCACGACGAGCCGGCTGACGCCTGATCATTTCTTCATGACGACCACGACGGCGATGGCCGGCGAGGTGATGACGCATATGGAATTCGCAGCCCAGACGCTTTGGCCGGAGCTGGACGTTCGCTTCGTGTCCTCGTCCGATCAATGGGCGCAGATGGCGATTGCCGGCCCGAAGGCGCGGCTGGTGCTGGAGCAGATCGTGGAAGACGATATTTCCGACGCGTTCTTTCCGTTCCTTGCCGCTGCCGAGGTCATGCTGAAGGGTGGCCTTAGGGCACGTCTGTTCCGCATCTCCTTCTCTGGCGAGCTGGCCTACGAACTTGCCGTCCCGGCCGGTTATGGCGAGGCGGTCGCCGATGCCATCATAGAGGCAGGCAAGGCGCATGGCATCTGTCCTTATGGCGTCGAAGCTCTGAACGTGCTGCGTATCGAGAAGGGCCACGTCACCCATAACGAGCTCGATGGACGCACGACCCCTGACGATGTCGGGCTTGGCCGCATGATGTCGACGCAGAAGCCGGATTTCATCGGCAGGCGGCTGTCGACCCGCTTCGGTCTGACCGCTGCCGACCGCGGCCAGCTTGTCGGCCTGAAGCCCATCGATACGGCTAAGGAAATTCTCGCCGGTGCACATATTTTGAAGGAGGGCGCGAGACCTTCGACCGTGAACGATCAGGGGTATGTCTCCTCGGCGTGCTTCTCGCCGACGCTCGGTCATTCCATCGCACTCGCTTTCCTGAAGTCGGGTCGGGAACGCATCGGCGAGCGCGTGGTCGTCTGGGACGGATTGCGCGGTGAAGAAGTGGCGGCAGAGGTCTGCAGTCCGGTCTTTGTCGATCCCGACAACAAGAAGCTTTTGGGGTGATGGATTGATGAGCGTCGCGTTTCAGAACAGGCATGTGCTGGAAGATCATATTTCCGGCTTCGAAGCTGCCGCAAATCCGAATCACCTTGCCGTCGTGCGTCGTCCGGCGATCTTCTCCGTGCTCGCAAGGGCCGGGGACCAGGATGGCGTTCTGGCAAGCCTGAAGGTGCTGAAGGGCGTATCGGTTCGCGATGTCGGGCCGAGGGAATGGTTCGTTGTGTCGGACACGCTCGGCGCCAACAGCCTTGCGCGGGATCTTTTCACCCTCGATCCAGTCCGGGCTTCCTTCTTCGAGCAGAGCGACGGCCGCGTACTGCTGCGCATTTCCGGGCCCAGCGTCCGCCGCATCCTCGCCAAATGCGTGGCCGTCGACCTGCATCCGCAGGTCTTTGCCGAGGGGCAGTCTGCCAACATGCTGTGCTGCCATGTCAGCGCCAACGTTGCCCGCATCGGTCCGGATCGCTTCGAAATCATCGTGCCGCGCTCCTATGCCGGCAGTGTCTTCGAGGAGATCATGGAGATGGGACGGGAGTTCGCGCTCACGGCCGGTTTCGCTGACTGAAAAGCCTTATGTTGCGGACATGGAATGGCTTGCAGCCGGCTTGCGCTGCCCATAGCCGATGGCGCGATCCGAACAATTGCGATGGCGCAAACAGACATATCGGTTTCGCAGTTCGGGCTATTTGGGCTATCGGATAGCCTTTAGGGTTCCTCTCAAATACGGTCGGTCGCGCGGGAAGACACCCGGCGGCTTCGTGCCGAAAACAGGGGATCCCCAATGAAAAGCCATGCCAAGGTCGTCGTCATCGGTGGCGGTGTCGTCGGATGTTCGGTGCTCTATCACCTGACGAAATTCGGCTGGACCGATGTGGTGCTGCTCGAGCGCTCCGAGCTGACATCCGGCTCGACCTGGCATGCAGCCGGCGGCATGCACACGATCAATGGCGATCCGAATGTCGCCAAGCTGCAGAAATATACGGTCGAGCTCTATAAGGAGATCGAGGAATATTCGGGCCAGGACATCGGCCTGCACCTCACCTCCGGCCTGATGCTGGCGGCAACCCCGCAGCGCTTCGACTGGCTGAAATCCATTCTCGCCAAGGGGCGCTACAACGGCCTGGAAGCGACGCTGCTGACGCCGAAGGAAGCGCACGAGATGATGCCGCTCCTCGATCCCGATCAGTTCGTCGGCGCGCTTTACGATCCCGTCGAAGGCCATCTCGATCCCTATGGCACGACGCATGCCTATGCCCGCTCCGCCAAGAAGAATGGTGCGGAAATCTACCTTCACACCAAGGTGGAAGAGCTGGTGCAGCGCGAAGACGGCTCGTGGCGCGTCATCACCAATCAGGGCGAGATCATCGCCGAGCATGTGGTCAACGCCGCCGGTCTCTGGGCGCGCGAAGTCGGCCGTATGGTGGGGCTGGAGCTGCCGGTGCTCGCCATGGAGCACATGTATCTGATCACTGAGGACATGCCCGAGGTCATCGACTTCAACAAGACGACGGGCAAGGAACTGATGCACTGCGTCGATTTCGATGGCGAGATCTATCTGCGCCAGGAGCGGCAGGGCATGTTGATGGGCACCTACGAAAAGGCCTGCCGTCCATGGTCGCCGCTAACGACGCCTTGGGATTTCGGTCACGAACTGCTCGCCGAGGATATCGAGCGCATCACGCCGGAACTGGAAGTCGGCTTCCGCCATTTCCCGGCATTCAACAATGCGGGCATCAAGAAGATCATCAACGGTCCGTTTACCTTCTCGCCCGACGGCAACCCGCTTGTCGGCCCTGTCCGTGGCTTGAGGAACTATTGGTCGGCCTGTGCCGTCATGGCCGGCTTCAGCCAGGGCGGCGGCGTCGGATTGGCGCTGGCCAACTGGATGATCTACGGCGATCCGGGCTTCGACGTCTTCGCCATGGACGTTTCCCGCTATGGCGACTACGCGACGCTTGCCTATACCAATGCCAAGGTGCGCGAGAACTACACCCGCCGCTTCTCGATCCGCTATCCGAACGAGGAGCTGCCGGCGGCACGTCCGCTGCTGACGACGCCGATCTACGACAAGCTGAAGCAAGCCGGGGGCGTCTTCGGCGCTTACTATGGCCTTGAGCAGGCGCTGTGGTTTGCTCCGCAGGGCGAAGTGGATCAATTCTCGTGGCGGCGTTCCAACGATTTCGACGTCGTCGGCGCAGAAGCGAAGGCGGTGCGCGAGAGCGTCGGCCTGATGGAAACGTCGGGTTTTGCCAAATATTCGGTCAAGGGGCCGGGAGCGGAAGCTTTCCTCGACACGCTGCTGACCTGCCGCATTCCGGCCGTGGGCCGAATGACACTGGCGCCGATGTTGAAACATGATGGTAAGCTGATCGGCGATTTCACGCTTGCCAAGCTCGGCGAGGAAGATTTCCTTCTCATCGGCTCCGGCATTGCCGAAGCCTATCACATGCGCTGGTTCGAAAGCCTCCTGCCCAAGGACGGTTCGGTCGAACTGAATGCACTCGGTCTTTCGCTTCTCGGTCTTTCGATCGCCGGCCCGAATGCTCGTAAACTGCTGCAGAAGCTGACCCATCAGGATCTTTCCACTGCCGCCTTCCCCTTCATGTCGATCCGCCGCATGGATATCGGCATGGCGCCTGCCATCGTCGGCCGCGTCTCCTATACGGGCGATCTCGGCTATGAGATCTGGATGAAACCGGAGTACCAGCGCTACATTTTCGACCTACTGATGCAGGAGGGCGCCGAGTTCGACATCCGGCTCTTTGGGTTGAGAGCGCTCAATGCACTGCGTCTCGACAAATCCTACGGCAGTTGGGCGCGCGAATACAGGCCGCTCTACGGGCCGTTCGAGGCCGGCCTCAATCGATTCGTGGCTCTGTCCAAGGAGGCCGATTTTATCGGCAAGGCGGCTGCCGCCAAGGAGAAGGCGGAAGGCGGAACCTTGCGGCTGTGCACGTTCATTCTGAGCCCAAAGGATGCCGACGTCATCGGCGACGAGCCCATTTATCACAAGGGCGCGGTTTGCGGCTGGGTGACCTCGGGCGGATACGCGCACGCTTCCGGCCTTTCCGTTGCAATCGGCTATGTGCCGAAGGAGATCGCCGACGAGACGCAGGGCTGGGCGATCGAATTGCTCGGCGAGCTTCTGCCGGCAAGGCTTCAAGTCGAACCGCTGTTCGATGCAGACGGCGCCCGCATGCGCGCCTGAAGAGCGCCTTCACAAGGCAGCGGTAGATCACGCACGACCTGCCGCTGACGAGAGCTTTTCAATTTGGGAGCGGCAAGAGGCGGCTTTGGCTAATTTTGAGCCACGGACTGCCGCTTTCGTGTCATTTTTGGTCGAATTCGCATCAGTGCACCGCGATTTGAAAAGAATTTGTCAATTTCTCGCCTTTTTGGCTTCACATTTCTTTCGAAACCAGTATGGAATCGCGGCCATAGGCCTCCAGAAGGAACCTAAAAAAGTAATAAGAGATGCGATCGTATGACGCCGCATCCAGGGGAAATGACATATGGATTATTTTATCCAGCAGCTCTTAAACGGGCTGACTCTCGGGTCGATCTACGGCCTGATCGCCATTGGTTACACCATGGTCTACGGCATCATCGGCATGATCAATTTTGCCCACGGTGATGTTTTCATGCTTGGCGGCTTTGCCGCTCTTATCACCTATCTCGTTCTGATTTCGCTGTTTGCCGGCCTGCCGGTTGCCATCCTGCTTTTGGTGATGTTGATCGTCGCCATGCTGATGACGAGCCTTTGGAACTGGGTGATCGAGCGCGTTGCCTATCGGCCGCTACGCGGCTCGTTCCGCCTCGCGCCGCTGATCACGGCAATCGGTATGTCGATCGTTCTGTCGAACTTCATCCAGGTTGCACAGGGCCCGCGCAACAAGCCGATCCCGACGCTCGTGGGCGATGTCTACAATTTCGGCGGGATCTCGCTGTCCCTGAAGCAGATCATCATCTTCATCATCACCGTCGTGCTGCTCGCCGCATTCTGGTACATCGTCAACAAGACGGCGCTCGGGCGTGCTCAGCGCGCGACCGAGCAGGACCGCAAGATGGCGGCGCTGCTCGGTATCAATGTCGACCGGACCATTTCCATCACCTTCATCATGGGTGCGGCGCTCGCTGCCGTCGCCGGTACGATGTATCTGATGTATTATGGCGTTGCGAACTTCACGGATGGTTTCGTGCCGGGTGTCAAAGCCTTCACGGCGGCGGTTCTGGGTGGCATCGGCTCGCTGCCGGGCGCTGTTCTCGGCGGTCTGATGATCGGCTTCATCGAGTCGTTCTGGTCGGGCAATTTTCCCATCGCGTATAAGGATGTCGCGACATACGGTATCCTGGCCTACGTGCTGATCTTCAAGCCGACGGGTATTCTCGGCCGGCCGGAAGTCGAAAAGGTATAACGCCATGGCAAATTCAAACTTCGTTGCAGGCAAGACCGCACCCGGCCTTGTCCAGAAGGGGATTACGGACGCCCTCTGGACCGCGGTCATATCCTTCGGCATGTTCGTCCTCTATATCGGTCTCAAGACCGATCAGAATATTGACAATAAGCTGGTCATCGTGCAGCGCTGGGGTCTTCTTGCGACTATCGTTGCGATCGCTACCGTCGGCCGTTTCATCATGACGGTTTTCGTCCAGCCTTATCTGGCGGCGAGAAAGGCCGCCAAGGCCAAGATCGTGAGGGTTGAGGGCGAACAAAGTTTCGCCGCCAGGCATTTCAACACGATCGGGCTCCTGCTGCTGCTCATCTATCCGCTGGCGGCCGTTGCGATACTCGGTCCGCAGGGATCGCTGACCTATGTCGACAATTTCGGCATCCAGATCCTCATCTACGTGATGCTTGCCTGGGGCCTGAATATCGTCGTTGGCCTCGCGGGCTTGCTTGACCTGGGATATGTCGCCTTCTATGCGGTCGGTGCTTACTCCTATGCACTGCTGTCGACGCATTTCGGCCTGTCTTTTTGGCTGCTGCTGCCGCTTTCGGGCATTTTTGCCGCACTTTGGGGGATGATCCTGGGCTTTCCGGTGCTGCGCCTCAGGGGTGACTACCTGGCGATCGTGACGCTCGCTTTCGGGGAAATCATCCGCATCGTACTGACCAACTGGACCGATGTGACGCAGGGAAGCTTCGGCATCTCCAATATCACCAAGGCATCGCTCTTTGGTCTTTATACCTTCGATACCAAGGATCCGCACAATTTCGTCCGTAGTTTCGGTCTGCCGATCTCGTCGGCATGGTACAAGATCTTCCTGTTCTACGTGATCCTGCTGCTCTGCATGCTGACAGCTTATGTCACCATCCGGCTGCGCCGCATGCCGATCGGGCGTGCATGGGAAGCGTTGCGCGAGGATGAAATCGCCTGCCGCTCGCTCGGAATCAATACGGTGACGACGAAGTTGACGGCTTTTGCCACCGGCGCCATGTTCGGCGGCTTTGCCGGCTCTTTCTTCGCGGCGCGTCAGGGCTTCGTCTCGCCGGAATCCTTCGTCTTCCTGGAATCCGCGATCATTCTGGCGATTGTGGTCCTTGGCGGCATGGGGTCCCTGAAGGGCATCGCTATTGCGGCGATCGCCATGATCGGCGGCACCGAAGCGCTGCGTAATATGGGCTTCCTGAAGACCGGCCTGGTTTGGGGCGACACGACAATTATTCCTGGCTTCGGCCCGGATTTCACCCCGGAACTCTACCGCATGCTCATCTTCGGCCTCGCCATGGTGGTCGTCATGATCTTCAAGCCGCGCGGCTTTGTCGGTACGCGTGAGCCGACCGCCTTCCTCAAGGAGCGAAAAGCGGTCTCCGGCAGCTTTACCAAGGAGGGCCACGGCTGATGAACGCTGTGACCGCAAACTCCAATGACGTTCTGCTGAAGGTCGATCATCTGTCGATGAAGTTCGGCGGCCTGATGGCGATCAACGACTTCTCCTTCGAGGCAAAGCGCGGTGACATCACCGCCCTGATCGGCCCGAACGGCGCCGGCAAGACAACGGTGTTCAATTGCATCACCGGCTTCTACAAGCCGACGATGGGTATGATCAGCCTGCATCAGAAGACCGGTAAGGAATATCTCCTGGAACGGCTTCCGGATTTCCGGATCACGCGTGAAGCCAAGGTGGCGCGCACCTTCCAGAATATCCGCCTGTTTTCGGGCCTCACCGTGCTGGAAAACCTGCTGGTGGCGCAGCACAACAAGCTGATGCGCGCCTCCGGCTATACGATCCTGGGTCTGCTCGGCATCGGTCCGTACCGTTCCGAGGCGAAGAATGCGATCGAACTTGCGCGCTTCTGGCTCGAGAAGGCCGATCTCATCGATCGTGCTGACGATCCGGCCGGCGATCTTCCCTATGGCGCGCAACGTCGCCTGGAAATCGCTCGCGCAATGTGCACGGGGCCGGAGCTGCTTTGCCTGGACGAGCCGGCTGCCGGTCTCAACCCTCGCGAATCCCTGGTTCTCAACGAATTCCTGCGCAGTATCCGCAAGGATACCGGTACGTCTATCCTGCTGATCGAGCACGATATGTCAGTGGTCATGGAAATTTCCGACCATGTCATCGTCCTCGAATATGGGCAGAAGATTGCCGACGGTACGCCGGATGAGGTGAAGAACGATCCTCGCGTGATCGCTGCCTATCTGGGCGTTGAGGATGAGGAAGTGGAAGAGGTGATTGCCGAAGTCGAACACCTCCAGGAAGGTGAACATTGATGACGGGGCAGCCACTTCTCAAAGTTGCGGGCGTGGAAACCTATTACGGCAATATCCGCGCCCTTGCCGGTGTCGACATCGAAGTCAACAGTGGCGAGATCGTCAGCCTGATCGGCGCCAACGGCGCCGGCAAGTCGACGCTGATGATGACGATCTGCGGCAGCCCTCAAGCTCGTACCGGATCGGTCACTTTCGACGGCCAGGATATTACGCGCATGCCGACGCACGAGATTGCGCGGCTTCGCATCGCGCAATCGCCGGAAGGGCGGCGCATCTTTCCGCGCATGACCGTCTACGAAAACCTGCAGATGGGCGCGAGCCTCGACAAGCTCAAATACTTCAACGAGGACGTCGAGAAGATCTTCACGCTTTTCCCGCGCCTGAAAGAGCGTCAGTCGCAGCGCGGCGGCACGCTTTCCGGCGGCGAGCAGCAGATGCTGTCGATCGGTCGTGCATTGATGGCGCGCCCAAAGCTGCTGCTCCTGGACGAGCCGTCGCTTGGCTTGGCACCGCTGATCGTGAAGGGCATCTTCGAAGCGATCAAGGTTCTGAACAAGAGCCAGGGGCTCACCGTATTCCTCGTCGAGCAGAATGCCTTTGCGGCGCTGAAGCTTTCCGACCGCGCTTATGTGATGGTCAACGGCCGGGTGACGATGAGCGGTTCGGGCAAGGAACTGCTCGCCAATCCGGAAGTGCGCGCCGCCTATCTCGAAGGCGGACATCATTGAGTTTCGTTTCGCGGAGAATTTGAGATGCAGGGACTTCTCTTCGACAGCGATACCGGCGGCCGCATGGTCATTCGTGCCGTTATCGTCATCCTGGGTTTTTGGACCGCGTGGCGCGCAGGACGCGCCGTCGCTTCCGGCTGGGAAACATATCCGATTGTCGTCGTCTACAGCTTTCTGATCGGCCTTGGGCTGCAGTTTCTGCACCATGCGCTGTTCAACGGCCCGGTATTCGACGTCACCATCTACATCATCGACGTCGTGCTTCTGCTCGTATTTGCGACCGCGGGATACCGGTATCGTCGTACCGATCAGATGGTGAATAACTACTACTGGCTTTATGAAAAGACCTCGGCCTTTTCTTGGAAGAAGAAGAATTGACACTGGGCCTAAACTAGGCACAGTCTGCGTACAACCAAGAGCGTCATCCAGCCCCATAAAAACAGACGGGAACGGGCAGGGTCATGCTTCCAGAGTTCGAAATGCAAGCGTTACCGGCGTGATGATTGGTGGGTATCGCGCAGGGCAGATTAAACGGAACCCGCTTAAAAATTGGGAGTAATAATATGAAGAAGTATCTTCTGTCGGCGGTGGCTTTGTCGGCGATGATCGCTTTCGGCGGCGCTGCGAAGGCCGATATCATTGTTGGCGTTGGCGGTCCGTTGACGGGCCCGAATGCTGCGTTCGGCGCGCAGCTTCAGAAGGGTGCGGAACAGGCAGCAGCCGACATCAATGCTGCAGGCGGCATCAACGGGGAAAAGATCAAGATCGAACTCGGCGACGACGTCTCCGACGCCAAGCAGGGCGTTTCGGTCGCCAACAAGTTTGTTGCTGACGGTGTGAAGTTCGTCGTCGGTCACTTCAACTCGGGCGTTTCCATTCCGGCTTCGGAAGTCTACGCTGAAAACGGCATCCTGCAGATCACTCCCGCTTCGACGAATCCGAAGTTCACCGAACGCGGCCTGTGGAACACGTTCCGTACTTGCGGCCGTGACGACCAGCAGGGCGAAGTTGCCGGCAAGTACATCGCCGACAATTTCAAGGGCGCCAAGGTTGCCGTCGTTCACGACAAGACCCCTTATGGTCAGGGTCTGGCCGATGAAACCAAGAAGAACCTCAACGCCGCCGGCGTGACGGAAGTTGTTTATGAAGGCATCACCCCCGGCGACAAGGACTACTCGGCCCTGATCGCCAAGATGAAGCAGGCTGGCGTCGATTTCGTCTACTACGGCGGTCTGCACACGGAAGCTGGCCTCATCATGCGCCAGATGGCCGACCAGGGTGTGAAGGCTCACTTCATGTCGGGTGACGGTATCGTTTCGAACGAGCTGGCATCGATCGCCGGCGACGCCGTCGACGGCACGTTGATGACCTTCGCACCGGATCCGCGCAAGAACCCGGCTTCCGCCGATCTCGTCGCCAAGTTCCGCGCTGCCGGCTACGAGCCGGAAGGCTACACGCTCTACTCCTACTCGGCTCTGCAGGTTATCGCTGCCGCCGCCAAGGCTGCTGGGTCCAACGATCCGATGGCTGTTGCCGATGCGCTGAAGGCAAAGGGTCCGTTCAAGACCGCTATCGGCGATCTGGGCTTCAACGCCAAGGGCGACATCACCCGTCCGGACTACGTCATGTACAAGTGGTCCAAGGGTTCCGACGGCAAGTACAACTACGACGAAATCTCGAAGTAAGCTTTGTGAAGCCGGTTTTCCGGCATAGGCAAGATCTGAGAAGCCCGGCCACTGGCCGGGCTTTTTCATATTCGCGATATCGGTTCGCCATTTTCTTCAAGCCAAGGCTGCTTTAAATCTGCCTGATATCGGCAGGAGGATGACCGCATGAGCAAACCCCGTATTCTTGTGACCCGACGCTGGCCGGCCGCGGTCGAATCCGTGCTTTCCGAGCGTTTCGACGCAACGTTGAACAAGGATGACATCGCGCTCGACGCGGGGCAGCTGCGCGAGGCGCTGCTCGCCTATGATGCAGTCCTGCCGACCGTTTCCGACAAGCTTCCTGCAGCACTTTTCGAAGGTCAGGCGATCAGGACGAAGATCCTCGGCAATTTCGGCGTCGGCTTCAATCATATCGATATTGCCGCGGCAAAACAGAAGGGCGTGGTCGTCACCAACACGCCCGGTGTGCTGACTGATTGCACGGCCGATATCGCCATGCTGCTCCTTCTTTCCGTTGCGCGCCGTGGCGGCGAAGGCGAGCGTGAAGTCAGGGCCGGCGCCTGGAGCGGCTGGCGGCCAACACATCTGGTCGGCACCAAAGTGACCGGCAAGACCGTCGGCATTATCGGCTTCGGCCGCATTGGCCGTGCCTTCGCGCAGCGCTGCCATTTTGGCTTCGGTATGGATGTCGTCTTCTACAATCGCTCCGCCATCGATCCCATGGAGGCGGCTCGCTATGGCGCCGTCCAGTTGCAGACCGTAGAAGATGTTCTGGAAGTCTCCGATTTCGTCTCCCTGCATTGTCCAGGCGGTGCCGAGAACCGGCACCTGATGAATGTGGCCCGTTTCGCGGCCATGAAACCGGAGGCCTTCCTGATCAATACCGCAAGAGGCGATGTCGTCGACGAGGCAGCGCTGATTTCGGCACTGGAGCGGGGGACGATCCGCGGCGCCGGCCTCGACGTTTATGAAGCTGAACCGCATGTTCCCGAGCGGTTGAGGGCGATGAACAACGTCGTGCTTCTGCCGCATCTCGGCAGCGCCACTGAAGAGACGCGCACCGCCATGGGGATGAAGGTGGTGGACAATGTCACAGCCTTCTTTGCCGGGCGCGAGCCACCGGATCGTGTGATCTAGAGCATTTTCGCTTTTCTTCGAATCGCGGAAACGCTCTATCCTCTTGCTTTATGTAGTTCCGAACGCAAAACCGCTTCGCACTTTTGCTGGAACTGCTCCAGACTGACGCGCCTCGTCTCCGCGCCAAGGATCAAACATATCCGTTGCAGAGGTTTGCCTTTCTTTTGAGCGTTTGACGAAAAATGCAGCTGATGCGGCTGATATAAGACCAATATTGCACGGCGTCGAATAAGGCACAGGAATTGCTTGCATTTATTGCTCGCCGGGCTTCAATGGCTGGACTTGGCATATGCGATGCGTGGAGAGGCTGATGGCAATGATGGTGGCAGGGACGAGACCGCAGAGGGCGCGGGGTCGCGGCCATCTTGCGGCGAAGTCGCTTGGCGGCCGCACGCGCCTTTCCGAGCTCTTTCAGGAGGGCGCGGCCAAGATCAGGCTGCCGGAAACTTTCGATCATTCCATGGAGGCCGTCATTATCAATACGGCCGGCGGCTTGACGGGCGGCGACCGTATGGATTGGAGCATTTCCGCCGCGTCGGGTACACGCATCGATGTGACCACGCAGGCCTGCGAGAAGATCTACAAGGCTTCGGCCGGTACGGCAGAGGTCGAAACGTCCATTAAGGTTGGCCGTGGCGCCCGGGTCGATTGGCTGCCGCAGGAGACCATCCTGTTCGACCGCGCCTCGCTTTCGCGGACGTTGAATGTCGAGCTTGACGATGCGGCCGAGTTCCTTGCCGTCGAGGCGATCCTGCTTGGCCGCAAAGCCATGGGCGAGACGATGGAGCAGGGACTGTTTCGCGATCGCTGGCGCATACGCCGCGGCGGACGGCTGGTTCATGCCGAGGAACTGTGTCTGGATGGCGATGTGGCTGCATTGACGGCGAAGATGGCTGTGCTGGACGGTCAGGTCGCTTTTGCGACCTTGCTTTATGTCGGGCCGCTGGCCGAGACTTATCTCGGCCGGATCAGGCCGCTCCTCGAAACCCATATGGGGGGTGCCAGCCATTGGGGTGAGAAGCTTGTCGTGCGGCTTGTTGCCGCCGATGGCTTCGCGCTCAGAAAAATCCTCATCCCGATCATTTCCGCCTTGCGCGACGGTGCGCCTGTGCCGAAAGTCTGGAATCTGTAAATTGAGCAAACAGCAATCACATAGGTAGGCGATGAACCTCACTCCGAGAGAAAAAGACAAGCTGCTGATTTCGATGGCGGCGATGGTGGCGAGGCGGCGGCTTGAGCGCGGCGTGAAGCTCAATCATCCCGAAGCCATTGCGCTGATTACCGATTTCGTGGTCGAAGGCGCACGCGATGGCCGCCCGGTCGCTGAGTTGATGGAGACCGGCGCCCATGTCATCACGCGCGATCAGGTGATGGAAGGCGTTGCCGAGATGATCCATGACGTTCAGGTCGAGGCGACTTTTCCCGACGGCACCAAGCTCGTCACGGTCCACGAACCCATCCGATGAGGTTGCCATGCTGGAGCTGAGGCCAAATTGCGAATGCTGCGACAGGGATCTGCCGCCGGAAAGCCAAGAGGCTATGATCTGCACCTTCGAGTGCACCTTCTGTGTTGAGTGCGTCGATACCGTATTAGGCGGCATCTGCCCGAACTGCGGCGGTGACTTCGCGCAGCGTCCAATCCGCCCGGCGGCCTTGCTCGCCAAATATCCCGCTTCGACAAAACGTGTTCTGAAAGCTGAGGGATGTGCGCCCGTCCAGGCCGCATGAGGAGAGAACCATGATTCCAGGTGAAATTATTGCCGCAAGCGGCGACATCGAACTCAACGTCGGAGCGCCGACCACAACGCTTGAGGTTTCCAATACGGGCGATCGGCCGGTTCAGGTCGGCAGCCACTATCATTTCGCCGAGACCAATGCCGGGCTGTCTTTCGACCGCGACAAGGCAAGGGGCATGCGGCTCGATATTCCCGCCGGTACCGCCGTGCGCTTCGAGCCGGGGCAGACACGTTCGGTCACCCTGATCCCGCTGTCGGGCAAACGCGAAGTCTATGGCTTCCGTCAGCAGGTCATGGGCAAGCTCTAGCTTCTGGGGGTGTCGATGAAATTGCTTGCGCCCGCTGCCGTCGCTCTTGCTGCAGCCCTGATCTGCGGCCCTACCTTTGCGCAGAACAATCCGGATGAGCCGAAGATCGATTGCGCCAAAGCCGAGGCGCAGACGGACCTCAACATTTGCGCCGCTCTTGAGTTCGACACGGCCGACAAGGCGTTGAACGCGCAATATAAGAAAACGCGCGCTGCGATGGTCGCCATCGATGCGGATCTCGATAACGACATGAAGGGCGCTGAAAAGGCGCTGGTTAAAGCCCAGCGCGCCTGGGTGGATTATCGCGACGGCGAGTGTGAGGCACAAGGGTTTGAGGCCCGCGGCGGCTCGATGGAGCCCATGCTCGTCTCCGGCTGCAAGGCGGAGCTGACCAAGATGCGGACCAAGGAATTGAAGGATCTCGCTGATGGGCCGGAGGGCGGTCAGTGAATTCCAGACACCAGGTGGTGATCGTCGGCAATGGTGAGGTTGCAGCCGGTGCAGCCGCTGTCATCGATGCCGCCGATCTCGTGATCCGTTTCAACGATTGCCGATCGATGGGAGGCGGTGGCAGGCGAACCGATGTCGTCGCTGTCTGCAACACAGGCCGGCCGGCCCGCGCCATGCTCGGCTCGGCGGAGTGGCGCAAGAGCCCTGCTGTCGCTGCCGCATCGGAAATCTGGAGCGTACGTGATCCAGACAAATTCTCTGAGCTGCGCGTATCTTTGGCGATCTCGCATCCCGAGCTAGACGATTTCTGCGACGATTATACCGATCAGTTCACCGCGTTCTGCCAGGCCACAGGTAAGCGGCATGTGGTGATCGATCGAGCCATTCACGAAGGCGTCGATACGGCGTTGGCGGATTACGATCCCGGCTCCTACATCGTGCCCAGCAGCGGCATGATCGTGATCGCCGATGTGATGTCACGCCATCCTGACGACGATATTGCCATTACCGGTTTCAGCCACACAGGCTGGGAGGAACATCCGTTTGCCGCCGAGAAACAGCTGGTGGATGCCTATGTTTCCCTCGGTCGCCTCAGGCGCCTTGCCGCCACGAACCTTATCTCTGCCTCCGAAGGAGACTGAATCATGCCCTACAAGATTTCTCGTGCCGCCTATGCCAATATGTTCGGACCGACTGTTGGCGACAAGGTTCGTCTGGCAGACACCGAACTGTTCATCGAAGTGGAGAAGGATTTCACCACCTATGGCGAGGAGGTGAAGTTCGGCGGCGGCAAGGTCATCCGTGACGGCATGGGACAGAGCCAGGTGACGCGCGCCGGCGGAGCCGTCGATACAGTCATTACGAATGCGCTCATCCTTGATCATTGGGGAATCGTCAAGGCGGATATCGGTCTGAAGGACGGCCGCATTGTTGCAATCGGCAAGGCCGGAAATCCGGATATGCAGCCCAATGTCAATATCATCGTCGGACCCGGCACGGAGGCGATTGCCGGTGAGGGGAAGATCGTCACCGCCGGCGGCATGGACAGCCATATTCATTTCATCTGCCCGCAGCAGATCGAGGAAGCCCTGATGTCGGGCGTCACCACCATGCTCGGTGGAGGCACGGGGCCGGCGCATGGAACGCTGGCAACGACCTGCACGCCGGGACCGTGGCATCTAGCGCGGATGATCGAGTCCTTCGATGCCTTTCCGATGAATATCGGTCTCTCCGCCAAGGGCAATGCCTCCGTTCCCGCCGCACTGGAGGAAATGGTGCTTGGCGGAGCCTGTGCGCTCAAGCTGCATGAGGATTGGGGCACGACGCCGGCGGCGATCGACTGCTGCCTCAGCGTTGCGGACGAATATGATGTGCAGGTGATGATCCACACGGATACATTGAATGAAAGCGGCTTCGTGGAGGATACGATCGGTGCCATCAAGGGTCGCACCATTCACGCCTTCCACACGGAAGGCGCGGGCGGCGGCCATGCGCCTGATATCATCAAGATCTGCGGGCAGTCGAACGTCATCCCGTCCTCGACCAACCCGACGCGGCCCTATACGGTTAATACGATCGCCGAGCATCTGGACATGCTGATGGTCTGCCATCACCTGTCGCCGTCGATCCCGGAGGATATCGCCTTTGCCGAAAGCCGCATCCGCAAGGAGACCATCGCCGCTGAGGATATTCTGCACGACATCGGCGCCTTTTCGATCATCTCCTCCGACAGCCAGGCCATGGGCCGCGTCGGCGAGGTGGCGATCCGTACCTGGCAGACCGCCGACAAAATGAAGCGCCAGCGCGGCCGCCTGGCACAGGAGGTAGGCGACAACGATAATTTCCGCGCGAAGCGCTACATCGCCAAATATACGATCAACCCGGCGATCGCGCATGGCGTCAGCCATGAGGTCGGTTCGATCGAAGTCGGCAAGCGTGCCGATCTGGTGCTCTGGAACCCGGCTTTCTTCGGCGTGAAGCCGGAGATGGTGTTGATCGGCGGCTCGATCGCCGCAGCACCCATGGGCGACCCGAATGCCTCCATTCCGACGCCGCAGCCGATGCACTACCGGCCGATGTTCGGCGCTTATGGCAAGAATCGCACGAATTCGTCGGTGACCTTTGTTTCCCAAGCAGCGTTCGATGCCGGGCTTGCCGGCAAGCTCGGTGTCGCCAAGACGCTGCTGCCGGTCCGGAACACGCGCGGTGGCATTTCCAAGGCATCGATGATCCACAACAGCCTGACGCCGCATATCGAGGTGGATCCGGAAACTTATGAAGTGCGCGTCGATGGCGAACTTCTGACCTGCGAGCCGGCGACGGTGCTGCCGATGGCGCAGCGCTATTTCCTTTTCTGAGGATATTTCGGACGCCGATCTTTGGCGGATATGAAAGCCCCGGTTTCCCGGGGTTTTCATATGCTGCGTACTGGGCGCAGCAATATCAATGACATGACGTGGTGGCGCGGCTATTGCGCATTTCTATCGGCAGGCTGGATTTTCTGGATGTAGCTTCCCGGCTGTTCACAACTTGGGAAATACACCGCTTTTTAATCATTCCATTAAAGACCTGGAAGCGTCTTCACCCCTATCTCACATGATTGAAATAGTGGGCTGAGGAAGGTGAATCGCATGAAGCAATGGATTTCGCTGCAGGCCGAACTCGGTAACTTTCAGCAGCGACGTGCGATTTTTATTTTCGCGCTTAAGATGAGTTTTGTCGCGGTCATCATGTCGCTTGCCATCATCCTGGTGCTGATTTTTGTGATGCAATGGCTTGATCTTTTGCCATTGCCGATCTTCGAGGCGATGCGCTTTGGCGTTTTGTTGGCATGGATCATCGGCGGCACCGTGTCCGGCGCGCTTGCGGTGCTGGTAGGCTTTTCCATTCACAGGCTCGCGGTCTCCCGTGCCGAATTCGAGCGGTTGAGCCGCACCGACACGCTGTCCGGCCTGCTCAATCGCCGTGCCTTTACCGAGGTGTTGAATACGGCCAAGGACGGCGCGTCATTGGTGATCTTCGATCTCGATCGGTTCAAGACGATCAATGATCGCTTTGGGCACGCATCCGGTGATGCGGTGATCGTTGCGGTGTCGCGGCTATTTTCTGATGCCTTCACTGGAGAAAACGTGATTGCGCGACTTGGCGGTGAGGAGTTCGGCGTCATCATCCATGGCGGCGATACGGCCGAGCGTATCGCGCGCGTTGAGGAGATCAAGGAGCAGATCGCCGAACAGTCGATCGCCATTGAAGGCGGGTCGGTGAAGATCACCATTTCCGCTGGGATTGCCGACATCGGCGGCGATCGTAAGACGGAGGCCGTCTACGCTGCCGCCGATAAGGCGCTTTATCTTGCCAAGACGCTTGGCCGCAACCGTGTCATGCACGAGCGCGAGCGTCTGTCGCAGGTCTGGAATCGTTGCGCCTCCGAGCAGGAGCAGGAGGCAACGACGGATGTCAGGGAACTGCAACGCTATGTGCAGCAGATGTGAGGCTTCCACACGTCATTGATGCTTGCGCGGGCGGCGACAATTTTGCATGGTCTGCCAAAGTATAAATTGGAACAGCCATGCTACGCGTCACTTCCTATCTGCCGGCCGGCACCCCTTCCTCCAATCCGATCGATCGTGTCGTCCTGCCGCATGATCTCAGGCATCTGCGCCGCAAGCTCCTGCATCTTGAAAATGGCGAGATGGTCATGCTCGACCTCAAGGAGCCGGTGCTGTTTGCGAGCGGCGATCTGCTGGTGCGCGAGGATGGCGAGTTGATCGAGATCGTCGCCGCGGACGAAAAGCTTTTCGAAATCCGCCCACGCGACCGCCTGCATCTGATCGAACTTGCCTGGCATCTCGGCAACCGGCATCTTTCCGCTCAGATCGAGGAAGAGCGTATCCTGATCCTGCGCGATCATGTGATCCGCGCTATGCTCGAAGGGTTGGGTGCGACTGTGACGGAAGTCAGCGAGCCTTTCCAGCCGGCACGCGGCGCCTACCACTCCCACGGCAACCATTCGCATGGCCACGACCACCATCATCCTGGCCAGGATCATCACCACCATTCGCACGATTGAACCGTGATGACCAACAATGCGATTTCGGACGACGGCGACCTGCGGGCGCTGTTGCGGCTGATGGCGTGGCTGTCGCCGGCGTTTCCCGTAGGATCGTTCGCCTATTCCGGCGGCCTGGAGCGTGCGGTACATGACGGCCTGGTGCGCGACAGCTCCGGCCTCAGCCATTGGATTTCTGCACTCATTGAGCATGGTTCCGCGTGGAACGATGCGGTGCTGCTGGTCGAGGCGCATCGGGCTGACGCGGATGGGCCGCGGCTTGCGGCCGTTGCGGAGCTTGCCGAGGCACTGGCCGGTTCGAAGGAGCGCCATAACGAGACCATGCTGCTGGGAGATGCCTTTCTTTCGGCCGCCGCTGCCTGGCCGCATGCGATCTTTTCCATGCTCCCGGCAAAGACGGCCTATCCGGTTGCTGTTGGCGCCGTCGCAGGTGCGCATGGCATCGTCGCCGAGAAGGCGTCTGCCGCCTTCCTGCATGCGCTGGCCTCGCAGATGGTATCCGCCGGCATTCGCCTCGGCGTCAGCGGCCAGAAAGACGGCGTTGCCATTCTGGCGCGACTTGAAGGTCTCTTTGCGGATGTCGCGCGACGGGCCGCCCAATCCAGCCTTGACGATCTCGGAGCTGCGACCGTGCAAGGGGATATTGCGAGCCTACGGCACGAAACCCAGAGCACGCGGCTCTTCCGGTCATGAGGGGCGTCTTCAGGAAAATATTGAGATCGAAACATCGCCTACGTCATTCGCCGCTGTGCGACGGCGGCACGCTTGGCTATGCTAGCGCCATTCCGCCCTTCTTCAAAGGGCGAAAACGCGCTATCCCTTTGTTTTCACGCAATTCCAAACGGAAAACCGCTACGCACTTTTCCTGGAATTGCTCTCTTGCTTTATCGGAGTTGCGAGCATGAAATCGAGACATGGACCCTTGCGCGTTGGGATCGGCGGCCCCGTCGGTTCCGGCAAGACGGCGTTGACGGAGAAGCTGTGCAAGGCGATGCGCGACGACTATTCCGTCGCCGTCGTCACCAATGACATCTACACGACCGAAGATGCGGAAGCACTGGTGCGCATGCAGGCGCTGCCTTCGGATCGCATCGTCGGCGTCGAAACGGGCGGCTGCCCGCACACCGCGATCCGCGAGGATGCGACGATTAATCTGCAAGCTATCGCCAGCCTCAACGAGCGTCTCCCCGACCTTGACGTCGTCTTCATCGAATCCGGCGGCGACAATCTGGCTGCAACCTTTTCACCTGATCTTGCCGATATAACCATCTACGTAATCTCGGTGTGTCAGGGAGAGGAGATTCCGCGCAAGGGCGGCCCCGGCATCACCAAATCCGACCTTCTGGTCATCAACAAGAAGGATCTGGCGCCCTTCGTCGATGTCGACCTCGAGGTGATGGATCGCGATGCCACCCGCATGCGCCAGGCACGCCCCTTCGTCTTTTCCGACATGAAGCGGGGCGAGGGCGTCAGCAGGATCGTCGATTTCCTAAAGGAACAGGGCGGCCTTTGAGCCGCCCCGCGCTTATCTCCATATCCGCCGAGGCTGTTTCATTCTGCCGCGAAGGGCGGCAGCTTTAGGACATTCGTACCCACGGATCTGCTTCTGCCGTCTTTGTTCTCTATGGTTTCAAGCCGCTCTTCCAGATTGGCAAGCGACTGGCGGTTTTCATTGACGGCGACGGCTAAGCCTTCCTTGGTGATGACCTCGTCATCCACATCTTTCCTGCCGACAAGTCTGCCGAAGAGATAGCCTAGCAGACGGGACAAGTCGTCCATGATGAGGAAGAAGGACGGCACGACCACCAGGCTGAGCACCGTGGAAACGATGATGCCGCCGATGACGGCAATCGCCATCGGCGCGCGGAAGGAGCCGCCTTCGCCCACTCCGAGAGCCGAAGGCAGCATGCCGGCTGACATGGCGATCGAGGTCATGATAATCGGACGGGCGCGCTTGCGGCCGGCTTCGATCACCGCTTCCAGCCGCGGCATGCCCTGATGCATCATCTCTATGGCGAAATCGACGAGCAGGATGGCGTTCTTCGTCACGATACCCATCAGCATCAGAATGCCGATCATGACGGGCATGGACAGCGCGTTGCCGGTCATGATCAAGGCCAGCGCCACGCCGCCGATTGCTAGTGGCAGCGAGAGCAGAATAGTGAAGGGCTGGATCACATCCTTGAACAGCAGGATCAGCACGGTCAGAACAAGCATGAGGCCGAGCAGCATGGCGTTGCCGAAGCTCTGCTGCATTTCCTTCTGGACCTTGGTATCGCCGCTTTCCGCCAGATGCACGGTTGCGGGAATCTTGGCGTTGTTGACGATTTCGAGGAAATGCTCGGATGCCGTATCCAATGCCACACCTTGCGGCAGGTCGGCGCCGATGGCGACCACGCGGAAGCGATTGTTGCGCTTGATGGACGACAGGCCTTCGGAATAGTCGATGTCGGCCACGCTCGACAGAGGTACGGTGTTGCCAGTGGCAGTCTTGATACGCAAGGCGCGGATCGCCGCCAGGTCTCGGCGCATCCCGAGCGAGGCCTGAACGCGGATCGGAATCTGGCGGTCGTCGAGCGAGATCTTCGCGAGCGAAGCGTCGATGTCGCCGATGGTGGCAACGCGGATCGTGTCGGAAATCATCTGCGGCGTGATGCCGAGGCGCGCGGCCTCGTCTTTGCGCGGATAGATCTGCAGTTCCGGCCGCGGCAGGGCGCCGTCGGCGCTGACATTGGCGAGCGCCGGATCGGTACGCAGCTTGGCTTCCAGGATGCCGACGGCCTGGTTGAGATCCTTCTCGCTGCGCGAGAGGAAGTTATAGGTCAGGTCGCGATCGCCGCGGTCGTTCAGCTTGGTGATGCGGACGTCGGGAATGGAGCTCAGCTTTGCAAAGACTTCCTTCTCGATGTCCCATTGCGGGCGTACGCGCCCGTGGACGGTGACCTTCGGCAGGTGAGGGCCGATGACAGGGAGCGAGCCGAGGACGTCGTTCACCAGCTTCTTCGCCAGCGACTGATCGAGCTTGCCGAGCGTCAGCGTTACGGTGGCGCGGCGCAGTTCCAGATCGCCCTTCGGCGAGGCGCCGCCGAGCACGAAGACGCTTTCGACACCATCTATGCTTTTCACGCGCCGATAGATTTCGTTGGTTGCCTGTTCGGTATCATCGAGCCGGGCGTTCGGCGGCAGTTCCGCTGACAGAACGATACGCGAGGCGTCTTCCGGCGGGATGAAGCTGCCGGGAACGAACATGATGAGAGCGAAGACCGATGCGATCGAGAACGCGAAGGCGGCGAGCAGCGTCGGATAACGCGTGTACCACTTCTTCGTCGTCAGTCGCACCAGCCAGCTATAGCCACGCATGAAGCGGCCGTCATTGTCGTGATGATCGTCGACGCCATCTTCGGCGCGCATCAGATAGGCGGCCATCATCGGCGTGATCAGACGCGCCACCAGCAGCGAGAAGAACACCGAGAAGGCGACCGTCAGACCGAACTGAATGAAATACTGGCCCGGAATGCCCGGCATGAAGGAGACCGGCACAAAGACCGCGATGATGGTGAAGGTCGTCGCGATAACGGCAAGACCGATTTCGTCTGCAGCATCGATGGCAGCGCGATAGGGCGTCTTGCCCATCTTGATGTGGCGGGCGATGTTCTCGATTTCGACGATGGCGTCATCGACGAGAATACCGGTCGCCAGCGTCAATGCCAGAAAGCTGACGAGGTTCAGCGAGAAGCCGATCTGGTTCATGATCCAGAATGTCGGGATCGCGGAGAGCGGCAGGGCAACCGCCGATATCAGCGTTGCGCGCCAGTTCCGCAGGAACAGGAAGACGACGATGACGGCCAGTATGGCGCCTTCGATCAGCGTGTGCATCGCCGATTCGTAGTTGCCATAGGTGTAGTAGACGGAGTCGTCGATCATCTCGATCGAGACGTTCGGGTTCTCGGCACGCACCTTGTCGAGCGTGTCGGCTACTGTCTTTGCGACCGTCACCTCGCTGGCGCCCTTGGCGCGGAATACGCCGAAGGTGACAACGGGGGCGCTGTTGAAGCGCGAAAAGGACTTCGGTTCCTGATAGGTGTCCTTAATGGCGCCGAGATCGGAGAGCTTGACGAAGCGGCCGTTAGTCAGAGCGATCGTCGTATCGGCGAGCTGGGCGACGTTGCGGGCGTCGCCGAGCACGCGGATTGCCTGTTCGCTGCCGGCAACCTGGCCGCGGCCGGAGCCGAGATCGATATTGGTGCTGCGAAGCTGCTGGCTCACCGAAAGCGCTGTTATGCCATAGGCGTTCAGCTTGTTCGGATCGAGCTCGATGCGCACTTCACGATCGGCGCCGCCATAGCGGTCGACGCGGCCGATGCCTGCTTTGCCCTGCAGCGCGCGCTTGACCGTATCGTCCACGTACCAGGACAGCTCCTCGAGCGTCATGTTCGGCGAGGACACGGCAAAGCTCTGGATCGCCTGGCCGACGACATCGACCTTGGAGACGATCGGCTCGTCGATGGTCGACGGCAGATTGCCGCGGATGCGGTCGATCGCATCCTTGGTATCCTGAACGGCCTGCTCGGTCGGCACTTCCAGGCGGAAGACGACGACGGTCTGCGATTGGCCATCCGTGACGGTGGATTGGATTTCGTCGATGCCGTTGATGCTGGCGACGGCGTCTTCGATCTCCTTCGTCACCTGCATTTCGAGCTCGGCCGGCGAGGCGCCGCTCTGCGTCACGGTGACATTGACGATCGGCACGTCGATGTTCGGGAAGCGGGTGATGGGCAGATTGAAGAAGGCGTGCGCGCCCACCACCATCAGCAGGAAGAAGCCGAGGAGCGGGGCGACCGGATTTCGAATGGACCAGGCGGAGAAGTTCATCTTGCCGTTCTCGCTCAGTTGGAGGCTTGCGACGCGTCGCGCACAGGCGTGATATGGTCGCCGTCGCGAACATAGGCACCGGCCTTGGCGACGACGTCATCGCCCGCTTTCAGGCCTTTGAGGATCTCGACATAGCCAGCGTCCTGAATGCCTGTCTCGACAGTCAGGAATTTGACCACGCCATTCTCGACCTTGCGGACGGACGAGCCGTTTTCCTCGCTATTGACGGCCGTCAGTGGCAGGGCGACGCCATCTTCCTGGCGAATGATGATCTCGGCGCTGCCATACATGCCGGCGCGCGCCTTCTCGCCATCGTCGATCGTGATATGCACCGCGCCGAGGCGGGTGACGGGGTCAACGATCGGAGCGACGAGACGGACAGTCCCGGCAAGCTTCTCGCGGCTGCCGGAGAGCGCGATGGACGCTTTCTGACCGATCGTGATCTTGGTGATATCAGTCTCGGAGACATCGACCACCAGCTCGAGTTGGCTGTCGCGGATGATGGTGAAGAGCGGATCGCCGTTACCGTTCGCGATAGCCCCGACACGGGCATCGCGCGATGCGACGGTGCCTGCCACCGGGGTTTTGATGCCGGTGCGGGCAAGTTTCAGATCCGTATCGGCGATCTGGCTATCCGTGACCTTGAGATCGGCCTCCGCAACGGCGATTGCCTGTTCGGCGGAAACCACGCGGGCCTTGTTGGCGGCAGCCGAAGCATTGGCCTGCTCCACCGAGGAGGTCGACATGGTGCCCTTGGCACCCATGGCAACGGCGCGCACGCGCTGCAATTCGGCTTCTTCGGCATTGGCGCGGGCTTCGGCGAGCTGTGCGTGCAATTGCGCCAGGCTTGCCTCGCCCTTGGCCCGCGTCGCCTGCATCTGGCTCTTCTGCAGGATCAGCGCGTCGTCGTTCAGCGTGGCAAGCGTGCTGTTCGCGCTGACCTTGTCACCGACATCTGCATTGAGCGAACGGATGGAGAGACCGTCCACCTGCGGCTGGATGTAGACCTCTTCGACGGCCTTCACCGTGCCGTTCGCGACGACCTTGTCGGTCAGGTGGCGCATTGCGGCTGTGGTGATGACGATTGCGGGCAGATTTTGCTTCGGCGTGGTGACGGCAGCCTGCTCTGCCATGGCAGCGGGAGCGGCCAGCAGGGAAAGCAGAATGGCAGTCGTGCTCAGAAGTCTAAACGGCGTGAAGGCCATGCGTCCGGTTCCAGTTCGGCATTGGTCAAAGGGATTTCGCGGTTTTCCGTCGCGAGCACGGGAGATCACTGCATGCGAGCCGGCTTCCCCGGCGGATGACTGCATAATTCCTTAAATCGAATCGATTCAAGGGTAAAATTATGCAGCAGATTTAAAGTGTTACAGCGACCTTTGCGCGTCATATTTGACGCGCGGCGCTGTAATATCCGTCTGTCATGCCTTGCAGGTCCTCATCCTAAAATCGCCCTTGTAGATGGGAGCGGTTTTCAATTCTCGCAAGATCACGAGAAAATGATTTCGCGGGCATTTCTATCGTCTACAACCATGCGAAGCAATCACGGCATTGTGATGTCAGCATTCGAATAATTGATAGGCGAAGGCTTTTCAGGCAATTCCTGCAAGAAAGCCAGCCTTTTGTGGCTGCTGTTACAAAATGAAAAAAACGCGCGAGGCCGCAAACCTCGCGCGTTTTAGTCTCTGTGATTGCTTCAGCCTACTTCAGAGCAGCGTCCGTGATCTCATGCGTGTAGGCGCCGGATGGCTTCTTGTTGATGATCTTCTGGTCGAGCAAGGCTTCGGCCGTACGGTCATAGGTCTTCATGTCGAGCTTGCCGTTGCCGATAAGTTTGGCGACTTCGCCGGCCATGCGCTTCTGGTGGTTTTCATCCTGGCCGCCATTGTCCATGACGATTTCGGCGGCTTCGTCCGGATGCTCGACGGCATACTTCCAGCCCTTCATCGACGCACGGACGAATTTCACCATATCAGCCTTGAACTTCGCATCCTTCAGCTTGTCTTCCTTGACGTAGAGGCCATCTTCCAGAAGGTCGTTGCCGAGCTTGGTATAGTTGAAGACGGTCAGGTCCTCGGCCTTGAAGCCGGCATCGATCGCCTGCCAGTACTCGTTATAGGTCATGACGGAGATGCAGTCGGCCTGCTTCTGGACGAGCGGCTGCACATCGAAGCTCTGCTTCAGAACGTTGACGCCATCCTTGCCGCCGTCGGTCTTCAGGCCGAGCTTGTGCATCCAGGCGAAGAAGGGATATTCGTTGCCATAGAACCAGACGCCGAGGGTGTGACCCTTGAAATCCTTCTCCGTCTTGACCGGGCCATCCTTCGGGCAGATCAGCTCCAGACCGGATTTTTCGAAGGGCTGCGCGATGTTGATGAGCGGCACGCCTTTTTCGCGGGCAACCAGCGCACCGCCCATCCAGTCGACGATGACATCGGCGCCGCCACCGGCGATCACCTGTTCCGGAGCGATATCAGGGCCGCCCGCCTTGATATCCACATCGAGACCTTCTTCCTTGTAGAAGCCCTTGTCCTTGGCGACGAAATAGCCGCCGAACTGAGCCTGGGCTACCCATTTCAGCTGCAGCGTCAATTTATCCGCCGCCATCGCGCCCTGGGTGGCGGCAAGCGTCATGGCACTTGCCATCAATGCAAACATTATTTTTTTCATGTCTTCACCCTTTCCCTCTGAAGTTATGCCTCGATCCCTTTGAAGAGATCCTGGATTACGCCTGCCCACCACGGATAGACGGATGCCAGAACGTCACCATTCGTTCGATGATGGCGACGATACCGTAAAAGACCGAGCCGGCGATCGCGGCAACCGCGATCTCGGCCCAGACCATATCGAGGTTCAACCGGCCATTTTCGGTTGAAATGCGAAAGCCCATGCCCGACATGGGTGTGCCGAAGAACTCCGCCACGATGGCACCAATCAGAGCCAGGGTCGAGTTGATCTTCAGCGCGTTGAAAATAAAGGGCGCAGCAGCCGGAAGCCGCAGCTTGAAGAGTGTCTGCCAGTAGCCTGATGCGTAGGTGCGCATCAGGTCGCGTTCCATGTTGCCGGCGGCAGCAAGGCCAGTCACCGTATTCACCAGCATCGGGAAGAAGGTCATGATGACGACGACGGCTGCCTTGGACTGCCAGTCGAAGCCGAACCACATGACCATAATCGGTGCGACGCCGATAATTGGCAGGGCAGAGACCAGGTTGCCGATCGGCAGCAGACCGCGGCGCAGGAAGGCAAAGCGGTCCGCCAGAATGGCGACGACGAAGCCGCTGGCGCAGCCGATGATGTAGCCGATCAGGACAGCGGTGAGGATCGTCTGGCGGACATCGATCCATAATGTTGGAATCGAATTGACGATCCTGGCGCCGATGGCACTCGGCGGCGGCAAAAGGACCAGAGAAACGCCGGCGCCGCGAGTGACGGCTTCCCAGATGATCAGTATCCATATGCCGAAGATCGCCGGGATCAGCAGCCGCAGCGTATAATTGCCGGCGGTCGAATGCGATCGCATCGACGATAGGACGGAAACGCAGCGCCAGGCCAGCAACCAGGCGGCGGCAATCAGAATGAAGAAGGACGCTTGCGCCTTGCCTTCATTGCCGGAAATTCCGGCAAGGAGCAGCCATCCCGCCGCATGCGCGCCGAAGAAGAGTGTCGCCGCGCTCAGATCTGCGGATAGGCGCATGAAGGAGAGGGCGGCCGCTGCGGCAATCAGAATGAAGATGACGAAGGTCGTTCCGCTGCTGACGGGTGCCGCGGCATCCGTCGCAAGCATCGGCAACGCGGGGATCGCCAACAGACAGAGAAGAATGGCAAGCATGCCTTGCCAGGAGAAATGAAAGGATCTCATGCCGTTCTGCCTCCCATCGAACGGTCGACAATGCGGGCAGCGATGCTGACGATACCGACGAGGACCGCCGCGAGGACGGAGCCTGCGACGAGAGCTGCCCATATATCGATCGTCTGGCTGTAATAGGAGCCGGCGAGCAGCTTTGCGCCGATGCCGGCGACCGCGCCCGTCGGCAGCTCGCCGACGATCGTTCCAACCAGGCTTGCGGCAATCGCAACCTTCATGGAGGTGAAGAGGAAGGGGACCGAAGCCGGCACGCGCAACTTCCAGAAGGTCTGCCAGCTGCTGGCATTATAGGTGCGCATCAGGTCGAGATGCATGATTTCCGGCGAACGAAGACCCTTTGTCATGCCGACGGTGACCGGGAAGAACGATAGATAGGTGGAAATCAGCGCTTTCGGGATCAATCCGTCTATGCCAAGGGCACTGAAGACGACGATGATCGTCGGCGCAATGGCGAGGATCGGGATGGTCTGCGACGCGATGATCCAGGGCATGAGACTGCGGTCGAGTGCGACGAGGTGAACGATGCCAACTGCAAAGAGGACGCCGAGGATTGTGCCAAATGCGAAGCCGACCGCTGTCGGCGCCAGCGTTATCCATGCATTGTAGACGAGGCTGCGATTGCTCGTAGGAACCCGCAGGAAAGTGTTTTCGAAGACATTCTGCGCTACCTGATGCGGCGCAGGCAGAGTCGGTTTCGGCTGTGCCAGCGTCTTGCCGATGAATTCCACCGTCGTCGGGGTGACACCAGCGCGCCGGTCGAGATCGCGCTGGAACGGTGCGTTGAGGATGACGGCGAAGACATACCAGAGCAGGATGATCGCCAGGACGATCGTCGTGACCGGCAGGAACTTGTGCTTGAAGAACTGTTCCTTTTCCATGCTCATGCCGTCCCCGTGCGCGGGGGGAGAGCTAGGGCGAAGGGCTGTCGCGCGACGGAGCTATCCATCGTCCTATTCCTCATAGCTGTGCCCCGCTCTCAGTCCTTCCCGGACGCGGTGAGCGATTTCCAGGAATTCCGGCGTTTCGCGAATGTCGAGCGGTCGCTCTGCCGGAAGCGTCGATTCGATGACGTCGGTGACGCGGCCCGGCCGCGGGGACATGACCACGATCTTGGTGGAGAGATAGACAGCTTCCGGGATGGAGTGGGTGACGAAGCAGATGGTCTTGTTCGTCTGCTTCCATAGCTTCAGAAGTTGTTCGTTCAGGTGGTCGCGGACGATTTCGTCCAGCGCGCCGAAGGGCTCGTCCATCAGCAGCAGATCGGCATCGAAGGCCAGCGCGCGGGCGATCGAGGCTCGCTGTTGCATGCCGCCTGAAAGCTGCCAGGGGAACTTGTGCTCGAAGCCGTTGAGATTGACGAGGTCGAGGGTCCGTGCGATGCGCTTGGCCTGTTCTTGCCTGTCGTAGCCCATGATTTCGAGCGGCAAAGCGATGTTCTTTTCGATCGTTCGCCAGGGATAGAGGGCTGCGGCCTGAAAGACGTAGCCGTAGGCGCGGGCCTTGCGGGCATCTTCCGGCGACATGCCGTTGACGGAGATGTCGCCTGATGTCTTTCGCTCAAGATCTGCAATCACCCGCAGAAAGGTGGTCTTGCCGCAGCCGGAGGGGCCGATGAAGGAGACGAAATCGCCCTTGCGAACATCGAGATCCACATTGCTCAGCGCATTCACCGGCCCGTCGTTCGTATCGTAGGTGAGACAGAGATTCCGCGCGGAGACGACGGAGGAAGCGGATGACGTCATTAACACCTACCAGTCCTGTTTTCGCCGCATGGTTGGGGCGGATTGCATGTTATCTTGTTTGGCATTGCCGCAGTCAGGAGAGGCGAGGGCGCCTTGTGGCTGCTGGACCGAGGGGAGCAACGCCATGAATGTCTCATCGAAGCCCACCTGCCGTGTTGTGCGGCCCGGCAGCGCCTATGCCGGAAAACAGGGCCTCAGCTATTTCGAAGGGATTGCCGCCGAGACAGTGGGCTCGACGGGGATCTGCATGCATCTTTTGACGATCCCGCCCGGCGCCCGCGCCAAGGCGCATCTCCACGCCTCGCATGAGACGGCGATCTACGCGATTTCCGGCGAGACGCATTGCTGGTTCGGCGACGGGCTGGAAGAACACGTCATCGTCCGCGAAGGCGAGATGTTCTATATTCCGGCCGGCGTCCCGCATCTTCCAGCCAATCTCAGCGACCGGCCGGCGACAGCGGTCATCGCCCGAACCGACCCGAACGAGCAGGAAAGCGTCGTACTGCTGCCGGATCTGGAGCGGTATGTGCCGCGCTAGAGCTGTTTCGCTTTTCTTCGAATCGCGAAAATGCTCTATCTCTTTGTTTTTACGCAATTTCGGACGGAAAACCGCTATGCACTTTTCCTGGAATTGCTCTAGGCGGCCGATGAGCCGAAGCGCCGTGCCCAAGCGTCACACCCCGCTGGCGGGGATGCCGCTGCGCTGAACCTTGCGCGGCGCTGTGACTTCTTTCCAGGTCGAAAGCGCGCGGTTGACGGCGGTGAAGGGATCGCGCCTGACGAACTCGCCATGGCCCTCCTTCGTCTTCACCGTGCCTTCCTCGATGGCGACCACGCCCCGCGTCAGCGTATAGCGTGGCAGGCCGGTGACTTCCTTGCCCTCGAAGACATTGTAGTCGATCGCCGACTGCTGCGTCTTGGCGGCGATGGTCTTAGAGCGCTTCGGATCCCATACGACGATATCGGCATCGGCGCCGACAAGGATCGCGCCCTTCTTCGGATAGACGTTGAGGATCTTGGCGATGTTGGTCGATGTGACGGCGACGAATTCGTTCATCGTCAGGCGGCCGGTGTTGACGCCGTAGGTCCAGAGCATCGGCAGGCGATCCTCAAGGCCGCCGGTGCCGTTCGGGATCTTGGTAAAGTCGTTGAGACCGAAGCGCTTCTGCTCGGTGGTAAACGCACAATGGTCCGTCGCGACCACCTGCAGCGAGCCGGAGGCAAGACCGGCCCAGAGGCTGTCCTGATGCTGCTTGTTACGGAAGGGCGGCGACATGACGCGGCGGGCGGCATGGTCCCAATCCGCGTTGGCATACTCGCTTTCGTCGAGCGTCAGGTGCTGGATCAGCGGCTCGCCGTAAACGCGCATGCCTTTCTGACGGGCGCGGCGGATGGCTTCGTGCGCCTGTTCGCAAGAGGTATGGACGATGTAGACGGGCGAACCGGCCATGTCGGCGATCATGATAGCCCGGTTCGTTGCCTCGCCTTCGACCTCGGCCGGGCGGGAGTAGGCATGCGCCTCCGGACCGTTATTGCCTTCCGCCAGCAGCTTTGCCTGCATCTGTGCGACCACATCGCCGTTTTCGGCGTGGACGAGCGGCAACGCGCCAAGCTCGGCGCAGCGCTGGAAGGAAGAGAACATCTCGTCGTCATCCACCATCAGTGCGCCCTTATAGGCCATGAAATGCTTGAAGGTGTTGATGCCCTTGTCGCGGACGATGGCTTCCATCTCGTTGAAGACCTGCTCGCCCCACCAGGTGATCGCCATGTGAAAGGAATAGTCGCAGGTGGCGCGAGTGGACTTGTTGTCCCACATGGTCAGCGCCTCGAGCAGCGACTGGCCGGGTGAGGGAAGTGCAAAATCCACCACCATGGTCGTGCCACCGGCAAGGGCAGCGCGGGTGCCGCTCTCGAAATCGTCGGAGGAATAGGTTCCCATGAACGGCATTTCGAGATGCGTGTGCGGATCGATGCCGCCGGGCATGACGTAACAGCCGGAGGCATCGAGCACTTCGTTGCCTGAGAGATTCTGCCCGATTTCGACGATCTTGCCGCCTTCGATCTTCACGTCCGCCTTATAGGTCAGGTCGGCCGTGACGATGGTTCCACCCTTGATAACTGTGCTCATGGCGCATGCTCCAGATGTGTGAAATTTTCGAAATTGGGAAACGCGACGCATTTCCCCTTCTCCCCTCGGGGAGAAGGCGCCCGAAGGGCGGATGAGGGGGTGTGGTTCGGACGCTTCATTTGCTTATTTCCGCTTGCGGTTGGCTCGCAGGATAGAAGCGTAGCACGTCGTCTCGCTGGAATATTTGTCCCTCAAGAGCCGCTAGAACCGTCTCCAAAACTGCTCGACGCTCTTTCAGCACCTCATGATTCCAGAACCGCAACACTGAATAACCCTGTGTATTGAGCCAATGCGTGCGGATGATATCGGCAGGAGATGCTGCATGCTGAAAACCGTCGATCTCAACGATCAGCAATTTGTCACGGCAAAGAAAGTCAACGACGTAAGGACCGAGAGGAATCTGCCTGGTGAATTTGTGTCCGTTCAAGCGACGACCGCGCAGATCGCTCCAGAGGCGGTATTCTTCTTCCGTGTCGTTCTTGCGAAGGTGGCGTGCTTGCGTCGTCTTGCCGGGGCGGCGTTTGGTGATGTCGTTGTTGTCCGCCATCCGCGGTGCCCCCTCATCCGACCCTTCGGGCCACCTTCTCCCCGCGGGGGAGAAGGGGATCTCCGCCGCACCTTTGATGCCGAACAATACCTTTTCAGCCAAGGTTGCGCATGTGACGTCGACAATCGCAGCAAACCCTCTCTTCTCCCCTCGGGGAGAAAGTGCCCGCAGGGAGGATAAGTGGGTCTGCTGCGCGCGAGCCATCGTCAAGCCACGATCTCCGCCGTCTCGACGACTGCGTGGAACAGCACATCCGCGCCGGCGGTCGCCCATTCCTTGGAGATTTCTTCCGCCTCATTGTGGGAGAGGCCGCCGACGCAGGGGCACATGACCATGGTGGCGGGGGCGACCTTGGCAGCCCAGCAGGCATCGTGGCCGGCACCGGAGATGATGTTCATGTGGCTGTAGCCGAGTTTCTCGGCCGCGTTGCGCACGGAAGTGACGAGCTTCGGATCGAAAGTCACCGGCTCGAAATGGCCGATGGCTTCGACCGTGCAGCCGACGCCGAGGGCATCGGCGATCTTCTTGCCTTCGGCTTCGATTTTGGCACGCATGCGATCGAGCTTTTCCTTGTCGGGCGTGCGGATGTCGACAGTGAAGACCACCTTGCCCGGCAACACGTTGCGCGAATTCGGCGAGAAGAAAACCTGGCCGACGCCGCCGACGGCCCCCGGCTGGTTTTCCATCGCGACGCTCTGCACCATCTCGATGATACGCGACATGGCAAGGCCGGCGTTGACGCGGAGATTCATTGGCGTCGAACCGGTATGGGCCTCCTTGCCGGTCAGCGTGAATTCCAGCCACCAAAGACCCTGACAGTGCGTGACGACGCCGATGGTCTTGTCCTCGGCTTCGAGGATCGGGCCCTGCTCGATGTGATATTCGAAATAGGCATGCATCTTGCGAGCGCCGACCTCCTCGTCGCCAAGCCAGCCGATGCGCTTCAGCTCTTCGCCGTAGGTCTTGCCGTCCGGATCCTTGCGGCCATAGGCATAGTCCAGTGTGTGCACGCCGGCAAAGACGCCGGAAGCAAGCATCGCGGGTGCGAAGCGCGCGCCTTCCTCGTTGGCCCAGTTGGTGACGACAATCGGGTGCTTGGTCTTGATGCCGAGGTCGTTCATCGTGCGGACGACTTCGAGCGCTGCGAGCACGCCGAGCACGCCGTCATACTTGCCGCCGGTCGGCTGGGTATCGAGATGCGAACCGACATAGACGGGGAGCGCAGCCGGGTCGGTGCCGGCGCGGGTGGCAAACATGGTGCCCATCTTGTCGACGCCGACAGTCAGGCCGGCCTTGTCGCACCAGGTCTTGAAAAGGCTGCGTCCTTCGGCATCGGCATCGGTCAGCGTTTGGCGATTGTTGCCGCCGGCAATGCCGGGGCCGACCTTCGCCATGTCCATCAGCGTATCCCAAAGGCGATCGCCATTGATACGCATGTTTTCTCCTGGCGCTGCCACCATGATGCAATCCTCACCTGTTTGTCCGGGGGCACGCAAGGCGCATGCCCGAAATTGTTCCCGTTGGTCTTATTTCAAATTCCGGAGCGTCGTCTTGTTTTTCTTGTCCGGAAATCGCCAGTTGCCTTTAGGAGACATCTGACGGATAATTTGACCGATTGGTAAACATTACAACTTCCGTGGCGCGGCTCAAGACGAAAAGCACGAAAAATTCCGATAAAATTTCAGGCGATTGCCGAAATCCGATGCATCGACAGGGTGAATGAGGGAACGGCCGAAAGGCTTGGATTTCAAGGAGAAACAGAGCAGATATGGCCATCCCCAGAGCCGCCAGGACGCAGCGCCGCACCCGAATTCAGGAAGAGAAAGAGGAAATCATACTGGAAGCCGCGCTGGACGTGTTTTCTGTCAGCGGCTTTCGTGGCTCGACCATCGACCAGATCGCCGAAGTCGCCGGCATGTCGAAGCCCAATCTGCTTTACTATTTCCGCACCAAGGAGGCGATGCATCGGGCCTTGATCGACAGGGTGCTGTTTACCTGGTTGGAACCGCTACGCGCCTTCGATGCCAACGGTGATCCGGAAAGCGAGATCCGGTCCTATATCCGCCGCAAGCTCGAAATGGCCCGCGATTTTCCACGCGAAAGCCGTCTGTTTGCCAATGAGATGCTGCAGGGTGCGCCGCATGTGGAGGATGAGCTGCGCGGGCCGTTGAAAGCCCTTGTCGATGAGAAGGCGGAAGTCATCCGCACCTGGGCTCGGAACGGTAAGATCGCCAAATGCGACCCCTATCACCTGATCTTTTCGATCTGGTCGACCACGCAGCATTACGCGGATTTCGACGTACAGGTGCGCGCCGTGCTCGGCGACGAGCATTCGGGTGAGGGGCGCTTCGAGGATGCCGCCCGCTATCTGGAACAGCTTTTCGTTGACGGGCTTCGGATTCGCCATAGCTGAGCGGCGGTGCGATCCCGGAAGCATAGCGCTGCATATCGCAGGTGAACGAGTTAAAGTTTCCTAATTCGATCGTGCGGATCTCGGTTACGAAGAAGGCGGCCGCAGCAGGCTGCGACCGCCTTTTGAATGCTTGCCGATATTGCCGCAGTTATTCTGCCGCCTGCCGAGCCATCGGATTGTTCGGATGGGTCGTCCAGTTGGCGTAGTTCGGGTCGACGACCTTGCCGGTGCGCTTGTCGAGGGCGCCGGCCGGCAGTTCTTCCATGGTGATGCAGTTCTCGACGGGGCAGACGTTGACGCAGAGATTGCAGCCGACGCATTCCTCTTCCATCACCTCGAAGCGCCTGACGCCATCAACGAAGTTGGTGATCGCCTGGTGCGAGGTGTCCTCGCAGGCGATGTGACAGCGGCCGCACTTGATGCAGGCGTCCTGATCGATCTTCGCCTTGGCGATGTAGTTGAGGTTCAGATATTGCCAGTCGGAGACATTCGGCACGGCGCGGGCGATGACGTCGTCCAGGCTGCGGTGACCCTTTTCGTCCATCCAGTCGGAAAGGCCCGTGATCATCTCCTCGACGATCTTGAAGCCATAGGTCATGGCCGCCGTGCACACCTGCACGTTGCCGGCACCGAGCACCAGGAATTCCGCCGCATCGCGCCAGGTGGTGATGCCGCCGATTCCCGATATCGGCAGGCCGTAGGTTTCCGGATCGCGGGCGATTTCTGCCACCATGTTGAGCGCGATCGGCTTGACGGCCGGGCCGCAATAGCCGCCATGGCTGCCCTTGCCGCCGACAGTCGGGTTCGGAGCGAAATTATCGAGGTCGACCGAGACGATCGAGTTGATCGTGTTGATCAGCGAGACCGCATCCGTGCCGCCGGCCTTGGCGGCGCGAGCGGGCTTGCGGATATCGGTGATATTCGGCGTCAGCTTGGTGATGACCGGCATGCGCGTGTATTGCTTGCACCAGCGCACGACCATTTCGATATATTCCGGCACCTGTCCGACCGCGGAGCCCATGCCGCGTTCGGACATGCCGTGGGGACAGCCGAAGTTGAGCTCGATGCCGTCGGCTTCCGTTTCCTCAACCAACGGCAGGATCGCCTTCCAAGCCTGCTCCTCGCAAGGCACCATGATCGAGGCAATCAGCGCGCGATCCGGCCAGTTCTTCTTCACCTGCTTCATTTCCCGCAGGTTGGTGTAGAGATCGCGGTCCGTGATCAGCTCGATGTTATTGAGGCCGAGCAGACGGCGGTCGGCGCCCCAGATCGCGCCGTAGCGTGGGCCGTTGACGTTGACAACAGGCGGGCCTTCTTCGCCGAGCGTCTTCCAGACTACACCGCCCCAGCCTGCCTTGAAAGCGCGCTCGACGTTGTAGGCCTTGTCGGTCGGCGGCGCGGAGGCGAGCCAGAACGGGTTCGGAGACTTGATGCCAACGAAATTATTGCGGAGATCAGCCATGTCGGTTCCCCTTTCAGGCGACTGCAGCGGCCGCCTTGGCGGCAGCGAGCGCACGGTTGATGGATTCGGCCGCGTCGCGACCCTGTGCCACGGCCGAGACCGTCAGGTCATCGCCGCCAAGCACGCAGTCGCCGCCTGCCCATACGCCTTCGATCGAGGTTCGGCCTTCGCCATCGATGGCGATGCGGCCGGATTCCATGCGCAGCGCGCCGAGGCCCGATGCCTCGAACGTCTGGCCGATCGCCTTGAAGATCTGGTCGGCGGCGATGACGCCGACATCGCCGGTACCAACGAGCTTGCCGTCACGCAGCTCGGTATATTCGACCTCGATACCGGCGACTTTGCCGTCCTTGTCGAGGATGCGCTTTGGGGCGAGCCAATGACGGATGATGACGCCCTTGGAGGTGGCCAGATCCTGCTCGAATTCCGAGGCGTTCATGTGCTCCTTGCCGCGGCGATAGCAGATCGTCACTTCTTCGGCGCCAAGCAGTTTTGCCTGCACAGCCGCATCGATCGCGGTCATGCCACCGCCGAGAACGACGACGCGGCGGCCGATGGCGATATCGGCTTTGTTGCCGGCCTGGCGAAGGCCGGCGATATAGGCGACGGCATCGGCGACACCATCGAGATCCTCGCCTTCGGCGCGCAGCGCGTTGACGCCGGCAAGGCCGAGGCCGAGGAAGACGGCGTCATATTGCTGGGAGAGGTCGGAAAGGCTGAAATCGCGGCCGAGCGCCTGGCCGTTCTTGACCTCGATGCCGCCGATCGCAAGCACGTAATCGACTTCCTTCTGAGCGAAGTCGTCGACTGCCTTGTAGGTGGCGATGCCGTATTCGTTCAGGCCGCCGGCCTTCTCGCGGGCGTCGAAGATGGTGACGTCATGGCCGTTGACCGCGAGGCGATGGGCGCAGGCGAGGCCTGCTGGGCCGGCGCCGATGACGGCGATCTTCTTGCCGGTTGACGCGGCGCGCGAATAGAACTGCTTGTTCTCAGCCATCGCCGCGTCGGTCGCGTAGCGCTGCAGCCGGCCGATCTCGACGGGGCGCTCTTCGGCAGTGTTGCGTACGCAAGCCTGCTCGCAGAGCTGTTCGGTGGGACAGACGCGGGCGCACATGCCGCCGAGGATGTTCTGATCGAAGATCGTCTTGGCCGAGCCGATCGGATTACCCGTCGAGATCTGGCGGATGAACATCGGAATGTCGATGGAGGTGGGACAGGCCGTCATGCACGGCGCGTCGTAGCAGAAATAACAGCGGTCGGATGCGACCAGCGCCTCATGCTTGGTGAGGCGCGGGTGAAGATCGGAAAAGTTTGCATCATATTCGGCGGGCGTGAGCCTGCCTTTATGAATCCCAGTTTCCAGTCGTCCCATTGAAGTTCCCTCTTATAGTAAACGGCTAGTGCCGGAACGGTAACTCAGCTTAAAAAATTTATCAAACGGTAAAATTTTGGAGGCAAAGCGTGCCGCTGGGCGTTCTTCAACCATGGAAGAACTAATTCAGGAGGGTGCCCGATCATTGCTTTAAGCATATGATTTAAATAGATTTTTACTTTCTTGGAGCAAGGCCCCAAAGAGATCGGGGTGCGATGAGGATGACGAGCACCCGCCTATGGGCCGATAAGCATCATCTCTGCGGTCGCGCTGAAATGTGAAAAACTGATGAATTTTTTGGGGTCTGCATGGAACCAAGGCCGTGCAGCATCGTTATGTCGATGTCCTGACGATGATCGCATCTCCCGATGCACGCCCAATACGTCTCAGGACTTTTACTCACGGTCCCCTCCCGATGAGTGCAAAGCAGCCAGTGCGCCGCCCTCGCACTGGCTGTTTTATTTTGTCGCCGTTATCAGCCTCAGCGGCGTCTCAGGATTTCATATTCAGTTTCGGGAATGGTGATCCGATAGCCGATGCTTCCGTCGTCAATGGCGAAGTCGGCGCGGCCGTTCATGGATGTCGGTACGACGCGCTCAAGCACCGTTCGGCTGAAGCTGTTGTCTTCGAACTCGTGATCGGAGGATGTGTAGAATCGTTCCGACCATGCCACTTCGATCGCCTTCTTGCCGTCGAGTTCGGCTTCCCTGCAGTTCAGCGTGATGCTGGTTGCGCCGGTCGAGATGGCGCCATGAGATGCGGAATTGACGATGAGTTCATGCAGAGCAAGGCCCAGATGCACAGCCGCATTGGGCGTCAGATGGGCGTTGATGCCATAGATCGGCATGGGCACGCCGGCATCGGGCCAATAGGGTGCGAACTGCTTTTCCGCCAGTTCGAAGAGATAGGCGCCCCGCCAGCTGGAATCGGTGATGAGATCCTGCGAATTCGACAGGGATTGCAGGCGACCGCGGAACTTGATGAGGAAATTGTCGACGGAAAGCGTGTGGCGGGCCGTCTGCGTGGCGATGCCCTGAATGATGGCGAGCAGGTTCTTGGAGCGGTGCGACAATTCGCGCAGCAGCGACTTCAGCACTTTTTCGCGGTGGCGGCTTTCGGTGATTTCCGAGATGACCGACAGCACGCCTTGCGGCTTGCGCCCGCCGACTCGCTCTATTTTTAGTTCATAGATGCGTATGCCGTCGCCGCTGGCGATTTCGACCTCGGCGGTTGCCGGCCTGCCGCTGTCGAGCACGCCGCGCTTCAATCGGGAAAGATGCTCGCCGTCCTTTTCGCCGAAGAGATGTGAATCATTCCCGCCTATGACGACATACGGCTGCAGATGATCCGGCAGATTGTCGGCATAACGGATCGAGAGATTTACATCCTGAAACAGAACGGACACACTGGCGCTCGCGAGCGCCCGCTCCATCAGAGCGGCCTTGCCTTCCAAACTCAAAGGCGCGCCGGGTAATGGTTCAGACGTATTCACCGGCTTGCCTTTCACACGCATTTTGGGAACCCCGCCGATAGGGCGTTCCCATTCGTAACAACTTGAACCGACCTATAGAATCGTCCCGGATAACAGTCGGTAAACCGGCCGTTTCGCACACAAACGCCCGGTCATGGTCTTTGTTCCGCCGCAGGGTTTTCACTTGAATCAGGCAGCCACCTTTGTGGTTTCGTTAAAGAAGAGTGCCTGGCTGATGAGGGCCTTCACCATGTCTGGATTGAAAGGCTTGGTCACAAGGAAGGTCGGCTCTGGCCGTTCGCCCGTCAGCAGCCGCTCCGGGAAGGCAGTGATGAAAATCACCGGGATGCTGGCAGTCTTGAGGATGTCGTTGACGGCATCGATGCCGGAGCTGCCGTCGGCAAGCTGGATATCGGCAAGCACCATGCTCGGTTTCGTCGCATTGTAGAGCGCGACCGCTTCCGCGTGTGTACGGGCAATGCCGGTAACGCGATGGCCGAGGCTTTCCGCCATCTGCTCGATATCCATCGCGATCAGCGGTTCGTCCTCGATGATCATGATATCAGTCGCCACCTGGCGGGAGATTTCCTGGGAGGCAGTGTCAAGCAGGTGCATCGCGTCGCTTTCCGAAACGTCAAGGATATCGGCGATCTCGCCGAGGCGGAAACTTTCAACGGAGGCAAGCAGGAATGCCTGTCGAGCAAGCGGCGAAACCTTGGAAAGGTTCACGGTGGCGCGCTGTTCCCAGGCAAAGGGAGATGCCGGTTCAGTAATCTGAAGTGTTACGGAACCGAACAGCTTGGTGAACAGTTTATAGAGCGCGACACGGTCGCTGTCCGTGTCCGGAAAGATGGATATGTCGGCGATGATGGCTTCCAAAACCGCAGCAACATAGGCGTCCCCCGATGTTTGCGTTCCGGTCAAGGCACGTGAATAGCGCCGCAAGTAAGGAAGATACGGCGCAATGCGTGTGGAAAGTGTCATCAATGGCTCCCGCCTTTTATAACATTCTAATTAAATACAGCCCAAAGGCCGCAACAACTAAGAAAACGTCAGTTGAGTAAAAAAGTTCCTCTTTGTCGGAACTTTTTTTAGGCAGTCGCATTACAATGCTTACAATCAGTGGACCTCAACCTTTACGATTCGTTAGGCATTGTTTTGAATGGGGTCGATCGGTCTTCCGGACGGGAGATTAGGGCGTCTTATCCATGAACGCGAGAAAAGTGAAAAGCGAGCAGGTTAAATGACTATCCAGAATCACGAGGACGCAGACAAGAAGACATCGGACCTGCGCGCGGTGGATATCCTCGATCCCAATAATCAGATCGGCAACCGATTGCGCTCGTTTTATGCCGCCGTGCAGGATGAGGCTATTCCCGATCGCTTTCTCGACCTCTTAGAGAAGCTTGATCGGGCGGAAAGCATGGCCTCGGCAAAGGTCTCCGAATAGGAGGGCGCGCCATGGAAACGCAAACGAGCTTCAAGCGCGAACTTCTCGCAGCCCTTCCGAGCCTCCGGGCCTTCGCCATTTCGCTGACCGGCCGTCACGACCGGGCGGATGATCTCGTCCAGGATACGATCATGAAGGCGTGGGCCAAGCAGGATCATTTCGAAATGGGCACCAACATGAAGGCCTGGCTCTTCACCATCCTGCGCAACGAGCTTTACAGCCAAATGCGCAAGAGCGGCCGTGAGGTGCAGGACAGCGACGGCGTGTTCACGGAATCGATGGCGACGCACCCGCCGCAATATGGCGCTGTCGACCTGCAGGACTTCCGCAAGGCCCTGGATCAGCTGCCGCCGGATCAGCGCGAAGCCATCATCCTTGTGGGGGCGTCGGGATTTTCCTATGAGGAAGCTGCCGAGATCTGCGGCTGCGCGGTCGGCACCATCAAGAGCCGCGTCAATCGCGCGCGCCAGCGCCTGCAGGAATTGCTGGATATTTCCGGCGAGGCAGATTTTGGTCCGGACGCCACCTCGGCACCGCTGACATCAAAGGCATTCGCTTTCTAGAGCAGTTCCAGCAAAAGTGCGAAGCGGTTTTGCGTCCGGAACGGCGTAAAAACAAGAAAATGCTCTAAGAAAAGGCCCGGCGCTATCGACCGGGCCTTCTATCGTTACAACTTATTTATGGCTTCACGAGCTTCGCGCCAAGTTGTCGGCAAGGCGACGATTTTGCTTTGCGGGCGTTTGTCGATTTGGAAATGCCGGATCAATCGTCTTCGTCGCGCGCGCCGAACAGATTTCCGAAGAGAAGAGCGGCGGCGATGGCCGCAGTCATTAGCGGTTGCTTGCGCACGAGGCCGAGCGCTGCTGCTGCCATCGATTCCATCGCCAGCAAACGTTCTCGGGCCTGCCGTTTCTCCTGCTGATTGATGATGGCCATAATGACGAGGACGATCAGCCCTAGCAACAGGGCACCTGCGGCAATCAGCAGGGCAGAAACCGCCCCGCCATAGATCGTTGCCAGCCAGATGGCTGCCGCTATAAGCGCGAAGGCATAGGCCGTCAGCAGGAGGAGAGCCGCGATCGCGATGAAAATACCGTTGCGCTTGGTTCGCGCAACGGTACGGTTGAATGTGCCTGACAGGAGCAGGCCGAGAATCGGGGCGATCATCCCGCCACCCTAGCGGCGAGACAGAAGCAGAGCGACGGCAAGGCCGAATGCAGCCGCCGCGCCGATCGTGGCGACGGGATGCTGGCGCACGGTCCTGCGCACTTCGCGCGAACCTCTCGTATAGCCGCGCTGCAGATCGCGCAGCAGCTCCTCACCGCGAACCGTCAGATCGTCCAAATTGGATTCGGCGGTCGCACGCAATTTCTTACCATGCCTCGCGCCGCTCTCACCGATCAGCTTGGCAAAGGCTGCAACTTCTTCGCGCAGCGACTCGATTTGATCTTCGATGCTTGCCTCGACATCGTGCAGGCTGCTGCCGTTACGCTTGCCGCGCGCCGAATGAAGGATGGATGTAGCCATGTTCAGCTCCCTTTCGCTTTGCTTCGGCGCCCGAAGGCACCTCTTATTCGCGATAATCGGAGGTCTTTTGACACACCGATAATGTTCGGAACATCGTTTCCGACCACTCGCTCTCAACGCGCGGATGCAACAAAAGGTTCCAGAAGCCGCCGGATCGGGAGTTCTCAGCCGTCGAGGGCGCTATGTGCGAGGACGAATGGAGCACCATCGGCGGGAACGCGATTGACCTGCAAGTTGCAGCCGAATACGTCCTGAAGATGCTGATCGGTCAGCACCTCCTTGACTGAACCCTTCGCCTGCAGCCGGCCGTTCTTCAGCAGAACCATCCGGTCGGCAAAAAGTGCAGTGAGATTGAGGTCATGCATGACGGCAACGACCCCGCCGCCACGCCGGCAGAATTGCCGGGCAAGCGTCATAATGGTGAGCTGATGGCTGATGTCGAGGCTGGAGACCGGCTCATCGAGAAGCAGCCAGCACGGCCTGCCGTCTATGATGGGCTCGGAAATCTGACAGAGCACCCGGGCGAGCTGCACGCGTTGCTGTTCGCCGCCGGAAAGCTCTTGATAGAAGCGCCCTTCGAAGCCGTCGAGATCGACGGCGGCGAGAGCCTCTGTCGCGGTGCGGTCAGCCTGCTCCGGATGACGGTTGCGCCCGCTTGTCAGGCCCATGCGGACAATCTCGCGGACCGTAAAGGGGAAGGAGATCGAGCTTGCCTGCGGCAGCACGCCCCGCATTTCGGCAAGTTGCCAGGCCTTGAGGCCGGCAATCTCAGTGCCGTTCATTCGGGCGCTGCCGCGATAGGCGAGTTCGCCGGAAATGGCTTTCATGGTCGTGGTCTTGCCGGAACCGTTCGGCCCGCAGATTGCCGTCAGCGTTCCGGCCTCGGCCGTGAAGGATATGTCCTCAACGACCGGTTTGCCGGCAAGCCGGACGCTCAGATTGGAAACGTCGATCATCGCAGGCTCATAGGCTGAGGCGCGAGCGCTGCCTGAGCAGCATCCACAGGAAGAACGGACCGCCGACGCCGGCCGTCAGAATGCCGATCGGCAGCTCGGCCGGAGAAACGAGGATGCGGGCAACCACATCGGCAACGACCAGCAACGAGCCGCCGAGCAGTGCCGAGGCAGGTAGCAGGAAACGATGGTCGGGGCCGATCACCATGCGCAGAATGTGCGGCACTACAATGCCGACAAAACCGATGCCGCCGCTGACGGCGACCGATGCACCGACCGCCGCGGCCACGCTGACGACCGCTATATTCTTCAGCCGTTGCACCGATATACCCATGTGGAAGGCAGTGGCTTCGCCGAGCGTCAGCGCGTTCAGTCCGCGTGCCATGAAGGGAAGGGGCAGAAGCGAAAGGACGATGATCGGGCCGGCACCTGCGACCTTGCTCCAGGTCGAGCCCGCCAGTGATCCCATGCTCCAGAAGGTCAAGTCGCGCAACTGCCGGTCGTCGGCCATGTAAACGAGGATTCCGGTTGCCGCCAGCGCGAGTGAACCGAGCGCGATGCCGGCCAGCAGCATGGTTGCGATCGATGTCTGTCCGTACTGGGTCGCAACCTTATAAAGCAATATCGTCGTTGCCAGACCGCCGATGAAGGCGGCGATCGGCAGGGAAAAGATCCCGAAGAGATGTGCGAGAGGGGCGAGCACGCCGCCACCGAGGACGATCATGGCGACCGCACCGAGGCTGGAGCCAGCAGATACGCCGATCAGGCCGGGATCGGCGAGCGGATTGCGGAAGAGGCCCTGCATGACCGCACCCGAAACCGCCAGCCCGCCGCCGATCAGGAAGCCGAGGACGGCGCGGGGCAGGCGGATATCGAAAATGACGATGCGGTCGCGGATGCTGAGGGTGCTTTCCGCGCTGCCGCTCAGCATGCCCATTATCACGTCGATGACCGAAGCATTCGACGCGCCTGTCGTGATCGAAAAGAGAAAGGCAACGGCCGAAACCATGACCAAGCCGGCGATGACGAGGATCGCAAGTGCGGTGCGATCCCCTTGGCGGCGGTGTGCCGTGGCTTGCGACATCTGCTTCAGCCCTGCCATGGCATCGTTGAATGCCACGTCAGCCTCCGTAGATCGCCGCGTTCAGCTCGCGGATGGCGCTGGCCGTGCGTGGTCCGAAACCGAGCAAATGCAGGCCGTCCATGCGCACGACTGCCTTGTGGCTCGCGGCCGGCGTCAGCGAAATGGCCGGCTGCTTCAGCAGGTCTTCGTTCGACATCGACAGAGGTCCCTCGCGATCCATGATCAGGATGACATCGGGCTTGGCTTCGATGATCGCTTCGTCCGTCACCGACTTGTAGCCGGAGAAGCCGCTGATCGCATTGGTCGCGCCGGTCAGCTTGATGATGCCGTCGGCGGCCGTATTGGTGCCCGAAGCCAGGATCTTGCCGTTCTGGTTGCTGAGTACGAAAAGTACGCGCTTGCGCTCGGCCTCCGGGCGCTTGGTGGAATCAGTTATGGCCGCGTCGAGATCGGCGGCGACCTTGCCTTCCAGGGTCTTGGCCTTGTCCGGCACGCCAAGCAGCGCGCCGACGACTTCGATCTTTTTCAGAATGCCGTCGCGATCGTAGGTCTGGGGCACGGTCTCGAAAGGGAGGCTGGCATTGCGCAGCACGGCCAAGGCTTCCGGCGGGCCGGAACCTTCCACCGCGATGATGGCTGTGGGATTGACGGCCAGGATACCTTCCGGCGATAGCGCGCGCATATAGCCGATATCGGGAAGCTTGGTCGCTTCCTTCGGATAAAGGCTGGTGGAATCGCGGGCGATGAGCCGCTTCTCTTCGCCGAGCGCATAGACGATTTCGGTGACATCGCCGCCGATGGAGACGAGGCGAGAGGTATCCGGCGTCTTGGCCGTTTCGGCGGCGTGCGCGTGACGCACGAAGCTCCCGAGCCCGGCGATCGGATTGGCCGGCACGAGCGGCAGGACCATCACCACCATGGTGAGCGCGATTTCCCATGGCCGAATGTGCTTGAGGTTCTTAAACATCATCATGCACCATCTCTTATGCGGCGACACTGGCGCCTGATCTCGTCAGGTTTTCCAGGATAGCGCGCCAATCACGGCGCTCATCGAAGCCTTCCTTCCGCTTGCCGAAGAACTGGATGATCATCTCGCCCTTGGCATTATAGGCCTCGAGCGAGGTGACGTGGCCGTCCTTGGTCGGCTTGCGCACGACCCATGCCTCGGCGATGTGGTCCTGACGCAGATGCAGATGGAAGGTCGGGTCCATGACGTTGATCCAGGGACCCATGGTCTGCACGTTGTGGATCGGGCCGGAATGAATCTGCACGGTGCCTTCGTTGGCGACGAAGCACATGATCGGCAGGCCCTCGCGCACGCAGGCATGCATCATTTCAGCGACGGCACCGGCATCCAGTTTCCATGCGTAATCATCGCCAACGGTGCGGATCGCGTTCTGGCGGCCGATCTTCAGTTTTTTCAGCATGCCGAAGAATTCGTGCGTATCGGTCATGCGGCTCCAATGGTCGCGCAGCTCGTCGCGGCTGACGTCGCCGTCCGTCGCACCATTGTCGTAACCGGAGCGATCCTCCGCGAATTCCTGCGACTGGTCTTCGACGCGCAGTTCGGCGACCATGGCGTGATAGGCTTCGACATTCGAATCGCGGCGCAGATGCACCTTGTGGACGGCATCGCCGGCCTTGTCGAAGAACTGCAGGCTGAGCCTCTTCTGATCGCCGTCGGTCTTGGTGACGGCAAAGCCATGCACCCAGCGCTTCGGAAAGATGCGCAGGTCGATATTCTCGCCAAGCACGATCGCCGCCTGCGCGCCGAATTTCATGTTCTCATAGACGCCAATTTTCTCATGCATGGCGCTTTCGTTGCGCGATAGCGCCATGATCTCGCCGAGCGAGGCGATCCGCTCCAGGAAGCGATCGACGCTGGCATCGATGCGGGTGGCCGAAATGCCAACTTCGGCTGCGACGAGGGCCGCTTCGGAAATCTCGAGGCGGGTAGCGATGTCGCGCTCGCGCATCTTCGGGTTCTCGGCGCGGAAAGCGCGAATTTCGGCGGGGGTCGGGCGGGTCGTCTCAGTCATCTGTCATGCCTATTTGTTGAGTATGAGTTTGCCTTGGCGCGTAATCTTCATGCGGTAGATGACGCCCTCGTGCTTGATCATGATTTCGGTCTGGCCTCGGAAAATATCCGTGCTCTCGACAATTCTTACCTGCGGTGCGGCCGTGCATTGCACCGGCGGCGTAGGGGTCTTCTCAGCAATCATCCTGTTTAGTTTTGCCTGAAATTCATCTGGGGCCGAACCGTTGTGCGGCCAAATTTATCTTGACTCTCTTACTCATGGTTTCATAAACACACAATAGGATACCTATAGAGTCAAGTTTAAAATTTCGCCGATACACGCCAAGGCCGCGCTGGTCGGGCGAGCGGTGTCAAGCACATACAGGAGACATGCCGATGCTGACGAAAACGATCTTGGCGCTCGCCGCCTCGGGGCTGTTTGCAGCGGCGTCTTCTGTTTCTGCTTTCGCTCAGGATGCGAATTCCGCGGCACCCGCATCGGCTGCGCACAAGCTCACCGTCGAGCTCAATGCATTGGCTCCCTCGCAGAAGGGATGCATGATGACCTTCGTTGCCGAAAACGATATGGCGACACCGATCAACAAGATCTCTTTCGAGCTTGCCTTCTTCAACGACAAGAATGCCGTCGACCGCGTTACCGTGCTTGATTTCCGCGACCTGCCGCTCGGCAAGAAGCGGGTGCGGCAATTCGACATGCCAGGCGTCAAATGCGAAACGGTCTCCCGCATCATCATCAATGATACGCCGGTCTGCGATGGTCCGGCCGCAGGTGAGTGCAAGGCCGCATTAACGACCCGCTCGCAGACCTCAGTTCTTTTCGAGGGCTGAAGCCATGGCAATGCGCTCGGCGAAAGTTTCCATCGCGCGCCGCGCGGATGGCGGCATGAATGACAACTATCCGAGCGTGCTGCCCGGCCATGAGTTGGCGGGTCTCGAGGGCGTGCCGCGACCGCCGGCCGGCGAGGCTGTGGTGCATTACAGCCGCTTTACGCAGATCAGCTCCTATCCGGATCATCCGAGCGAGGCTGCACCGATTGAGGTAGCGGAGCATCTACCGATGGACGCGCTGCCTGAAAGGGCGCGAGAAACGGTTGCCGGGCGCAGGACGTCGCTGCTTTTCTCCGGCGTGGGATCCTGCCTGTTTCATGCCGCTATCGTTATTGCGCTGCTGTTTACCTTCGTCGCCACGCCTGAGGAAGCGCAGGAAGAGGCGGGCGATACCGTCAGCGTCATCATGATCGGCAATTCCGATGCCGATCAGATGGCTACGGGCGAGGAAAACCCGCAGACGGAGCCGGAGCAAGTGACCGCCGAGGCCGTGCAGCCGCAGCCGACCGAAGTCACGCCCGAACAGGCACAATCGCCCCAACCGGATGTCGTTCAACCGCAGACGGTAGAGACGCAGCAGCTTCAAACGGTTGAGCCCGTGGAGCAGACCCAGCCCACCGCAGTCGCGCCTGAGCAGCCGCAGATTTTGGCGACGCAGGTGCCGGCCGAGACGACGGTCATCCAGTCCGCCGAACCGGTGCAGCCTGTCGATAGTCAGGTTGCCGAAGTTCAGCCGACAGAGCCTCCGCCTGAGGTTGTGACGCCGGTGGAGAAGCCGAAGCCGGTTGAACGGCCGAAGGAAGTGAAGAAGCCTGTTGCAAAGGTCGCTAAGGCAAAGTCAGGTTCACGCGGTGAGAGCGAGCAGGATTCCAAGCGGGGGTCCGCCGATGGCACCGAGGCAGCGCAATCCGATCAAAATTCTCAGTTGAATGCGCGTAAGGCAGGCTCTGGCGATGCGGCAATTGCGAATTATACCGGCAAAGTGCAGGCCCGCATTAAACGCTACGTGCAACGCGTACCGTCGAAGTATGAAAAGGGCCTGACACTCGTCGTGCGTTTGACGATTGGTTCGAACGGCGAACTTCGGTCTCTTTCCGTGGCGCGCAGTTCCGGAGATTCCGGCTTGGATCAGGCTGTGATCGAGCAAGTGCGGAAGGCCGCCCCATTTCCCTCGCTGCCTTCCGAATGGGGTAAGCCGACTTGGCCGTTCACGCAGGCGGTTCAGGTCGGAGGGCGATAATAGCCGCTTCTCTCGCCTAAAATATGATGAAAACTCTCAACTTTATTCTTTACTACAAAACTCATGTTTATTAAGGTCGCCTCTCGCTCGATGGAATCGAGCGTGGAAGAGCAACCAGCAAACGGGTGATGTATGGCGCGTAAGGGGAAGAGGGGTTCTGGTCGCGAGAGCCGCGAAGTGCAGACAACGGCGCAGGCTTCCGGGAAATCCACTCTCGATGGACGCAGCTTCCTCTATGTCGGCGGCCGCGATTGCCAGGTGGCGCATCTGCGCCAGATCGCCAGCAATTTTGGTGCCGAACTGATCCATCACGATGGCGGCCTGCGCGAGGCGGTTTCGCGCATCGACACCGTGCTGCCATCGGTCGACTGTGTGTTCTGCCCGATCGATTGCATCAGCCATGATGCCTGCCTGCGGGTCAAGACAGGCTGCAAGAAATTCGGCAAGGCCTTCATCCCCTTGCGCAATGGCAGCAAGTCCAGCCTCGAGCGGGCGCTGCAGACCATGAACGAACGAGACGCTTGAAGATGATCGATAATGGCCCTGACGGGTTTGCGCTGATCGGCCTGCACAAGCTGGCCGCACAGAATGGTGATGGGCTTGTGCCCGAACTCTATGAATTGCTGATGCGCCGCGCCAATGACCAACGGCGGGCAGCAAATGTCGCGACATTTCCCGCCTGGAAGACGCGGCAGCCGGGAGAGGTGCCGGAGCAACCGCTCGATGCAGCGAGCCGCAATGGCGCAAATGTCGTTGCCTTTGCGCCCGAGGCGGATAAGACTGTCGCCCGTCGCAAGAAGGTCTGATCGTCGAACGAGGTTGCCATGTACGTCGCCATGAACCGCTTCAAGGTCGTCATCGGTTTGGAGGGCGAATTCGAAGAGGTCTGGAGAGGCCGCGATTCCCGGCTATCGGAAGTGCCCGGTTTTCTCGAGTTCCGTCTCCTGCGCGGAAAATCAAGCGTGGAGGAGGGCTATACGCTGTTTTCCTCGCACACGACCTGGCACAGCGAAGATGATTTCATCAACTGGACGAAATCCGAGCATTTTCGCATGGCGCATCGCAATGCGGCCGATAACAAACGGCTCTATTGGGGGCCGCCGCAATTCGAAGGTTTTGCTGTCGTTCCGGGGATTTGAAGCAGCGTCACCTACCTCGGCAAGATAGCTTCGTCTCAGGCCTTGGCCACACCGGTTCTGAAAAAGGCGCCGAGCGCTATCGCCACCCAGCCGGCAATCATGCCCATTCCACCCGTCGGAGCAGCCATTGGAAAGAGCGAGCCGCCGCCGAAATGCCTGTTGATGAGATCGCCGGCGAAGATCAGCGTTCCCAATCCGAGCAAGATTGCAGCAATAGGCGCTGTGCGGATACGGTCATAGCCGGCATAAAGCGCCAGTAGGGCAGGGGCGTGGGCGAGGCTCATAGTGGAGGCTGCGCCGAGGAAATGCGTGTCGCCGCCATGAGTTGCGGCTGCGGCCAGCGCGACACCGCCGCCCCCGAGAATGCCGGCGATAAACAGGGTGACCGGACGGATTATGGCGCCGATGCTCATGTTTTCCTCATTCCCTGTTCTGCATGTGGAAAGCCAGACGCTCGACCGGCTCCCAGATGACGGCCCGCAGCTTTTCGTTTTCGATGGTCTCGTCCATGGCGCGGCGGAAGCAGAGCAGCCATTCGTCGCGCTCCTTTGGACCAATGGCGGCGACGAAATGCCGGCTGCGCAGGCGCGGGTGGCCGCGCTTTTCGATGTAGAGCTGCGGCCCGCCGAGATAACCGGTCAGATATTCGTGGAATTTCTCCTGCGAGCCTTCGAGACTCGGCGGGTGCACGGCGCGGCAATTTGCGGCCTCCGGCAGCGTATCCATCAATTCGTAAAAGCGTGATGTCAGCGCCCGCACAGTTCGGTCGCCGCCGATCGCTTCGTAGAGTGTGATGGTTTCTTCGCTCAAGCCCAGGCCCCTGTTTGCGATGTCCTAGATGGCAACTCAGGAGCGCTGTCGCAACTGTCCAAGCGGCCGGTGCGGCGTTTCGGCGCTACTATTTTTTGACAGTCAGCTGGAAAGCATCGCTTTCCCCAGGGATGAGCTCGAGCGGCCAAACGGTCTGGCGCGCCTTTCTTGGATACTCGTGGCTGTAGGCGGGCATGCTGGAAAGCAGGATTTCCGCCAACTCGACACCAAGATCGTGCACGGACGTGCGAAAGCAGGTCAGCGCCGGCTGCAGGAATTTGGCGCGCGGCGCCTCGCGGAAGCTGACGACCGCTATATCGCGCCCAGGGATGATGCCGGCTTCCATCACGCGCCGATAGAAGCCGATCGCCATCAATTCATAGATCAGGATCACAGCCGTCGGCCCGTTTTCGAGGCGCAGCAACTCGTCGGCAACCTGATAGCCGCCTTGTTCGCTCGATTTGGCACGAATGACGAGCGCGGGATCATAGTCGATGCCATGCCGCTCCAGCGCCCGGCGATAGCCATCGACGAAGATGAAGCCGAGATTGATGTCGCTTGAGGGTGCGCTGACCGCGATGCGGCGATGTCCATGCGCGACGAGCCGGTCTACGGCGGCATTGGCGACGCCGTCAAAATCGAGGTCGGCCCAGGGGTGCTGCGTGCCTGACAGGCTGCGACCAAGCGCTGCGAAGGGGATTTTCGCCTTGGCAAGCAGGTCGAAGCGCTTGTCGACGCGCTGCGTCTCCGAGATGATCAGCGCATCCACGATCCGTCTCGCCACCATGCGCTTCAGATATTCATAAGGGTCCTCGTCATGCGGGCAGGGGAGCATGATGAGATCGAGCTTGTGCCGTGAAAACACGCTCTGCAGGCCGCCCGTCACGGTCAGAAAGAAATTGTCGCTGTTTTCAACCGTTTCCCGGCTGGACTGGATCATCAGGCCGATGACATTGGTCGTGCCCTGCCGCAGGCTGCGCCCGGACTGGTTGGCGACATAGCCGAGCTGCTCGGCAGCGGCGAGAACGCGCTTGCGGGTCTCCTCGTTGACATCAGGCTTGCCGTTCAATGCGCGTGATACTGTGCCGATCGAGATATCGAGATGCTCGGCAAGCTGACGAATTCCCTTCATCGGCCGCGGTTTTCCTCCATGCGCCATTTTCCGTAGTCCTCCTCTATTGACACAGGAAAATCTTTTCGCATAGTATCGTAAACGTTTACGGAGCGCGTGTCATGAGGGGTAATGCACGGCCCGCAGGAGGATATCGTGAAATTTAATGCCATTTTGTGCGGGTGCGGAGCTATGTCAAAAGGCTGGCTCAGGGCTGTCGCCTCGACGCCGGCGCTTGCCGAATCCATTCAGATTGTCGGCCTGGTCGATCTCAATCGGGCGACCGCTGAAAGCCTTGCGAAAGAATTCTCTCTCGACGGTGCCGTCATCGGCTCCGACCTCGCCGAGGTCATTGCTGCGACCAAGGCGGATCTGGTCTTCGATATCGTCATTCCGGCTGCGCGCTTCGGCGTGGTGTCGACGGCACTGAAGGCCGGCTGCCATGTGCTGAGCGAAAAGCCGATGGCGACGTCGTTGGCCGAAGGTACCGCTCTGATCAAGCTTGCGGCAGAGACGGGTAAAGTTCATGCCATCATCCAGAATCGCCGCTTCATCTCCGGCATCCGTCGTCTGCGACGTTTCGTGGAGGAGGGGGCGATTGGCGAGCTGACGGGCGTCCATTGTGATTTCTTCCTCGGTCCGCATTTCGGCGGCTTCCGCGAGGAGATGGACAATGTGCTGTTGCTCGACATGGCGATCCACACCTTCGATGCCGCTCGCTTCGTGTCCGGCAAGGTGCCGCTCTCGGTCTATTGCCTTGAAAAGAACCCGGTAGGCTCCTGGTACAAGCATGGCGCATCGGCGCATGCGCTCTTCGACTTTTCCGATGATGTCGTCTTCAGCTATCGCGGTTCCTGGTGCGCCGAGGGTCGTCGCACGAGCTGGGAAAGTGAGTGGCGGCTCACCGGCAGCGAGGGCATGCTGACCTGGGACGGCGAAGAGAATTTCGAGGCTGCCGTTGCCGGCAACGAGCCCGGCCTGCTGCACGGCTTTACGCCGATCGAGGTCCCCGGGCCGAAACATGAAGAGGAGACGCACGGCCACGCCAGCGTCATCGCATCCTTCATCGAAGCAATCAAGACGGGCAAGTCGCCGGAAACCGCGAGCTCTGACAACATTCGCAGCCTTGCCATGGTTCTAGGCGCCATTGAGAGCGCCAAGACCGGCCGGCGTGTCGACATTTCAGCACAAGGACAATGACATCATGACAAATCCGGCAAAGGCCATCCGCATCGGCACGATGATCAGGGCGACGAACGAGGATGCTGCCCAGAACATCGCCAAGATCGCCGATCTTGGCTTCGAGAGCTTCGAGCCCTTCTTCTGGCAGAGCACCAACGGTCAGAATCTTGCGGAACTCGGCAAGCGCTGCCGCGAGGCCATCGGCGACCGCGACATCACGATCTCGACGCTCGGCATGTTCGGCAATCCGCTCGAAGAGCGTGAGATGGACCTGCAGACGTTGCAGGGCTGGAAGGATTGCATCGACAACGCCCATCATTTCGGCGCGACCTGCGTTGCCGGCTTCACCGGCCGTATCCGCAACCAGCCGCTCACAGACAGCCTGCCGCGTTACAAGCAGATCTGGAGCGAGCTTGCCAAGCGTGCGGCCGACAAGGGCATCAAGATCGCCTTCGAAAATTGTGCCATGGACGGCAACTGGGCGACCGGCGATTGGAACATCGCGCATAACCCGGATGCGTGGGAGCTGATGTTCAACGAGACCCCGGACGACAATCTCGGCCTGGAATGGGAGCCGTGCCATCAGATGGTTTATCTGATCGAGCCGCTGCCGCAGATTCGCAAATGGGCGAAAAAGATTTTCCACGTCCACGGCAAGGATGCGACGATCCGCTGGGATGTCATCAAGGAGCACGGCATCTTCGGCAAGGAGAAGTTCGTCTTCATGCGCACGCCGGGCTTCGGCGACAGCAACTGGACCGACATCATCTCCGAACTGCGCTTGGCCGGCTGGTCCGGCTCCATCGACATCGAAGGCTGGCATGACCCGGTCTATCGCGATGCACTCGAAATGACTGGCCAGGTTCACGGCCTGAACTATCTCAAGGCAAGCCGGGGCGGGGACTTCGTCGAGTAAAGCATGCATTTGCAGAACTGCATCGATTTAGAAGGCAAGTTGTGCGTTAATGAAATGCCCTGAGTGATCGACACTTAGGGCATGACGGAAACCCGAACGGAGGAACCCGAGCGTCCGCACCTTGCCCCATGGGACAGGCGGGCGCTTGGCGCAGGTAAGAGGAAAACGCCGATGGCAGCGCGGGCCATGTCATCGGACAGATACCGTCACGGTTCGCATGGTGGAGGAGAATGTATGAATATTTTTTCGAAGCTGGCGATCTCCGCCGGCATGTCGCTTCTGCTTGCCGCCGGTGTGGCGCAAGCGCAGGGCAAGACATTTAACGTCTGGTGGTTCGAACTGCCGGATACTTCGCAGGCCAAGGCATGGACCAAGGCGCTCGAAGAGCTGAAAGCCAAGCATCCTGACGTTACCATCAATTTCGAGCAGAAGACCTTCGAGCAATTGCAGAAGGCAGGCAGTCTCATCCTCAATTCGGATCAGGCCCCGGATGTTCTGGAGTACAACAAGGGCAATGCCACGGCTGGCCTCGTTGCCTCGCAGGGTCTGCTGACACCGCTCGACGATCAATTCAAATCGCGCGGCTGGGATAAAATCCTAAACGAAACCAACAGCCAGCTCAGCAAATACGATGGCAACGGCATCTACGGTTCCGGTCCGATTATCGGTATTCCCGTCTATGGCGAATTCGTTTCGGTTTTCTACAATATCGACATGTTCCAGGCCAATGGCGTGAAAGTGCCGACTACGCTCGACGAGTTCGAAGCTGCGCTCGACACTTTCAAGAAGAAGGGCATTACGCCGCTCGCCTATGGTACGGTGGATTCCAACGCACAGCACCTGGTCTATACGCTTGCACTGACGCAGGCTGACGATACCTGGGTCAAGAACTATCAGGGGCTGAAGGCACCGCTTGATACCAAGCCCTTCCTGTTTGCCGCCCAGAAGATCGCCGACTGGGTGAGCAAGGGTTATATTTCGAAGGATTCGACCGGCCTGAAGGGTACCGGCGGCGCCGACAATCTCTTCTCGTCGGGCACAGCTCCGATGTTTGTCAGCGGCACCTGGAACAACGGCAACTTCGCGAGCTCGATCAAGACCTTCAAGTGGAGCCAGTTCATCTTCCCGACCACGAAATACAGCGTGGGTTCGACCGGCAACCTGTTCATGGTGCCGAAGAGCGCGAAGAATAAGGATCTCTCCTACGAGTTCATCGATCTTGTTCTGAGCAAGGAAAACCAGAACCAGCAGGCCAATCTTGGTGGTGTTGCCATCGCCGCCGATCCGGCTTCAGTCACTGACGAAGTCGGCAAGCGCAACGTCGAGCTCTTCAACCAGATCTCCAGCAAGGGCGGCCTCGGCTTCTACCCGGACTGGCCGGTGCCTGGTTACTACGAACTGCTGATCCAGGCGACCACGGGTCTTGTCAACGGCTCGACCACGCCTGATCAGTTCGCGGCGCGCCTGAAGAAGGCCTACGACGACGTGCAGGCAGCGCAGTAACACCATCGGCGACAATCACAACGGCAAGACGGCTTTGATGCCGCCTTGCCGTATCGGACTGGAGGATTTCGATGGATAAGTCGAAGAGCGCCGGCAGGGCGGGGTACTATTTCTACATGATCCCCGGCGTGCTCGGGTTTGTTCTCGTCGTGCTCGTTCCGCTGATTGCCAATTTCGTCATCAGCTTCACGACATGGAAGGGCGGCGTCATTCCGCCGCGATATGTTGGCTTTGAGAATTATCAGCGGCTGCTTCACGATGCGGCTTTCTGGGGTTCCATCCAGCATACGCTGCTGTTCATCATCTCGATGACGATCGTGCCCATCATATTGGGGCTGGTGCTGGCGGCGGTGCTATTCGACTATATCAGTGCGCAATTCAGCCAGACGTGGTCGAGCTTTTTTCGCGCAGGATTCTACTTGCCGCAGATCCTGCCGCTGACAGCCGCCGGCGTGCTGTGGGCGTGGATTCTCAACCCCATCGGCATCATCAATGCAGTGCTGAAGGCGATCGGCCTGGATTTCATGGCGAAGAATTGGCTGGGGGACGCCACCTATGCGCTGTGGGCGGTTTCGGCCGTCATCGTCTGGGTGCAGGTCGGCTATTGTCTGGTCGTGTTCATGTCCGGACTGGCGCGCGTCGATCCTTCGCTTTACGAGGCCGCGGAGCTCGATAATGCAAGCTGGTTCGCGCGTTTCCGCGCCATCACCATTCCGATGCTGATGCCTGAAATTTTCGTCGTCGCGCTGACGACGCTGATTGCGGCGCTCAAGGTCTTCGCGCCGATCTATGTTCTGACGTCGGGCGGACCGGACAATGCAACGACGGTCCCATCCTATCTGTCATACTATCATTTCTTCACGACGAACCGCGTCGGATACGCGGCAGCCATCGCGACGCTGCAGACGGTCATGACCATCATACTCGGCATCCTCTTCCTGCGTATGCAGTCGAAACAGGCCGAAGGAGGGCATTGAGATGGCAACGGCATCCTCGATTTCCACACACATCGTTTCAACGGAACATCACGCAAGAAGGGGGGTCGGCCGCTGGGTCGTTCTGGGCATCCTGCTGGTTTTCCTTGCAGGCACGCTCTTTCCGTTCTTTCTCGCGGCAGTCAACGCTATCAAGACGCCCTCCGACTATGCCGCCAATGGTCCGCTTGGTCTTCCGCACAGCTTTGATCTGACGGCGCTTAAGAACTTCTGGGCCACCGTCGATTTCCCCCGCAAGCTTTTCAACAGTGTCCTCATCAGCGGATGCACCGCCATTCTGGCCGTCGTTCTCAGCCTGCTGAATGCCTATGCCATCGGCATCGGCCGCGTGCGTGGCGGGCAAGGGCTTCTCGTCCTACTGTTGATATCCATCATGGCGCCGCAGGAGGCTTTGGTCTATCCGCTTTACTATATGTCGAAGCAGGTCGGACTGTTCGACTCGATGCTCTCGGTTATCCTCATTATCGGCGTGCTTCATACCGCGTTCGGGACCTATCTTCTATCTTCCGTGCTGGCGACCTTTCCGCGCGAGATCATCGAGGCGGCGCAGATCGACAATGCCAGCCGCTGGCAAATCCTCTGGATGGTGATCGTGCCGGTGCTCAGACCGACGCTTGCAGTGCTTGCGACCTTCTTCTTCATCTGGACCTGGAACGAGTTTCTGATCCCGCTGGTATTCCTCGTTTCCAACAACAATCAGACGGTATCGGTCGCAATGGGCGTGCTATCGGGTGCCAATACCCAGGACCCGACGGCAATTGCCGCGGCCTCTCTGCTTGGCATAACGCCGACGATCATCTTCTTCCTTATTTTCCAACGGACCCTGACGCGCGGTGTCGCGGTCGGTGCCGTCAAATAACCAATGCGGAAGCCCCGTTCGGCGAAAGCCGCCGGGCGGGGCGCGACGAATGGCAAGTTCGATAAATTCGATGTTCCGCAGGAGGCGTAAAGTGGCAGGTATCAACATCAAATCCCTCACCAAGCATTTCGGTGCCGTGCAGGTTCTGAACGACATCGATCTGACGATCGAGCGCGGCGAGTTCGTCGTCTTCCTCGGCGGCTCGGGCTGCGGCAAGTCGACCTTGCTGCGCATGATCGCTGGTCTGGAGACGATCACCAGCGGCGAAATCTGGATCGGCGGAAAGCGGGTCGACCAACTGCCGCCCGGCGAGCGCGGCGTGTCGATGGTCTTTCAGTCTTATGCGCTCTATCCGCACATGACGGTTCGCGACAACATGTCCTTCGGCCTGAAAAATATCAAAACGCCCAAGCACGAGATTGCCAGGCGCATCGAAGAAGCCGCGAAGATCCTGGAAATGCCGCACCTTCTCGATCGCAAACCCTCGGCACTCTCCGGCGGCCAGCGCCAGCGTGTCGCGATCGGCCGCGCCATCGTGCGAGAGCCGGATGTGTTCCTTTTCGACGAGCCGCTTTCCAACCTCGATGCCGGTCTGCGCACACGTACGCGCGTGGAATTGGCGCAGCTGCATGAGCGGCTCGGCGCGACGATGGTGTTCGTGACGCACGACCAGGTGGAGGCGATGACACTCGCCGACCGTATCGTGTTGCTCAACAACAAGAAGATCGAGCAGGTGGCGACCCCCGTCGAGATCTACACGCGCCCGGCGACGCGCTATGTCGCCCAATTCGTCGGCTCACCCGGCATGAACTTTATCAATATAGCCGGCCTGAATGAAGCGGGCGGGCTGGCGACGGCAACGCTGCCGGATGGCTCTGTCATCAAGACAGCGGTTGCGCTCAATGGCCTTGCGAATTCCGGACTGACGCTCGGCATCCGTCCGGAGCATCTGGTCGTTACGGCGGCGGAGAAGGGTGATATCGGTGGTCAGGTCGAGACCATCGAACGCTTGGGCGACCGTTCGCTTGTTCACGTCCGGCTTAAGGATGGCTCGAAGATCATCGGCACGGATCCCGGCATGACGACGATCACGACCGGCTCGCCGATTGCCTTTACCGTTGACGCAGCAAAGGTGAGCATCTTCGATGAGAACGATGCCGCCCATCATTCCGTAAACTAAGGAGGGAGGACACAAAGATCAGCCATTTTCGATAAGCTTCAGAGGCGATCAAGTAGGTCGTTGACGAAACCGTCCAACTGGTATGTTATGCCACCATGTCCACTGCGCACCATAGAAAGAAGCAGCCCTTGTTCGTCCGCCAGCAGTTGCTGGAGGTCGCGGCGCGGCTTGCTTCCGAAAAGGGGATGACGGCGGTGACGCTGGATGCCGTTTCCGGCGCCTCCGGTGTCAGCAAGGGTGGATTGCTGCATCACTTCCCCAGCAAGCACATGTTGCTGGAAGCGCTGTTCGACAGCCTGCTGGAACGGCTGGATGCTGCGATCGAGGAAGCGATGCGCGCCGATCCGCTGCCGCACGGCCGCTTTACCCGCGCTTATCTGCATGCCTGTCTGGCGCTGCGGGACCAGCCGCAGGGCGCCAAGGATTGGGCGCAGGTGACGATGGTGCTGCTCACCGAACCGCAATTGCGGCAGCGGTGGCATGAGTGGGTGCGCGAGCGCAGCGAGGAATATGTCGGTACGGACTCCTCGGTGGATGCGGCAATCGTCAGATTGGCGGCCGACGGGATATGGCTCGCCGACCTGCTCGGCAGCCACGAGTTGGACGAGAGCGCCCGCCAAAGGCTGATCGACCGGTTGATCGAGCTGACGCAGCTTTAACCTTATCGGAGACAATGGAATGGCGAACGCATCGGTCTATGCAATGCTGCTGGTCGCGATCGTGCTGGAAGTGATTGGCACGACGGCGTTGCAAATGTCTCAGCAATTCACCCGCCTCGGCCCGACAGTGGTTTTGGTGATCTGCTATACGGCCGCCTTCTATTGTCTTTCGGTGACGTTGCGGGTCATCCCGGTGGGCATCGCCTATGCTATCTGGAGCGCGCTCGGCATCGTGTTGATTTCGATGGTGGGGGTCGTGCTTTTCCGCCAGAAACTCGACCTTGCTGCCGTCATCGGCCTGGGGCTGATCATTGCCGGCGTGCTCGTCGTCAATCTCTTTTCAAAATCCGTGTCGCACTGAAAACACAGGTGTTGTCTATGGTCGTTTTTGTCTTTGTCAAATTCGCGGGGAGGCTTTATCTCTTGCCCCGAACGGGCTGATGGATGCTTGAAGTACGGCGCTTTCCCAAAGCGCTTTGGATCGCGTAACCCATTCAATTTCAATGGTATAAGAGGAGTGCCGTAATGACTATTCGTGCCGTCGTTTGGGGCGAGAACATTCATGAGCAGACAAACAAGGTCGTCGCCGAGATCTATCCGGAGGGCATGCACAACACCATCGCCAAGGCACTGAATGCCGATGCGGGTATCGAGGCGACCACGGCGACGCTACAGGAGCCGGAGCACGGTCTCAGCGAAGCCCGTCTGAAGGATACCGACGTCCTGTTGTGGTGGGGGCACAAGGACCATGGCGCCGTCAAGGACGAAATCGTCGAGCGCGTGGCAAAGCGCGTGTGGGAAGGCATGGGCCTCATCGTCCTGCATTCCGGCCATTTCTCCAAGGTCTTCAAGCGCCTGATGGGCACGCCCTGCGCGCTGAAGTGGCGCGAAGCCGGCGAGCGCGAGCGCCTCTGGGTCATCAATCCTCGCCATCCGATCGCAGCCGGCCTCGGCGAGCATTTCGAGCTTGAGAATGAGGAAATGTACGGTGAGCAGTTCTCCGTTCCGGAGCCGCTGGAAACCGTGTTCATCTCCTGGTTCCAGGGTGGCGAGGTCTTCCGCTCGGGCATGACCTGGCGCCGTGGCGCCGGCAACATCTTCTATTTCCGTCCAGGCCACGAGACCTATCCGACCTATCACAACGGCACCGTTCAGAAGGTTCTGATCAATTCCGTGAAGTGGGCCCATAACCCGCTCGGCACTCAGGTCAGCATCCATGATGCGCCGAATGTGCCGGTCGAAAAGGCACTGGAGCCGATCGTCGAACGTGGCCCGAAACTGCACCAGGCCGGCGAAGCCGGTTATCGCTGAGGTATCAGATGCGTCTCATAGTAGTTGGCACGGGCGGCATGGCGAAGAACCATGTGGAGCATTTCGCCCGCATTCCTGGCGTCGAAATCGTCGGCGCCGTCGATACGGATGCGACGAGGCTCACCGCCTTCTGCGACACGTTCGATATCAAGAAGCGCTTCTCGTCGCTCGACGAGGCGCTCACCTGGGGCGAGTTCGATGCGGCGACGAATGTCACGCCGGACAAGGCGCACCATCCGACGACCCTGCCGCTGCTTGCCGCCGGCAAGCATGTTCTCTGCGAAAAGCCGCTTGCGGAGAATTATGAAAAGGCGCTCGAGATGACGGAAGCTGCCGAAAGGGCGGGGGTCGTCAACATGGTCAACCTGACCTATCGCAATGTCGCGCAGCTGCAGAAGGCGCGCGAGATGGTGATTTCGGGCGAGATCGGTACCGTCAAGCATGTGGAGGCGTCCTACCTGCAGAGCTGGCTCGTCTCCAAGGCCTGGGGCGACTGGCGCAGCGAGTCCAAATGGCTTTGGCGCCTGTCGACCGGTCATGGCTCGAACGGCGTTCTCGGCGATATCGGCATCCATATCCTCGACTTCGCCGCCTATGGCGCCGCGACCGATATCGATCACGTCTTTGCCCGTCTCAAGACCTTCGCCAAGGCGCCGGGCGAGCGCATCGGCGAATATACGCTCGATGCGAATGACAGCTTCTCGATGTCGGTCGATTTCGCCAACGGCGCGCTTGGCGTCGTGCATGCGAGCCGCTGGGCGACGGGACATTTGAACGAGCTGAAGCTCCGCATCTATGGCGAGCGCGGCGGCCTGGAAGTGAACCATAGCCCGAACGGTTCCGAACTGCGGGGTTGCCTGGGCGATGATACGGAAACGGCGACCTGGCGTGTTCTTGAAGTGCCTCCGGTGCCGACCAACTACCAGCGCTTCGCTGAGGCCGTGATGACCGGCAGCAGCCAGGACCCGAGCTTCCGTCACGCAGCCAACTTGCAGCGCGTGCTGGATCTTGCCATGGTGACGGAAGTTGAACGGCGCGAACTGAAGGTCTGATATCACAGTCAGCCTTCAGGCAGGGCCTTGGGAGTGCACGCATGTCTACCGAGGAAAAAGTGGCCAGCCACTATACGCACGGATCGCTGGAAGCGGCGATCCTGCAAAGCCTTTCGGCCGACGGCAAGGATGTCGACAATCTTCGCATCCGCGATCTGGCTGATATCGATGAATTCCATCTGGGGCGACATGCGGCGACGGTGGATTTCGCGAGAGATCTGGATCTTTCCGCCGGCCTGCGCCTCGCCGATATCGGCTCCGGGCTCGGCGGGCCTGCCCGCCATTTTGCCGACTCGTACGGATGCATCGTATCGGGCATCGATCTCACCGAAGAATTCGTTCAGGTCGCCAATTCGCTGACGGTTCGCTGCGGTCTCGCGGACCAAGTCTCCTTCCGGCAAGGCAGCGCCTTGGCATTGCCCTTCGATAGCGGCAGTTTCGATCGGGCGACGCTCATTCATGTCGGCATGAATATCGAGGACAAGGCGAGACTGTTCTGGGAGATCAGGCGCATTCTCAAGCCGGGCGGCCGTTTCGGTCTCTATGAAATCATGCAGATGCGTGACGGCACACTCCCCTTTCCCATGCCCTGGGCTATGGAGCAGGAGACGAGCTTCGTCCGCAGCCCCGATATCTATCGCCATCTGCTCGCCGAAGCCGGCTTCACGGTTGAGCTTGAGCAGGACCGCAGTGCTCTCGTAATCCGGCTGGCGCATGAAGCGCGCGCCAGGGCCGCTGCGGCTGGCGAGGTGCGAGACCAAAGTGTCCGTACGCTGATGGGTCCACGGGCTGGCGAGCGCATGAGCAACGTCAACGTGTCGGTCGAGGGCGGCCTGCTTGCGCCGATCGAGATGATTGCCCGGGCGGTGTGAAGTCTGCCGCACGTTGACAGCGGCGGGCCTGTTTCTGTATGGAAAATACAACGGTAATGGATTTCTGCCGGGCCATGGTGGCCGAACCGCTGCTCTGATTTTTTCAGAGAAGCTGATGACTCCTACTCAACACGCCTGAAAGGCGAAAGAGTAGAGTCATGCCTGTTATCTTACCGTTATCCCACTGTTTCTTGTTCACTGTCCCCGGAAGACCGTATGCTGGCTTCGCGGGAGGGGCAAACTGATGTCCGCATCCGCCTATTTTCATCATCGTTTTCAGCAATTCCGTAGCCTGTTCAAATGGATCGTTCTCGTGGTGCCGATGGCTGTGGTCGTCGGTTCGCTCTGCGCGCTATTCCTCTGGAGCCTGGACAAGGCGACAGCCGCGCGCTTCGATCATCCCTGGCTGATCTTTCTTATGCCCGTTGCCGGTTTCCTGATGGTGCTGGTTTACCAGCGCTTCGGCCGAGGCTCGGAGGGCGGCAACAATCTGATCGTCGATCAGATCCATGAGCCCGGCGGCGGCGTGCCGCTGCGCATGGCGCCCTTCATCCTGGTTTCGACGGTTCTGACGCATCTGGTCGGTGGTTCTGCGGGACGCGAAGGGACGGCGGTGCAGCTTGGCGGTAGCATTGCCAGCGCCTTTGCGAGAGTTTTCCGGCTCAGTCACGCCGAGATCCGCATCCTCCTCATGGCGGGTATCGCCGCCGGCTTCGGTGCGGTCTTTGGCACACCGATCGCCGGCGCCGTCTTCGCTCTCGAAGTCCTGACGATCGGGCGGATGCAATATGAGGCGCTGATCCCGAGCCTCGCTGCGGCAATCGCGGCCGACTGGACCTGCCATGCCTGGGGCATCGAGCATATCCAGTACCACATCAGCTATCTCACCGGCACTCCGGCCAGCACCTTCCACCTCGATGCGCTGCTGCTCGCCAAGGTCGGACTTGCCGGCGTCATCTTCGGCTTGGCCGCACGTTGCTTCAGCGAGCTCTCTCATGCTGCGTCTGCGGCGTTCAAACGGTTCTGCGCCTACGCGCCGTTACGGCCCATCATCGCCAGTGCGATCTTGATCGGTCTCGTTTACCTGCTCGGCACGCGGCAATATCTTGGGCTTGGCGTCTGGTCGCCCAACCCAGACGATGCGACGATCCTCGGCTTCTTCGATCCGGCTCGCGTCGATTACTGGAGCTGGTTCTGGAAGGCAGTCTTCACCATCGTAACGCTGAGCGCCGGCTTCAAGGGCGGCGAGGTGACGCCCTTGTTCTTCATCGGTGCCGCGCTCGGCAATGCGCTTGCCGCCATTCTCGGTGCGCCGGCCGATCTTTTTGCCGCGTTGGGCTTTGTCGCCGTTTTTGCTGGTGCGACCAATACGCCGCTTGCCTGCATGATCATGGGCATCGAGCTCTTCGGCGCGACGCACACGGTCTACCTCGCGGTCGCGTGCTTCCTTGCCTATATCTGCAGCGGCCATACCAGCATCTATCTGTCCCAGCGTCTCGGCATCGCCAAAAGTGCTTCCGATAATATCCCAGCCGACATGCCGATTCGCCATATTCGCGAACACGGTGTGAAGAAGCGGCGGGGAAATGCCAACAAGACCGAAGAGGTTTGACGCAAGGGCGGTTGGAGGTTGTTGTGCTCTCTGGGAGCGCGGCCAATGGATGCCGGCCATCGCCTATGTCGGCCGTCCGTTTTCCTGTCGAACGAGGCTCTGATGGCAGGACTTGCAATTGTCCGGCTAATAATTCAGGCTCAAACAGCTTAGTGATTGGAGATCGGCAGATTTCGCCGCATTTTTGCCGATTCTGAGGTGAATCCCTCTCGAGAATCGCGGAGATTTATTCCACGACAAACCACCGCTCGTTGCGAACGGACTCTCTTGCGAAATTCGACTAATCAACTCATATAATCGCCTATTAAGATCACAGCATAACACAAGGAGTCGGGCGTCGATCAGGATAAGCACCGGCAAAGCATTCCCAATGACAAGCCTGTTCTCGCTCCGGGATTCGCATGCGGATTCCCCGGACAACTTCCTCCCGGACCGCACCGCCCAAAAGACAGACATGACGGAGAGTCCCTTGAGCGCACCTGCTCCCACTTCCAACCAATCTCCTGCTCCGGAACAGACCTTCGGCACCGCCGGCATTGCGCCGATGGACCGCCCGAGCGCCATGACCCGCTTTTTCATGGGCATCGTTGCCTGGGCCGAAAGCCTCAACCTGAAATATGCCAAGCTCGGCAATCCGCCGGTCTATGACACCGCGACTTTCCCCTGGGCGGCCGAGATCGAGAAGGATTATCCGGCCATCCGCGCCGAGCTCGAAAAGGTTCTGCTACGCCAGAGCGAGCTGCCGACCTTCCAGGACATCTCTACTGACGTGAAGACCATTTCCACCGATACGCGTTGGAAGACGTTCTTCCTTCTCGGTTTCGGCGTGAAATCCGAGCAGAACATCAAGGCGTGCCCGAATACCTGGGCGGCCGTGCAGAAGATTCCGGGGCTGACGACGGCGATGTTCTCGATCTTCGAGCCGGGCAAGCATCTCCCCGCGCATCGCGGCCCCTATAATGGCGTGCTGCGCCTGCATCTCGGCCTCATCGTGCCGGAGCCGAATGACAAGCTCGCCATCCGCGTCGACAAGCAGGTTTGCCACTGGCAGGAAGGCAAGGCGCTGATTTTCGACGACGCCTATGAGCACGAAGCCTGGAACCACACCGACAAGACCCGCGTGGTGCTTTTCGTCGATTTCGTCAAGCCGCTGAAATTCCCGGCCCGTTTCGTCAACTGGGCCTTGATGAACCTGGCGATCTTCACGCCCTTCATCAAGGAAGGTCTCGATAATCACAAGGAATGGGAAAAGAAGTTCTACGCCGAAGCCGAGGCGTTCAGAAACCGTCCGAAGCCCTGATCGCGTCGACTGTTTAGCTTCATAAACCCCGGTCTCTCTGAGGGAGGCCGGGGTTTTGTTTTATTCAGTCACGCGCAGCCGCAGGGAGGCGTTCAGAGAATGAAACCCTGCCTATTTCACCGTTCGCACGATTGCAGCGCCTGCCGTCATGCCGCCACCGAATGCCACGAGCCCAAGGTTCAATGGCTCGGAGCGCTCATTGGCGACATGCAGCATGGCAAGCGGAATGCTTGACGAGCTGGTGTTGCCATAGGTTTCAATGACGCTGAGGGCCGGGCGGCCGCTGCGCTTGGCGATCGTATCGATGATGCGCTGGTTGGCCTGGTGCGGCACCAGAAGATCGAGGTTGGCAAGCTCGATGCCTGCATCGACGCAGGCGTTTTCGATCGAGCGGGTCATCGAATGTACGGCTTCGGTGAAGACCGAGCGGCCGTTCATGGCAATGACGCCGTCGTCCGGCAGCGGAACATAGAGCAGGTCCCCCGGTTCCGGCCGGCCGCTGACGATCGGGCGGCTTGCGGTGAAGAGCGGGTTGCGTGCCATGTCGCGGCTGGTCACGAGGCTGGCGGTCGCGGCGTCGCCGAAGAGGATCGCGGTGGAGAAATCATTCATGTCGAGCAGCGGCGACAGGACTTCCGAAGTGATGATGAGCACCTTGGCGTCGTTCTGCTGGGCAATGAAATCATAGGCTTGCTGCAGGGCGTAGAGATAGCCGGAGCAGGCGGCACCCATGTCATAGGCTGCGAGCGACGGCCGCACACCGTCTTCGGCGACGGCAACCGCGACGCGGCTTGCGAGCGATGGCGTGGCGATGTCAGGCGTGCCGGTGGCGGCGATCACCAGATCGACATCGTGGATCGACATCTGGTTCTGCCTGAGGAGATCGCGCGCCGCCTTGGTGGCAAGGCTCAACGTGCCTTCGTCGGGTCCGATCCAGAAGCGGCTCTTGATGCCCGTCAGCGCGAGGATTTCGTCGGCCCGGCGGTTCGGCCAATTGTGGATGATTTCTTCGTTGGTGACGCGGCGGGCACCGGTCGCGATGCCAATGCCGTTGATGACGACTTCCGAGAAGCTACCGGTATGGCGGCGCAGCGCCGGGATGACATGCGATTTCAGCCGCCGCAGCACGAATTTATTTTGGATTTCAGAGGCGAGCGCGAAATTCTGCTCGCTCAGATCGCGATTGGCATCGACGGTCAGAAGCGGGCTGTCCGTGGCGATCTGGTCGCCGATCTTGGCGAAGACTTCCTGCACGACGCCGCCGATATTGGCGCAGATTTCGACCGAGGCTTTCGTCGCCTCGACGACGGCCACCAGCTGGCCGACTTCGATCTTGTCGCCGGGCTTGACGAGCATATCGGTCACGAGGACGTTCTCGTCGGCGGGGCCGGAGCCGATCGCCTTGATCGCTGCCGTCGGGCCGCTGTCATCCTCTTCGTGCCAGGTGACCTCGCATTCGAGGACCTCTGCCATCAGGTCCACCAGCTTGCGATAGGAGGGCAGGGTCTCGAGCTGATTGCGGAAATTGAAGGGAATGTGAGCGTCCGAGCGGGCAAGCCGGCGCACGACGACCGGGACATCGGTCTTTTCGGTGACGGTCGCGATGATTTCCGCACCCATGCCGACAGTGCGGTTGTCTTCATGCACGACGATCAGGCGGCGGGTGCGCCGCGCGCTCGCCAACACTTCCTTCTCGTCCCAGGGCGAGATCGAGCGCAGATCGATCACCTCGACGGAGAAGCCCTGAGCCTCGAAAGCGCTTGCGGCATTGGCGCAGAGCGAAACGGTGTTGCCGTAGCTGACGAGGGTAATGTCGCGACCGCGGGTAACATGGCGCGACAGGCCGGGATGGACGAAATGCTTGTGCAGATCCTCGGAGGTGCGGCCGTCGGAATTGTTGAGTACGGCCTTCGGATAGAGGAAGACCGTCGGACGTCGCGACTCGAAGGCGGCATTCAGCAGACCGGCAGCATCGCCGGCGCTGGAGGGCATGACGACATCAATGCCGGGCGTATGCGCCAGCATTCCCTCGAAGCTCTGGGCGTGGAAGGGGCCGAGGCCGGGCTTGTAGCCGCCGCAGCTCACCATCAGGATGACGGGTGCTTCCCAGGCGCCATTGCTGCGCCAGAACATGCTGCCCATTTCCGAGACGATCTGGTTATAGGCAAGCGGCAGGAAATCTGCGAACTGCAGGAAGGCGACCGGGCGCTGGCCGGCCAATGCTCGGCCGACGGCAGTGCCGACGATTGTCGATTCGGTGAGGGCGGCGTTGCGCACACGGTCGGGATATTTCGTGCTGAGGCCGCGAGTGACGCCGAAAACGTCGCCCTTCGGATCCTCGATATCCTGGCCGAACAGGACGATGTCGGGATTTGCGGCCAGCTGCTTGTCGAGAACGACATTCAGCGCCTCGCGCATCGTCAGTGTCGATGCGTTCTCGTTGCCGCGATATTCCGCCTTGCCATTGAACGATGCGGGGTAGGGAGCCTTAGCTTCCGGCTCCACCTTTGGAGCGTCTTCCTTGCGGGCAAGGGCGGCTTCCGCCTGCACTTCCGCAATCAGTTCCTGTTCGATCTTCTGTAGCGCATCGGCGTCGACACCGGCTTTGTGCAGCATTGCCCGCAGGTTCGGCAGCGGATCGCGCGAAGAGCCTGCCTCGATTTCGAGCAGGGTGCGATAGGTCTTCTGATCGTCGGCGTTGGTATGATCGGAGAGGCGCTCGACGTTCAAAAGCACGATGCTGGGCGTGCGGTTGTTGCGGCTATGGCGCACGGCCTTGTGGAAGGCGTCGCGCGATGCGGTGAGATCGTCGCCATCCGTGCGGATGATATCGATGCCGTAGAAAGAGGAGGCGGGGCCGGCGGGCAGATCGAAGAAGGTCTGCTTGCCTGTGCGTGTCGAGATGGAGAAGCTGTTGTCCTCGATGATGAAGACGACAGGATATTGGCTGCGCACGGCTTCGGCCACGGCTTCGAGGAATTCGCCCTGCTGCGTGGTGCCGTCGCCAACGCAACAGATGGCGATCGGCATTCCCGGCTTGTGCTTCAGGGATGCTGCGACGCCAACGGCATGCAGAGCATTGTTGCCGACCGGTCCGACGATCGATGTGATATTGAGGGCGCGGGAGGAAAGATGCGCGCTCATCTGCCGGCCGGCGGAATGGGAATTGGCTGTCGCAAGCAGGCTGGAGAAGAACTCACGAATGGGCATGCCGCGTGCCAGCATGAGGGCTTTGTCGCGATAATGCAGATGCAGCCAGTCGTCGTCCTGAAGGAATTCGTTGAGAAGCGCCGTGGACTCGTGTCCGGCGCCGGAAACATGGAAATGTGCTATGCCCTGCTTGATGAATTCTCGCTCAAGACGGTCTATTTCTCTGGAAACGAAAAATATTCTGTGAAGTTGCTTGAGGTATTCTGTTGTAAACCTCCCTTCCATCTCAATGATTTTCCTAATCTTTCGTCTAAAACCGCTGGAGGGACCTAGGTAGACCCCTAGGCTGCCTTTTTCAATACACGTTAAATGACAATATTTTCTCGGTTTGAAACGGAAATAAGTGAATTATCAGGCTGCAAATTTTCGCGATGTTTCTATCCGTGGCCACGCGCCCGTAAACGCACCGTCGGCGCGCCGCGCGATTGGCACGTTTATCGAAAGCGATCCTAGCCTGATTTGCGGATCCTAGCGTTGGCGTTCCGCCTTGCCGCAGCGGCCTTTGCGGCCTGTTCTTCCTGAAGGATCAATTCCTTCGGCTTCTTGCCGATGATCTCCTTGCGGCCTTTCCGGGAGAAGGGTTGCGCGAGTTGAGCGAGGAAGCCCTTGGCGACCTTGCCGGTGATGCCGATATCCGTGGAGGAGGGACGCGGCGGGTTATGGAAGGTGCCGAGAAGCTGATCCCAGATCACGAGGTTTTCCCCATAATTCGTATTGCCTTCAGCAAGCACCTTGGAATGATGCCAGCGATGCAGGCGGGGAGTCGAGAATATGAGATCGAGCGGGCCGGTGCGCATATCGACATTGCAATGCGTCAAGAGGCCGATGAAGGCCGTGACCGCGCCGATCCAGAGGAAGATCGGTAACGGCGCACCGAGCAAATAAAGCGGGATCTGGCCGAGCGCGATCTTGAAGAGCGTATCGATGAAGTGGAAACGGCCGGTGTTGATGACCCAAAGACGCTCGACGCTGTGATGAAGGGCATGGAAGCGCCACAGCGACAGATGCTCATGCGCCAGGCGGTGCGCCATATAGAGACCGAACTCCGCAATTACGAGGCCGAGCACCACCTGGAAGGCCATAGGCCATTGATCCGGCCAGAAATGCGAATGGTAGCTGAGCGCCGGCTGCGCGACCGTCGCGACGGCCATCGGGAAGGAGGTCCCGATCGCAGCGGCGATCTGCACGCCGCCCTTGCTTAGTAGCGTATGGGCGATATCGTTGAAGGTCTCGCCATCGCGCTTCTGCCAAGTCTTCTCGTAAGGCATCAACCGCTCGAAGAGGGCGATGATGGCTACCGTCGAAAGATAGACGACATTGAACCAGAGAAGATGCATATCCGACCGGAAGGCGAAATAGGCTCCCGTTAGTCCACCGCATAGGATGGCTGGCCACAACAGGGAGGAAACAGCAGCGTAAAGACGCGAACTGCTTTGAAATGTCATTCCATCATCCTCAGATTCTGATCGGCGAAATAGCGCGTGAATATGCGCGATATGTAGCGCGATGATTGTGGAGTCGAAAGCGAAATTTTTCCGTTGGCCGGCAACAGGCAGTTGGATAGGAGATCGAGACATGCGCATAGAGCAGGCGGCAGACGAACATCTGGAGGCGTGGGCGCGGTTGCGCTTCGAACTTTGGCCCCATAGTTCGCTCGAACATCATCGGGCGGAACTGGCGCAATTTCGCGCTCATGAAAATGCTTCTGCGTTTGTCACGATCGATTCTGCCGGTCATGTCGTCGGTTTTGCCGAAGCGACATTGCGGCACGATTACGTCAATGGCTGCGAGACTTCGTCGGTCTTGTTCCTGGAGGGCATCTATGTGCGTCCCGAAGATCGGCGCGGAGGGGCGGCGCGGGCGCTTTGCCAGGCTGTCGCCGCATGGGGGCGGGAGGCTGGCTGCACTGAGTTTGCCTCGGATGCACTGATCGGCAATCTTGCGAGCCACGCCTTTCATGCCGCGCTCGGTTTCGTCGAAACCAGGCGCGTGGTCTACTTCCGAAAGCTGCTTTAGGCCGAAGCTGCAGGACTGTGCCTAGCCGAATGTCAATTTCGTCTTCTGCTGGCCAGCCTCGTCGAAATTCTCCGGGCTCAGCCAGCGCTCGTAGCCGGCCTTAAGGCGCGGCCAGTCGGCGTCGATCATGGCGAACCAGGCGGTGTCGCGGTTCTGGCCCTTGGCGACCATGTGCTGTCGGAAAATGCCTTCGTAAACGAAGCCGAAACGCTCGGCTGCCCGCTTCGAAGGTTCATTGAGATTGTTGCATTTCCATTCAAAGCGGCGATAGCCGAGCGTGTCGAAGACGTAGGATGCGAACAGATAGAGCGTTTCGGTCGTCACGCGGCTGCGGGCAATGGCAGGTCCCCACAGGATGCTGCCGATTTCGATGACGCCATGCACGTTGTCGATGCGCATCAATGCCTGCCGGCCCTCGGCGCGTCCGGTCCGCTTGTCGATCGTCGCGAAGAAGAGCGGATCGGCGCTGGATACGGCTTTCTCGAGCCAGGGCGAAAAGGCGGCGCGATCGGCCGGGGCATCCTCGAAAAGATAGCGAAAGCGATCTTCCGCGCCGGGTGCGCGGGCCGAGGCAAGGAGATCGTCGCCATGACGGGCCGCGTCGAGCGGCTCGATCCGGGTGTAGCGGCCTTCAAGGGTGATGCGCTCGGGGCGGGCGACGCCCTTCCAGTTCGTCAGATCCATATCAAAATCCTTTGGTCATCAAATGTAGTTCAGCGAAGCCGGCCGGATTGTATCAGGTCCGCAAGGGATTGTGGCAGTTCCATTCCATCGCGCAAGCCGGGAGCGGGCTGTGGTGATACCAGGCGGCTTTCGATGGGCAGAACGCCAGCCCAGACGGGATGATCCGCTTCGTCCATATCGCCCGGCGGCCCATTGCGGATCTTGGCGGAGGCCTCGTCGATTTTCATCCGCATGACCGAAGTCGCCTTGACCTCCTGCTTGGTCATTGGCCTGAGGCTATCCCAGCGGCCGGGAAACAGGTCTTCGATCAGGCGGCGCAGTGCATCGGTCTTTTCCTCGATATCATCGACGAGACGGGCCGTTCCGAAGACCATGGCTGAGCGATAGTTGACCGAATGGTTGAAGGCCGAGCGGGCGAGCACATAGCCATCGATGATGCTGCAGGTCAGACAGACCGGCATGTCTTCGGCGGCGCGCAGGAAGCGGCTGGCAGACGAGCCGTGCCAATAGACGTGGTCGCCCTCGCGCCAATGCAGGGTCGGCGTTACATAGGGCGCGCCGTTAATGACATAGCCGACGTGACAGAGCGGGGAGGCATCCAGAATGGCGTGGACATCGGCATGGGCGTGGCTGCCGCGCTTCGGGCTGCGCCGCACGCGGGTGCGCTCGGTGGTCGGGTAGTTGCTGGTATCAGGCGGATAGTGATCGGCCATGTCTTCCTCACAGATCGGGCGTTGATCTCTGCCAGCAAAGAGGTAGGCTATAAACAGCCAGTTTTTTGATTTTTAGCAGACCAGTTGAGGTTTCATGACATCGGTGGCGCAGTGGCCAGCACTGGACCGGTCTTCGGGCGATCTGGAGGGGCAAGTCTACCGCCTGATGCGCGATCGTATCCTGCGCGGGCAGATGCCGGCAGGGCAGCGCGTGCCGTCGACGCGGGTAATGGCCGTCTCGTTCGGCGTTGCGCGCTCGACCGTGGTCAACGCCTATGATCGGCTCAAGGCGGAAGGCTATCTTCACTCGACATCTGGCGCGGCGACACGCGTCGCGGCATTCCCGATGACGCCATTGTCGGGGCAGGCCGTACCACCGCCGCCAAATCTGCCGCGCGTTACGGAATTCAAAAGGGGAGGATTGTTCGAGCCGGGAGTGCCCGATGTCTCGACCTTTCCCCATGCCGCCTGGGCGCGCTGTCTTGGTGCTCGGGGTCGATCGCTGCGGGTGCATGATCTCGGCTACAGCGATCATGGCGGCATTCGCGAGTTGCGCGAGGCGATCCTCGAACACATCTCGGCGACGCGTGGCGTGGTCGCCCGGCCTGAGCAGATCGTGATCGTGCCGTCGACGGGGGCTGCAATCGGGCTGCTAGCGAGCGTATTGCTTCAGCCGGATCATCGGGGTGACATCGCCTGGATGGAGGACCCCGGCTATGCCAGCGCGCAGGCGATCCTGCGGATGGCCGGCGCCAGCCTCGTGCCGGTGTCTTGCGACGCCGAGGGTGTCGATATCGCGCAAGGGGCCGGGCCACCGCCGCGCCTGATCTATGTCACGCCCTCGCATCAATATCCGACCGGCGTGACCATGAGCCTGCAGCGTCGTCTCGCCTTGCTGGAATTTGCCCGCGCCAATGGCGCGATCGTGCTGGAAGACGACTATGACAGCGAGTTCCAATATGCGTCGCGCTCGATCGCCGCCCTGCAGGGCATCGATCACGGTGAAGTGGTCGCCTATATCGGCACCTTTTCGAAGACTCTCGCGCCCGGTCTGCGCGTCGCTTACGCCGTCATTCCCTCGCGGCTTCTGGCGGCGACGGAAGCGGCGCAGCGGCTGAGAGGCGCCGTCGTGCCCGTTCATATGCAGGCGGCTTTGGCCGATTTCATGCGTGAGGGGCGGTTTCGTGCTCATCTGAGGCAGATGAACGCCATTTATGCGGAGCGCATGGCAGCAACCGTTGAGGCGCTTCGTCGCCATTGCGGCGATTGGCTGGAGGTTGGAGTGGGTGGCGGCGGGTTGCAGCTGGCCAGCTGGTTCCACGACGGAAAGACCGATGATGTCGCCCTCGCGCGCGCAATTAACTCCAACGGTTTCGCCGTGCGGCCGATATCGGCGCTGTATCTGGGACCTGCTCGACCCGGGCTGCTGCTTGGTATCGCGCGCGTGGAGGCTCAGGCCGCGGATGCTGCAGCGGCAAGTATTGCCAGGCTGCTTGCGACGATGCTCGTCAACGCCTGAGGAACATTGCCCGATATTCGCGCGGTGTCATGCCTTTCAGCACCCTGAATTGCCTGTTGAAATTGGCAAGCGAGAGATAGCCGACGGCATCGCTGATATGATGGATCGCCTGGTCGGTAGAGGAGAGGCGAGCGCAGGCGTCGCCGATACGCATGCGCATGAGATAGTCCGATATCGTTCCGCCGGTATGGCGGCGAAACATGCGGTGCAGACCGGAGACGCTGAGTGCCGCGATATCGGCCAGCTCATCGAGGCTGATCGCACGGGCATAGTGAAGATGCATATGCGTCAGCACGCGGTCGATGCGCTCGCGGCTTTCCTTGAGATCCGGTGCTTGCGCCGGCGCGCTTGCGAGCGGCGTCGCCTGCCGATCCTCCGCGACCCTCACCAGAATGCCGAGCAAAGCCAGAAGGCGCTCGACGGGTGGCTTTTCGAAAATGGTTTCGAACGAGGAGCGGACGGCGGCCGAGGTCGTCTGCGAAAAGCGAAGGCCGTTGTCTCCACGCTGCAGCATCGCTTCGATGGATCGGAATTCGACGGCGCCGCCTGTTATCTGCAACAGCCAGTCGCGATTGAACCAGAGAACCAAGGCAATATGCGGCTTTTCTTCCTCGATCTTGGCGCGCGAAACCCAGCTATGCGGCAGGTTGGGGCCGACGAGAACGAGATCGCCGTCACCATAGTCGCCACTGTGATCGCCGATGAAGCGCTGGCCGATGGAATTCAGCGTCAGCGTCAGCTCGAATTCCGGATGGTGATGCCACTGGAACGGAATGCAGTCGTCAAGCCTGCGGTTGAGCATGCTCCAGGAGGCTTCCGGCGAACGGGGCAGAACTTCGAGATAGGGCCTCATGGGGCGTCCGCAACATCATTGATGCCAGAATAGTAACAGAATTAGCCAAAGGTGGGCAACATGGAAACTCTGGTTAGAGCTACAACTTCCCCCGTCACCCGAAACCAAAGGGGCCAGCGAGATGGAGGAAACTTATGCAGCCTGCCTTGAAACGAGACGCGCACCCGACCGCGTCAGCAGTCACAACGCAATTGAAGGATATCCAGAAGACATTGCCGCTCAGGGTGCTGTCGAAGGAAGATTGGCAGCATTGGATCACGAAAGGCTATGTGATCGTGCGGCAGGCTGTGCCGGCAGCGAATGTCGAGCGGCTTGTCGACCTTTTGTGGCGTTTTGACGAGAAGGACCCGAACGATCCCTCCACCTGGTATGCGCCGCAGCGGCGCGAGCACAAGATGAAGGAGCTCAACAATACCGGCATGCTGGAGATCTACAATCACCAATACCTCTGGGACAACCGGATGGAGAAGCGGATCTATGATGTCTTCGTCGACATCTGGGATCGGGAGGATCTCTGGGTCACGATCGATCGCGCCAATCTCAATCCGCCGAAGAAGGTGAAGGGCAACCCAAATGGCTTCATTCATTGGGATGTCGACACCTCGATCCGTCCGCTGCCGATCGGCGTCCAGGGTGTTTTGAGCCTGAAGAAGCAGGACGGCGACGTCGGCGGATTCCAGTGCGTGCCGGAGCTCTTCGAGCATTTCGAGGAATGGGAAAAGACGCAGCCGGCCGATCGCGATCCCATGCATCCCGACATGACCGGCCTCTCGGTCGTCAATATCGATATGGAGCCGGGTGATCTAATGATCTTCAATTCGCTGCTGGCGCATGGCGTCCGCCCCAACCATTCGGATAACCGCGTTCGCATGGCGCAATATATCTCCATGCATCCCGCCGAATACGACAATGTCGGCGAGCGCGAGGAACGTATCCGCCTATGGCGGGAGCTAGACTCTCCGAAGCGCGACGCCTTTCCTGGCGATCCCCGTGAATGGGAAAAGCACAACGCCACGACGGCCAAACTCACGCCGCTCGGTGAAAAGCTGCTGGGTCTCAAGCGCTGGTGAGCGACCGCAACTAACCTCTCAAAAAATATCGAGCGGCTTGTGGCCGCTCGATTCGGTTATGCCGATGCGAGGATCAGTGCGCGGCCGTCAGATTTCGTTCCAGCGGCGGATGACCGGCTCGGTCAGGTCGTGCTCATAACCAAGCACGCTGATGCTCGTGGTATCGAGAACCAGATGCGCGCCACCTTCCGGCGGCAGGCCGACCCAGCGGGCGGCGAAGACGCGCAGGAAATGGGCGCTGGAGAAGATCAGGACGGAGCCGTCGATGCCGCGAAGTTCGCCGATGATCCGGTCGGCACGCGCGCCGACATCGGCGGCATATTCGCCGTTCGGGCAGCCGTCGCGAAAGACCTGCCAGCCGGGGCGTTCGGCAAGGATCGCCTTCGTGGTGATGCCCTCATAGGCGCCATAATCCCACTCCGCCAAATCGTCCTTGACGACGCGGCGGTCGCCGAAGCCAGCCAGCGCGCAGGTGTTTTGCGCGCGCTGCGAGGGGCTCGACCAGACGGCGGCGAAATCGATGAGGGGTAGGCGGCCCGCGAGTTTGCGGGCGGCTTCCTCGCCTGCAGCGGTCAGGGGAATATCGGTCCGGCCGGTATGCCTGCCGGAGAGGCTCCACTCCGTCTGTCCGTGGCGTACCAGATAGACTTCGGGATAGGCGCTGCTCATGCCGTTTCTCCTTTTCGCTACAGCATCGGCCTGAAAATCGGGATCGCCTTTCGGAAAGCCTGATGCGCAGATTCAAACATTGAGAGCGTCCATTGTGCGTCCGTACGGACGCACGGCGCTCTCGCGTGCGAAATTCTTCGCATCTGCGAAGGGTTCTGTCGAGAGTTAAGGCTGTTCAGTAAGTGTCGCGACAACCCTCTGCAAATCCAAGCTCTTGCAGAGAGTTGTGAATCTCATCGTTTCACGGCGCGGCGGACACTGTAGAGCAGAATGGCGAGGCAGCCGATCAGCAGGAGAAGGCCACCTGCGAGCGGTGGCAAGGCGAGAAACTCCACCGCTCCGGCAATGACGAGAATGAGGATGAGGCAGAGCGTGGCGAGACTGCCATCATCGATGAACATGCCGATAAGCTCGGAGAGGGCGATGCGCAGGACGGTCATTGGGCTGCCTTTGCTGTTGGGTTGCCGCGCATGGCGCGGATGATGGCGTAGGAGGCGAGCGAGACGATCGCGAAGATGGCGATCAGTGCGAGGTCCTCGCCCGGCCAGTGCGCGCCGATGCCTTCACCGGTCCAGAAGATGCCGAAGCTTGTCAGCATCAGGCCGACGACGAATTTGAGTGTGTTTTCGGGCACGGTGGCGAGTGGGCGATGGACCAGCAGCCCGATCAGCATGACCAGCACGAAGGCGGCAAGGGCGCCGAGACCGGCATAGAGCGTCAGGCCATGGGCACCGCCGACGGCAATCACGATGAAGACCACTTCGACACCTTCGAGCAGCACCGCCTTGAAGGCGGCAAGGCCGGCGAGATAATCGGCCCGGCGGTCGGTGGACTGCGCCTGCAAGGCGGCCGTCTCCTTCGAGAAGGCCGCTTCCTCGTCGTGCAGGGCGATGACGCCGAGCGACCGGAGGATGGCTTTGCGCAGCCAGCGCATGCCGAACAGGATGAGGAGAACGCCGACGACGAACTGCAGGATTTCGATCGGTATCAGCGCCAGCAGCGGTCCGAAGATGAGAACGAGGGCCGCCAGCACGGCAAGCGCAAGCGCAGCACCCGTGAGGGCCGGGCGCCAGCTTCGCGTGATGCCGACGGCAAGAACGATGGTGAAGGCTTCCACGACTTCGACAAACGAGCCGAGGAAAGATGCCGTCACGGTGGAAAGAATGGGCGTGAGGCTGTTCATGAATTGATTCCCGAATGACGGTTAGGGCGTTGAATGCGAATGGTATTTTCCGGACGATTATTCTTCATGTCTTGGATGAGCCGAGGCTTGGTCATATGCCGATATTGCGTGCGCGCTGCACTTCGCCGTCGTTCACTTGCGTTTCCTCGTGCCGCGCTTGCTCCATGTCTTGTCGATGGCACCGCGCAGCTGGCTGAGCTGATCGAGGCTATTGATGGCGGAATCCTTGGCCTTCGCGGCAAGCGCGACGATCAAGGATTCGATCAGAACCAGCGTGCCGGCATGCATGGCGAGGTGACCGGCGTTGCCGCGCGGCACGGGCAGGACTTCGGCCACCTTGTCGGTCGTGAGCGGGCCGAGATCGTCGCTGATGAGGATGACCGGAACGCCATGTTTGCCCGCATGGTCGAGAAGCACTTCGACTTCACGATAGAGTGGCGCATAGGCCATAACCAGTACCGCATCACCTTTGCCGATCCAGAGCATGCGATCCGCAAGCGCTATGCCAGATGCCGAGAGCGCGCTGCTCGGCAGGCCGATGCGGTTGAACTGCAGGCTGGCATAATCCGCCATGGCGCCCGAGGGGCCGATGCCGAAGACATGACGTCGGGCTGCCTTGGCAAGAATATCGACACAGCGCTCGAAACTTACGGCAAATTCCTCGCGCCGCAGAACATCCAAAGCCTGCTCGTGCATACCGATGACATGGTGAAGCACATCGCCGGCCTGGCTGCCCGTTTCAGCCAGCGTGCGTTGCATCCGCATTCCGGGTGATGGTGCTCCGGTCAGCTCCTCAAGCAGCGCGGCCCGCAACGTCGACAGGCTTTCGAAGCCGAGGTTGCGCGCCGTGCGGACGACCGTCGCGTCGCTGGTGCCGGCGAGCTGCGCGATCTGAGCGGCCGAATTCAACAGTGCGGCCTGCTTCTGATCGACGAAGAAACGCGCGATGCGTTGCTCGGCCGGTGCCAGCGTTTCGATCACATCGAGAACGCGGTCTTCGAAAGCGCGAGGTTTCTGCGTCGTTTCTGCCATCGGGGATGCCTTTCGTAGTGAATGCTACCAATTTCATTATCTGTAGCATTTGCTGCAAAAGAATGACAGCACAAAACAAAGGGCGCTTCGCTGTATTGCGAAGCGCCCTTTTTGATCACGTTGAAAGGCAAGCGCGAGAGCTTGCTGTGACTATGCCGCCAATGCCGCGCGCACCGCCGGGATCACCTTCTGGCCGTAGAGTTCGATACAACGCAGCATCTTCTCGTGGCCGAGCGCGCCGGCGCTGTATTTCAGCTGGAAGCGGCTGATGCCGAGTGTCTTGACCACTGGAGCAAGCTTGGTCGCGACCGTTTCCGGCGAGCCGACATAGAGCGAACCCTTTTCGATCTCGTTGTCGAATTCCGCGCGCGTCATGGGCGGCCAGCCGCGCTCGCGGCCGATGCGGTCGCGCATTGCCTTGAAGCAGGGCCACAGCTCCTCGCGGGCCTGTTCGTCCGTTTCGGCGATATAGCCCGGTGAGTGGATGCCGATGGGCCGCACGGGCTTGCCGAGCTGTTCGAAGGCGCGGTGATAGAGGTCGACATAGGGCTGGAAGCGATAGGGGCTTCCGCCAATGATCGCCAGCATCAGCGGCAGATCGTAGTGCGCGGCACGCACCACCGATTCCGGGCTGCCGCCGACGCCGATCCAGGTCTTCAGCTGGCCGCTTTCGATGGTCGGGAAGACCTTCTGGTTGCGCAGCGGCGGGCGGATGCTGCCCTCCCAGTTCACAGGCTCGTTTTTAAGGAGAGCCGCGAATAGATCGAGCTTTTCCTCGAAGAGCTGCTCGTATTGCGACAGCTCGAAACCGAACAGTGGAAAGGACTCCGTAAACGAGCCACGGCCGAGAATGACCTCGGCGCGGCCGTTCGAAACCGCGTTCAGGCTGGAGAAGCGCTGAAATACGCGGATCGGATCGTCCGAGCTCAGCACGGTAACGGCGGATCCCAGATGGATTTTTGATGTGCGGCTGGCGATGGCGGCCAGGATCGTCTCGGGCGAGGAGACGGCGAAATCCTCGCGGTGATGCTCGCCTATGCCGAAGAAGTCGATGCCGAGCTGATCGGCAAGGACGCCTTCCTCGACGACATTGCGCAGCACCTGCGCATGCGGCAGCGGCGTGCCCTTGTCGTCAAAGGTCACGTCGCCGAAAGTATCCAGGCCGAATTCGACATTGTTTGTCGTCATGATTTTTCCTGTCATGTGTCGAAATGATAATGTTGAGACAGCATGTAGTGCCGCTCCCGACCATCCACTACCCGGAAAGTTTCGGCTGAAATCTTCGAAGAATTCGATATGCCGATGGCAACCGGCGATATTCGGCAACGCCGCCGTTGCGATCAGTGGCACTCAATCCGATATTACTTCAACGTCAGCACAGTCGGATCAGGAGAGGAAACACATGGTCGCACTGAAAAAGGTCAATCTTACCAAAGCCTTTGCAGCCTTCGATGAGACATGGAGTCCGCGCGTCGGCGGCGATATCAACGATTTCCAGGTGAAGCTCACGAAGCTGGAGGGCGCCTTCCATTGGCACCATCATGAAGAGGAGGACGAGCTCTTCCTGGTCGTCAAAGGCACGCTGCGCATGAAGCTGCGCGAGGAAAACGGCGGTGACGTCGTGCTCGGGCCGGGCGAATACATCATTGTTCCGCATGGGGTAGAACATTGTCCGGTCGCCGAGCCGACCTGCGAAGTCGTGCTGTTCGAGCGCAATACGACGCTCAATACCGGCAATGTCGAAAACGAGCGGACGATCCGCGAGCCCAAGCGTCTTTGAGCGATCCTGATGCTCCGGCGACCCTTAAAAAAGGCCGCCGGACATCATCTAGCCCATCATTTCAGCGCCAGCTTGTTCGACGGCGTGCGGCAGGTGGCGAAAACATCCAGCTTCGGATCATAGACCTTCGTCGAGACATCCATCATGCCAAGAACGCTGTGGAAGATGTTGTCGTGAGAGTAGGTACCCTCGGCGGCCTGCTTGGCGAGGCAGGCCATATCGAAACCGGCGACCTTGGCGAGATCGTCAGCCATCCATACCAGCATCGGCACATGCGTCTGCTGTGAAGGGGCGATGATATAGGGCGTGCCGTGCAGATAGATGCCGTTTTCGCCGAGCGACTCGCCGTGATCGGAGAAATAGAGCACGGAGCCGGATATCGAGTTCGAGCGCTGCTTCAGCTTGTCGATAACCATGGCGACGATGTGATCCGTGTAGAGGATCGTATTGTCATAGGCGTTGGTGATCTCCTCCTGCGAACAGGAGCTGAAGTCGTTGGAGCGGCAATCCGGCTGGAACCGGCGGAATTCTTCCGGGTAGCGCTGATAGTAGGCCGGGCCATGGCTGCCGAGCTGGTGTAGCACCAGCACGCTGTCGCCCTTCACCTTGTCCAGCCAGCCGTCAACCTTATCGACGAGGATCTCGTCCTTGCATTCGCCGTCCTGGCAGAAGCGCGGATCGGCAGAGTGTGGCAGGAAGGTGTATGAAACGCGATTGGTGACGTCATAGCTGCCTGTGTCGTTGTCGAGCCAGGTCACATCGACCTTGGCGTGGGTCAGCACATCGAGCAGATTTTCCGTCTCCAGCCCCTTGCGATGGCTATATTGTTGGCGCGTGTAGACCGAGAACAGGCAAGGTATCGAGGTGGCCGTCGCGGTACCGCAGCTGCTCGTATTCGGGAAATAGACGACGTTGCGCTTTGCCAGCTCCGGATTGGTCATCTTGGCATAGCCGCCAAGCGAGAAGTTCTGGGCGCGGGCCGTCTCTCCGGCAACGATGATCGTCACACGCGGCTTGCCGTTGTCGACGGCGCCGACCCTGCGGGCATCCGTGCCCAGTGGCTCAGCCACGACATTTGCATTCCTTTGCGCATCGATGACGTACCGCACCGCGCTTGTGATCGGCATCACAGGATTGAGGGTATCCATCATGTCTCGGTGAGCGCGGCCGATGCCGGCATAGGTCTTGTAGAACGTCGTTCCGGCGGCGACGAAGATCGCCGAACAGGCAAGGATGACGGCAGTATTGTAGGCAAGCTTCTTGAGGATCGGGCGATGGACGATCCGAATCCACACGATGACCAGAGACGGCAAGATACCCGTCAGCAAAACATAGGTGATGAAGCGCGTCGTGATCAGATGGCTGCTTTCCGCGCCTGTCGAAACAGCCGCGTTGCGGATCATCTCCTTGTCGATAATGACGCCGAACTGGTCGTTGAACCAGGAAGATACCGAAGCCACCAGCACGAAGAAGATAAGAACCGGCTTCGTGACGTATTTGGCGGAGAAGAACGTGAAGAGCGCCATGATCGCCGCGGAGATACCAATGACGAAAGCGGCAAAGGCGGCCGGCTCGGCGATGAAATAGCCGTAAGCCTTGGTCCAGAACATCCGGTTTGTCACAAGGAGTACATAAAGCGTCGCTACAAGGCATAGCGTGATGCTGCCGATTGCTGGCGCGAACTTTTGTCGGCCAGGTGCTATTTTTTCGTTGGTCAATGATTGTCTCCGAGGCATGGGCTGGCGGCTGACGCAGAAAAGCCCATCACTACAGGTGTGCTTTGGCGGTCAAAGCACGCCACCATGGTGATCAATCCTGACATTTACCTGAACGGCGATTTGCCGAGCGGAGCCGGTTTGGCTCGAATTCAAGCTGTCTTTCCTTTTTGTCGATGTTGTGTCGAAAGTTCAGGTTGTCGTCAGAAATACGTCCCATAGGTTCCCGATTGCAACTGGGGATGCAATCGTGCGGCTTCTATTGGTCGAAGACAACACACTGATAGGCAATGCCGTGCAGGATCATCTGAATGCGGACGGCTGGTCGGTGGACTGGTCCGTGGATTTGGAATCCGCCAAGCTTGCCGCTGCAGCCGAAGCCCACGACGTGATGCTTCTCGATCTTCGATTGCCCGATGGCAGCGGCCTCGATCTGCTCAAGCTCATGGAAGCGCGCGGGGATAGAACCCCCATCATTGTCATGTCGGCCTATGATCAGCTGTCGGATCAGATGACGGCCATGAATATCGGTGCCGTCGATTATCTGGTGAAGCCTTTTGCACTGAGCGAAATGGCGGTTCGTGTGCGCAAGGCGGCAAGGCGCGGCCGCTTGATCCGGATGCGCACTGCCAGCTGAACCGAGCCAGCTTCAGGATCAGGCCCGCGTTCCCGACCGCAGGAAATCGACGGTCGCCATCGCCGCGGCAAAGACCACCAGAGACAAAAGCCAGCCAAGTACTGCGTCCGAGAGGTAATGGGCTCCCGTCATCACGCGCATAGTCGGCATCATGATCGAGATGATGGCGAGCGGGATACCAACGGAGAAGCGCAGCCGCGGCGGCAGAAGCAGCACAAGGCAAAGCAGCCAGCCGCCAGACGACGCTTCGCCCGAGACGAAGGAACAGTTTGCAAGACATCGACCGGCGAACGAACCTGCTTGAACGAAATCCAGCGAACCGCCGAAGAGATCCGTGCTGCGCGGTCTTGGCCTGCCGCCATAGGTTTTGAGCAGCGCGTTGACGATGAGGCCGCAGCCGACGCCAAGCGATATCAGTGCGGCGATATACCGATCCGCTTTCAATGTCCGCCAGCCTGCGCCGTATTTATACCGAGATGAAATCAGGGCGGCGAACAGGACAAGAATGGCGATGTATGGCAGGGCGAGCGTCACGTTTCGCACCATGCGAAGGAGAGGATTTTTGGCGAGGGCAAAGGTACCGCAGACGTTGCCGACGGGGGAGGTCGATGCACAAGGCTCCGCCGTGAAGACGCTTTTTGCAACGGCGAGATCGATGCCCGGAAATCGATAGAAGACAAACAGCAGTGTCCACCAAAGCACGAACAGCGCAAGAAACACAAAAAAGTATCTGCTTACCGGAGCGTTCCGTTTTGTGTAGGCAATGGAGTTGTCGTACATCTAAAAGTCGGCCGCTGTCTGAACACGTTCAAAGTGGATGCCCGCCCGCGTTGTGAAGGCGTCAGGAAACCACAATCGAGCGACTATTATGACAGAAGCCTTAAGCCAGGCTGAAAGGCAATGATCGGTAAGGCCTATCAAGGCCGCACAACCGCGCCGGATGCATGCGGCAAAGTGTTTGCGTTCTCTTTTGTCCCGGGCGGCGATCTATTCGCCGGTCTTGAAATAGGCCTCCAGCCGATAGCCGTCGGGATCGATGACGAAGGCGGCATAGTAGAATTGGCTATAGTCCGGCCTGATGCCCGGCTTGCCGTTGTCTTCGCCGCCATTGGCGATGCCTGCTGCATAGAAGGCGTCGACGGCTGCCTGGCTCGGGGCCACGAAACAGAAATGCAGCCCGGAGCCGCGATCGGCCGGCACGGGACGTTCCACCTCGCTCACCCAGAATTGCGCGCGTTCCGCGCCATATCCGACCGTACCGTCGAAGTTGGTGACGCGCTCATAGCCGAGAGGAGAAAGGGCCGCGTCATAAAATTTCTGCGCCCGCGCCAGATCTTTGACGCCGATCGAAATATGGTCGAACATGAAACAAGCTCCTGCCGTGTTGTCTGCGAAGCTTTACGGAAGGCCCGCTCCTGGGGAAGCGTCGGCTTTCGAAACTCCGCGGATCGATTTCGTCTCACCATCTTGCAACGATCATGGGAAGTCAACAAAACGAAGGGAGGGTTTGTCTGGTCGCTTGATCCGGCTGCTTCTTCTATAAAGCGGTCCGGTGCCGCCGCGCCGCCGAGATAAACGGATGGGTGTCGAATTTACGGCTGTGCGGCTGCGATCTGATTTTTTTGCAACGACTGTCGATTTCCAGAGCGCTGCTTCGTCGTCAATATGAGCGGGTTTGTTGAGCGGCAATGGTGCCGGCACCTCGCTTCCGGAGGAATTTTCCTATGCGTTTCATGTCTATCGTCACTGCCAAGGATTTCATGCATCCGACGCCGGAGCTTGCCGAGGCCATTCACAAGATCGCCGATCGGGAAATCAAGGCCGGCCGTATGATCGATACGGCGGGGCTGATGCCGCTTGCGACGGGCGCCCGCGTCACGATCAAGGATGGTAAGTTGAGCGTGGTCGACGGCCCCTTCGTCGAGGCCAAGGAGGTTGTCGGCGGCTATGCCATCTTCGAGCTGCAAAGCAAGGAAGAGGCCGTAGCGCTCGCGGTCGAGTTCATGCAATTGCACAAGGATTTCATGCCAGGCTGGGAAGGCACATGTGAAGTACGCGCCTACTTCGAGCCAAATGCCGAGGGTGTATGCGACCCGCTCGCCGAAGCAAGGGCATAATGCTTTCGATCTGTCATCGGGGCGGGCGGCCTTGAAAGCCGCCGGCGCCCATCAGGCGATCCTGGCCGTCTGGCGGATCGAACAGCCGCGGCTGATCACCAGTCTCGCACGGTTGCTACGCGACGTGCCGCTGGCTGAAGATCTGACGCAGGAAGCGTTGATTGTCGCCTTGGAACGATGGCCGAAGACGGGCATCCCCGAGCGACCTGGTGCGTGGCTTATGACCACAGCTAAGCGCCGGGCGCTCGACCATTTGCGGCGGCGTCGGATGCTGGACCAGAAACACGAAATGATCGTTCGGGAGATGGAGGAGGACGAGCAGATCATGCCCGATCTAGATACTCCTCTCGACGACGATATCGGTGATGAAATGCTGCGCTTGATCTTCACGGCATGCCATCCGCTGATCTCGCGCGAGGCACGGGTGGCGCTTGCCCTGCGAATGATCTGCGGCTTGACGACCGAGGAAATCGCCCGGGCGTTTCTGGTGTCTGAGGCAACGATTGCCCAGCGCATCGTCCGCGCCAAGAAGACCTTGTCGGAATCCGGACTTTCCTACGAGACGCCGCACGGCGAGGAGCTCTCGCAGCGCCTCGCCTCGGTGTTGGAGGTCGTCTATCTGATCTTCAACGAGGGATATACGGCTGCGCGCGGCGAGAATTGGATGCGGCTGCAATTGTGCGGCGAGGCGCTGCGGCTCGGGCGAATATTGACGTCTGTGGCACCGCAGGAGCCGGAGGCACATGCTTTGCTGGCGCTGATGGAGATGAATGCGTCCCGAGCGGCGGCTAGGACGGACGCCGACGGTAATCCGATTTTGCTGCTCGATCAAAATCGTGACCGCTGGGATCGGCTGCAGATCCAGCGCGGCCTGAAAGCGCTGATGCGGGTGCATGAACTCGGCGGTGCCGGTGGAGTTTACGCGTTGCAAGCCGCGATCATCGCATGTCACGCAAAAGCGGGAACGGCCGATGAAACCGACTGGAGGCGGATTGCCGATCTCTATGCGAAGCTTGCCTTGCTTGTTCCTTCCCCGATCGTCGAACTCAATCGCGCTGTCGCGGTCGGCATGGCCGACGGTCCTGAGATGGCATTGGAGATCATCGATGATCTCCGCGATGAGCCTGCATTGAAGGATTATCATCTTCTGCCGAGCGTTCGCGGCGATCTTCTTTACAAGCTCGGCCGATATGATGAAGCGCGGCAAGCCTTCGAGACGGCAGCCGCGCTTGCTGAAAATCAGAGGGAGCGTGATCTCCTCCTGCGCCGCGTCGCCGAAGCCGCTGGCGCCGAGAAGAATTGACCCGCCGGAGAGGCGGGTCATCTTGCTTCGAGCTATTCCGCAGCCTGATAATTTGCGGCCTTGGCGGCCGACGAACGCGGGCCGACCGCTGCGAGCAGCGTGATGGCGGTAGCAAGGATCGTCACGAAACCGATGCCAGCGACATAGGGATTCCAGCCGAAGTTCGGAGCTGCACTGAAGACGGCTGATGCAGCCGCCAGGATGATGCCGCCGCCGATCTGGAAGGAGGCAAACAGCATGCCCGAAGCCAGGCCGGATTCGTCGTCGCCGACGTCAGAAAGGGCCGCGACCTGGATCGACGGATAGGTCATGGCATAACCGACGCCGAGCAGGAGCTGCGAGATGGCGACGAGCACTATCGTATCAATATGCCCAGCCGACAGCACCCAGAAGAGATAGCTGATAGCCTGCAGTCCAACGCCGAAGGTCATGAGAAGTGTCGTGCCGCGGTTCTGGCCTATCGTCGCAAAGCGTGGTGCCAGGAACATGACGCAGGTGCCACCGATGGCGAAAGCGAAGCCGGTGGCGAAGGCCGACCAGCCGACGACGGTCTGGTAGTAGAGCGTCGCAATGAACTGGAAGCCGACATAGGCTCCCTGATACAGCGCAGCGATGGCATTGGCATGGCTCAGCTTGGTGCGGCGGAACATGGCAAGCGGCACCATCGGATCATGATGGCGCGATTCCACGATCAGGAACAGCACGATCAGGATCAATGCGGCGAGGAGCGAACCCCAGGTCGCGAAGGCCTGCCAGCCATCGGCGGCGGCATTGGTGACGCCGAAGACGAAGAGCAGCAGGCCGGGCGTGATCGTCAGGGCGCCGGCCCAATCGAAGCGGCCTCGAGGGCCGGTACGCTTATGGTCCGCAGGCAGGACGAAGGGGGCGATGATCAGCGCCAGGATAGCGACGGGAGCCCCCATGACGAGCGTCGCGCGCCAGCTGATGAGCGTTGCCGCTCCGCCCAGCACCATGCCGAGCACGAAGCCGGCAGCACCGGTGGAGGAGAAGACGCCTAGGGCCTTCGCGCGAGCATTGCCTTCTCCAAAGACGGAGAGAAGGAGGGCCAGCGCCGCCGGCGCGGTGAAGGCCGCGGCAATGCCCTTGATCAGACGAGCGGCGATCAGGGTCGGGGCGCTGTCGACGAAACCGCCGGCAATACTGGCGGCGGCGAAGACGCCGAGCGACCAGAGGAAGACGCGGCGGTGGCCGAAGAGATCGGCAACACGGCCGCCGAGCAGCAGGAAGCCGCCATAGCCGAGCACATAGGCGCTGACGGCCCACTGCAGCGAGGTCGCCTGCATACCTAGCTCTTTCTGGATTGCGGGCAGGGCCACGCCAATGGTGGAGACGTCCATGGCGTCGAGGAAATTGGCGGCGCATAGCAGCAGCAACGCCAATCCCGCCCCGCTTCGGGTTTGGGAAGAAGTCATCGGGATCGTTCCTTTCTAGGCTGCCACCTCTTGGGAGGGTGAAAGCGGCAGGGAACGAGAAAATGTACATCTTCAAACCCTATTGCAAATTGATAGTAACCATGTCAGGTATTACTCATAATGATGAATGATGCCACGCTTCGAAAAATCGATCTCAATCTGCTGCTCGCCTTCTCCGTGCTGATGCAGGAGCGGAATGTGAGCCGTGCGGCCGAGCGGCTGCTGCTCGGTCAGCCTGGTCTTTCCGCCGCACTTAAGCGCCTACGCGAGACACTGGATGATGAATTGTTCGTGCGCGTCGGACGCGGCTTGCAGCCTACGCCGCGGGCGCTATCCATCGCGCCGGCGATCGAGGATGCGCTCTCCGGCATCGAGCGCGCCATTCGCCCGCCGGCAGCCTTCGATCCTGAAAACTGGCACGGCGAGTTCCGCATCGGGCTCTGCGACAATCTCGAATCGTCCTTCTTCGGACCGCTGGTGGCGCGGTTGCGTCAGCTTGCGCCGAATGCGCGGCTGACCAGTGTGGCGTTCGACCGGCGCGACGCCGTGCGTCTGTTGGACGAGGGCGTCTTCGACTTCAGCATCTCGGTGCATGACGAACCGGCCTCCTGGCATGTTCGCGCGCCGCTGTTCCAACAGGCGTCGCTCTGCATCTACGACGGCCGGCATCTGAAATGCGCTGCGCCGCTGAGCCTGAAGCATTTCGCCAACGCGCCGCATGTCACCGTTTCGCTTGAGGGTGCCATATCCACCAGTGTCGATGTCGCTCTCTCGCGGCTCGGCCATCGCCGGCAAGTCGTGGCGACTGTTCCTCGTTTTTCCGCACTGCCGTCGACGTTGCGAGCGATCCCTGCCATTGCGACGGTTCCCGAAGCCATTGCCCGCTGCATGGCGCAACTGCACGACTTGACGATTTCGGAGCCGCCGTTCGAACTGCCGGCCGACCCGGTGACGATGCTCTATCGCCGCGTCGATCAGGCCGACAGCCGCTCGGTATGGTTCCGCCGGCTTTTCGTTGAGGTTGTCAAGGAAGCGCTCGAGGCCAGCGGGTGCCGCATAGGCGTTTCCACGGATGCTTGCTGCTACGATCCGCCTGAACTCGCAGAAGCTGTGTGACCCTTCGAGCGGAGGCGCCATGATCCGTCGTACCTCACGCCTTTCCTTGCGGAAGCCGGAAGAGGGGGACATCGGCTTCCTCACAGCCTTGTTCTTACGGCCGGAACTGGTCGCCCATAGGCCTGATCCCAAACCGGATTCTCCCGAAGAGAGTGCTCGGCGTCTGGCTCGTGACCGGACGCATTGGCGCCTGCATGGATTCGGGCGCTGGGCGATCGAAGCGGAGGGGCAGCTGATCGGTTTCGGAGGCGTTACCGTTTCAACGGAATTTGAGGGGCTCAATCTCTCCTATCATTTGCATCCTGATTATTGGGGAAAGGGCTATGCGACAGAACTGGTAACCGAGGCGCTGGCTTTCGCCCGCGGCGATCTGCAGGCAAAGCGCGTCATCGGACTTGTCCGGCCCGTCAATATCGCCTCCCGGCGCGTGCTGGAAAAGTGCGGTTTCGGTTTCGAGCGGGAAGTCATGCTCCATGGAGCGCCGACTCATCTGCTTTCCTATCGGATGGCAGCGGCTGACATCGACCGGCCGGCTTAGCCGTCCGGATAGGGCATGCCATCCTTGTGCACGAAACGCCCATCCGTGCTGGAGCTCATCATATCGACATCGGAACAGGTGATGAGGTCGGTCGGAGAGCGCGTTCCGACCTCGAGATAAACAGCCGTCCTAGTGGATTTGTTGATCATATGATGCCCGTTACCCGAGCTTTTCGGGAAGGCGGCGCAATCGCCTGCGCGCAGCACGGTTTCGCCGTCGTCTTCTATCAGCGTCAGTTCGCCCTCCAGCACATAGACGAACTCATCCTCCTCCGAATGCCAGTGCCGTTGGCTCGACCAATTGCCCGGCGGCAGCCGCATGAGGTTGATACCGAAATCCCTGAGGCCTCCCGCATCACCCAGCCGCTGGCGTATGCGTTCAGCGCAAGGGTCGCTGAAGGGAGCCGGATAACGTGTACCCTTGATTTCGGGTATGGCTGCAATATCGATCTTCGGCATGACGATCCTGCCTGCGATTTGCTAGGGAAGGATGAGCTGCTTATCGTTGGAAGTCTAGCAAGACTCATCGCTATCAGTCCAGCAATGTATCTCGGCAGAGCATGGCAAACGGGGCTTAGCTGCCTGTTTTTGTCATCTAGTTGTCACTCGGTTGTCATCGTTCATGCGCATGTGCGTCGTTTGCGCAACACGCCATATGAAGCTGCTGTCATATATGTTTGCGGCCTCTCTAAACCCTTGTCAGAACAAAATAGTAAATGCAGCTTACTAATCGAAGTGAAGCTTATGCTTCGAATTAGGCACTGGAACTTGATGTCGAGCGACCCCCAGGTTCGTCCATCGCGCAAGTTCATTTGACGGATGGAGTTACCATGAACATCAAGAGCTTGCTTATCGGTTCTGCTGCTGCGCTATGCGTCGTATCCGGCGCGCATGCTGCCGATGCTATCGTTGCCGCAGAACCGGAGCCGCTGGAATATGTGCGCATCTGCGATGCGTTCGGCGCCGGCTACTTCTTCATTCCCGGTACGGAGACCTGCTTGCGCGTCGGCGGCAAGGTCCGCACGGAGGGCCAGTGGAAGGATCCCTACAATCGCGACAGCAACTTCGGGACCAAGTGGCACACCCGCGCCGAGCTCAACCTTAATACGGCGACCGACACCGAATATGGTCCGCTGAAGACCGAAACCATCGTTCGTTGGGACTGGAACGACGGTGGCTCCACCGGCACGAACCTGCTGTGGGCCTACATCACCCTCGGCGGCTTCAGTGTGGGTAAGACGGACTCGCAGTACAACCAGTTCATCGGCTATGCCGGCGACGTGATCCAGGACGACGTCATCTATGACGGTCCGTATGAACTGAACCAGCTCACCTATAACTACGACAGTGGAACAGGCTTTACTGGTGTCATCTCGCTCGAAGACAGCAACTCCGGAACCACCACCAGCGCGTATGGCGGAAGCTGGCAGCTTTCCAAGAGCGATCATTACGCTCCGAACGTTGTTGCCGGTCTCGGCTACAAGGCCGGCGCCTGGCAGTTCCGCGTGGTCGGCGGTTATGACTCCATCGTCGAAGAGGGTGCCATCAAGGCGCGTATCGACGCCGATTTCGGCGTCTTCTCCGCCTTCCTGATGGGTGGCTGGAACACCGACGGCGACAAGCTCAACCAGTATGCCGGCTCGAACCAGAACGTCTCGGCCTGCACGACTTCCGACGGCGTCGTTCACGGCGCGGATTGCGGCTGGGGCGACTGGGCAGTCTGGGGCGGCGTCGGCGTTCCGATCAACGACAAGCTGAAGTGGAACCTGCAGCTCGCCTATACCGACTCGAAGATCTTCGAAGCGACCACGAACGTCAAATTCAATCCGGTCAAGAATCTGCTGGTCGAGCCGGAATTCACCTACGTTCACTACGATCTGCCGAGCGACGATACCTTCTCGGGTATCCTGCGCTTCGAGCGGACCTTCTGAGGCTTCTGGTCTCGGCTGATCTTCACAGAAATGAGGCCCGGTCTTCATATCGGGCCCTATCTGGCGTGACGGACGATTTCTAAATCTCCGTTCGCACCGCATCCTGCCGACAGGCACCATGCGGTGCTTAATGACCTCCAGCGCAATCGTACCCAAACGGGCGCCAGGTCACCCTTGGCAGTGGTCAAACAGCCGATAAAGGGAAGTCGGTTCACTGTCACAAATCCAATGCTAATCAACGACTATCTCATTTTCGATAGCGCCCTTCGGCGCGACCAAAGGAAGCCCCATGAAGACGATCATCATACTTGCCGCAATCGGAATGTTCTCCACGAACGCGATGGCCATGTCGGCCTATAATTCCAAGTCGATGACCTGCGCGGCCGTGCATGAAAAGATGGCTCAGGAAGGGTCGATCGTGCTGCGATATCCCTCACACCATCCGGGTCTGATGATGTACCATCGGACCGTTTCGAATTCGATGGCTTGCCTGGGTCAGGGCTCGATGGCCAGCGCCAGCGTGCCTACGAGCGACGATCCTAGCTGCAAGATCAAGACCTGCAGCTTTGCGACCGGCAAGGGGCCGAACAAGAACCATTAGGTTGAGGAAAAGCCGCCTCCCTTTCGAGACCAAATACCGGTTTGGCGGAAGGTTTTCTGCTGGCCGGCGTGGCGCCGGTGGTGACAAGCGTGCGCATGGTGGTCCACATAGTCTTGATCCGATCACGACCTCTCGGGTGCTCGGGAAGGTCAGTCAAAGATTGCATGTGCGTCGCGAAAGGTATTTAATCCGCTTAAGAGTGGACCACTGCAATGGCCCACTCCCTCGCGCGGTTGCAGTAGCCTGCATACCCGTACCAAGGCCGAGGTGCGACGTCGCAGTGTTCGTGAGACACGGTCGTTGCCTCGGCCTTTTACTATCAGAACCGAAAATTCAACAAAATCAACGATGAATTTTACACAAAATTAAGAGGCGTCCATTGACTCGGGACAACGTTTTTGACTCTTACAAGCGCTCCAAAAAAGAATTGCTGTTAGATCAAAGATCTGTAGGCGCAACCGTTTTGTGACTGCTTTCAGAATAAAATAAATAAAAAATCCCTAGCGAATGCTGAAAAGCCAAAATCAGCGATTCGCTGCACCCAATCTCAACGGTATGTGTAAAGTCTTTGTCTGTACATTTAACGGATCTGCAACCGATTACGCCGACATTGTTTCTTTTAGCAATGTACCAACGCATCTTCCGCCACCTGGGATAGCGGATTAGAGCAGCGCAGGCCATTTGAGAGACCTGTAGCGACCCGGTAGCATCTGCTCCATCTTTTAAGCAAAAAGGGATAGGCGCCCGAAGTGGACGCCTATCAAAGCTCACTTAATTGAAATCTGCATGGTCAAACGCCCGCGCCTCGCCTATCGCGAAGCGGAAATTCTGCGTATTTCCACGTTGAGAGTTTTGGAAAATGCTTCCGACGCCTTCTCCGCGACTTCCTTAGCAGCCTCTTCTATCTGGCGCTTTTGAACGACGAGGGGCAAACGTGAATCTGATGGTTCCCTGCGTCCAGTAATAACTTCCCTTTGATCAAGCGTTGCCATTGCTGTCTCCATGTGGCTGGTTTTTCCCATACTCAGAAAAATATCCACTTACAAATCGTATGTTACGATCCGCCGAAAAATAATGCTTCCGCTTTACCCATATGAACCCATCTCCCTTGGATATGACGGCCACATCAATCGCTCCACCAACAGTCTCAATTTGACGCGACACGCGCCTCTGTAACGAAGTAAGACTCACAAGGGCCTCTGCAAGATGGGCAAGTTCATCTTTCGGCAGGCTCATAGTCATATCAATGATTGGTTGTGCGAAACGTTCCCACTGAATGCCCTTATCCGCTTGCCAGAACGCTTTCATCGACTCTTCCACAGCGGCCGCAAATGCAGGCCCGAGCGCTGTTATTTCTTGGTCAGAATGGCCTAGAGCCTTAGCCGTATCAACTATGGTTCGGTTTAACATCACCGTGATGTTTTCTGCCAATTGAACCGCGTAATCGGGATCAACGCCTGACATAAACCTATGAACCATGTCGCTTTGGGCAAAGGGCTGTATTAGGCCATGATTTTGGCGAGTCGCGTCAAACTTGCTATTCTCGATGCATTTCAGATTTCCTGCAAGAACCCCGTCGATCTCGAAAGCTATCAGAGACGGGAGCAGCTCGTCTTCCCCAAAACCGGCGACAACCAGCCCAGAATGGGATGGCGAAGAAACATTTTTGCGAACGGATAGTTCGACAAGCCTTTCTAAACGCTCCGAAAGTCCGGCAATGTCGTCCAAGTAACCGTTCTTTGCTATCGACTGTACTATCCCATCAAACTGCTGAATCATGGTGGCCCAATTGTCAGCACTAAGGAAATCTTCTGCAGTTTCAAGGTTCGCGAGGTGAAGGTCAACTTCCTCGATCAAGCCAGCGAAAATCTCCTCGCTATTCAGGCCCCTCTGCAAAAATGCGAAGTAGCGACGGGTGATCTGCTCGACTGCCGTGCCGCCTACGCGCCGTATCATGCGCTCATCATCTTCGGGGTTAAAGGGGAAAAAAGAGATGAGGAAGGTTTTTAAGTCGGCAGCCCAATCGAATATCGTTGAAAAGACCTTCGTTGGATTGCGACGCCGATATTCCTTAAGAATAGTTTCCCAGGGGAAACCCATGAAATCAGCGCTGCCATAGATCATTGCGCCGACGGGTTCAGTCTTTGAAAGAGAGAAAATTTTATCGACGGTATCGTACGTCTTTTGCTGGCCGCCATTGGATAGCGTAACCTTACTATCCGCAGCAAGTGCTATGGCTGTTTTGTTCGCTATGGCAATTTCAGCTGTCATAGAATCACGCCCTCCACCACGTCTCTCATGATAAACTTAAGATTTAGTTTGTCAGGAGTTTTTCAAACTCGTTTGGGAGTTTCTGGCGAATTTAAGAGTACTGTGGAGAGGCCATGTTCGAACGCCTGCTTCCCATGCGCTTCCCACGCAAAAAAGCTCCAAGTCAATGAGGCTAGGTGATTGAAATTATTGGCGCACCCGACAGGATTCGAACCTGTGACCTTTGGAATCGGAATCCAACACTCTATCCAGCTGAGCTACGGGTGCATGCCGTGGCGATATGAATCGCCTGTCCGATGGCTGGTTCTTAGCCCAGGAAAGGCTTGGCTTCAATGCGGAAAATTCAGGAAAGCGTGAGATCGGACGTTTTGTTTGGATAAGGCCGCGGGCTTTGAGCGCGCGGCCTTGGTGTCATCGGCCGTTCCGGCTCATTCCTTCATCGCGCCAGGGCCGGGGATGGCTTTGGGCGGCACCTTGCCGAGGATGATCATGCCAAGCACTTCGTCCTTGGTGACGTCTTCGGTGCGGGCGTGGCCGACGACCTGGCCGTTCTTCATGACCGAGACGCGGTCGGCGAGGTCGAAGACGTCATGGATGTCGTGGCTGATGAGGAAGATGCCGATGCCTTCCTTCTTCAACTGTTTAATGAGTTCGCCGACCTGCGCGGTCTCCTGGGGCCCGAGAGCTGCGGTCGGCTCGTCCATGATCAGGATGCGGGCGTCGAAGAGAATGGCGCGGGCGATCGCCACCGACTGGCGCTGGCCGCCGGAAAGCGCCTTCACCGGCTCCTTGAAGCGCTTGAAGTTGGGGTTGAGGCGTCCCATCACTTCTCGTGCCTTGGCCTCCATCGCGACGTCGTCGAGCGTACCCCAGCGGGTCTGCAGTTCGCGGCCAAGATAGAGGTTGGCGGCGGCGTCGACATTGTCGGCGACGGCGAGCGTCTGGTAGATCGTCTCGATGCCGTATTTCTTGGCGTCGCGCGGGGTGCGGATATCGGCGGGCTCGCCGTTGATCAGGATATCGCCGCTGTCGCGCTTGTAGGCGCCGGAGAGAATCTTGATCAGCGTCGATTTGCCGGCGCCGTTATGGCCGAGAAGGGCGACAACTTCGCCGGGGTAGAGGTCCACCGAGGCGTTGTCGACCGCGTGGATGCCGCCGAAGGAGATGGAAATGTTCTTCATTTCCACAAGCGGAGTAGTTTGATCCGTCATGGTTCAGAATTCCTTTTACTTGGCGCGCGAGCGGTAGACGATGTCGAGCCAGACGGCGACCACCAAGACCACCCCGACGACGACGTTTTGAATCGGTGTGTCGACATTGGCGAGCCCCATGCCCGATTGCAGCGACTGCATGACCAGCGCGCCAAGCATGGCGCCGGCGACCGTGCCGCTGCCGCCGGCGAGCGACGTGCCGCCGATAACCGCAGCAGCGATGGTGAAGAGTTCGTAGGTGGTTCCCTGTGAGTTCACAGCCGAATTGAGGCGAGCGGTCGAAATCGCGGCTGCGACGGCGGCGAGCAGGCCCATCAGCGCGAAGATCTTCACGATGACCCAGCGGGTCTTGATGCCGGCAAGCTCTGCCGCTTCCGGGTTGCCGCCGATCGCGAAGACATAACGGCCGAAGCGCAGGCGGGTCGCGATGAAAGTCATCGCGATGCCGATGAGAACGGCGATGAGGACCGGCACCGCGATCCCGTAAGGGATATCGAGGCCGTTCTCGGGCCACGTGATATTGTGTTCGGTGGCGTAGCGCTTGGCGATGCCGACCGGCCAGTCATAACTGTTGAAGAGATAGACGGTACCGAGGACGAGCAGGGAGCCGAGGCCGGCAAGGAAGTATTCCGCCCAGAGCGGGCGGCGCGGAAAGTGGAAGCGCTTTCTTTGCTGGCGTGAGCCGACGATGCCGACAATGATCAGCAGGCAGGAAATCACGCCGACCACCCAGCTCCAGGTGGCGCCGATCGAGCCGGTGGCGCCGCTGCCGCCCATGATGACGAAGGTGGAATCCATCGGCGCCACGGTCTGACCGCTGGTGACGTACCACGCAAGGCCGCGCCAGACGAGAAGGCCGCCAAGCGTCACGATGAAGGAGGGAACGTTCATGAAGGCGATGATCGCGCCCTGGAAGGTGCCGATGGCCGTGCCAATCGCCAGGCCGCAGAGGAGGGTGATGATCCACGTCCAGGAGCTGTCGAAGCCGAGATATTGCGGCAGCCATTTTGCCTGCATGACGCCCATGATCATGGCGACGAAACCGAGCACGGAGCCTACCGACAGGTCGATGTTGCGCGTGACGATGACCAGTACCATGCCCGTGGCGAGAACCGCGATTTCGCAGGTCTGCACCGAAAGGTTCCAAAGGTTTCTCGCCGTCAGAAATTCCCGGCCGTCGAAGACCCTGAGATAGAGATCGAAGCCGATCCAGATGATCAGTAGCGCTCCTATCATGCCGAGCAGGCGGGTATCGATTTCCGTGGCGCGCAGAAACCGGGTGATCGCGCCGGCATCCGCGTTCCTAGGCCCGCTCGATGTGGTGGACTGTGTCATGTCGGCCATCGCTTTGCCGTTCTCCCTCTGTCGGGCGCGGCCGGCGACGCATTCTGGCAATCGCTGGCAATCGCGCCAATCTCAAAAATGTCTGCCATCGCCTGCAACCCGGCCTTTATCCGGTCCCGATGACCGCCGTCCGACGGACCATGGGATGCGGCGGCATACCACACTGCGGGGAAGCTCGGCCTCCAGCTGCAAGGGAGGGTTGTCTGCTTCCAATCCGCATTCGACGCCGCAACGGTGTGCCGCTGCGGCGTCGCTCTTTCGATGAGTAAGCTCGTTCTAAAGTCGGTTTATTTGCAGGCCGCGACAGCGCCTGCCTTGACACCCTGGCAGGCTTCAGCCTTGGAAATCCAGCCGGCGTCGATGACGACGTTCAGATTGTCCTTGGTGATAGCAACCGGGGTCAGGAAGACCGACTTCATGGCGACGTGCTTCGGGCCGCCGTTGAAGGTCTGAACGCCGGAGATCTCGTCGAGCTTCTTGCCCTTGGCGAGGTCGATGGCGATTTCAGCGGCGCGCTTGCCGAGTTCACGCGAGTCCTTCCAGATGGAAACGGTCTGCGTGCCAAGCGCGATGCGGTTCAAGGCTGCCTTGTCGGCATCCTGGCCTGAAACCGGAACGGAACCGGCAAGGCCCTGGGCGTCGAGAGCGGCAACAGCGCCGCCGGCGGTGCCGTCGTTGGAGGCGACGACCGCGTCAACCTTGTTGTTGTTGGCGGTCAGGAACTGCTCCATGTTGCGCTGCGCATTCTGCGGCAGCCAGCCGTCCGTATAGGCTTCGCCGACGTTCTTGATCTTGCCGGCGTCGATGGAAGGCTTCAGCACTTCCATCTGGCCGGAGAAGAGAAAGTCGGCGTTCGGATCGGACGACGAGCCCTTGATGAAGACGTAGTTGCCAGCCGGCTTTGCCTTCAGGACTTCGCGAGCCTGCATGCGGCCCACTTCCTTGTTATCGAAGGTGATGTAGAAGGCTGCCGGATTTTCGATCAGGCGGTCATAGCCGACCACCGGAATGCCTTCGTCGGCAGCCTTTTCAACGGCCGGGCCGATGGCATCGGAATCCTGGGCGAGAATGATGAGGGCGTTGGCACCCTGCGAAATCAGCGACTCGACGTCGGTCAGCTGCTTGGAAGCGGACGACTGGGCGTCGGCGGAAATGTATTTGGCCCCGACGGCTGCCAGAGCCTTCTTGATGGCTGCCTCATCGGTCTTCCAACGTTCTTCCTGGAAATTCGACCAGGAAACGCCGACGACGAGATCCTTGGCGAAGGCGGCCGTCTGCATGGTCAAAACGATGGCCGCGCCCGCAGCCAGCTTGATGAAAGCTTTCATGTGATCCTCCCGAGTGAATGCGACCGCACGTATCCTGAACTCCCGTCGGCCGCGGCGAAATGCTGACAAGAAAAGTCTTGGACTTTTTTCTCGACAGTCGAGAAATTTAGTGTCAGAGATTTTTTCAGCTGTCAACACCCGCGCCGCTAGGTTTCATCGGTCGTCCGAAAAAGCTATCAGGGGCTGCGCAGGAGGAGGGTTGAATGAGCAGGGAGTTTGCCAATGCTGGCCAAATCGAGCACCGAATTGGTCCGTCAGAAGAACAGCGCCTTGGTCTTGTCGGCGCTGCGCCGGCACGGCCCGCTCGCCCATACCGAGCTCTCTGATTTCACTAGGCTCTCTTCCGCGACCGTATCGGTCATCACTGCCGATCTTGAGCGGGCGCAGATCATCGAAAAGGCGGAGCAGCAGCCGGCCAGCGGCCGTGGGCGGCCGCGTGTTTTGTTTTCGCAGCGGCGCGATTGCGGCTATCTCATCGTCGTCGTCATCTCGTCGGATGCCGTGCAATATTCTCTCGTCGATTATACCGGCCGCCTGATCGACCGCTTTACCGAGGACAGGCAGCAGAACGTTGCGGGCGTCGAGCGCTTCGTGGCAGCCTTGCGCGATGCCTTGAACCGCATTGTCATCCGATCGCGATTGCCGCGCGACAAGGTGCTGATGATCTCGATCAGCAGCAAGGGGCTCGTCGATATTTCAGCGCCGGTGCTGCGCTGGTCTCCGATCTTCGGGCGCGACGAGATCGATTTCGCTGACGTGCTGCGCGATGAATGGCCCGCGCAAGTCATTCTCGGCAACGAAACCCTGCTTGTGGCTGCAGCGCTTGGGCGGCAGGAGGAAATCAACACCCGCGGCGACTTCCGCTCGCTGGCGGCGCTGTCGCTCGGCCATAGTATCGGGCTTGGCATCGTGCGCCGGGAACATGAAGGCGGCCATCATATATCGGCGCCCAATTTCGGGCATATGATGCATGTGCCCGGCGGCGGTCTTTGCCGCTGCGGCGCGCGGGGATGTATCGAGGCCTATGCCGGTTTCTACGCGATGCTGCGGACGGCCTTCGACGTGCCGCTGGACACGATTCCGGCGAAGTTCGTGCCGATTGCCGAGCTCGACAAGATCGCTACGAGTGCGCGCCAGGGCGGGCGCCGCAACGTACTGGCCTTCCGCCAGGCGGGCCTGGCGCTCGGCAATGGCCTTTCGCGTGTCTTGAGTCTGCACGAGCGGATGCCGATCGTCATCACCGGTCCTGGCGTGAGGTACTACGATCTGCTGATCGAGGGCATAACCGAGGGCCTGGCGGAATCGCATGTCGTGCGCATGGAGGGCATGCCGGAGCTGCGCGTCATCGCCGACGAGCCGACGCTCGTTTTCGAAGGGCATCTGAACCGCGCATTTTCGATCATCGACAATGACATCGTGAAGAGGGGAGCCTCGGTCGTCGAGCTGCGCGACCAGGCGGGTTGAGAGGCGAGGGCGCCGCAAGCTGTGGCCCTGCGCTTGGCCGCAGGATTGTCATCTCAATCAATCCGCCAAGCCCAAAGGCTGTTCGTCTTCGCGGACCTGAAGAATACGGTCGATCAGCCCCCATTCCAGAGCCTCTTCCGCCGTCATGAAGTGATCGCGGTCCATGGCGCGTTCGAACTCCTCATAGGAGCGTCCGCAATGCTCGGCATAAAGCCGCGTCATGCGATGCTTCGTTCGTCTCATTTCTTCGGCGTGGATAAAGATGTCCGATGCCTGTCCCTGGAAACCGCCCAATGGCTGGTGAATATGGATGCTGGCATTTGGAAGCGCAGTGCGCTCACCCGGCTGACCAGACATCAAGAGGAAGGAGCCCATCGAACGGGCCGTTCCCATGCAAAGCGTATGCACCGGCGCACGAACGTAACGCATGGTGTCATACATCGCGAGACCGCTGGTTACGACGCCACCGGGCGAATTGATATAAAGGTGGATCGGTCTCTTTGGATTTTCGGCCTCGAGAAACAGCAGTTGCGCGCAGACGAGGGCCGAGACGTCGTCGTTCACCTCACCATTCAGGAAGATGATTCTCTCGCGCAGCAGGCGGGAGTAGATGTCGAAAGATCGTTCCCCTCTGCTAGACTGCTCAACGACCATAGGGACGAGCTGCATCGCTTCGCGCATCGGCGAACTCCCATATTCTTGAGATTTGATGTGTAGCCGATGCCGTCAGGCGGCGCGCATGACGGTCAGGCGGTTATTGTTTGCTGCAGTTCTTTCCGTTTCGCGAAGCCGAACGTCATCGAGCTCGTGGATGATCCGCAGGCTGGTGCCGCCGTTTGCATTCGAAGATATTTTGAAAGTCACGGTGCTTTCGAGGAAGGGCGCTGCATCGTCCCGCAGCCTGTAGGTGACTTCCTTGCCCGGCGTGACCGATATAGCCTCGGGATTGGCCAAGGCCTCCTGCGGCAGCCAGTTTTGGCGAAGCTCAGGGGTGCTGATTGCACGCCAAACTTTTTGCGGCGGTTCGTCGAGCTGGTATTCCAGCTCGATGCCGTTCTTTCGCTCGGGGATCTTGGGATTGTTCATTGATCCATATCCTTCAGCAACACCTTGAGAGCTTCGATACGAGCAGGCCAATATGCGCGGTATTTCGCCAGCCATTGGGCGATGAGGGCAAGCCCTTCCGGATCGACTTCGTAGTTCACGAAACGCCCCTGTCGTTCTTCCCTGACCAGCCCGGCGCTCCGCAGAACTGCGAGATGCTGGGACATGGCCGGCTGGCTGATGTCGATACCGTCTCGCAGGGCGCTGGCATTCATGCCGCCTGTCGCCAGCTTCTCGAAGATGGCGCGGCGGGTCGGATCGGCCAAAGCCCGGAATATCTCATTCTCTACCATGACGACAGATAAGCATGTACTTATGTGATTCGCAAGAGGTTTTTATCGAAGCCTCTTCGTGAGCTCTGGATCGCGCCAAAGAAATCGCGCCAAAGAAAAAGTCCGCCGCGAATGGAGATCGCGGCGGACTTTTGGGAGGATCGCATTCCTGGAGGAATGGAGACGGCTCAGTTAATCTTGACGAGGCGGCCTTCCTTGACCGACTGCAAGGCGGCATCCGCCAGCTTCAGTGCAGCAAGACCATCGGCGCCCGATGGTGTGATGGCGGCGCCCTTTTCGATCGCGGCGATGAAGCTTGCGATCTCGTTGGCATAGGCTTCGGTGTAGCGCGTCATGAAGAAATCATGCAGCGGCGGGCGGGTGTAGCCATCGCCGTTGGCGACTTCGATGGAGAAGGGGCGTTGGTTTTCAGCCGAAACCAGACCCTTCGAGCCATGGATTTCGATCCGCTGATCGTAGCCGTAAGTGGCGCGGCGCGAATTGGAGATGATCGCCTGCTTGCCCGATGCCGTCTGGAGGATGACCGAAACGCTGTCGTAATCGCCGGCTTCGCCGATCGCCTTGTCAACGAGAACAGCAGCAGTCGCGGTGACGGCAACCGGTTCTTCGCCGAGCAGGAAGCGCGCCATGTCGAAGTCGTGGATCGTCATGTCGCGGAAGATGCCGCCGGAGCGCTTGATGTAATCGACCGGCGGGGCGCCCGGATCGCGCGAGGTGATCGTCACCATTTCGACCGTGCCGATGCGGCCTTCGTCGATGGCTTTCTTGACAGCCATGAAATGTGGGTCGAAGCGGCGGTTGAAGCCGACCATCAGCTTGCCCTTGGTCTCATTGACAACCTTGATGCAGGCCTGAACGCGCGCGACGTCGAGATCGACAGGCTTTTCGCAGAAGATGGCCTTGCCGGCGCGGGAGAAGCGCTCGATCAGATCGGCATGGGTATCCGTCGGCGTGCAGATGACGACGGCATCGATATCCTTAGCGGCTTCGATCGCTTCGATGGTGCGGACTTCGCAGCCATAGGCGGCCGAGATTGCTTCCGCAGCCGCCGGAAAGGCATCCGCGACGGCGACGAGCTTGGCGTTGGCATCGCCGCTGACGGCTTTCGCATGCACCTTGCCGATGCGTCCGGCGCCGAGCAGACCAAATCTGACAGTCATTATTACCTCCCTGAATTCGGAATAAATGGACCGAATATCAATTGCTATGGAATTTTCATTCCATTTTCCGGCGGCGGCGTCAAGCCGCCTGGACTTCACAATTCTGAAAAATTCCGGCTCTCGGCTTAGCCGAAATCCGGACGTGAAACCTTATTTTATGCGGACGACTTCACAATTTTCCTGAGGATGCGCTAAAGACATGTCTTCTTAAACAGGCAAAAGTGACCCATGCAACTGATCGATCCCAGCCATCCCATCTACAAGCCGCTTTGGGTGCGCATTCTCATCGTGGCTGTCTGCTTTGGCTGGGCAGCCGTCGAAACGCTGGGCTCGCAGCCGTTCTGGGCAATGCTGTCTGGCGCGCTCGGCGCCTATTCGGCGTGGATGCTGCTCTTGAATTTCAAGCCGCAACCGCCCGCGGCGACTAGCGATGCGCCAGTGCAGGACGATGCTGCCGAGGATGATGAGCCGCCCTCCGAAGACAAGAAATAATCATCGTCTGAGGCGGCGTATGGCTTCGTCGATCAGCTGATTGGCGAGCGTCATGCGGATTGTCGCCTGTTCGCGAAAGAGGGCTGCGACGCTGTCGGGGTGATTGGCCTTGGCAAAACTGCGGCGTTTTTCCTGCAGGGCTTCGCGCGTGAGGTCAGAGGTGATTGCGAGCTCAGTGGCGACTTCTTCCCGCGATGTTCGTGCCAGATGCTCGGGCATGACCGGCAGTACCGGTTCTTGCGGGGCGGGTTCGGGTTCCGGCAGAATGTTAGGGTCGCCGAGATTGTCGCGGTAGGCTTCGTCCGGCCGATGGGCGTCCGGCGTCTCGCCGCCCAGCACCGTTGCGGCAAAGCTGACGTTCAGGCCGCGGATGCGGTGCGCGGCTTCTTCCTGTTCCGCAGGCTCCTCTTCGCTATCGAGGCGATCGAGCACGGATTGAAACAATGATTGCTTGAACAGCATGCGTGGTCTCCACGCCAAGCTTCATAGGAGCGCAAGTTGGCGTGGAGCTTATGGCGGCAACGGTTCTCCGCTCATGTCGGCGAGAGATGCCGGCTCTCTTCCAGGATCATGTCATGCAGCAGCCGCGCGCTCGGCGGCATGGCGCGTTCGCGGGCGGTGATGAGGCTATAGGGCCTGACGTCGATATCGAAATCGATCGGCAGGATGGAGGATTCGCCTGCCTGGGACGTCTGCCCGCAGATGAATTGCGCCATGTCGAGCGCAATCGGCGCGATCGCGTCCGTCTTGCAGACCACCGCCAGCGTCAGCAGCAAGGATGAGGTGTTGACGACATTTTCCGGCAGGGGCACGCCAGCAGCGAGGAAAATGTCTTCCACCTTGCGGCGAAGCAATGTGCCCGGCGGTTGGAATACCCAGTCGTAACCGGCCAGATCGTGCAGGCCGGCTACACCTCTTTCAAGCAGCGGATGGCCGTTGCGAACCACCAGGCAGGCCTTTTCGACACCGATCTCATGGGCCGTGAACAGACGCGGATCGAGATCGTCCGGGATGCGGCTGATGATGAAGTCATGGCGGGCCGCCAGCAGCTCGCGCGCGAGCACATTGCTGTTCTCGACTTCGATATTGATCTCTATACCGGGATAGGTGCGCGTCACGCGCTGGATCGCCGGGACGACAAGGCTGATTGCCGGCGCGGTCACCGCCCCCAGAAAGACCGAGCCACCCCTGCCGGTTCGCAAGGCGCCAAGCTCCCGGCCTGCCTCGCGCAGCTCCAGCAGGATCTTGCGTGCTCGCTTGGCCAAAGCGAGCCCGAAAGGGGTCAAAACGACGCCCCTGGCGACGCGCTCGTAAAGCGGGCTTTTGACAATCGACTCCATTTCTGAGAGCATGCGTGAAGCCGCAGGTTGTGACATGTTCATGGACTCAGCGGCCGCGGAAATTTGCCCGTGATCCTCGATCGTGACGATCATCCGCAGGTGATTGAGCTTCAAACCGGCTTTCAACAACGCATCGTCGCGAAAATTATCGGAATGAATCTCGATGCCTTCGCTCAAATAATCGTTATATATTTTCTCCATAACGGCCATTTTTCCCCTTCGCCGGCAAAAAAGTACTATTTTTTAACATTATACCAAAGTTGGTATATGTTTAGCCAGTTATTCTATTTGACAGTTATACGAAATCGTACGAGTTTGCCGATTGTGGGCTGGGTACAGCTCATAAACCGTGAGAGCGTGGAGGAGACCTACTTCGTTTCTCACAATTAGAAGTAAATCATTCCTTCTACGGAACCTGCCGCAGTTTCGGGCGGGCATTTTTTGTCCGCCGCATTTAACAACAAGGGAGAGAGTAATGAAATCCATTATCTCATTGATGGCCGGCGCTGCGTTCGGCGTCGCTACGCTGGTGGTACCTGCCTTCGCGGCGGATAAGGGCACGGTAGGCATCGCCATGCCGACCAAGGCTTCGGCGCGCTGGATCGACGACGGCAACAACATCGTCAAGCAGCTCCAGGCTGCTGGTTACGGCACCGACCTTCAGTATGGCGACGACGATATCCCGAACCAGCTCTCGCAGATCGAGAACATGGTCACCAAGGGCGATAAGGTCCTCGTCATCGCTTCGATCGACGGCACCACGCTGTCCGACGTCCTGCAGAAGGCTCACGATGCCGGCATCAAGGTCATCGCCTATGACCGTCTGATCCGCAACAGCGGCAACGTCGACTATTATGCGACGTTCGACAACTTCAAGGTCGGCGTTCTGCAGGCAAACTCGATCGTCGACGCCCTCGGCCTCAAGGACGGCAAGGGCCCGTTCAACATCGAGCTGTTCGGCGGTTCTCCGGACGACAACAACGCCTTCTTCTTCTATGACGGCGCAATGTCGGTCCTGAAGCCCTACATCGACAGCGGCAAGCTGGTCGTAAAGTCCGGCCAGATGGGCATGGACAAGGTCGGTACGCTGCGTTGGGATCCGGCAACGGCCCAAGCCCGCATGGACAACCTGCTGTCGGCCTACTACACCGACAGCCACGTCGACGCCGTTCTGTCTCCGTATGACGGCCTGTCGATCGGCATCCTCTCGGCGCTCAAGGGCGTCGGCTATGGTTCCGGCGGCGTAAAGCTCCCGATCGTTACCGGTCAGGACTCCGAAATCCCGTCCGTGAAGTCGATCATCGCTGGCGAGCAGCACTCGACGATCTTCAAGGACACCCGTGACCTCGCAAAGGTCACAGTCGGCATGGTCAACGCGCTGATGGAAGGCAAGACGCCCGAAGTCAACGACACGAAGACCTACGACAACGGTGTGAAGGTTGTTCCGTCCTACCTGCTGACCCCGGTCGCAGTCGACAAGACCAACTACGAGAAGGTCCTCGTCGAGGGCGGTTACTACAAGGCTGATCAGCTGAAGTAATCTTCCGACATAGCGGTCAGGGCTCGCTCAATGCGAGCCCTGGCTTTGATATTTAAGACGATCGCGTGGTCTGCTATGTTTGATCGCGGCGTTGGATACGGACAATGGACAATACCATTCTCGAAATGCGGAACATAACCAAGTCGTTCCCCGGTGTGAACGCCTTGGAAAATGTGAATTTGAAAGTCCGTCAGGGCGAGATTCATGCTTTGGTCGGTGAAAACGGAGCCGGCAAATCCACCCTCATGAAGGTGCTGTCGGGTGTCTATCCGGCCGGCACGTACGACGGCGATATCTACTACGATGGCGCGGTTCGTCAGTTCAAGACCATCAGGGATTCCGAAGATATCGGCATCATCATCATTCACCAGGAGCTGGCGCTCGTTCCGCTTCTGTCGATCGCTGAAAATATCTTCCTCGGCAATGAAGTTGTCGCCAATGGCATGATCAATTGGCAGGAAACCTTCAGCCGAACCAAACAGCTTCTTTCCAAAGTGGGCCTCAAGGAATCTCCGAACACGCTCGTGACCGACATCGGTGTCGGCAAGCAGCAGCTCGTCGAGATCGCCAAGGCTCTGTCGAAGAGCGTCAAGCTGCTTATTCTCGACGAGCCGACGGCTTCGCTGAATGAAAACGACTCCGACGCTCTGCTCAATCTCCTCATGGAGTTCCGCAACCAAGGCATCACCTCGATCATCATCACGCACAAGCTCAACGAAGTGCGGAAGGTGGCCGACCAGATCACTGTGTTGCGCGACGGCATGACGGTGAAGGCGCTGGACTGTCATGAGGAAGAGATCAGCGAAGACATCATCATTCGCAACATGGTCGGCCGTGAGCTGGCGGATCGCTATCCGCCGCGCTCGGTGCCGATCGGCGAGACGATCTTCCAAGTGAAGAACTGGAATGCCTTCCACCAGCAGCATCGCGATCGTCAGGTGCTGCACGATATCAACATCAATGTGCGCAAAGGCGAGGTGGTCGGCATTGCCGGCCTGATGGGCGCAGGCCGTACCGAGTTCGCTATGAGCGTCTTCGGCAAGTCCTATGGCCACAAGATCAGCGGCGAAGTCTTCCTTGACGGCAAGCTGGTCGATACCAGCACGGTGCGCAAGGCGATCGATGCCGGTCTTGCTTATGTGACCGAAGACCGCAAGCAGCTTGGCCTGGTTCTGACCAACAGCATCCTGCACAACACGACGCTTGCCAATCTGCTTGGCGTTTCCAAGGCGACCGTCATTGATGACGTGCGGGAACTGCAGGTGGCGACGAACTATCGTTCCAAGCTGCGTATCCGTTCGGCCGGCGTCTTCCAGGAAGCGGGCAATCTTTCCGGCGGCAACCAGCAGAAGGTAGTGCTGTCGAAATGGCTGTTCTCGGATCCGGAAGTGCTGATCCTCGATGAGCCGACGCGCGGTATCGACGTCGGCGCCAAATACGAAATCTATTCCATCATCAACCAGCTTGCCGCCGACGGAAAGGGCGTTCTGATGATTTCATCGGAAATGCCCGAGCTTCTCGGCACCTGCGACCGCATCTACGTCATGAACGAAGGTCGCATCGTCGCCGAACTGCCGAAGGCAGAGGCAAGCCAGGAGAGCATCATGCGCGCTATCATGCGCTCAGGGGAGAAACAACAATGAGTTCGGCCAACCCAGCCACAGAAAGCAGCCACGTGGTTTCCATCGGCGACCACATCCGCAACAACATCCGCGAATATGGCATGTTGATCGCGCTCGTGGTCATCATGTTGCTGTTCCAGTACCTGACGAACGGCGTTCTGTTCAGGCCGCAGAACCTGACCAACATCGTGCTGCAGAACTCGTTCATCGTCATCATGGCGCTCGGCATGCTGCTTGTTATTGTGGCCGGCCATATCGATCTTTCCGTCGGCTCCGTCGTCGGTTTCGTCGGCGCGGTCGCCGGCGTTCTTGTCGTGCAAATGCATATGAATCTCGCACTCGCGACGGTCATTTGTCTGCTGATGGGTGCCGCGGTCGGCGCCTGGCATGGATATTTCATCGCCTATCACCGCATTCCGTCATTCATCGTGACATTGTCGGGCATGCTGGTTTTCCGCGGCCTGACCTATACCATCATCAATACGACCGGCAACGGCAGCAGCATCGGTCCGTTCCCGCCGGCGTTCCAGATCGTCGCAACGGGCTTCATTCCGGATTTCGTCGATATGGGCGGTATCCATTCGACATCGATGTTGCTGACGGTCGCCATCCCGATCATCATGTTCTTCCTGTCATGGCGTCGCCGCAGTGTGAACGAGAAGCACGGTATCGATGTCGAGCCGTTCAGCTTCTTCGTCGCCCAGAATCTGGTGGTTGCTGCCGCCGCCATCTTCATCGGCTATCAGATCTCCTCCTACAGGGGCTTGCCGAACGTTCTGGTTCTTATGCTGCTTTTGATCGCGCTCTACAGCTTCGCCACACAGCGCACGACGATCGGCCGCCGCATCTATGCCATGGGCGGCAATGAGAAGGCGACGAAGCTTTCGGGTATCGATACCCGCCGCCTGACCTTCTACACCTTCATCAACATGGGTATCCTGGCGAGCATCGCCGGCATCATCATCGCGACGCGCCTGAATTCGGCAACCGCAAAGGGCGGTGACGGCCTCGAACTCGACGTCATCGCGGCCTGCTTCATCGGCGGCGCTTCGGCCTCCGGCGGCGTCGGCAAGGTAACGGGTGCCGTCATCGGCGCCTTGATCATGGGTGTCTTGAACCAGGGCATGTCGATCCTCGGCTACCAGACGGACTCCCAGAAGATGATCAAGGGTGCGGTGCTGCTCGCTGCCGTGTTCATCGACGTCTACAACAAGAACAAGGGTTGATCGTCTAGCGATCAACCCAGCTTTTAAAACCAAATCCATGACAGAGTCCGGCTTTCGCTGAGAGCCGGAACGGTAGAACGCATCCGATCTCTGTCTGTTAGGAAAGGATGAAAGACATGCTCATCTCGCAGATCAAGGGTTCGAACGGCGAGATCGTCGTTGCGGTCCGCAATGGACCCGGCGAAGCTGCCAAGGCCGTCGTCAATGGCGGCAGCGTCTACAAGCTTGCGATCGAAGCCGCCGATAGCGGCAAGTCGCTGGCATCGGTCATCGAGGCCCATGGTCTCGGCGAGTCAATCGATCTCGAAAAAGCCTATGCCCAAGGCCACTTCCTGCCGCCGATCACGCATCCCGACGCAGCTCACCTGCACCTGACAGGCACCGGCCTGACGCATCTTGGCTCCGCTGCCACGCGCGATTCCATGCACAAGAAGACGACGGAAGCCGCCGAGGAGACGCTGACCGACTCCATGAAGATGTTCAAGATGGGCATCGAGGGCGGCAAGCCGAAGGCGGGCGAGAAGGGCGTGCAGCCAGAGTGGTTCTACAAGGGCAATGGCTACGGCGCTGCGGCCCCGGGTGCGGCACTCGTGTCTCCATCCTTCGCGCTCGACGGTGGCGAAGAGCCCGAAATGGCCGGCATCTATGTCATCGCCAAGGACGGCACGCCGTTCCGTATCGGCTTTGCACTCTCGAACGAATTTTCCGATCACGTCACCGAGCGGATCAACTATCTTTATCTCGCCCATTCCAAGCTCCGTCCGGCAAGCTTCGGCCCGGAAATCCGCGTTGGTGTGGCGCCGGAAGATATTCGCGGCACGTCGCGCATCAAGCGCGGCGACAAGGTAATCTTCGAAAAGCCGTTCCTATCGGGCGAAGCGAACATGTCGCACACCTTTGCGAACCTTGAATATCACCACTTCAAGTACGGCATCTTCCGTGTTCCCGGCGATGTGCACGTGCACATGTTCGGCACGGCGACGCTTTCCTTCGCGGAAGGCATCAAGCCCGAAGTCGGCGACGTCTTTGAAATCGAAGTTGGCGAATTCGGCCTGCCGCTGCGCAATCCGCTGGCGATCGATGCCGAGGAAGAAGTGGCTGTTCGCCAGCTGTAATGCATCGAGCCCGGCCGCAAGGGATCGGCCGGGATTTCCAATACGATCCAGGAAGGCATGACGCCATGACCATTCATCAGAACTTGATCGCCGGGGAGTGGACGGGGACGAACGGCACCGAGAACATCAACCCGTCGGATACGAACGAGGTCGTCGGCCTCTATGCGAGCGCAAGCGCGCAGGATGTCACGGACGCGATCGCTGCCGCCAAGGCCGCTTTTCCAGCCTGGTCGCGTTCTGGTATTCTGGAGCGCCACACGATCCTGAAGAAGGCCGGCGACGAGATCCTGGCACGCAAGGATGAACTCGGCGCGCTGCTCGCCCGCGAAGAGGGCAAGACGCTGCCGGAAGCGATCGGCGAGACCATCCGCGCCGCGCAGATCTTCGAATTCTTCGCCGGCGAGGCGTTGCGCCTGGCAGGCGAGGTACTTCCTTCCGTGCGCCCGAACATCGGTGTCGAGATCACCCGCGAGCCGCTTGGCGTTATCGGCGTCATCACCCCCTGGAACTTCCCGATCGCCATTCCTGCCTGGAAGATCGCGCCGGCGCTCTGCTACGGCAACACCATCGTCTTCAAGCCGGCCGATCTCGTGCCCGGCTGCTCGTGGGCAATCGTCGATATTCTGAATCGCGCCGGTCTGCCGAAGGGTGTGTTGAACCTCGTCATGGGCAAGGGCTCGGTCGTCGGTCAGGCGATGCTCGACAGCCCGGTTCTTTCGGGTATCACCTTCACCGGCTCGGTCGGCACCGGCAAGCGCGTAGCGCTTTCCTCCGTCGAGCACGGTCGTAAGTACCAGCTCGAAATGGGCGGCAAGAACCCGATGGTCGTGCTTGACGATGCCGATCTGACGGTCGCCGTCGAAGCGGCTGCCAATTCCGCCTTCTTCTCGACCGGCCAGCGCTGTACAGCCTCGTCGCGCCTGATCGTCACCGAAGGCATTCACGACAGGTTCGTGGCGGCGCTGACGGAAAAGCTGAAGACGCTCAACGTCGATAACGCCATGAAGTCCGGCACGCATATCGGCCCCGTCGTCGATGCCAAGCAGCTGAAGACGGATACGGACTATATCGAGATCGGCCGCCAAGAAGGCGCCAAGCTTGCCTTCGGTGGCGAACTCGTCAGCCGCGACACGCCCGGCTTCTACCTGCAGCCGACGCTGTTCACGGAAGCGACGAACCAGATGCGCATCAGCCGCGAAGAGATCTTCGGCCCGGTTGCTTCCGTCATCCGCGTCAAGGATTACGAAGAAGCCTTGGCAACAGCCAATGACACGCCGTTCGGCCTGTCCTCGGGCATTGCCACGACGAGCCTGAAGCATGCGACGCATTTCAAGCGCAATGCGGAAGCGGGTATGGTGATGGTCAACCTACCGACGGCCGGCGTCGACTTCCATGTGCCGTTCGGCGGCCGCAAGGGTTCGTCCTTCGGTCCGCGCGAGCAGGGCAAATATGCCGCCGAATTCTTCACCACCGTCAAGACGGCTTACACGCTCGCCTGATCATCGATTTTAAAGTCCAGGCGCGAACGAGGCGGCCTGGGCGACGCAAAGGGTACTGAGACATGAAAAAGAAAGCTGAATGGCCGCGCAAGCTGCGCTCCTACGATTGGTTCGGCGGCACCGGCAAGAATGCGATCATGCATCGCTCCTGGATGAAGAACCAGGGCCTGCCGGCCGATACGTTCGACGGCCGTCCGATCATCGGCATCTGTAACACCTGGTCGGAACTGACGCCCTGCAACGCGCATCTGCGCGATCTTGCAGAGCGTGTGAAGCGCGGTGTCTACGAGGCGGGCGGTTTCCCCGTGGAGTTCCCGGTCTTCTCCGTCGGCGAAAGCACGCTGCGCCCGACGGCCATGATGTTCCGCAACCTCGCTGCCATGGACGTGGAAGAAGCGATCCGCGGCAATCCGGTCGATGGCGTCGTGCTGCTCGGCGGCTGCGACAAGACCACGCCGAGCCTGCTGATGGGCGCGGCTTCCGTCGACATTCCGGTCATCCTCGTCTCCGGCGGCCCGATGCTGAACGGCAAGTGGCGGGGCAAGGATGTCGGCTCCGGCACGGCGATCTGGCAGTTCTCGGAAATGGTGAAGTCCGGCGAGATGTCGCTGGATGAATTCATGGATGCAGAGCAGGGCATGGCCCGCTCGGCCGGTAGTTGCATGACGATGGGTACGGCCTCCACCATGGCGTCGATGGCCGAAGCGCTCGGCATGACCTTGCCCGGTAATGCCGCCATTCCGGCTGTCGATGCGCGCCGTCGTGTTATCTCGCAACTGTCAGGCCGCCGCATCGTCGACATGGTCAAGGAAGACCTGAAACCATCGGACATTCTGACCAAGGAAGCCTTCGAAAACGCTATCCGCGTCAACGGCGCCGTCGGCGGCTCGACCAACGCCGTTCTGCACCTGCTGGCGCTCGCGGGCCGCATCGGCGTCGACCTGTCGCTTGACGATTGGGATCGTCTGGGCCGCGAAGTGCCGACCATCGTCAACCTGCAGCCTTCGGGCAAGCACCTGATGGAAGAGTTCTACTATGCCGGCGGTCTGCCCGTTGTCATCAAGGCAGTCGGCGAAATGGGCCTGCTCCACAAGGACGCCATCACGGTCACGGGCGACACGATCTGGGCAGGCGTCAAGGACGTCGTCAACTACAATGACGACGTTATCGTCCCGCGCGAAAAGGCACTGACGCAGTCGGGCGGCATCGCTGTTCTGCGCGGCAATCTCGCGCCGAAGGGTGCCGTCTTGAAGCCATCGGCCGCTTCGCCGCATCTGATGCAGCACAAGGGCCGCGCCGTTGTCTTCGAAAGCATCGAGGACTACCACGCCCGCATCAACCGCGACGATCTTGATATCGACGAGAACTGCATCATGGTGCTGAAGTATTGCGGTCCGAAGGGTTATCCGGGCATGGCCGAAGTCGGCAACATGGGCCTTCCGCCGAAGGTACTGAAGAAGGGCATCACCGACATGATCCGCATTTCCGATGCGCGCATGTCCGGCACCGCTTACGGCACCGTTATCCTGCACACGGCTCCGGAAGCAGCCGATGGCGGCCCGCTGGCGCTGGTTCAGAACGGCGACATCATTGCCGTCGACGTTCCCGCCCGCACCATCCAGCTCGAAGTTTCGGATGAGGAGCTGGCAAAGCGCCGCGCTGCCTGGGTTTCCCCGGTCAAGCCGCTCACCGGCGGTTACGGCGGTCTCTATGTGAAGTCGGTCATGCAGGCCGACACCGGCGCCGACCTGGACTTCCTTGTCGGCCCGCGCGGCTCGGAAATCCCGAACAATCGCGACAGCCACTAAGATTTGTGTTTTGAATTAAGAATGGGGGCGGGGCGAAAGCTCCGCCCTTTTTCTTCTGTGAGCCGCTAACTCTGGCTCTGGCTTTGACTCTGCCCTTGGGTCGCGACTGTTACCTTGACCATAAGGGTTTCGCCCGGCGTGCCGATCCGCATGCCGGACACGGGAGCGGCGTCGCGATAGCAGAGGCCGGTCGCGATGCGGACGTAGCGGGCGTCGGGGCAGACGTCGTTGGCCGGATCGAAGCCGACCCAGCCAAGGCCGGCAATATGCGCCTCTGCCCAGGCATGGGTAGCAGCCTGCTCGTTCTTGCCTTCCATCATCAGGTAGCCGGAGACGTAACGGGCAGGGATCTGCAATGCACGGGCGCCGGCTAGAAAGATGTGCGCATGGTCCTGGCAGACGCCGCTCTTTGCCTCCAGTGCCTGTTCCGCCGTTGTCTCCGTATTGCTTGTGCCTGGCTTGTATTCCACGGTCTCGTGGATCGCTTTCATCAGCGCATGCATCTTGCCGAGTTCGTTGTCGCCTGAAACGCTGCGTAGCAGTTCCTTCGTCAGCTTACCCGCCTTGGTGCGCGGCGATTCCCGCAGGAAGAGCCAGAGCGGGCTGAAGCCCTGATGCGGCCCGACAACGCCGTTGAGGTCCTGCGTCTCGACTTCGCCTGAGGCAATGATCTTCGTTGCGTCCTGCTGCCCGTCGAGGGAAACCAGCGTGGCGCGATTGCCGAACTGGTCGTCATATTCCACTTCCGGCTTGGCGCCTTCGACCGAAAGCTTCCAGTCGATAACCGTCTGTCCGACGCCCGTCAGCGGCGTCAGGTGAAGCCGTTGCAGGGAAAACTGCGCCGGCTCGTCGTAGCGATATTCCGTGATATGGCTGATCGTCAGTCTCATGATATCGCCCGCCTATTCGTAGAACCGGTAGCCGTCGGAGATCTCGGCGCCCAGCTTGTTGTTGTGGGCGACGAAATCCTCGAGGAACTCATGCAGGCCCTGGTCCATGATGCGCTTGATCGTCAGCTTCTGCAGCGACTGGCGGATGGCCTCCGCGGTATCGTGCGCCGGCAGCCGTTTTTCATGTTCGGCGCTGAGATAGCCGATATTGCTGACGATCTTCTCATAGCAATAGGCAAGCGAGCGCGGCATTTGCCCGTTGAGGATCAGGAAGTCGGCAATGTTGGCCGGCTTATATTCGGGATCGTAAGCCCATTTATAGGCCCGGTGCGCGGAGACCGATCGTAGGATCGACTCCCATTGCGCATTGTCGAGCGAGGAGCCGACATGCGAGACGGATGGCAGCAGCACGTAATATTTGACATCGAGGATGCGGGCCGTGTTATCGGCGCGCTCGATGAAGGTGCCGATGCGGGCGAAATTATAGAGTTCGTTGCGCAGCATCGAGCCGTGGAAGGCGCCGCGGATCAAGCCGGCGCGCCGCTTGATGACGTCGATCGTCTCCGGTAGCTCTGCCGTCTTCAGCTTCTTGCCGAGCAGCGATTTCAGCTCGATCCAGCATTCGTTGGTCGCTTCCCAGGTGTCGCGGGTCAGCGCCGTACGCACCATGCGGGCATTGTTGCGGCCATATTCGATGCAGGACATGACGCTCGATGGATTGGAGCGGTCGCGCATCAGATAATCGATCGCGTCGGTCCCGGTCAGCTTGTCGTGCACCTCATCGTAGGCTTCGCGCACTCCGGCGCTTTGCAGGACGCCGTCCCAGTCATCATCGACGGCGTCGCTGCGGGTCAGCGACATGCGCTGGCCGGCGTCGACCAGGCGGGCTATGTTTTCGGCGCGCTCGATGTAACGGAACATCCAGTAGAGGCCATTCGCGGTTCTTCCCAGCATGTCCGATCAGTCCTCCAGAACCCAGGTGTCTTTGGTGCCGCCGCCCTGGCTGGAGTTGACCACCAGCGAGCCTTCCTTCAGCGCCACGCGGGTCAACCCGCCGGGGATGATCCGCACCTTGTCGGAGACGAGGACATAGGGCCGCAGATCGACATGCCTCGGCGCAATGCCCTTGTTGACCAGGATCGGCACGGTCGAGAGCGAAAGGGTCGGCTGCGCGATGTAGTTGTTCGGCTTGCTCTTGAGCTTTTCGGCAAAGGCCGTCCGCTCCTTCTTGCTGGCGGTCGGTCCCACAAGCATGCCGTAGCCGCCGGAGCCGTGGACTTCCTTGACGACGAGATCGGCAAGGTTATCGAGCACATATTGCAGGCTGTCGGGCTCGGAACAGCGCCATGTCGGCACGTTCTCGAGGATCGGCTTGCGGCCGGTGTAGAATTCGACGATTTCAGGCATGTAGGAGTAGATCGCCTTGTCGTCGGAAATGCCGGTGCCGGGCGCATTGGCGATGGTGATGTTGCCCGCGCGGTAGACGTCCATGATGCCGGGAATACCGAGCGCGGACTCCGGACGGAAGGTGAGGGGATCGAGGAAATCGTCGTCGACGCGGCGGTAGAGCACGTCGATCGCCTCATAGCCACGTGTCGTGCGCATCTTCACCTTGCCGTCGATGACGCGCAGATCGGAGCCTTCCACCAGCTCCACGCCCATCATGTCGGCGAGGAAGGAATGCTCGTAATAGGCGGAGTTATAGATGCCCGGCGTCAGCACGGCGACACGCGGCTTGCCCTTGCATCCGGGAGGGGCGAGCGATGCCAGGCTCTGGCGTAGCAGTAGCGGATAGTCCTCGACGCGCTGCACCTTGTTCTGGTGAAACAGTTCGGGGAACATCTGCATCATCGTTTCGCGGTTTTCCAGCATGTAGCTGACGCCGGAAGGCGTGCGGGCATTGTCCTCGAGCACATAGAATTGGTCTTCGCCGGTGCGCACGATGTCGGTGCCGACGATATGGGTGTAGACACCGCCCGGCGGACGAAAGCCGATCATTTCAGGCAGGAAGGCGTCGTTCTTTTCGATCAGCTCGCGCGGGATGCGGCCGGCGCGGATGATTTCCTGCTTGTGGTAGATGTCGTCGAGGAAGGCGTTGAGGGCGACGACCCGCTGTTCGATGCCCTGGGCGAGCTTGCGCCATTCGCGGCCTGATATGATGCGGGGGATGATGTCGAAGGGAATGAGCTTTTCGGAGGAGTCTGCGTGTCCGTAGACCGCGAAGGTAATGCCCGTTTTTCGGAAGATGGTTTCCGCATCGCGGGATTTGGCAATGAGGTGGCCCCTGTCCTGGCCTGAGTACCACTCGAAGTATTTCTCGTAAGGCGCGCGCGGACTTTCATCCGCAGTAATCATTTCATCAAATGCCAAAGGTGCGGTCCCCGTGTTTTTACCCATTTGAATACAACGGTTTTTACAATGCAAGAACTATGCGCAATTGCCATCGCGAATTTCTGAATATCGAAAAATGCCGGATTTACAGGCATTTAAGAGTAATGGCGCTGTTGCCTGCCGGCTCTTGTCGCAATGTTCGGATCAAAATTTAAGCATCTGCTTCTTTTGCGGACTGAGCGCCTGCGTGGTGGCTGAGGCTTCTGAAACCAGGGCGGTAGCTCGCCGGACGTGAAGAAAAATTGATTGCTGTGTTCAGCAGATCGATTTTGACCGCTCCACCGCCATCGGCTATCAGCCTTCAACCCCTCCGCGCGACACCCCGAGTTCGACCAGGATTCCGGCTCCGAAGCGCCAAATATATCGGTCCGATTTTCATGTCCCTCGATAAACTCGCGCCGGCGATTTTTGTCCTTCTCTGGTCCACTGGCTGGATCGTCGCCAAATATGCCTCGCAGCATGCGGGCCCCTTCACCTTCCTGATGATCCGCTACAGCCTTTCGGTTCTCGCCTTCGTGTTGCTCTGTTCGATCGTCGGCGCGAAATGGCCGCGCGATTGGTCGAGCGTGTTCCGGGCCGTCTATTCCGGAATTTTTCTGCATGGCATCTATCTGGCGGGCCTTTGGTGGGCGATTGCCGAGGGCGTGCCGGCCGGCATTGCCGGCGTCATTGCGGCGCTGCAGCCGCTGATGACCGCCATGGCCGCACCGCTTCTCGTCGGTGAGCGGCTGGGGCCGATCCAGAAGGTCGGCCTGCTGCTCGGCTTCTTGGGCATTGCCATCGCGATCTCGCCGAAACTTCTAGCGACGGATACGGCCAATCTCTGGCAATCGGCGGCGCCACTCGTCGTCAATCTGTTGGCTATGGTTTCTGTGACTTACGGTACGCTCTACCAGAAGCGGCACCTGCAGACCGGCGACCTCAGAACCATTGCGACCTTGCAATATGTCGGCGCGCTGATCGTCACCGTGCCGCTCGCCTTCATTTTCGAAGGCCTGCGCTTCGACGGCACACAGACGGCGATCCTGTCGCTGCTCTGGTCGGTTTTCGGCCTGTCCATGGGCGCCGTCGGTCTGCTTCTCTATCTCATCCGCCGCGGGCAGGTGTCGCGCGCCGCGTCGCTCATCTACCTGATGCCGCCCGCTGTCGCCATCGAGGCGGCACTCGCCTTCGGCGAGCCGCTGACACTGCCGATTGTTGTCGGCACGGTGATTGTGGTGATCGGTGTTTACCTCACCAACCGGCGTCAGGTGGAAATCGTGCCGGAATAGATCTGCATCATTCTGAAAAAAGGGGGCCGGTAGGCCCCCTTAACTCTATCAGGCACGTTCGCGGCGCTGGCCGCCATTGCCTGGGCCACGACGCTTCATGCGGCCATTGCCGCCATTGCGCTGTTCGCCCTGGGCGCCGCGCTCTTCGTTGTGGCGGCCTGCGGGACGGCCATGGGAGTGGCGTTGGCCGCGATGGGCTCCGCCCTCATGCGCGGCACCGTTGCCGTTGGACTGGCCGTTGTGCTGCTTGCGAGCGGGACGGAAGTCCGAGGTCGAGGCGAGGTCGTTGTCGGGTTCCGGACGCGGCGTCGGTTCGTTGCGACGCTGGCCACGAAAATCGGCATTGCGATTGTTTTCACGCTGCGGGCGATCGTTGCGCGGGCGGCGTTCCTGGCGTTCGCCAGCCTCAGCACGAGCCTCGCCGTTTTCCTTGTCGAAGAACGGACGGCGGGCCGGACGAGCCGGGCGACCTTCGGCGCGACCCTGGCCTGCGCCACGGCCTTGGCCCTGACCCTGACCACCGCGACCCTTACCGCGAACGGGGCGACCGCGATCGGCGGGCGCTTCGCCACTGGCAACTGCGATTTCGATGCCCATCAGGCGCTCGATGTCGCGCAGCAGGCGGATTTCATCGGGCGCGCAGAAGGCGATGGCGATGCCGTCGCGGCCGGCGCGGGCGGTACGGCCGATGCGGTGAACGTAGGCGTCGGGCACTTCGGGCAGATCGAAGTTGTAGACATGGGAAACGCCAGGAATGTCGATGCCGCGGGCGGCGACGTCGGTTGCGACGAGAACGCGGACGTCACCATCACGGAAGCCCTTGAGCGCTCGCTCGCGCTGGCCCTGGCTCTTGTTGCCGTGAATGGAGGCAGCGGCGAAGCCGACGTGATCGAGGTGCTTCATCAGCTTCTCGGCGCCATGCTTGGTGCGCAGGAAGACGATGGCGCGGCCATCCGGATTGGCCGAGATCGTTTCCTTGAGGATTTCGGTCTTGTGGTTCTGGCCGGCAACGAAGTGGACATATTGCTCTACCTTGTCGGCCGCCTTGCCCGGAGGCGAGACTTCGACCTTGACCGGATTGGTCAGGTAGTCGGATGCGAGGTCAGCGATCGCCTTCGGCATGGTGGCCGAGAAAAGCAGGGTCTGGCGCTTGGCCGGAACCATCTTGGCGATCTTGCGCAGGTCGTGGATGAAGCCGAGATCGAGCATCTGGTCGGCTTCGTCGAGGACGAGGTGGGTGACATGGCCGAGCGAGAGGGCGCGGCGGTTGATGAGATCGAGGAGGCGGCCGGGCGTTGCGACTAGAATATCGGTGCCGCGCTCGAGTTGAAGCTGCTGTTTGTTGATCGACGCGCCGCCTACCACGAGGTTGATCCGCAGCTGCGTCTTGCGCATGAAGAGACGGAGGTTATCAGCGATCTGGTTTACCAGTTCGCGGGTCGGAGCGAGGATCAGCGTGCGGACGGTGCGATTGTCGGGACGCTTGGCTTCCTTCAGCAGCATCTCGATGATCGGCAGGCCGAAAGCGGCCGTCTTGCCGGTGCCGGTTTGGGCGAGGCCGATGAGATCACGGCCCTGGAGAACGAGCGGGATGGCCTGAGCCTGGATGGGCGTTGGCGTCGCAAAGTTGTTCTGCGACAGTGTATCGACGATCTGCTTGGAGAGACCAAGCGAGTGAAAATCGGTCAATTCAATACCTTTCGGGGCGCCAAAGCAAATAGGCCGGATCGCACCATGCGGTCCGGTCTGTCTCTGGCGTCAAGAACCCCGCGTGAAGTGGGAACTTGTAAGTTGGAAATAGCTTTCCCAGCGCATCGGCCGCAGCGCTTGGCGCGGCCTCATTCATAAAAGCGCTTTTGTCCTTCTCTTGCGTACAGATTGTCCCGCAGGGCACGCTCACGCGGCGGCCGGAAGGTGAAAGCTGAGGCGCATTTGGTCTTAAACGTGAGGAATGTCAAGAGGTGTAAGCGAAAGCTTTTCATTAGGCGTACAAAAATGCCGCCGAAATCCGGCGGCATCCGAGATCCGATAAGGGCGATGCGCTCAATGCGGAGATTGCTGATCCTAGCGGCAAACCTCGACGCGATAAGGACGGCCCCAGCCATCGTGACGCCATGCCCAGTAGCAGCTGGGATAGGGGCGTATATAGACGCGCTCGTAAACCGGGCCGTCGTAGTAGGCCGGATATGCCGGATAATATGCGGGGTAGGCGGGTCGCGCAGCCCCGGCTATCAAGGCGCCGCCCACAACACCGGCGGCAAGACCACCAAAGAAGGCGCCGCGGCCGGACGCGTTGGCGGAAGTGGCGGTTGCGGTGGCGGCGCTGCCAAGCGTCAGCGCGATCAAACCGGCCGTCGTTAATGTGCGAAGCACAGACATTGACATCCCTTTCCCAAAAATACGGGCTAGGCTCCTAGCCTAAGCCGAGTTTGACGTTGTGCAGGAAAGGGGGCGAAGTCGCGGCCAAAAAGAGGTTCGCGACATTAAATTTCGTCCATGATTTGAGGCGTAAAGCCTTTGTTTTCAATTAGAAATCTGTGGGAACGCCGCCCTCTGCCTTGCGCTTAGCGACAAAGGCATCGAGTTCCTCCTCGATTGCGGGATCGAGCGGGGGCCGTTCATAACGCTCGAGCGTTTCCTTATAGACGCGGTTGGCGTGATCGTAAGTCGTAGGGCTCCCGGCTTCCATCCATGTCTCGTTGTTTCGCCAGTCCGACAGGATCGGCGAATAGAAGGCGGTTTCGTAGCGGGCAAGCGTGTGCGCCGTGCCGAAATAGTGGCCGCCGGGGCCGACATCGCGCACGGCATCCAGCGCCAGGGCGTCGGCGCTGACATCGAGCGGCTTAAGGAATTCCGCGACCATCTGCAGCATGTCGACATCGAGGATGAATTTCTCGAAGGAGGCGGTCAGCCCGCCCTCGCTCCAGCCGGCCGCATGCAGCACGAAATTGCCGCCGCCCTGGGTCAATGCCCACAATGACAGCGCTGATTCGTAGGCGGCCTGCGCATCGAGCGTGTTCGAGGCGTTGGTGTTCGAAGTGCGGTAGGGGATGCCGTAGCGGCGGGCGAGCTGGCCGCCCGCGATGACCGCCTTCATATATTCCGGCGTGCCGAAGGCGGGTGCGCCCGTCTTCATGTCGACGTTCGAGGTGAAGCCGCCATACATGACCGGTGCGCCCTTGCGCACCATCTGCGTGAAGGCGAGGCCGCAGAGCGCCTCGGCATTCTGCTGCACCAGCGCACCGGCGATCGTCACCGGCGCCATGGCGCCTGCCAGCGTGAACGGGGTGACTACCACGACTTGGCCGCGCGAGGACATTTCGATGATGCCCTGCAGCATCGGCCCGTCGAGACGCAGCGGCGAGGAGGAGTTGATGATGGTAAAGAGCGAGGGTTCGCGCTCCATCTGTTCCATGCTGATGCCGCGGCCGATGCGGGCGATCTCGATCGCGTCGAGATTGCGCTGCTGGCCGAGCGAATAGCAATGAAAGGCCTTGTCGGTGAGCTTCACGATGTCGGAAAGGCAATCGAGATGGCGCACCGAGGCATGGATATCGATGGGTTCGACCGGATAGCCGCCGGTCATATGGATGATATCGAAGGACTGTGCGAGCTTGATGAGCTTGCGAAAATCCTCCTGATTGCCGGCTCTCCTGCCGCCGTCGCGGTCGGCGACGAAGGGGGCGGAGGCAACCTGCGCGAAGACGAGATTGCGGCCGCCGATCTCTACGTTTCTCATTGGGTTGCGGGCATGCAACGTGAAGTTCGAGGGGATCGAAGCGATCAGCTCCATGATCATGTTGCGGTCGAAACGAACGCGTTCCCTGCCGGGCGTAACGTCCGCGCCGGCAGCCTTCATGCGCTCGCGCGCTTCCGGCAGAATGATATCCATGCCGATCTCTTCGAGAATGGTCAGCGATGCCTCGTGGATATCGTCGAGCGCTTCGGGCGACAGCAGTTCCGTGCGAGCGAGATTGTTGACGAGGTTGAGGTATTTCGTGCCGCTCGGTTTGCGGCTGCGCTCGGCCCCACGTCCTCCAGCCCGCCGCCGCCGTTCGCCCGTTGCCGTTGCGATCTGCGCTTCGTTCAAGGTCAGGCTTTCTTCGTCGCTCATGGCGCTCGCTCCCAATGATCCGTTGACGGATTCTTGGCAGAGTTTCCCCCGGTATGCCGCCGTCGTTTGCGACCAAGGCGTGACCGTTATAGGACAGTGCATGGTCTGAACGCGACGTCGGCGCGATGGTTTAAACATGGTTAACGCCTTGTTAAAGCCAATTGTGCTAGAGCGTCGTTCCATGAACTATCATGCGCGGTGAAAAGAGAGGCTCCGTTTGACTTTGGACGGTGAACTGCTCGACATAGCGTGCCGCCGGATCGCCAGTCTGGACAGGCCCGCCTACATCAAGAACAGCGAGCTTCGTTACGTTGCCGTCAACGATGCCTATGCGCGGTTCTTCGGGCACGATATCTCTGATTTCATCGGCAATCGCAGTCACGATCTTCTCGATGCCGGGGAGAGCGCCGACAGGGAAGATAGGGAGCGCCGGGCACTGGTCTTCGGTTCGGAAGAGGTGGCACTCTGTTTCGACGCATCTGGCCGTGAGCGATCGCGCATTCAGATCGAGAGTTTTTCTCCATCGGAAGACCGCGTCTATATTTTCGGTGTGTTTCTGGAAGCGCCTGCGAGGAGACTGCATCAGGATCTCGACAATATTCTTCGCTCGATGCCGATCGGTGTTCTGATCCATGACAGCGGCTACGTTGTCGAATACGTGAATGATGCCTTCTATGACATTTTCGAATTTTCGAAGGACGAGCGCTTCGAAGGCCGCCCCTATCGGGATCTCATCGCCAAACATTATGAGCTGGCGCGTTTCGATTCCGACGGTCGTAGCATCGACGACATTTATCAGGCGCGCCTGGCGGCACTGCGCAAGGCTGGCGAGCATCTGCAAACGGAAGTGAATTTTACCGACGGCAAATCCGTCATCATCGATGCGCGCCGCATCGCCAATGGGCGGACGCTGATGTCTTATACGGACATCTCCGCCGTCAAGCAGCAATTCCGCGAGATCACCGAAGCCCGGCTGGCGCTGGAGCGCCTCGGCGAGCTGATGGCGGATGCCATGCAGGCCATGTCCCAAGGCCTGCTGATCGTTCAGGACGGTACGATCATGCTGGCCAACGACCGGCTGAAGGATATGCTAAAGCTGCCAGCCGATTTCTTCGAGGTCGGTAAAAACTGGTCTGCGGCGTTCGATTATTGCGCGCAACGCGGAGACTTCGGTGAGGATGCCGAGGTGTTGCGGGCGTCCTGGGGGGAAAGCATTGCTGGCGGCAAGCCGATCTCCTGTGTATTCCAGATCAAAGGCGACCGCTGGATGCAGCTCGATGCCGCCCTCGGCGAGCATCGCCGCTGGACCGTGGCGCTGACTGATGTCACCGAGATGAAGGAGCGCGAGGCGGATTTGCAGCTGCTCCTGGCGCGCAGCAATGCCGCCGATCGCGCGAAATCCGAATTCCTGACCCATATGAGCCATGAAATCCGCACGCCGATGAACGGCGTTCTCGGCATGGCGGAACTGCTTGGCAAGACCGATCTCGATGCGAGGCAGAAGACCTTCGTCGATATCATCGTCAAGTCGGGCAATGCGCTGCTGACCGTCATCAACGACATTCTCGATTTTTCCCGCATCGATACCGGCGAAATGCATCTGCGCAAGATGGCATTCGATCCCGCCGAGGCTGTCGAAGATATCGCGACCCTGTTGGCTGCGGCCGCATCGGAGAAAAATATCGAGCTGATGGTGCGCATCGCTCCCGGTGTGCCGGCGGCGATACTCGGCGATGCCGGTCGTTTTCGGCAGATCGTGACCAATCTCGTCGGCAATGCGATCAAGTTCACAGAGCGCGGTCATGTGCTGGTCGAGCTGGATAGCCAGCCCTCATCGGACGACAACATATTGCTCATGCTGCGTGTCGAAGATACCGGGATCGGCATACCGGAAGAAAAGCTCGATACGATCTTCGACAAATTTTCATTGGCGGATTCGTCTTTTGCGCGGCGGCTTGAGGGCTCGGGTCTTGGTCTCGCCATCACGGACGGTCTCGTCGATCTGTTCGGCGGTTCGCTGTCGGTGGAGAGCGAATGGGGCAAGGGATCGGTTTTTACCGTCCATCTGCCGATGCCGCTGGTTGCCGCGCGCGGCAAAGTCGCGGAGCTGCCGGCCAATGTCAGGGATGCCCGCGTCCTGATCGTGGAAGACGACGCGATCCATCGGCGCATCTTGAGCGAACAGTTGCTGCAATGGGGTTTCGACGGGCATGTCGCCGAGGATGGCAGGACCGCGCTCGCCATTCTGGAAGCTGCCTTCGATATGGGCGTGTCGGTCGATGCGATTATCGTCGACTACAGCATGCCCGGCATGAATGGCTATCAGATCGCGAGCGCATTGCGTGCCGATCCGCGTTTTTGCGCTCTGCCGATCGTGTTCCTGACGTCGATGGGCGTCGCCGGTGGCGATAGGGAATTCGCCGCCGTCAACGGCCAGGCACATCTTATGAAGCCTGTGAGGGCCAATGTGCTGCGCGGCACGATCATCGATGTCGTGCGCGCGTCGCGGCGGAAGAAACTGGGGGAGCGATTGGCCCCGGTTGAACGCCGGCTACCGATAGAGACGGAAGCCGCAGCCGCGATCGAGGCCACCGATCGGATGACGTCGGCCAAGTCAGGTAATGCCATCGACGTCCTCGTCGCCGAGGATAATGAGGTGAACCAGATCGTCTTCACGCAGATCCTGCAGGCGACCGGCCTGCGGTTTCTCGTCGTGGAGAATGGCCAGGCGGCCGTGGACGCATGGCGCCAGCTCCGGCCGTCGCTGATCCTCATGGATGTGTCCATGCCGGTCATGAACGGTCATCAGGCGACCCGCATGATCCGGCAGTTCGAGACGCAGGCCGGGCAGGGATGGCATGTTCCCATCGTCGGGGTGACCGCGCAGGCCCTGGACGTCGATCGCATGATGTGCATGCAGTCGGGCATGGACGATTGCATATCCAAGCCGATCAGCCCCGAACTCCTTGAGACGAAGATCCAGCAATATCTCGGTGATATCGTTTTCCGGGAGGATCGGTCCAAGAACTAGGGTTTCGATCTTTAGACTTGAGCGCATGGCTGGATGCGGCCTTTGTGCAATCGCAACCGTCGCAGCCATCAGCCATCGGTGCAAACGGTAACGGCCTTCCAGGCTTCGATCTCCTGCTTGAGGCGCTCGATCCTGTCCGACACAAGTCCAAGAGCATCGCTGCCCAGCAGGAGTTGCGGTGGGGGCGTGTCGGACTCGATCAAGTCCAGAACGGCAGCCGCAAGCTTGTCGGGATCGCCGAGCTGCTTACCGCTTTTGGATTGCCGCGCCTGCCGGATTGGATCGAACAGCGCGTCATAATCCGCGATTGATCGTTCGGTCCGGACCATCGAGCGCCCGGCCCAGTCGGTCCGGAAGGAGCCGGGGCAGAGGGCGGTCACCCGAACGCCGAATGGTGCCATCTCCGCTCGCATGACCTCCGAGATGCCCTGAAGGGCGAACTTGCTTCCGCAATAATAGGCGATGCCGGGCATGGTCATCATGCCGCCCATGGAGGTGACGTTGACGATGAAGCCGCTGCGCCTTTCGCGGAAGCGCGGCAGGAAGGCCTTGGCGACCGCAACGGCGCCGAAGACGTTCACGTCGAACTGGCGGCGCATTTCCTCGAGAGGCGACTCCTCAAGAATTCCCTCGTGGCCGTAGCCGGCATTGTTGATCAGTACGTCGACCGGTCCATAAGTTTCCTCCGCCTGGCGAACGACATCCGCTATGCGGTCGAACTCCGTCACATCGCATAGGATGGGCCGCACTGCCGGCAAGCGCTCCGCCAGGGCCATCCGCGACTGTTCCGAGCGGATGGTGCCAATAACCTTGTGGCCATTCCGGATCGCGGCGGCTGCGATTGCGAAACCGAAGCCCGAGTTCGCTCCGGTGATGAAAAAAGTCTTCTGTGACATGGTCGAAATCTCGTCTTGATTGCTTGATGCCTATGACAGATAATCTTCGAAATCATCGCCTGCGATTGCAAAAGCTATGGATATCTTGCCAAATCCTATGAAACCGAGCGATGAGGGTTCAAGGCGCCGGGAGTTGGTAGAGCTGGCAGGCCTTCTTGCTCCCAGCCAAGGATACAACCCCACGGCACTTGGCGGTGTCCGCATTCTCAGGACCGAAGCGATCCTTCATGATGTTCCCGTGCTCTACAAACCTGGCGCGGTCTTCGTCCTGCAGGGCCGAAAGCAGGGCGTGCTTGAAGGCGAGGTCTATCTCTACGATGAGGAGCATTATCTGGCCGTGTCGGTGCCCATTCCGTTCCGGATGGAATCGTCAGCCAGCGTAGAATGCCCTTTGCTTGCCGTTTATCTCGAGTTCGACATGCTTCTCGCTGCGGAGATCGCCTCGGACGTAGGCGCGAGACAGTCCGGAGTAGCGACCGGCAAAGTGAGAAGCCTGATATCGAGCAGAATGGAGCCGATGATCGAGGATGTCTTGCTGCGTTTGCTGCGGGCGCTCAGCGATCCTATGGAACTTGCAATTCTGGGAAGAGGCATCCTGCGCGAGCTCCACTACCGGGTTCTGGTCGGCCCGCAAGGCGGAGCGATGATCTCAGCTCTTCAGCAACAGGGCATTTCCGGGAAGATCGTGCGAAGTCTGACCCGATTGCGCGAAGCCTACAATTCCGAGATTTCGGTTGCCGCGCTGGCGCGTGAGGCGGGGATGAGCGTTCCCTCTTACCACGTCCATTTCAAAGCCCTGACGGGCAGCAGTCCGATGCAATATGTGAAGGCGATGCGGCTCCACGAGGCGCGGTTGATGATCGCGCGTCACGACAAAACGATTGCGGAGGTGGCTGCATCGGTCGGCTATGCCAGTCCTGCTCAGTTCAGCCGAGACTTCAAACGGCACTTCCGGCGGACGGCCTCGGAAGAGGCCAAGTGGGTTCGCCAGCATCTTGGCGAGCTCATCTGAATCTCACGAAATGGTTGCCGCCTGGCCTGTACATCGGCCTCAGGCCGGCTTGATGCCGCAGAGCATTTCGCGCTTGCCGGCGAAGCCTTGGCGTCGTTCCACCACAAATCCTGCCGCCCGCAGGTTTCGTCGCACGAAGCCAGCCGCCGCATAGGTGGCGAAGGTGCCGTTCGGAACCGTCTTATCGTGGAGCGTCCGCATCAGTTCCGGCGACCACATGTCGGCATTGCGGGAGGGCGCGAAACCGTCGAGATACCAGGCGTCAAAGCCCTGTTCGGCGCGGCTGACACCTTCGAGAGCCGGACCGCAGACGACGCTGAGGCGCGTATGCGCATCTAGCCTCAGGGACACGGCACCCTGCGGCTTGTCCGGCCACGCGGCGGCAAGCGCCTGGCGCTCCCTGTTAATCTCGGGCCAGTGCGACAAGGCACGGTCGATTTCCTCGGCCCGCATCGGATAGAGTTCGAAGGACATGAAGTGCAGGTTCGAACCGGGGGCAGCCTTCTGCTGCCACTGGCGCCAGGTTTCGCAGAAATTCAGGCCGGTGCCGAAACCGAGTTCACCGATGAGAAAATCCTGCCGTCCCTGCCAGCGGCCGGGAAGGCCATTGCCGGCCAGGAAGACATGGCCGCATTCCAGCCGGCCGTCGGTCTGGCAATAAAAATGGTCGCCAAATGCAGTCGAATAGGGCATATCGCCGTCGCGCCATTCGAGCTCCGGGCTTGCCACATTGGTTTCGGACGCCTTGGTCCGATCGGAAACTGGATCTGTCATGGAAAGAGCGGATAATCCTCCAAGACCTGCCGGTCAATCGTTCGTCGATCTGCTGATCGTCGGTGGCGGCATCATGGGGTTATGGGCAGCTGTTCATGCCGAGCGTCTTGGTATCCAAGCGCTGCTCGTCGAAGCGGGCCGTCTCGGGCAGGGGGCGAGCGGTGGCCTGCTTGGCGCGCTGATGCCGCACATGCCGGATAAATGGTCGGACAAGAAGCAGTTTCAGTTCGATGCGCTTGTCGCACTTGAGGAAGATATCTCGGCCCTGGAAGCGGAGACCGGGCTTTCGGCTGGTTATCGCCGCGCCGGCCGGTTGATTCCGCTGCCGAAACCGCATCTGAGGCAGATCGCGCTTGGCCATTCCCGGGATGCGGAGGTGCATTGGCACCATGGGGAGCGGCAGTTTCATTGGCACGTGATCGATGCGGCACCTGTTGAAGGCTGGATCGAACCTTCAGCCGGAGAAAGCGGATTTGTCCACGATACACTGGCGGCCCGCGTCGCGCCGCGCGCGTTTCTGGAGGTCCTGCGGAGGTTTCTCGCAGCGGCACGACATGTTCGGCTTTGCGAGGGCGTTACCGTCGAGAATATCGATCCGGAGCGGGGCATTGCGCGTTCAAGCGATGGCGACATTCGCTTCGGCCGTTGCATCCTTTCTGCCGGTTTTCGCTCGTTTCCGATCCTTGATGAATTAACGGAGGGACGCAAAGCCTCGCTCGGCCAACCGGTCAAAGGGCAAGCGGCGATGCTCAAGGCTGATGTCGACGGCGACATGCCTGTTATCTTCCGCGATGGCCTCTACATCGTTCCGCATGAGAATGGATTGGTCGCGGTCGGCAGCACGAGCGAGAACCGATTTGACGATCCCTTATCGACGGACGGGCAGCTCGATAACTTGCTCAATGCGGCGCGCATCATGGCGCCGCTGCTGGCTGGCGCGGACGTCGTTGAGCGTTGGGCGGGCTTGCGTCCGAAGGCTGCGGATCGTGATCCGATGGTGGGCGCGCATCCCGATCATCCCTCGCTGATTGCCCTGACTGGTGGCTTCAAGGTGAGCTTTGGGCTGGCGCATAGGCTCGCGGAGGCGGCGGTGCGTGAGGCGGTGGGCACACCCGGTTGCTTCAACTTGCCGCCGAGTTTCACTTTAGCGAGTCATATTTCAGTCATATCACATAAAACGTGAATTCAAGCCTCTTTCGGGTCGTCAATCTGTCACGCAAATCACCTATCTCCTTGGCCATCGGTGCCGGTTCGGTCTGCCTGACGTTACGCCCTGGAGGAATTTTATGCGGTATGCCATTTGCTTCACACCGTCTGCGAGCGATCCGCTGACGCTTGTGGCGGCGAATTGGCTCGGCCGCAACGTCTATTCCGGCGAGATGGTCGATCCGCCGGCGGTCCGTGGGCTTGGTATCCATGAGATCGCCTTCTACACCGCGGTTCCGCGCCGCTATGGCTTCATGGGAATTTTAAAGGCGCCGTTCCGGTTGGCCGAGGATATGTCCGAGGCGGGGTTGCTGCGCGATCTGATGCGGTTCTCCGGCACGGTCGCGCCCTTCGAAATCCCGAGGCTTGAGGTCGCGCGGCTCGGCGGCGCGCTGGGCCTCGTTCCCTCCGCTCCAAGCCAGCAGATGCATTTCCTGGCGGCATCGCTGGTGCAGACCTTCGATCAATACAGGGCCCCTTTGAGCGAAGCGGAGATCGAACGCATCGATCCGGATGGCCTGTCGGCGACGCAATTTGCCAATCTGCATCGCTGGGGGCATCCGCACGTCATGGACGAGTTCCGCTTTCAGATGATGCTGACGGGTACGGTAAGCCCCGCCGATATGGCGCGCATCGAGCGTGCGCTGCGCGATTTTTTCGAGCCCGCCTTGGCTGCGCCTATCCCCGTTTCCAACATTGCGCTCATGATGGAAGAAGGCGCCGGCGGTCCCTTCCGGGTACACTCGCTGCATCCTATGGGAAAGGTCAGCGCCCGCAAGATCGCCTAGATTAGCGGATGGCGTTCACGCCAATACCCCGCTTTGAAGCGAAAGTGATTTTCCCACTTTCCGTCTCGACTTTCGCGGCGTGGATGCTACCGTTCCGCGATCAGAGAAGGTGCTTCAATGTCGGAAATCTATCCCCGTAATCTTATCGGCTACGGCCGCCACACGCCGGATCCGAAATGGCCTGGCGATGCCCGCATCGCGGTGCAGTTCGTGATCAATTATGAGGAGGGCGGGGAAAGCTGCATTCTCGACGGTGATCCTGGGTCGGAAAACCTGCTGTCCGAGATCGTTGGCGCGGCCTCCTGGCCGAACCAGCGTAATCTCAATATGGAATCGATCTACGAATATGGCTCGCGTGCCGGCTTCTGGCGGCTGTGGCGCATGTTCACCGAACTCAAGGTTCAGGCGACGGTCTATGGCGTGACGCTGGCCATGGCGCGCAATCCGGAAGCGGTTGCCGCGATGAAGGAAGCCGGCTGGGAAATCGCCAGCCACGGCTATCGCTGGCTGGAATACAAGGATTTCTCCGAGGATCTGGAGCGCAAGCACATTCTCGAAGCCGTTCGGCTGCATACCGAACTCACCGGCGAGCGGCCCTACGGGATGTACCAAGGCAAGCCGTCCGACAATACGCTGCGGCTCGTCATGGAGGAGGGCGGTTTCCTCTATTCCTCCGATTCCTATGCCGACGATCTACCCTTCTGGGTCGATGGTCTCAACGGCAAGCCGTTCCTGATCATCCCCTATACGCTTGAGACCAACGACATGCGCTTTGCGACGCCGCAGGGCTTCAATTCCGGTGACCAGTTCTTCACCTATCTCAAGGATGCCTTCGACACGCTCTATGAAGAGGGCAAGCATGGTAGCCCGAAGATGATGTCCGTCGGCCTGCATTGCCGTCTCGTCGGCCGCCCCGGTCGCGCCGCGGCCCTGCGCCGGTTCATCGAATATGTGCAGAAGCACGACAAGGTCTGGATCCCGAAGCGCATCGAGATCGCCAACCATTGGTATGAGAATCACCTTCCCGGGGGCGCGCGCTGATATGATCTCGCGGGACGATTTTGTCGGCCGCTTCGGCGGTGTCTTCGAACATTCGCCTTTCGTTGCCGAGCGCGCCTATGATGCCGGCGCCATAGTCGGGCCGCTGACCTCCGGCGGCGTGCATGCCGCGCTGGTGCGGGCCTTCCGTGCCGCCAGCGAGGCGGAGCGACTTGGCGTGCTGCGGGCACACCCCGATCTCGCCGGCCGGCTGGCGATTGCCGGCCAGCTGACCGAGGATAGCCGCAAGGAACAGGCCGGTGCCGGGCTCGACCGGCTGAGCCCCGAGGAGCACGCCCGGTTTACCGAACTCAATGCTGCCTATGTGACGAAATTCGGCTTTCCGTTCATCATCGCGGTCAAGGGGCTCGGCAAGGACGATATTCTTGCCGCCTTCGAGACGCGGATCGACAATAGCAGGGATGCGGAGTTTGCGACCGCAGCAGCGCAGGTCGAAAAGATCGCTCTCTTGCGTCTGCAATCCATGCTGCCTGAAGCCTGACGCTTGGTCTCAGGACCGTGATCCTTCCTGATCATGTCCCTGGGCTGATTTCCCGTCGAGATACGCGCTATTTTTCGGTCTACTCATGGCTTAGTATCCGCTTGGCAGGATACTGAGCCATGGGGCCACGGAACGCATTGGACAGAGATAGAAGCGGATGGATGATTGGTGACGCCAAAAGGCGCGTCATCGCACCGGAATCGGGTATTGCTGGCGGAGGAAAGCCAGCATGAGCCTGGATCGACTGATTACCTACCTCGAACGCATGCAGCATGCTGCATCCGAAACTGGCCATTTCCTCAGGGAAACCAATCAAGCGACATTCTCAAAGAATGCCGAGAAACAGCGCGCCGTCGGCATGAATCTTCTGCTTATCGGCGAGGTCGCCGCACGCATTGCCGAGGACTATCCGGAGTTTGTCGTTGACCATCCTGACGTGCCTTGGCATGTGATGAGCGACTTCCGGAATCGGATTGCGCAAGGGTATGTCGACATCGAGTTGGTGGCCCTGTGGGATATCGCTCACAAATCTCTTCCGGAGTTGCTCCTGCAACTGGACTCCATTCGCCACTGGCGAGCGGAAGGCGAATAATCATTCAATGACACAGCATCTCGATATCAATCCTTTGACAAAGGTCGCATTCGCGCCGTTCGGCGATGTCATCGAGGCCGATCCAGCAACCATGCGGTACATTAATGGCGGCACGACAGAGCGTTTCCATGCGTTGTCCAGCGCCGAGGCTATCGGAGAGGGAGCGCGGGTTATCCTGAACCTCTTTCGCGGCCAGCCGCGGGCTTTTCCCTTCTCGATCGACATGATGGAGCGCCATCCGTTCGGCAGCCAATGCTTCGTGCCGCTGAACGGCCGTCCGTTCCTCGTCGTTGTCGCAGAGGATGAGAGCGGCAAGCCGGGCAGGCCGAAGGTTTTCCTGGCGCGTGGCGACCAGGGCGTGAACTATCGGGCCAACGTCTGGCATTATCCGTTAATGGCACTCGACGAGCCGAGCGATTTCCTTATCGTGGATCGCGATGGGCCTGGAAACAACTTGGAAGAGTATTTCTTCGACACGCCCTTCATCATCGGAGCACCGACGCTATGACCGGACTGACCACCCACGTGCTCGATACCGCTCTCGGCAAGCCGGCCGAAGGCCTGGTGATCGATCTCTTTAGGATCGAGGGCAATGTCCGCAGGCATGTGAAGACGGTCACGACCAATTCGGATGGCCGCGTGGATGGTGGTCCAATCCTCATCGGCGAAAGCTTCGTTGCAGGCACCTATGAGCTGCTGTTTCGGGCCGGGGACTATCTGCGTGCCACTGGCGCCAAGCTGCCGGAGCCGGCTTTCCTCGATCTCGTACCAATCCGCTTCGGCATCGCCGATACGACGGCGCATTACCACGTGCCGCTGCTGATCTCGCCCTACGGCTATTCCACCTATCGCGGGAGCTGAGACATGCGCTTTGCAGCCATTGCGGACATCCACGGCAATCATTTAGCGCTCGAGGCAGTGCTTGCCGATATCCGCAGGCAGGGCATCACTGAGATCGTCAATCTCGGCGACTGCTTCAGCGGGCCGCTTACGGCGGGCAAGACGGCGGACATGTTGCTGGAATTGAATGCGCCGACGGTGCGCGGCAATCACGACCGCTATCTGATCGAGCTGGCGCCCGAAGCGATGCATGTTTCAGATCGGGCAGCGCATTCTGAATTGACGGAACGTCACCTTGAATGGCTGCGCGCCTTGCCGGTCAGCACAGTTTATCTGGATGAGGCTTATCTCTGCCACGCGACACCGGCTGATGACAATGTCTATTGGCTCGAATCCGTCTCTACGGACGGTCAGGTCTATCTGAAGCCTCTGGAAGAGATCGAGGCGCTGGCTGCCGGCATCGATTTTCCGGTTATCCTGTGCGGGCATACCCATATTCCGCGTGCCGTCAGGCTTTCCGATGGGCGCCTGATCGTCAATCCCGGCAGCGTCGGCTGCCCGGCCTATGACGATGATCTGCCCAATTTTCATAAGGTGGAAGCCGGCCATCCCTTTGCTTCTTACGCCATTCTGGAAAAGACTGGTGATCATTGGCTGCCGGTCTTCCGGCAGGTCGTCTATGATCACTTGGCGATGGCGAAGCTCGCGGCGCAGAACGGCCGCGAGGAGTGGGCGAGCGGTCTTGCGACGGGCTGGCTGCGTTAGAAATCAGCTAGAATCGACCGATCCACGGCCTTGATGTCCCGCTTGCCGCAGAGGGCCATGGAAATATCCAGCTCCTTGCGGATGATCTCGAGTGCGAGCGTCACCCCTTCCTTGCCCATGGCGCCGAGGCCATAGAGGAAGGGGCGGCCGATGAAGGTGCCCTTGGCGCCGAGTGCTACGGCCTTGAGCACGTCCTGACCTGAGCGTACGCCGCCATCCATATGCACCTCGATCTTGTCGCCGACGGCATCGACGATCCGCGGCAGCATGCTGATGGAGGAATGGGCGCCGTCAAGTTGCCGGCCACCGTGATTGGAGACGATGATGGCATCGGCGCCAGTATCGACGGCTGCTTTTGCGTCCTCGACATCGAGAATGCCCTTGATGATCAGCGGGCCACCCCATTGCTCCTTGATCCAGGCGACGTCGCTCCAGGAGAGCTTGGGGTCGAACTGCGAATGCGTCCAGTGCGACAGCGTCGTCATGTCGGAAATATCCTTGGCATGGCCGATGATATTGCCGAAGGAGCGGCGCTTGGTCTTCAGCATACCCATGCACCAGCCCGGCCGCGTGGCCATCTGCCAGATGTTCCTTGCGGTCATTTTCGGCGGTGCCGACAATCCGTTGCGGATATCGTTATGGCGCTGGCCGAGGATCTGCAGGTCGGCCGTCAGCACAAGCGCCGAGCATTTTGCCGCCTTGGCGCGATGGATGAGATCGAGGACGAAATCGCGATCCTTCATCACGTAGAGCTGAAACCAGAAGGGCTGCTTCGTCACCGAGGCGATGTCCTCGATCGAGCAAATGCTCATGGTTGAAAGCGTAAAAGGAATGCCGAATTCCTCGGCCGCGCGCGCGGCTAGCATTTCGCCGTCGGCGTGCTGCATGCCGGTCATCCCTGTCGGCGCCAGCGCCACCGGCATCGAGGCCTTTTGGCCGACCATCGTGGTCGCCAGCGACCGGTCGGAAATGTCGACGAGCACGCGCTGGCGCAGCTTGATCTTGGCGAAATCCGCCTCGTTCGCCTCATAAGTCGACTCCGTCCACGAACCGGAATCGGCATATTGGAAGAACATTTTCGGCACGCGCCGCTGCGCAAGCGTCTTCAGTTCGGCGATGGTCAGCGGCGCGGTCATGGCTCTTTGCCTTCTGAATAGTTATACGGAGGTGGGTTCGGATTGCCTCATGGCAGGGTCGATTTCATCGGCTTTCCGGCGACATAGGTTTCGAGGATGGCGCGGTCGTCACCCATGGTCTGCAGCAGGAACAGTTCTTCGGTGAGGCTCTTCGTCACCTCCATCTTCAGCGCCATGGCCGGGGTTGCGGCTGCGTTGAGGACGATCAGATCGGCTTCGGTTCCGGCGTCGAGCGTGCCGATCTTATCGACGAGGGAGAGAGACTCGGCATTCCCACGGGTCATGTAATAAAAGCTCTCCAACGGGTTCAGCCGCTCGCCGAGCAGTTGCTGAATTTTGTAGGCCTCGTCCATGGTGCGCAGCATGGAATAGCTGGAGCCGCCGCCGATATCGGTGGCGACACCGATGCGAACGGGTTTCTCGCGGCGGGCCAGCGCCTTCAGCGGGAAGAGGCCGGAGCCGAGGAAGAGGTTCGAGGTCGGGCAATGCACGGCGACGGCACCGGCTTCGCTCATCGCGTCGGCTTCGCGCTCGGAAAGATGGATCGCATGGCCGAACAGGCTCTTGGGACCGAGCAGTCCGTAGCGGGCATAGATGTCGGTATAGTCGATCGCGTCCGGATAGAGTTCGCAGGTGAACTTGATCTCGTCGTGGTTCTCGGAAAGATGTGTCTGGATATGTAGATCCGGGAATTCGCGGGCAAGCGCGGCCGTTGCCTCCATCTGCGCCGGTGTGGAGGTGATGGCGAAGCGCGGAGTGATGGCGACATGGTTGCGGCCCTTGCCGTGCCAGTCAGCGATCACCTGCCGGGTCTCGTCATAGCCCATCTCGGGCGTATCGAGCAGGCCCTGCGGGGCATGGCGATCCATCATCACCTTGCCTCCTACCATGCGCATGTTGCGGCGCATAGCTTCGGCAAAATAGGCGTCGGCGGAGGTTTTATGGACCGAGCAGTAGGCGACGGCCGTCGTTGTGCCGTGGCGGATCATCTCGTCATAGAAATGCGTGGCGATACGCTCCGCATGCGCACTTTCCACGAAGCGACATTCCTCGGGGAATGTATAGGTGTTCAGCCATTCCAGAAGGTTGGCGGCGTAGGAGGCGATCACCTGCATCTGCGGGAAATGCAGGTGCATGTCGATGAGGCCAGGCAGGATCAGATGCGGCCGATGGTCGATTTCGGTTGCACCTTTCGGCGCCTGTGCCTTGATATCGGCATAGCGGCCCGTCGCGACGATCAAGCCGTTTTCGATCAGCAGCCCGCCATCGCTTTCATAAGCGTAGCTGTCGGTATCATCGAGGCTTTGCGGCAGGCGCTTGAAGGAAAGCAGGCGGCCGCGCAGAAGGGTGGTCATTGGCTCTTTTCTCCGATGGAGCTTTCGAACCAGGCGACCAGCAGCTTGCGTTCCTCCGGCGTGACGTCGGTGACGTTGCCGGGCGGCATGGCATGGCTGCGGCCGGCCTGGATATAGATCTCCCGGGCATGCATAGCGATTTCCGCGTCATTTTCCAGCGTTACGCCCTTCGGCGGGCGGACAATCCCCTCATAGACGGGTTCGACCGCATGGCACATTGAACAGCGTGTCGAGACCATCTGCTTGACCGCTGGGAAATGGGCGTCGGAGGCGAATTGCTGGAAGGCGGGAGTGACTGCGTTCGCTTCCTTCTCGCCAGTCAGCACCTTCGGAACGGTGGAGAGCCACATGATGACGATGAAAAGGACTATCGTGACGATCCAGGTCCAGGTCGGGCGGCCTTTGCGCGCATGCGTGGTGTTGAACCAGTGACGGATGGTGACGCCCATCAGGAACACCAGCGCTGCAATAATCCAGTTGAACTGCGTGCCGAAGGCCAGCGGATAGTGGTTCGACAACATGAAGAAGATGACGGGTAGCGTCAGGTAATTGTTGTGGAGTGAGCGCTGCTTGGCGATGCGGCCATATTTCGGGTCCGGCGTGCGGCCGGCGATGAGGTCGGCGACGACGATCTTCTGGTTGGGGATGATGATCATGAAGACGTTGGCAGACATGATCGTCGCGGTAAAAGCACCGAGATGCAGGAAGGCGGCGCGGCCGGTGAAGAGATGCGTATAGCCCCAAGCCATGAAGACCAGGACGGCATAAAGCACGATCATCAGCCCCCAGGTGTTGTTGCCGAGCGGCGACTTACACAGCAGGTCGTAGATGATCCAGCCGATGGCGAGCGACGCCAGCGAAATCAGGATCGCGACGGGAACGCTGACATCGAGCACGTGGCGATCGATGAGGAAGAGGTTGGCGCCGCCGTAATAGACAATGCACAGCATCAGGAAGCCGGATAGCCAGGTGAAATAGCTCTCGTACTTGAACCAGGTCAGGTGTTCCGGCATCTGCGCGGGGGCGACGAGATATTTCTGGATGTGATAGAAACCGCCGCCGTGAACCTGCCATTCCTCGCCATAGGCGCCGGGCGGAAGATGCGGGCGCTTCACCAGTCCGAGATCGAGCGCGATGAAGTAGAAGGACGAACCGATCCAGGCAATGGCGGTTATGACGTGGAACCAGCGGGCGGCAAAGGCCAGCCATTCCCACGCTATGGCGTATTCGTACATTCAGTTCCCCTTTTTCTTCCTCCGACTCGATACCTTGCAGAATGTTGAGTGCGGATGGAAGAGGGGTTTTGATGTGCCGGTAAAAAGCAGCAGTCTTGTCTAGCGTCCGGGGCGCATTAGATCAGATTATGGCAGTTATTTAATAAAATGCCCCTGGCTGCTTGGAGCGGGCCGTGTCCGCGGCAGCCGTCTATTTTTTCGACGGAGAATTGCCCATGCGTGGTATTCTGGCGTTCGTATTTTTTCTTCTCTCAGCAACCTTTGCTCTGGCGCACGAGGCGCCCTCCGGCTGGTCCTACGACCCTTATTGTTGCAATGGCGACAGCAAGACGGGCGATTGCGAGATGATTCCGTCGCGCACCGTCACCATCGTGCCCGGCGGCTATCGAGTGACGCTCAATCCCGGCGACCATCGCTATGTAACGCACGCGCATATCTTCAATCTGCCGCAGGGTAAGACGATGCGCTCCCCGGACGGAGCCTATCATCTCTGTCTGTTTCCGGACGAGAACACCCCGCGTTGCTTTTATGCGCCCGACATGGATTACTGAGCGCTATTCCAGCGGCATGCCGAATTCGCAGAGGAGCCAATCCCTGAAGGCGCGGATTCGCGGCGTATGACGCCTGTTTTCCGGATAGGCGATCCAGTAGTCCGTATTGTCGGACGAAAGAATATCAAAGGGCTGGATCAGCCGGCCGGAAGCTAGATCATCCGCATAGAATTCCGGGGTCAAGATGGCCACGCCCTGACCGGCCAATGCTGCGCTCGCCTCGAAGGACTGGGCGCCGAGCCTGCTGCGCGGCCGGCCCTGAAGGCCAGGGTCGGGAACACCGGCTTCCTGAAACCATTGAGCCCACCATGGGTCGCCTGCGTCGATGATGCGGAGCTTCAGGAGATCGGCCGGTTCGTGGATGCCGCCGATCGACTCCGCAAGCGCCGGGCTCAGCATCGGCGTAAAATAGACCTTCATCAGGAGGTGCGAGCGCAGGCCGGGCCATTGGCCGCGCCCAGTGCGGATGGCGATGTCGGCGGACTCCCGGGCGAAGTCTATGATCGAACCCGAGGTATCCAGCCGGACGGCGATATTGGGATGCTTCAGCTGAAACGAACCGAGATGACGGGCCAGCCATTGCGAGGCGAAGGTAGGGGTCGAATGGATGCATAGCGTCGTTTCGACTTCGCCTCTGATCGAAGTCATGGCCTCCTGCAGCATGGCAAAGGCTTCCGACACTTTCGGTGCAAGCTGTTCTCCGGCCTTGGTCAACAGGATCTGCCGCGGGCGGCGCAGGAATAGCGGCTCGCCCAAAGTCTCTTCCAGCAGCTTGATCTGATAGCTGACCGCCGTCTGTGTCATGCCAAGCTCCTCGCCGGCCCGCGTGAAACTGCCGTGCCGGGCGGCGGCCTCAAAGACGCGGAGCGCATTCAGCGGAAAGCGCATGGACAATTTCATGGATAAGTTCTCTTTATGCATGCAGACGATAGTTCGATTGGAATTTCAGCATTTTTCGCGCCAGACTGCAATTCATATCATTGATCTGACTGAGGTATCGTCATGGATTGCTATGTCGTGGAACAGGTGGAAACCGTAAGGCCAAGCATTCTGGCTCGTCTTCTGGAATCGGTGACGCAGGCCTTTGTCAGCCACGCGGAGCCGTCGCCGCATCTCGATCTCAATGAGATGCCGGACCGCCTGAAGCGGGACCTTGGATTTCTTGATGGGCGGGAGCCGCGTTATGAAGACTGCCGACTGTTGTAGGGGGTAGGGAGTGAAAGCCCAGAGAAGGACAATCACATCCCCTTCAGCCGCTCGACCGCCATGAGCACCCGTTCCGGTGTTGCTGGCGCATCGAGGCGCGGGCAGACGCGATAATCCGCGACGCTGGCAACCGCCATCGATAGTGCCTCCAGCACGGATATGCTGAGCATGAAGGGCGGCTCGCCCACGGCCTTCGAGCGGCCGATGGTGGCCTCGGTATTTTCGGACCATTCCGCCAGCCGCACATTGAAAATCTTCGGACGGTCGGAAGCGAGCGGAATCTTGTAGGTGGACGGCGCGTGCGTGCGCAGCCGGCCCTTCGCATCCCACCAGAGCTCCTCCGTCGTCAGCCAGCCCATGCCCTGCACGAAGGCACCTTCCACCTGGCCGATATCGATCGCTGGGTTGAGGGAGCGACCGACGTCATGAAGGACATCGGCGCGGTCGATCAGGTATTCGCCCGTCAACGTATCGATCGACACTTCCGAGCAGGCAGCGCCATAGGAGAAGTAGTAGAAGGGCGTGCCGCGGCCGGCCTTGCGATCCCAATGGATCTTCGGCGTCTTGTAGAAACCGGCAGCCGAGAGCTGGACGCGGGCGAAATAGGCCTGCTTGACGAAATCGGGGAAGGGGATTTCCGTTTCTCCGATGCGAACGCGATTGGGGAGGAACTGCACTTCGTCAGCGCCGACGCCCCATTTCTCTGTCGCAAAGGCGACGAGCCTTTCCTTGATCTGCCGGGCAGCGTCATAGGCGGCCATGCCGTTCAGGTCCGAGCCGGAGGAGGCAGCGGTTGCCGATGTGTTCGGCACCTTGCCTGTTGTCGTCGCGGTGATCTTTACCCGGTCGATATCGACTTGGAAGCTGTCGGCCAGAACCTGCGCCACCTTCGTATATAGGCCCTGGCCCATCTCGGTGCCGCCGTGGTTCAGATGGATGGAACCATCCTGATAGATATGCACCAGCGCGCCGGCCTGGTTGAAGGCGGTCATGGTGAAGGAGATGCCGAATTTCACCGGCGTCAGCGCGATGCCCTTGCGGATGAAGCGGCTGGAACGGTTGAATTCGATGATGGCCTTGCGCCGCGCCTGATAGTCGGAACTCTGTTCGAGCTCGTCGACGACGCGGTTGATAATGTTGTCCGTGACCTCCTGATGATAGGGGGTCAGCGTCAGGCCCGAGCCCGGCTGGCCGTAGAAATTGGCGCGGCGGATTTCGAGCGGGTCCTTGCCGAGCGCATAGGCGATCTCCTCGATCATGCGCTCGCCGCCGACCATCCCTTGCGGGCCGCCGAAGCCGCGGAAAGCGGTATTGGAGACGGTATGCGTCTTCAGTGGTTTCGAGACCAGATGCACATGCGGGTAGAAATAGCTGGAATCCGCATGGAACAGCGCGCGGTCGGTGACGGGGCCGGAAAGGTCGGAGGAAAAGCCGCAGCGCGCGGCATAGGTGGCGTCGACGGCGTGGATGCGGCCTTCTTCGTCGAAACCGACTTCGTAGTCCACGAGAAAGTCGTGCCGCTTGCCGGTGGCGCTCATGTCCTCGTCGCGATCGGGCCGGAATTTAACGGCACGCCCGAGCTTCTTGGCGGCGACGGCGGCCAGCGCTGCAAACTGGTTGCCCTGCGTTTCCTTGCCGCCGAAGCCGCCGCCCATGCGGCGCACATTGACGGTGACGGCGTTGGACGGGATGTTCAGGACATGGCCGACGATGTGCTGGATTTCGCTCGGATGCTGCGTCGACGACCAGACGGCGACTTCATCGTCCTCGCCGGGGATCGCCATGGCGATATGGCTTTCGAGATAGAAGTGCTCCTGACCGCCGATGCGCATCTGCGCCTTGATCCGATGCTTTGCATTCGCCATCTCGGTTTCGGGCTCGCCGCGCTTCAGGGTCATCGGCTCGTAGACGAGCGGTGCGCCATTGGCGAGCGCGCCATCGATATCGCTCCAATGCGGCAGGTCGCGATAATCGATCTTGGCAAGGCCCGCGGCACGCCGGGCGGCATCGCGGGTCTCGGCGATGACAGCGAAGATCGGCTGTCCGTGGAATTCGACCTTGGTCTCGGCGAGCAGCGGCTCATCATGCATACCGTTGGAGCTGGTGTCGTTGACGCCGGGAATATCGGCCCCCGTGAAGACCCAGACGACGCCCGGATAGGCTTTTACTGCCGAGAGATCGACGCCGGCGATCTCGGCATGAGCACGGTCGGAAAGGCCGAGCGCGCCATGCAGCAGGCCGGCCGGTTCGGGAATGTCATCGATATAATCGGCGGCTCCGGTCACATGCTTATGTGCCGAATCATGCCTCAGCGACCCATGCATCGAGCCGTTGATGACCTTGCGCTCCTCGAAGGTGGATTTGTCCATGGCTCAGACCTCCGCCATCGCGAAACGCTTCAATTCCTGCGGCGCACCCGATGTTTCCAGATAGAAGCGGATGAGGAGGTTCTTGGCGGTCAGCTGGCGATACTCGGCCGAGGCGCGCCAGTCGGTGAGCGGCGTGTAATCGGCGTCGAAGGCGTTGCGTGCGGCCATGACGGTTGCTTCCGTCCACGGCTTACCGATCAATTCCGCCTCGACCGTGCGAGCGCGCTTCGGCGTACCGGCCATGCCGCCGAAGGCGATGCTGATATCTGCGACATTACCGGCTGAATCCAGTGACAGATGGAAGGCGCCGCAGGCGGCCGAAATATCCTCGTCGCGGCGCTTGGAGATCTTGTAGACGGCGAAATGCGCATCCTTGGCCGGATAGGGCACGAAGATGCTCTCGACGAACTCGCCGGGATTGCGGTCCTGCTTGCCGTAATCGATGAAAAAATCTTCGAGCGGCAGGCTGCGCGCCCCCGCCGCCGAGCGCAGCTTGACCGTTGCGCCGAGGGCGATCAGCGGCGGCGGCGTGTCGCCGATCGGCGAGCCGTTGGCGATATTGCCGCCGATCGTGCCCATGTTGCGCACCTGCTCGCCGCCGATACGGTTGATGAGGTTGGCAAAAGCGGGGATCTTTTCGGCGATAACAGCAAAGGCGCGGCTGTAGGTGACGCCGGCGCCGATGGTCAGGCCTGCATCTTCAACGGTAATTTTCTGCAGATCGGTCAGATGGTTGATGAAGACGACCGGGTTCAGCCGGCGCATCTGCTTGGTGACCCAGAGGCCGACATCGGTCGACCCGGCAACGACGGTCGCGGTCGGCTCGTCGGCAAGCACCTGCGCCAGTGCCGATACTGAACCGGGCACGATGAGACGATCCTCGCCCTCGGAAATCTCGATGGTATCGCCACCCTGCATTGCCCAGAGGCGGGCGATGATATCGGCCCTGGTCTTTTCGAGCGGGTCGAAGAGCGCGCTCGGCCGCTTCTGGCTCACCTGTTCGGCGGCCTTGACGATCGGCTCATAGCCCGTGCAACGACAGAGATTGCCCTGCAGCGACTTTTCGATCTGCGCCCGGCTTGGCTTTTCCGTCGTCAGCCAGAGGCCATAGAGCGACATGACGAAGCCCGGCGTGCAGAAACCGCATTGCGAGCCGTGGCAATCGACCAGCGCCTGCTGCACAGGGTGAAGCGTGCCATTTTGAGCTGCAAGATGCTCGACGGTGACGACATGGGTCGCATGCAGCGAGCCGACGAAACGGATGCAGGCATTGACGGATTCATAGTACAGCCCGCCATCGATCAGCCGTCCCACAAGCACCGTGCAGGCGCCGCAATCGCCCTCCGCGCATCCTTCCTTCGTTCCCGTCAGCCGCCGGTTGAGACGCAGGAAGTCGAGCAGCGTCTCGGTGGGGCGCAGGCCGGATAGAGTGATATCCTCGCCGTTGAGGATAAAGCGGATGCTGTCGCTCATGTCGTTCCCGTTTATTGTCCATTTTGCGGGTCCGGAGGCGCTCACGCGAATCCGGCCCTAACCGTCAATGGTTATTCCGCGGTCCAGCCACCGTCAATCGAGACATGCGTGCCGGTCACCTGGCGCGCCTCGTCGCTCGCAAGGTAGAGCGACAGGGCGCCGATCTCTTCAGCCTTGACGAACTCATGCGTGGGCTGGGCCTTGAGGATGACTTCGTTCTTGACCTGCTCCTCGGTCATGCCGCGTGCCTTGGCCGTGTCCGGGATCTGCTTTTCCACAAGCGGGGTCAGGACGTAGCCAGGGCAAATGGCATTCACCGTCACGCCGAATTCGGCAAGCTCGAGCGCCGCCGTTTTGGTCAGGCCTAATATACCATGTTTTGCCGCGACATAGGCGGATTTGAAGGGCGAGGCGACCAAGCCATGCGCCGAGGCGATGTTGATGATGCGCCCGTATTTCTTCGCTTTCATCAGCGGAATGGCGGCGCGGATGGTGTGGAAGGAGCTGGAGAGATTGATCGCGATGATCTGATCCCATTTCTCGATCGGGAAATCCTCGATTTTCTCGACATGCTGGATACCGGCATTGTTGACGAGGACATCGACGCTGCCGAAGGTGGAGTTGGCAGTCGCGATCAGATCGGCGATCTCGGCGGGCTTCGTCATGTCGGCCGGATGATAGATCACCTTGCCGCCGCCGGAGGCTTCGAGCTTCGTCTTGATCGCATCGATTTCCTCGGGCTTTCCGAAGCCGTTGATGACGACGTTATCGCCCTTGGCGGCGAAGGCGGCCGCGATGGCGAGGCCGATACCGCTTGTGGAACCGGTGACGACAACTGTTCTTGCCATGATCTTCTCCTTGGACAGCGCAGCTTCCTGCTGCAGTGCAAAACCGTTTCAGCCTAGTCCCAAACCCGCGGATATGGCAATCGTAATGCTGCCAGCCCTTTGGCCACGATGCCGTGAACAGGAAAGCGCATATTTCAGCGAAAAATTTCGTTTTGCTTTCTTTTCACATTCGTTTTGCTCGCGTATCTGTTGTTTCGGGACGCAACAGGCGGGAGGAATGCATGAGCGGTTATGTCTTGGCGATCGATCAGGGAACGACGTCGACGCGGGCTATCGTTTTCGACGGCAAAATGAAGGTTGCTGGTGTCGGGCAGAAGGAATTCGCCCAGTATTATCCGAAGCCCGGCTGGGTGGAGCACGATCCGGAAGAAATCTGGTCCTCCGTCCTCGTCACCGTCCGCAAGGCGATCGAGGCTGCCGGCATCACCGCCAAGGATATTGCCGCACTCGGCATCACCAATCAGCGCGAGACCGTCGTCGTATGGGAGCGCGAGACCGGCAAGCCAATCCACAACGCCATCGTCTGGCAGGACCGCCGCACGGCGAGCTATTGTGAGAAACTGAAGCGTCAGGACCTGGAAAAGCTCTTTATCCGCCGTACCGGCCTGCTGCTCGATCCCTATTTTTCCGGCACCAAACTGTCCTGGCTGCTCTCCAACGTGAAGGGCGCGCGTGCCCGCGCCGCCAAGGGCGAGCTTTGCTTCGGCACCGTCGATACATTCCTGATCTGGCGTCTGACTGGCGGCAGGAGCTTCGTCACCGACGCCACCAATGCCTCGCGGACGCTGATGTATAATATCGGCGCGAACGAATGGGATGAGGAGCTGCTCGATATCCTGCGCGTTCCTGCTGCCATGCTGCCTGAAGTGAAGGATTGTGCCGCTGATTTCGGCGTCACGGAGGTCACGCATTTCGGCGCTGAAATCCCAATCCTCGGCGTTGCCGGCGATCAGCAGGCGGCGACGATCGGCCAGGCCTGTTTCGAACGCGGCATGATGAAATCCACCTATGGCACCGGCTGCTTCGCGCTGCTCAACACCGGCGCGGACATGGTGCGTTCGAAGAATCGCCTTTTGACCACCATCGCCTATCGGCTGAATGGCGAGACGACCTATGCCCTCGAAGGCTCGATCTTCATTGCTGGCGCCGCCGTACAATGGCTTCGCGATGGGCTGAAGGCCATCCAGCGCGCTTCGGATTCCGGCGAGTTGGCGGCCAAGGCCGATCCGCTGCAGGAGGTCTATCTGGTGCCAGCCTTTACCGGCCTCGGCGCACCGCATTGGGACCCGGATGCGCGCGGCGCGATCTTCGGGCTGACGCGCAATACCGGACCTGAGGAAATCGTCCGAGCGGCGCTGGAGGCCGTCTGCTATCAGTCGCGCGATCTCCTGGATGCCATGCATAGGGATTGGCGCAACGGCAACGGGGAAGGGACAGTATTGCGCGTCGACGGGGGCATGGTGGCTTCCGACTGGACCATGCAGCGGCTTGCCGATCTGCTGGACGCACCGGTCGATCGCCCGACGATCCTCGAGACGACCGCGCTGGGTGCCGCCTGGCTTGCTGGCAGCCGCGCCGGCGTCTGGCCGGATCGTGCCGGTTTTGCCAAAGCCTGGGCACGCGACAAGCGCTTCGAGCCCGGCATGGATAACAAGACCCGAAACGCGAAGCTCAAAGGCTGGAAGAACGCGGTCTCGCGCACCTTGAGTACACGGCAGGGGTGATCGGTACTCATCGACTGCTCACCCTAGGTTATGCCGTGTAAGATTTCTTTATTTTGCTTATATAAGTGCGCGCAGCGATACTCGTCTTGTTCGTGGCTCGGGGAAGATTGCGGGCCACGTTTCGCCGGACCGCGCCCTTTGAGGGCGGACGCCTTCTCAAGAGACGATAAAGCGAATAATGGCTGCTCAATTTTCCGAACTGAAGAAACATTACTATCGGCAGATCAAATATCATCTGACCCGGCCGAAGCCGCCGATGCTGGCCGAGCGGTTCGATGGACCTGTTCTGGTCGTCGGCTCGGCGCCGGTTTCGAACAAGCCGGTGGATTTCGATGAAAGCTTCAAGGTCATCACGATCAACGGTTCGCAGATGGTGACGAAGGCTTGGGGGATCGAGGCGCCCGATGTGACGCTCGTCCAGTTCAACCAGATCGAAGGCACGAACACCAATGCCGTCGAGGTGCGCCGCGTTCTGAACGGCGAACGGACCAAGATGCTCTACGTCCTGCTCTGGCGGAAAGAGCGTGAGCGGCTGGAAGAGGGGTTGCGGAAGTTCAATTACAGCTACGACAAGCTGGAGATCGTCGATCGCTACAAGCGCATGGCGCTGCTTGACCGCGTCGGCGGGGTGAAATGCAGCGAGCTCGGTGCGGACGACAAATGCTCGAACGGTATAAATGCCGTGCTCTTCGCGATCTATAACGGCGCGAGCGAAGTCATCATCACCGGCATCAATCCCGATTCCGGCGGGCACGTCTATAATCAGGAAAATCTGGCGCGGCTGCATGTGCGCAAGGACCGCGAGGTTCTCGAGCGGCTTCTCGAGCGCGGCTATCCGGTGTTTACAAGCGACCCAGCCGTGTCGCAATCGATCGGTCTACCTTTATGGAAGGGTAAGACGGAGGCCGGCCGGACAGTGGAAGCCGATGCCAAGGGTAAGCGGCCGGCACCGCTAACAGCTGCGGCCGTCATCAATTCTTGAGATAAGGGCTCGCCAACGCTCAATCTGCGGCTGACGCTGCGCTTGCCGGGCGATCCGGCGTGGAAACTCCTTACGCCCTCCTCCATATTTTTTTGACGTAGCCTGTCGGTGCAGGTGATATTCCTTCGTCTTTAAAGGGAGAAGGGAATCTCAATGCTTTACGCGATCCTATGCTACAACGACGAAGACACCGTGTTTGCCTGGTCCAAGGAACAGGAAGACGCGACGATGGCACGGTTGATTGCCGTGCAGGAGCCGCTGGCAAAGGCTGGCAAGCTAGGGCCCGTGGCACGGCTGATGCCGACGACGGCAGCAACGACCCTGCGCAAGGGCAAGAACGAGCCGATCGTCATTGACGGTCCCTTCGCTGAAACGAAGGAGCAGTTGCTCGGTTTCTACGTGGTCGATTTCGAAACTCTCGACGAAGCCATCGGTTTTTCGAAGGAGCTTGCCGCGGCCAATCCCGGTGCCGGCTCCTATGAAATCCGTCCGCTTTACGTCTTCCGGCCGGGAGCTGTTGCGACATGACCGACATTGCCTGGATCGACATCGCGCTTACCAATGCCCGGCCACAGGTGATGGGCGCGCTCTTGCGCTATTTCCGCAATCTCGACACCGCCGAGGAGGCCTTTCAGGAGGCCTGCCTCAGGGCCTTGAAGACCTGGCCTGACAAGGGGCCGCCGCGCGATCCCATTGCCTGGCTGATTTTCGTCGGTCGCAACAGCGGCATAGATACCGTGCGAAAGCAGGCCAAATTGCAGAGCCTGCCGGATGAGGAGACGATCTCCGATACGAGCGATGCCGAAAGCGATCTCGCTGAGCGGCTCGATGGCTCCGGATATCGCGATGATATTTTGCGATTGCTCTTCATCTGCTGCCATCCGGATCTGCCTGCGACGCAACAGATTGCGCTGGCGCTGCGCATCGTTTCCGGCCTTTCGGTGCAGCAGATTGCCCGCGCCTTCCTCGTTAGCGAAAGCGCGATGGAGCAGCGCATTACAAGAGCTAAGGCGCGCGTCGCCGCAGCAGGCGTTCCTTTTGAGACGCCGGGCGCGGTGGAGCGGAGCGAAAGGCTGGCGCTCGTCAGCGCCATGATCTACCTCATCTACAACGAAGGCTATTCGGCCGGCGGAACGCATCGCGAGGCGGCCGCCTTCGCCGACGAGGCGATCCGGCTTGGCCGGCTGCTGTTGCGGATCTTTCCCTCCGAGCCGGAGACCATGGCGCTGCTGGCGCTGATGCTCCTGCAGCAATCGCGCAAGGCAGCGCGGTTTGATGCCAATGGACAGATCATCCTTCTGGAAGATCAGGATCGTTCGCTCTGGGATCGCACGTCAATTGATGAGGCGCTGGCCCTCCTCGACAAGGCGATCCGCCATCGCCGGCCCGGCCCCTATCAGGTTCAGGCGGCAATCGCAGCGCTGCATTCCCGGGCAAAGCGGGCTGAGGATACGGACTGGGAAGAGATCGACCTTCTCTACCAGATGCTGGAGCGGCTGACGCCGTCACCCGTCGTCACGCTCAATCGCTCGGTTGCGCTCTCAAAGCTCAAGGGGCCGGAGGCCGCTCTGGCGCTGATTGCAACGCTGGAAGCACAGCTCGACAGCTATTTCTACTTTCATGGCGTCAGGGGCGGCCTGCTTGCACAACTGGGCCGCTCGCAAGAGGCACGCGTCGCCTTCGACAGGGCGATCGCGCTCGCCCGTTCGCCCGCTGAAGCAGCCCATATTCGTTATCAGCTCGATCGTCTGAGCGCGGATGCTCTTGCGGCTGCAAAATAATCAAAAAATTTACGTCAGTGCTGTCGGGAAATGGCAGTCTCGAACGTCATTAAGGTATAGGCCGAACAGGCCGCGTCAAACAGCAGAGAGAAACAAGACATGACTGAGCAGCCCCAGCGCCACGAGCTTTCCCTGACCCGCGTCATCGATGCGCCGCGCGAGAAGATTTTCCGTTGTTGGACCGAAGTGGAGCTTCTGAAGCAATGGTTCGCGCCGCTGCCATGGACAGTGTCGGCCGCCAGCGTCGACGTTCGAGCCGGGGGCTCAAGTTCGATTACCATGCGCAGCCCCGAGGGGGAGGATTATCCGGGCAACGGCGTTTATCTGGAAGTCGTTCCGAATGAGCGGATCGTCTTCACCGATGCCTTCGCCAGCGCCTGGGTGCCGTCGGCCAAGCCTTTCATGGTGGTGACGATCCAACTCGACGATCTCGGTGGCGGCAAGACCCGTTACACCGCGACTGTCCTGCATTGGTCGGCTGAAGATCGCGAAGCGCATGAGAAGATGGGCTTCCATCAGGGATGGGGCCAGTGCGCCGAGCAGCTCGCGGCACTGGCAGCCAGAATCTGAATTTCCGATTCAATTCCGGGGGATACGACAATGTCTTATGCAGTCGGTTCATCTTTGCCTTCGGTTACGCGGGCTCAGCGCGTGGCGGGCGCGATCCTTAGCGGACTGGTCATTGCCTTCCTGCTGTTCGATGGCGTGATCAAGCTCGTTCCGCTGCCGGCGGTGACGGAGACGATGGCGGGGCTTGGTTATTCGGCCGATCCGGCGCTCGCCCGGCTGCTTGGCGTCATCACCCTCGGCTGCGCCATTCTCTATGCGATCCCGAGAACGTCGGTTCTCGGCGCAATTCTGCTGACAGGTCTGCTCGGTGGGGCGATTGCGACGCATCTGAGGGTCGGCAGTCCGATCTTCTCGCATCTGCTGTTCGGCGTTTATCTCGGCATGATCGCCTGGGGCGGACTTTATCTTCGCTATGAAGCGGTTCGGAAAATGATTCCGCTCTTTCAGCGAAGCTTTTGATTTCGGATTCGATTTGCTAAGGCTCGCTCCCGAACAAGGACGGAGCGAGCCATGCCGCAAGTGATCATCGCACCGGTCAGGCAATCGGATGCAGACGAACTGATCGCCGCCAATATCGCCAGCCGTGCCTATCATGCGCCCTGGGCCTATCCGTTCCTCGATCGCGACGGTTTCGACGCATGGTTCGGCCAGACGGTGACAGGCCCGAATATAGGTCTCGTAGCGCGCGATCCGGGCTCCGGCGGGATTGTCGGCGTCGTCAATATCAGCCAGATGGTGTGGGGCGGCTTCCGCAGCGCCTTTCTCGGCTATCATGGCATGGTCGGATTTGCTGGCCAGGGATTCATGACCGAGGCCGTTCGGCTGGCGGTCGCCCACGCCTTCGACGCGGTCGGCCTGCATCGGCTGGAGGCCAATATCCAGCCGGGTAACCACCCCTCGATTGCGCTGGTCAAGCGTCTCGGCTTCCGCAAGGAGGGGTTCTCGCCCAAATATCTGAAGATCGGCGGCGTCTGGTGCGACCACGAGCGCTGGGCATTGCTGTCCGACGACCCGCGCTCCTGAGCTCTTTCGGAATCGGAAAGTCGCGCTATCTGGCAGAAAGCCTGAAAACGCCTCAGAAAAACGTTGACTGCCGGGAGGGAAGGGGCGAAAGCCACCTTGAGCCTCTCGCCGAACCGCTGCTGAGAGAGCGGGAGTGCCGGAAGCCGTAAATGATCGTTTCGACCGAAGAAGAACTGACCAAGCTCAAGGATATCGGCCGCATCTGCGCCAACGCGCTGCAGGCCATGGCCTCGGCCCTGGAGCCGGGCATCACCACGCTGGAGCTGGACGTTATCGGCCGCAAGGTGCTGGAGGATGCCGGCGCGCAATCGGCGCCTGAACTGGTCTACAAGTTCCCCGGCGCGACCTGTATCAGCGTCAACGAAGAGGTGGCGCACGGTATTCCCGGCCCGCGCGTCATCAAGGCGGGGGATCTGGTCAATCTCGATGTATCGGCCGAGAAGGATGGCTTCTTCTCCGATACCGGCGCATCCTTTACCGTGTCGCCGGTCAAGCCGAAGATCGAGCGCCTGTGCCGGGACGGCAAGCGGGCACTCTGGGTCGGCCTCAACCAGGTGAAAAGCGGTGCGCCGCTTGCGAAGATCGGGCAGGCTGTCGGCGCCTTCGCGCAGAAAAACCGCTACACGCTGATCGCCAATCTCGCCAGCCATGGCATCGGTCGCTCGCTGCACGAAGAGCCAGCCGAGGTTTCCACCTGGGCGGACCCTTCCGAGAGCCGGATCATTGAGGATGGGCTTGTCTTTACCGTCGAACCGTTTCTTTCACTCGGCGCGATCTGGGCAGAGGGCGGCGATGATGCTTGGACACTCTACGCCGATCCGCAGGCGCCCACGGTTCAATACGAGCACACGATCATTGCCACCCGCAACGGACCTGTCATTCTGACATTGCCGGACAAGTGAGGTCCCGACTTAGTCGTCGGCCTGTGTCGTGTCTTCGTTTTTCGTTTCGCCGCGGATAATGTCAGCGGCGGCGCGCTCGAGGATTGCCGCGATGCGGGCGCCTTCGGCCTTGCTCCAGGGGAACTTTGAGCGAAGCGCGGAACGCAGCAGGTGGCGAGCGCGATGAACGTCGCCGCTGCCATGGCGATCGAACGGATTGTCGCGACCGTCCTCATCCCCCCCGTCGAAGACCTCGCGAACGCGGGCCATTTTCTCGCCGATGGCGGTGAGCTTGGCGAGGGTCACCTCGACCAGATCACGATTGTCGTCGACACGCTTCTGGCCGCTTTCGGTGATACGGTAAAGCTTCTTCGTGCCGCTGACCTCGACTTCGGCCTGGCCCGTCTCCTCGAGATAGGTTAGCGCCGGATAGATGACGCCGGGGCTCGGAACATAGAAGCCGCCGGAACGCTCCTCGAAGATCTTGATCAGTTCATAACCGTGGCGGGGCTGCTCGGAGAGCAAAGCAAGGATGATGAGCTGCAGGTCGGCCGCATCGAACTTGCGGCCGGTGCGAAACCCGCCGCCGAACATGCCGCCCTTGAAGCCTCTCATGAAGTCTCTCCTATGCTCGCCGCGTGATTCACGGCCTCGGCCATGTCGTAGGATATATGCCTCGACGATGTCAAAGCCATCTCCGAACATGCGATCTCTGAAACCTCTCATATCGTTTCTCCTTGTGAAGTGTGAGAGTTTATATCGTTAGTCATGTCGTAAGATATATATCGTAAGATAGCATTCCGCAATGGGCGGTTTGCGGATGAGATGGGCTGGAGGAGAAAGTGTGACCGTATGGGGGAAGGAGTTCATCCCATGGGTGAAATTTCGTTGCTGAACAACTGCATCACGATCATGGGATAAGCGATTACATCTACGTAAGAATAGGCTTCTGGCGGTTGCCGCTCCCGGCGAACTGTCCTAGGCTTTGCATCAATAAACGCCACGGCGGTTCGACAATCCAATCAAGAAAGCTGCGCTTCTCGTGTTTCTGTCATTCTTTCCCAAGCCAAAACCCTTCTTCATCTCCGCCGCTCTCTGGTCACTTGCCGCTATACTTCTTTGGTATTTCGGCGGAGAGAAAGCGGGCGCCTATATCGGCCTGCCCCCCTTGGCGGACGGGCAGGATGCGCCGGTGGGCGTTTCGATTTTTTGGTCGGCACCCTTCATCTGGTTTTACATCTATTACATCGCAGCCGTTGCCCTGTTCGCGCTCTTCTGGTTCCGCTTCAGCCCGCATCCGTGGCAATATTGGTCGGTGCTCGGCACGGCGCTGATCATCTTCAACACCTACTTCTCGGTACAAGTCAGCGTCGCCGTCAACGCATGGTACGGACCTTTTTACAATCTGGTTCAAAAGGCACTGACAACCGTCGGCTCCGTATCCAGTTCTGAATTTTACATGAACATGCTCGTTTTTGCGGGCATTGCTTTCGTGGCCATCACTGTCGGCGTGTTTAACCTGTTTTTTGTGAGCCACTGGGTGTTTCGTTGGCGCACGGCAATGAACGATTATTACATGGCAAACTGGCAGAAGCTGCGACATGTAGAGGGTGCTTCACAGCGCGTGCAGGAAGATACGATGCGGTTTTCCCAAACGGTCGAATCCCTTGGCGTGAGCTTCATCGGCTCTATTATGACGTTGATTGCATTTCTGCCGGTGCTCTTCCGTCTCGGCGCCAACATCACGGACCTTCCGCTTATCGGCAACATTCCGCATGCGCTCGTCTGGGCCGCGATCTTCTGGTCGATTTTCGGAACAGTCTTCCTGGCGGCGGTTGGTATCAAGCTGCCTGGCCTACAATTCATCAACCAGCGCGTAGAGGCCTCCTACCGCAAGGAACTCGTTTATGGTGAAGACCATGACGACCGCGCCACTCCGCCGACGGTCGCGGAACTCTTTGCCAATGTGCGACGCAACTATTTCCGCATCTACTTCCACTATACCTATTTCAACGTTGCCCGTATCTTCTATTCGCAGGCCGACAATATCTTCAGCTTCGTCGTCCTGGTTCCTTCGATCGTTGCCGGCAAGCTGACGCTCGGCTTGATGACGCAGATCACCAACGTTTTTGACCAGGTGCGTGGTTCGTTCCAATATCTTGTAACTTCATGGACGACGATCATCGAACTGTTGTCGATCTACAAGCGCTTGCGGGCTTTCGAGGCGGCGATCTACGACGAACCTTTGCCATCGATCGATCAGCGCTACCTGGAGCGCGAGCCGGGGGTCGTTCACGTCGATGGTTGATAAAAGAGGCTCCGGAAATGGGGCCTTTTTCAACGGGAGGAGGCGGGTTTTGGGCTCCAGAGATAAGAGAAGGATCTCCCTTTGCCGCACCGCCGGCCTTTCGCTCCGGCTTCACCCGACCGCTCACCCTTGCTGCGGCTTACCGCGCGCCGCAATCAATGGAATTGCCTCGGAATAGCTGACGCAGGCGACATCCTGCTTGTGGCAGACGTCACTGACGAAGCGGTCGAGGGCGCGCCAGTAGGCGCCGTCGTTCATTTCGACGAAATGGAAGCCGAGCTGCAGCGGAATGCGCTCGCCGTCATATTGCTTGGCGAAGGCAGCTTCGAAGGCATCGAAGGTGCGGTCCTCATAGGTCTTGGCATTGGCCTTGTCCTCGACGCCCTTGGAATGGCGGACATAGAGATTGTAGTCCATGCCGATGACCGGGCGCTGCTGGGGGCCTTCGGGGATCAATGGCAGGCCGAAACGATAGATGCCGTCGATCACCTGCGGCAGGGCAGGGCCTTTGGTGACCAGGCTTGCATCATACTGAAAGCCCATCTCTTTTTCCGCCGGCACGAGACCGTCGCTGGTGGAAAGATAGGGTGCGCGAAATCCCTTGATGTCATTCTTGGCGAAGTCTTCCCAGCCCTGGGGCTCCTTGTCGGCGAGGCCGACATTCTTCCAGGCGTCGCGAAGCGCAATGCTGGCATTCATGAACTCCTGTTTCCAGTCGGAGGCACTCCAGCCCTTGCCGTCAAAATGGCCGCAGGCGTGACTTGAGATGTCGTGACCTTCCTGGTGTGCACCCCAGATGTTGGCGATGCGCGTGCGCACATCGTCCTCGCTCTTGGCAAAGCCGACATTCGATTTACCCGGGCGCTGCTTCGGCCCCTGATAGGCCTTGGCCTGCGCCTTGTTCATCAGGAAGGTGCAGGAGAGGAAATAGGTGAAATGCGCGCCGTTTCGCGAAGCGATCTCGCGACTCCTGGTCCAGAGCGCATTGTCATGAGCGCCATCGAAGGAGATCATGACGAGTTGCTTGGGCTTGCCATCGGCCAGGGCGGCTGCGGGCAACCCTAAGGAAATGGCGAGGGAGAGACAGGTAGCTAAGCGAAACATGGGCACCGAACACTGATTGGATCGAGCACGGCTTACGAGGGATCATCCGGCGATATCGGGTGGCGTGCTCCGGGTCGCTTCCTTCCTTTCGCGCAAATGCGGCGAAGCTGCGGTGATGCTGGCATTTTTTTACGGCAGCCGATAAGGATGTGACTACAAGACCATAAAGGATTTCATCCATGGCATTGCTCATTCTCGGCATTGTTCTTTTTCTCGGCCTCCATCTGATCCGCGTCGTGACACCCGGCTTGCGAACGTCATTGATTGCCAGCCTTGGCGAAGGCGGCTGGAAGGGTGCCTATTCGATCGCGAGCGTCATAGCTCTGGTCGTCCTGATTTACGGCTTCGGTCAGGCGCGTGACACGACGCCGGTCTGGTCGCCGCCGTTCTGGATGAGCCACATCACCATCCTGCTGATGCTGTTCGCTCTCATCTGTCTTGTCGCCTCGCTGCTGCCGGCGGGGCATATCGCGGTCAGGACCAAGCATCCGATGGTGCTTTCGGTGAAGATCTGGGCGCTGGCGCATCTTCTCTCCAATGGCGACGGTGCTGCCATATTGCTCTTTGCCGCCTTCCTCGCCTGGGGCGTGATCCTGCGCATTTCGTTCAAACGGCGCGAGCGGGCCGGCGAAATCACCGTGCGCCCCTTCGTCTCGGCGAAATACGATCTCTATGCTGTTGTCATCGGTGTGGTTGCCTGGGCCTTGATCATTTGGAAGCTTCATGCGTGGATTATCGGGGTTTCGCCGCTCGTTATATGACGATTTCCACCATTCCCCCTTACATAAGCCGCAAAATGGAGTAGAAGGCCCCACTAAACCTAAGCTTTGAACTATTTGGCCTGGGCCGGAGACAAGAATGGCATTCAATGACGATAGCTTCATCCGTGAGGTGAACGAGGAACTGCGCTCGGACCAGTTGCGGTTCATATGGCGCCGTTTCGGCAAGCTCATCATCGGTGCTGCGGTGCTCGTCGTTCTTGGTACCGCAGCCTACAGCGGCTATCGCTATTGGGCCGGCAATCAGGCTGGCAGCGGCGGTGATCAGTTCATTGCCGCGCTGACGCTGGCCGATCAGAACAAGACGGATGAGGCGCTCGCCGCATTCGCCGCCATCGAGAAAAACGGCCCTGGTTCCTATCCGGTGCTGGCGCGGCTGCGCGCCGCGACGCTGCAAGTGCAGAAGGGTAACAAGGCCGCGGCCATCGCCACCTTCTCGGCGATCGGCAAGCAGACGGACCTTCCGGTCGTTATCCGCGATGCGGCGCGCCTGCGGGCTGCCTATCTGCTCGTCGATACCGGCACCTATGACCAGGTCGCCGCCGAAGCGCAGGAGCTTGCCGTCCCGGCTGATGCCTTCCGGCATTCGGCGCGCGACGTTCTTGGCCTTGCCGCCTATAAGGCCGGCGATTTCGCCAAGGCGCGGCAATGGTTCCAGGCAATCGTCGACGATCCGCAGAGCCCGCGCAACGTTGCCAACCGTGCCCAGATGCTGCTCGATCTCATCACTGCATCCGGCAAGGCTCCGGTCGCAAAAGGCTGAAGGATCGCCCAATGAGTTTTACGGTCGCGATCGTCGGTCGCCCGAATGTCGGTAAGTCCACGCTGTTCAACCGTCTGGTTGGCAAGAAACTGGCGCTCGTCGACGATACGCCGGGTGTCACGCGTGACCGCCGCCCGGGTGAAGCCAAGCTGATCGATCTCCGCTTTCGCATCGTCGATACCGCCGGTCTCGAAGAAGCTGGCGAGGAGACGCTGGAGGGCCGCATGCGCGCCCAGACGGAAGCGGCGATCGATGAAGCCGATCTGACGCTCTTCGTTGTCGATGCCAAGATGGGCCTGACGCATGTCGACAAGACCTTGGCCGAAATGCTGCGCAAGCGCGGCCGGCCTGTCGTGCTCGTCGCCAATAAATCTGAAGCGCGCGGCTCGGACAGCGGCTTCTACGATGCCTATACGTTGGGCCTTGGGGAGCCTTGCCCGATCTCGGCCGAACACGGCCAGGGCATGATGGATCTGCGCGACGCCATCGTCGAGGCCATCGGCCCCGAACGCGCCTTCCCGGAGGACGAAGACGAGGCGGAGACGAATGTCAGTATTCCGCGCTCGGAAGTCGGCGAAGATGGCGAGGAGATCGACGAAGAACCGGCCTATGACGACACGCGCCCGCTGCGCGTTGCGATCGTCGGCCGCCCGAATGCCGGCAAGTCGACGCTCATCAACCGCTTTCTCGGCGAAGACCGGCTGCTGACCGGCCCGGAAGCCGGGATTACCCGCGATTCCATCTCCGTCGACTGGAGTTGGCGCGGTCGTACCGTCAAGATGTTCGATACCGCCGGTATGCGCCGCAAGGCGAAGGTCATCGAGAAGCTGGAGAAGCTTTCCGTCGCCGACACGCTGCGCGCGATCCGCTTCGCTGAAACCGTCGTCATCGTCTTCGACGCGACCATTCCCTTCGAGAAGCAGGATCTGCAGATCGTCGATCTCGTGATCCGCGAGGGGCGCGCCGCCGTGCTCGCCTTCAACAAGTGGGACATGATCGAGGATCGTCAGGCCGTGCTTGCCGATCTGCGCGAAAAGACCGACCGGCTGCTGCCGCAGGCACGCGGCATTCGCGCCATTCCGATTGCCGGCCAGACGGGCGAAGGGCTTGACCGCCTCATGCAGGCAATCGTCGATACCGACAAAGTCTGGAACAAGCGCGTCTCGACCGCGCGCCTCAACCGCTGGCTCGAGACGCAGCAGGTTCAGCATCCGCCACCGGCCGTTTCCGGTCGCCGCATCAAGCTGAAATACATGACGCAGGTGAAGGCGCGGCCTCCGGCCTTCATGATCTCGTGTACTCGCTCGGATGCTCTGCCTGAGTCCTATGTGCGTTATCTGATCAACGGTCTGCGCGCAGATTTCGCAATGCCCGGCGTACCGATCCGCATCCATTTCCGCACGTCGGAAAATCCTTACGAAAACAAGAAGAAGCGAACCTGACGCACCTTGCCCGACCGGATGGTCGGGGAGGGGGCATCCGATCAGGCTGCGTTCCTGCTGAGCGCCTGGCGCAAAGCGGTGATTTCACTCTTCAAGCGTGTCAGTTCGTCGGGCGTTTGCTCCGTGGCATCGAGAATGCAAGGGGGAACAGTTGCCGCCTTCTTCTTCAGCGCCTTGCCTTCGCCGGTCAGCTGAATCAACACCTGGCGCTCGTCTTCCTTGCTGCGGATGCGCTTGATAAAGCCAGCTGCCTCCAGACGCTTCAACAGCGGTGTCAGCGTGCTTGATTCCAGGAACAGCTTTTCACCGATACCGCCGACGGTCTGTCCGTCTTCTTCCCATAGCGTCACCATGACGAGATATTGCGGATAGGTGAGATTGAGCGCGTCCAGCATGGGTTTATAGAGCCGGTTCATCGCATGGTTCGCCGAATAGAGCGCGAAGCAGATGAAGTTATCCAGCTTTAACAGGTCGTCAGTCATCTCAAGAACTCCCTGAGAGGTCTTATGTAGGTCGTGCGATAAATAATTGTACACCCAAATTTATGCCTGGGCTATGGATTTCTTCTGCTTTAGGAAGCCAGCTCAGCGGACAATATCCCATTGCTCTCGTGACGATCGCCGATGTCCTAGAAATTTTCTTTTCAAGAATGCGTTCTGCTGTGTGACATGCGGAAAGCAGGAACGGCGAGCGACATCGGTAGGATTATGATCGCTGCCCTTCTCGAGGATCCGGCCACGCTGCTTCGACGATGAGACGGGCGTAACGGTCAGGGACATGATCGAGGACGTATAGCGCCCCGTTTGGACGGAACGCGCCCATCTTTCCACAGGGCAAAATTTATCCTTGTCAAACATAGGCTTAGATATCAATCTCGCGCCGGAACCGAGCTTCCGGCAGAACTTGTTATCTATGAGACGGCCTTTTGTCTCTGTTGCCAAGAAGGAAACCGACTTTGTTCTACTCCGCGATCGGGCAGGTTGAGAAGGTACAAGGAAATGAACGCGTGTCCGTCAAGAAGGGACAGGCGGGATGGGTGCTTTACGGCCCCTACGTCACCCTGTCCCCAGGACGTTATGTTGTCGAATTTCATATCGATGCTGACCCCTCCGCGCCATCGGAAGAGGTCTGTTGTTCTATCGATGTCACTGCGGGTTTTGGCGCCCGCCAATTGATACGAAGGGAGCTAACGGGCGCGGATATAGTGCGGTCTGGTAAGGGTGTGACCTTGCAGTTCGACGCACCGGAAGAGGATGTTTTCGAGTTCCGAATCGATTCAACTGGGGTTGGAGCATTCGCCGCTTATGCCCATCGGCCCCTGAAAAGAATTGATCAAGAGAGCGGGCGCATGTCGGATGTCGCATTGCCTGACATTGCCAATCAATTCTTCAATACACATGTCTATGATTTCAAGTTGCTCGAGAAAAACGGCTTCACTTTTCACGTCGGTGCGGAAGAGGTCATTGCCGAATTTTCAGGAACTCGGCTCTATGTCAACAATGCCGAAGATTTCCAGGTTCTAAGCGAAATTTTCATTCACAACGAATATAATTTCATCACCGGGCGCGACAAAATTATCATCGATATCGGCATGAATGCGGGTCTTGCGTCGCTCTTTTTGGCGAGAGACCCTTCGGTGCGGGAAATACATGCATTCGAGCCTTTCGCTCTACCCCATGCGCGAGCACTGAAGAATATCGCACTAAATCCGAAGGTGGCGGCCAAGATCAAGCCAAACCAATTTGGGCTTGGCGAGAGAGACGAGCAGATGGAGGTCATGGTCCGCTCAGATGCAACGATCGGCATCTCCGTAAGGGGAGCAGATTCTGGCAAGCCGGAAACGATCCATATCAAGGAGGCTGCTGGCGTCATCGCACCGCTTGCGGAGCGTGCGCGGAGAGCGGGCATGGATCTGGTCATCAAAATGGATTGCGAGGGATCCGAGTTCGGGATTTTCGAGACCCTGGCGAGACACGGTCTCTTCGGATCGATCAATGCCATGGTCATCGAATGGCACAAATGGTGGTCCAAGGACAAGAACCAGATGACGCTTATCGCACCGTTACTGAATGCGGGTTTCATCGTGCTGGACAAGACCCAGCTATCCAACCCGCATGCTGGCTTATGCTATGCTGTAAGAGCAGCGCGCTGATCTGCGAAGACACACGATTTGAGACGCGGTAAGCGAATTCCGGGTGGATCATCGGCCCGGAGTTCACTCCTTGTAGGCTTGTAATCGGCCCCGATGATTGGCAATGCGGACATTGCCGATAAATTGCGTTGTTGCCGCTTCCCAGGAGTAATTGAGTGCCAAGGAGCGCGCTGCCTGGCGTGAGCATGAGAGCGCGGCGAGGCAGGCGGTGGCCAGGTCCGCATCCACGACGCCAGCCGCCCTGTTTCCTCCCAGAATGTCCGCGGGGCCGGTAACCGGGTAGGCGGCGACCGGAACGCCGCTCGCCAGTGCTTCCAGAATGGCGTTGCCGAAAGTGTCGGTCTTGGACGGGAAGACGAACACGTCCGCCTGCGAATAGGCATGCGCCAATTCCTCGCCGAATTTCGCTCCCAGAAAATGGACGTCCGGATAGAGTGTCTGTAACTCCGCCCGCGCGGGGCCATCGCCGACCACTACTTTCGATCCAGGCAGGTCGAGGTCGAGGAAAGCGGGCAGGTTCTTTTCCAGCGCCACGCGACCTACAGTCATGAAAATCGGACGAGGCAGGTCGAAGGGTGTGTCGTCCTGGGCCTGCGGTCGAAACAGTGAGGAGTCGATGCCACGGCTCCAGGGCAGTAGGTTGCGGATGCCGCGTATCTTGAGTTCGTTTGCGAGACTTGGTGTCGCCACCATGCAGCCGTAGCCCGCATTGTGAAACCATTTGACGAAGGCGTAGAGCCAGCTTTCCGGTATCGGCAGGCGCGCCGCGACATATTCGGGAAAGCGGGTGTGATAGCTCGTGGAAAAAGGCATGCAATTTCTCAGGCACCAGCGCCTTGCGGTAAGCCCGAGGGGACCTTCAGTGGCAATGTGGATATAAGTCGGCCGGAGCGCCTCTATTCTCGCTGCAATCTTGCGATAGCTGGCAATCGAAAGCCGGATCTCCGGGTAGGTCGGGCAGGGGATGTTGCGAAAGCCGTCCGGCGTGATCATCGAAACCTCGATGCCCATGCGCGTCAGTTCGCGGTTGGTGTTCTCGATGGAGCGAACGACACCGTTGACCTGCGGATGCCAGGCATCGCTGACGATAAGCAGCCGTTCAGGTACTGCGACAGGTGTCGCCGCCTGCGCCCAGGTGGTTTGATCGATGTCTGACAAGCGTTGCAACATGCCCAAAACAGTCCATCCGCACCGCATCCTCATGATGACGGTGCCAGCGATTGCGGTGTTTCAAACATGATTCCCGCGCCCACTCTATTGTGGGGGGTGTCCATGATGGAAATATTACAGCGTTTAGCGGATGGATTTCAGCTTCTCGGGCGAGACGAGCGCACCGTATTCCTGAATGACCCTCGCTGCGATCTTTGCTGCGAAGCCGGCGGCGGTAACTGCATTTTTGTGCTGCAGATAGTGCGCCAGAAATGCACCGTTGAAACTGTCGCCGGCGCTGGTTGTGTCGATAACCTTGACGACCTTGACCGCCGGGACGAGCGTCTCCTGAACGCCGTCGCCAATGGTCGCGCCATCAGGGCCATTCTTGACGATGACCATCACTGCTCCGTATTGCCGATAGCGGCGGATCGTGGCGGCAATCGAATCGTCACTGAAATGCGCGGCTTCATCATCGAAGCTCGGCATGACGAGCGTCGCTGCACGCGCTCCCTCGGCGATCATCGTATGCATCGCGTCGAGGCTGGACCAGAGGCGAGGGCGCAGATTGGGATCGAATGCGACCAGCTTGCCGGCAGCTTTGGCGCGGCGCAGCTCTGCGAGCAAGGTGAAGGCATCTTCGCGCGACAGGATCGCGAGGGTAATGCCCGAAAAATAAAGGACGTCGGAGGCCTCGATTGCGGCACGCAGGGCATCGCCATCGGTCGCAAGCTGGCGGGCGGCAGAGCTGTCGCGCCAATAGCCGAAGGAGCGTTCGCCGTCTTTTAGATTGATCATGTAGAGGCCGGGCGTCTTGCCGCGAAGGCGGCGGATGCTCTGCGTGCCGATGCCGGCGCTGCCCATAAAGGCGATCATCTCGTCGGACATGGCATCGTCGCCGAGCGCGGTGAAGTAATCGATCGCCCAGTCCTTAGGCAGGCAGGCGCGGGCATACCAGGCGGTGTTGAAGGTGTCGCCGGCAAAGCCTTTGCGCAGGTGTCCGTCATCGGCCTGCGACAGTTCCACCATGCATTCGCCGATCGATAGAAAACGCCCGCCCAAGACTGCCTCCTGCATTTGCCTTGGTGCTGCATACGCGGAAGCGGCGGCTGGGGCAAGGTGGACGGCGGCAGCCGCCGTCCACTTTTGCTGGCGCTGCTTTACGGCCGGTCCATGTGATAGCAAGCCGCCGTCTGGCCTGGGCGCACGTGCTCGGTCGGTGGCATCTTCGTGCGGCAGATATCCGTCGCCTTCCAGCAGCGGGGTGAGAAGACGCAGCCCGGCGGCGGATTGAGCGGCGAGGGCGGATCGCCCTGCAGACGGATGCGCTCACGGCCGCGAGCCAGCTTCGGATCGGGGATTGGCGCGGCGGAGAACAGAGCCTGCGTATAAGGGTGGGCTGGATGGTCGAAGACCGTCGCGGCTTCGCCCGCTTCCACCACCTTGCCGAGATAGAGCACCAGCACGTCGTCCGAGATCAGGCGCACGACCGAGAGATCGTGGCTGATGAAGATCAAGGTGAGGCCGAACTCCTTGCGCAGGCGGCGCAGGAGCGTGATGACCTGCCCCTGGATCGAAACGTCGAGCGCCGAAACCGGTTCGTCGCAGATGATAAGCTTCGGCCGGGTGATGACGGCACGGGCAATGCCGATGCGCTGTGCCTGGCCGCCCGAGAATTCGTGCGGGTAGCGGTTGATCATCTCAGGCACTAGGCCGACTGCCGCCATGATCTCGCGAACGCGATCCTGCCGCTGCGCGCGGCTCAGTTTCGGTTCGAAGACCGTCAGCGGCTCGGCGATGATGTCGCCGACGGTCATGCGTGGGTCGAGCGAGGCGATCGGGTCCTGGAAGATGATCTGCATGTCGCGGCGCGCGGCACGCATTTCCTCTTCGGTAAGGTCGAGCAGGTTGCTGCCCTGCCAGAGAATGCGGCCCTTCTGGGCCTTGATCAGCCGCAGGATGGAGCGACCGAGCGTGGACTTGCCGCAGCCGGATTCGCCGACGATGCCGAGTGTGCGTCCGGTCTTCAGCTCGAAGCTGACATCGTTGACCGCGGTCAGGATCAGTGGCGGCTTGAAGAGGGATTTCGACGGCAGTTCGAATTCGGTCGTCAGATGCTCGACCTTCAGAAGCGTTTGCTCAGCCATGGACGAGGCTCCGTTCCTGATTAACCGAAAGGGGGTGGAAGCAGGCTGCGCAACGGCGCGGCGCCAGCGGATCGAGCGGCGGTGCTGCATCCAGACAATCGTCCTGCACATGGGCGCAGCGCGGCGAGAAGGAGCAGCCGCGCGGCAGGTGCATCAGGTTCGGCGGGCGTCCGGGGATGACGGTGAGGTCGTCGACATCCTGATCCGGCCGCGGGATCGCCGAGTGAAGCGCCGCCGTATAGGGATGAGCCGGATTTTCGAACAGCTCTTCGACCGGCGCTTCCTCGACGATACGGCCGGCATACATGACGGCAACGCGGTCGGCGAGGCCGGCGACGACACCGAGGTCATGGGTGATCATGATAAGCGCCGTATGCATTTCCGCCGTCAGCTCATTGAAGAGATCGAGGATCTGTGCCTGGATCGTCACGTCGAGTGCCGTCGTCGGCTCATCGGCGATGAGGAGTTTCGGTTTGGTCAGCAGCGCCATGGCGATGACGATGCGCTGGCGCATGCCGCCCGAAAGCTCATGCGGATAGAGGTTGAAGCGGCGTGTCGGATCAGGGATGCCGACCCGCTTCAGCATATCGAGCGCCGTGGCCGAAGCCGCGCGCGCCGTTAGGCCGCCATGGACTTCCAGCTGCTCCGTCAGCTGCCGTGAGATGCGCAGCGACGGGTTAAGCGCGGTCATCGGGTCCTGGAAGACCATGGCCATGTCCTTGCCGCGCACATGGTCGAGCTCGCGCGGCTTCAGGGTCAGCAGATCCTTGCCGTCGAGTAGCGCCTGGCCGCTGGTGCGGCCGTTTTTGGCGAGCAGGCCCATCAGGCCGAGGAAGGTCTGGCTCTTGCCGGAGCCAGACTCGCCGACGACGGCGATACGTTCGCCGCGGCCGATCTTGAGGTTCATCTTCGACACCGCGGCCACTTCGCCTTCTGGCGTGCGGAAGGTGATCGAATAGTCTTTGAGTTCGAGAAGTGTTTCTGTCATGTCAGCGATCCTTCGGATCGAATGCGTCGCGCAGACCGTCGCCGATGAAGAGCAGGCTCATCAGCAGCGCGACCAGGAAACCGGCCGGGAAGAACAGCAGCCATGGCGTCGTCTCCATACCGGCCGAACCTTCGGCAATTAGGGTGCCGAGCGATGTCAGCGGCTCCTGAACGCCGAAACCGAGATAGGAGAGGAAGCTCTCGGTCGCGATGATTTCCGGGATGGTGAGCGTCGCGTAGATGACGACCGGGCCGACGAGGTTCGGCACGATGTGTTTCAGGATGATCTTGAACGATCGCTGCCCCGATGCACGGGCGGCCTCGATGAATTCCCGCTGCTTGATCGACAGGGTCTGGCCGCGCACGATACGGGCCATGGTGAGCCATTCGAGTGCGCCGATCGCCGCAAACAGCAGATAGACGTTGCGGCCGAAGATCACCATCAGCAGGATGACGAAGAGGACGTAGGGCAGGGCGTACATGATATCGACGAAACGCATCATGATTGCATCGACGCGACCGCCGAAATAACCGGCAACGGCGCCGTAGAGCACACCGATGATGACCGAGACGAGGGTGGCGACAAGTGCGACCGTCAGCGAGACGCGGGTGCCGTAGAGCGTGCGCGCCAGCAGATCGCGGCCGTTGCCGTCGGTGCCGAAATAGTGGCCGGCGGCAAAATCCGGAGCGCCTCGGAAGGACGTCCAGTCCGGATCCTCATAGTTGAAGGGCAGGAAATACGGGCCGAATATGGCGACCAGAACCAGCACAGCCAGTATGACCAGCGAAAGTGCCGCCGCCTTGTTGCGCAGGAGACGACGCATCGCGTCGCCGGTGAGGGATCGCCCCTTGGGTGCGAGCCCCTCTGCCGAAAGCAATTCCGCTTCCAGCAATTCTCTCTTGGCGGAATTGAGGATCATCGCATTCTCACTTTCGGGTCGAGCCAGGCATAGGCGATGTCGACCAGTAGGTTGAGGACCACGATCAGGACCATGTAGAAAACGACCGTGCCGAGGACCATGCCGTAATCGCGGTTGAGCGCTGCGCCGACGAAGTAGCGGCCGACGCCGGGGAGGCCGAAGATGCTTTCGACCACCAGCGAGCCGGTGAGGAGGTAACTTGCCGCGGGTCCGAGATAGGAGACGACGGGCATCATGGCCGGCTTCAGCGCGTGGCGCATGATCGTCAGCCGCGGGCCGATGCCCTTGGCCTTGGCGGTGCGAATGAAGTTCTGGCTCATCACTTCGATCATCGAGCCTCGCATCAGGCGAGAGATGCGAGCCGCGTGCGGCAGGGTCAGGACGATGATGGGCAGGATCAGGAACTTGATCGAGCCGTCGCCCCAGCCGCCGACCGGCAGCCAGCCGAGCGTATTGCCGAAGATGAGCTGAAGGATGGGGGCGATGAGGAAGCTTGGCATGACCAAGCCGATGAGGAGGCCGCCGCCCAGCCAGTAATCCGCTGCGCGGTTCTGATAGAGCGCCCCGAGACAGCCTATGAAGACGCCGACGATAGTCGCGAGCACGAAGGCGGAGCCACCGATGGTCAACGTATAGGGGAAGCCGGACATAATCTGCTGGGTGACGGTGAAGTCCTGATTGGCGAAGGAGGGGCCAAGGTCGCCCTTCATGACATCGCCGACATAGATCAGGTATTGCTCAACCAAGGGCTTGTCGAGGTTGTAGTGAGCCGCGAGGTTGGCTTTGACTTCCGGCGGCAATGGCCTTTCGCCATCGAAGGGGCCGCCGGGAGCGAGGCGCAGAATGAAAAAACACACTGTCACGGCAATCCACAGAACGGGGATTGTCGACAGCAAACGACGGAGAGCGTAGCCAAACATGATCTTAGACGGCTCCCTCCCGGTTGTGTTCGGGAGGGAGCCTGTTCCCAATTATTCTTTAACCGACAGCCAGCGCGTACGGTGGATGTCCTGGATGTTGTCGACGAAGCCCTGGACCTTCGGGGCGACGATGTTCTGGGAAACGTAGTAGTAGATCGGGATTGCGGCGCTGTCGTCGAGGGCCAGCTGCTCGGCCTTCTTGTAGATCTCGGCGCGCTTCTTCAGATCGATCTCTTCATTGCCCTGCTTGATCAGAGCATCGTAGTCCTTGTTGCTCCAGCGGCCGTAGTTCATTTCGACGCCGGTGGACAGCAGGTTCAGGAAGTTGATCGGATCGTTGTAGTCGGCGAGCCAGCCGGCACGGCCGATCTGCACCTCGCCGCGCTGCATTTCATCGTAATGCACCTTGGTTTCGGTGTTGTAGAGCTCGATATCGACGCCGAGCGGCTTCCACATGGCGGCGATCGCAACGGCGATGCGCTTGTGGTTGTCGTTGGTGTTGTAGCGCAGCTGAGCCTTCAGCGGATGATCGGGACCGAAGCCGGCTTCCTTCAAGAGCTTCTTGGCTTCTTCGACCTTCTGCTTGTACGGTTCGTCCTTCCAGCTGACATAGGCCGGTTCACCGTAATTGGCGGTACCTGGCGGTACCCAGGAATAGGATGGCAGTTCGCCGGTGCCGAGAATCTTCGGGCCGATGACCTCGCGGTTGACGGCCATGGAGAGAGCCTGGCGCACGCGCTTGTCGTTGAAGGGCGGCTTGGTAGAGTTCAGGACGTAGTAGTAGGTGCCGAGGAAGGGCACCACATGCGCCTGGCCGGGCAGGTTCTTCTGGATCCAGTCGAACTGGTCGGCCGGGAAGGAGGTCAGGATATCGAATTCGCCGGCGCGATAGCGCTTCAAGGCAGCGGCCTGATCTTCCAGCGTGTAATAGTTGACGTTGTCGATCTTGATGTCCTTGGCGTCGTAATACTGGTCACTCTTGACCATGCTGACGTGCGAACCGGGCACCCATTCGGTGGGCTTGTACGGGCCGTTGGTGACGATGTTGCCGATCTTGACCCACTGGTCGCCCTTGGCTTCCACGACATGCTTCGGCAGCGGATAGGCCGTGTAGTGCATCAGGGCGTTGAGGAAGTAGGGTGTCGGGTTTTCAAGCGTGATTTCGAGCGTCTTGTCGTCGATCGCCTTGACGCCGAGCTGTGTCAGATCCTTGATCTCGCCCTTGTTGATCTTTTCCGCGTTCAGGATCGTGTACTGCAGATAGGCGTATTGCGCGGCGGTCTTCGGGTCCATCAGGCGCTGGAAGGCAAAGACGAAGTCCTGAGCCGTCACAGGTTGGCCATCGGACCACTTGATGCCGTCGCGAAGCTTGAAGGTATAGACCTTCTGGTCGGGCGAAATGGTCCAGCTTGCAGCCTGGCCGGGAATTGGGTTGTCCTTTGGATCCTCGGTCACCAGCCCTTCGAAGATATCGCCGTCGATACGGTTTTCCCAATCGCCGGAAATTTTTTGCGGATCGAGCGAAGTCGGGTCGCCGCCATTGTGGATATTGAGGGTCGCGGCATGCGCGGAAACGCTCAATATCGTGCTGACGAAAGCCGCAGCGATAAATTTTCTGGTGATATGCGCCATATGTTTTCCCACCTTTCTGGAGTTCTTGTCCTTGTTTTACAAGGGTGTTTTTGATCCGCAGGTGACCTGTACGTGCAGGTCAATGCGCGAAGTTATCGAAAGCGACGTCGCTTTCAAGTTAAAAAAAGTCGGGCATGCTTAGCGTGTGAACTTTCATATTGATAATTCGCTTAAATTGATACTGCGAATTTATCCGCCGATGGTTGAGCTTTTCGGATGGCCGATTTGCGGCTTGCCGCCTGCGCACGAGTGTGCAAACTGGAAGGCCTTGTGCGATATCGAGGCGGTTTGATGAAATCGACGAATAAAGCGGCGGGAGCCGACTGGTGGCGCGGGGCCGTGATCTATCAGGTCTATCCGCGGTCGTTTCAGGACACGGATGCCAACGGACTGGGAGATATCAAGGGGATCACCCGGCGCCTGCCTCACATTGCCGCACTCGGGGTCGACGCAATCTGGCTGGCGCCGTTCTTCACCTCGCCGATGGCCGATATGGGCTATGACGTCGCCGATTATTGCGATGTCGATCCGATCTTCGGCACGCTTGCCGATTTCGACGAGATGATGACGGCAGCGCACGACCTCGGGCTTAAGGTCATTATCGACCAGGTTATCTCGCACACCTCGGACCGACATCCCTGGTTCGTGGAAAGCCGCGCAAGCCGCGACAATCCCAAGGCGGACTGGTATGTCTGGGCCGACCCGAAGCCGGATGGCACCGCGCCGAACAACTGGCTGTCGATTTTTGGCGGGCCGGGTTGGGAGTGGGATGGCGTACGCCGGCAATATTACCAGCACAATTTTCTGACCTCGCAGCCGGACCTGAACTTCCACAATCTTGAGGTCCAGGATGCTGTGCTCTCGGCCGTCAAATTCTGGCTTGATCGCGGCGTAGACGGTTTTCGTCTGGATACGGTCAACTACTATTTCTGCGACAAGAAGCTTCGCGACAATCCGCCGGCGCTCGTCGCAACCGGCGGGCTCGATGCCCCCGAGAGCAACCCTTACGGGATGCAGAACCATCTCTACGACAAGACGCAACCGGAGAATATCAGCTTCCTGCGGCGGTTCCGGGCATTGCTCGACCAATATGAGGATCGCGCGACCGTCGGCGAAGTGGGGGATGGTGCGCGCTCGCTGCAGACCGTGGCCGCCTATACCAGCGGCGGCGACAAGCTGCATATGTGCTACACGTTCGACCTTTTGGGGCCTGATTTCACGCCGACGCATTTCCGCCGTTGCGTCAGCGATTTTCAGGACAATGTCGTCGATGGCTGGGTCTGCTGGGCCTTTTCCAACCACGATGTCCAGCGGCATGTCAGCCGCTTCGCCAAAACGGAGGAGGAGCAGCCGCGCGTTGCAAAGCTCGCGATTTCGCTGCTTTCCACATTGCGCGGTTCGATCTGCCTCTATCAGGGCGAAGAACTCGGTCTGCCGGAGGCAGAGTTAGCCTTCGAGGATCTGCGCGATCCCTACGGAATTCGCTTCTGGCCGGCATTCAAGGGGCGTGACGGATGCCGCACGCCGATGCCCTGGGAAGCGGGCCGTGCTCATGCGGGCTTCACGACGGCCGACAAGTCATGGCTGCCGGTTCCCTACCAGCATGCATCCCTTGCGGTGGACAAGCAGGAAGCGGATGAGCACTCCGTGCTGCATCACTACCGGCAGACGCTTGCTTTCCGTGCAGAACATGCGGTCCTGCGCGACGGCGATATGACCTTCCTCGACACGGAGGAAGACGTTCTCGCCTTCACGCGCTCCAAGGGTGACGAGACGCTGCTCTTCATCTTCAATCTCTTCCGCAAGCCTGTGAAAGTTGCTTTGCCCGAGGATATCAAGCTTGGCGTGACGGTCGCCATGCCAGGGTTTGGCACGGCTGATGCCGGGGCTGCGGTGACGCTTTCGGCGCTGGACGTTTATTGCGGCAAGCTTGCCTGATCAGCCGATCAGCATGAACTTGTCGACATCGACCAGGCCCTTGTCCGATATCTTCAGATGCGGGATGACGGGCAGGGGCAGGAAGGCGAGCTGGAGGAAGGGTTCTTCCAGCGTTGCGCCGAGGGCATAGGCCGCCTGGCGCAGATGATGCAGCGTGTCGCGCACGCTTTCATAAGGTTCGAGGCTCATCAGGCCGGCGACGGGCAGGGCGATTTCACCTGTCACGACGCCATCCTCGACGACGACGAAGCCGCCATTGATATCACTGAGGCGGTTGGCGGCGAGCGCCATGTCATCCTCATTGACGCCGACGACGCAGATATTGTGGCTGTCATGGCCGACTGTGGAGGCGATCGCGCCTTTCTTCAAACCAAAACCTTGGACGAAGCCGTTGGCATGGTTGCCGTTCTTGCCATGCCGCTCGATGACGGCGACCTTGATGATATCGTTACCGAGGTCGATAGCGGTCTGGTTGCCCTTAGTCGGCAGGCGATAGCGGCGATGTTGGGTGATGATCTTGCCGGGCGTCACGCCAATGACGGAGCTCTCGCCTTCTGCTACCGGCACACCGAAATCGGCGGCATTGATCGGGCGGGCCTTGACGCTGTCGAGGCCGACCGGCTCGACCGAACCGCGGGTCGCAAAGAGTTCGGCGGTAACGCGGCGGCCTGCGGAAAAGACGATCTCGGCCTTGCAGTTTTTCAGGCTATCGATGACGACCAGATCTGCGCGCCATCCAGGCGCCACGAGACCGCGATCCCGAAGGCCGAAGGCGCGGGCTGCGGAGATCGAGGAGGCGCGGTAGATCGCCAGCGGCTCGACGCCATGGGCAATCGCCGTGCGGATCATGTAATCGAGGTGGCCCTGTTCGGCGATATCGAGCGGATTTCGATCGTCTGTGCAGAGTGCGAGGTGGGGTGACAGGCGCTCGGTGATAATAGGCATCAGCGCGTGCAGATCCTTGGAGACGGAGCCCTCGCGCACGAGGATATGCATGCCTTTGCGGATCTTTTCCAGCGCCTCCTCTGATGTCGTCGATTCATGCTCGGTGCGGATGCCGGCCGCGAGATAGCCGTTGAGGTCATTGCCGCGCAAAAGCGGCGCGTGGCCGTCGATGTGGCCGCCCTGGAAGGCTTCGAGCTTCGCCATGCAGATGGGATCCTTATGGACCACGCCGGGGAAGTTCATGAATTCGGCAAGGCCGATGACCTTGGGATGGTTGCGGAAGGGCAGGAGCTTCTCGATTGGCAAATCGGCACCCGAGGTTTCCAGATGCGTTGCCGGCACGCAGGAGGAGAGCTGGACGCGGATGTCCATGATGGTCTCCTGCGAACAGTCGAGGAAGTAGCGTATGCCTTCCGTGCCGAGCACGTTGGCGATCTCATGCGGATCGCAGATGGCGGTGGTAACGCCATAGGGCAGGACGCAGCGATCGAATTCGAGCGGGGTTACCAGCGAGGATTCGATGTGAAGATGGGTATCGATGAAGCCCGGCACGACGATGCGGCCGGCAATATCGATCTCTTCGCGTCCCCGATAATCGCCGCAGGTGCCGACGATGCGATCGCCGCAGATGGCGATGTCCGAAGCGACCAGCTCTCCCGTCACCAGATCGAAGAAGCGGCCGTTCTTCAGCACGATATCCGCAGGCTCCCGGCCGACGCCCTGGTCGATATAGCGTTCGAGTTTGGTGGTCATGGCTTTCCTACCCGCTGTGATTCCGTATAGCCCCTCACCCTAGCCCTCTCCCCGTTCTACGGGGAGAGGGGATCTGTCCGAATTTGTTGATAGGGCAGTGTTTCTTACGGCCTGGCGAGAACTAAGACTCCCTCTCCCCGTAGAGCGGGGAGAGGGCTGGGGTGAGGGGCTATTTCGAACACGCTGCCGGAAGAAATTTGAAATCACGAGCCGCTACAGCTTCGGTCAACCTGCCTTCGCAGATCGCTACGATGGTTTCGAGAACTGCCGGCATGGCTGTGAGGACATCAATGTTCCAGAAGCGTGCGACAGACCAGCCTTCAGCGGTCATGAATGGTATCGTGCTTGCTGTTGGCATGTTGACCGCCATCGATCTCGATGACCAGGGATCGCTCTCGGCAGGCAAAGTCAGCGAAATAAGGACCGATTGGAAACTGCCGAACGAATTTGACGCTGTTCAGCCGACGGTTGCGAAGTTCCGACCAAAGTTTTGCTTCCGCATCGTTGTCCGATTGCCGAAGCATTCTTGCGCGCTGTGTCGTTTTAGGTTCCGGACCGCGCATCTCATTGTCCTCGTGAACGGCACCTCACCCTAACCCTCTCCCCGCAGGCGGGGAGAGGGGATACCTCGAATGCGCCGATATCACTGTGCCTCATTGGGAAGAGGCAATGAGATATTTCGCCTCAGATATTATTTTGCAAGATCTCTCTCAGCTTGCCGAACAGCTCGTCGATGTGATGTTTCTCGATGATCAGCGGCGGCGACAGTGCGATGATGTCGCCGGTGGTGCGGATCAGGAGCCCCTTTTCATAGGCCTTCAGGAAGGCGGTGAAGGCGCGCTTGGTGGGTTCGCCGGCGATGGGATCGAGCTCGATGGCGCCGATCAGGCCGGTGTTTCTAATGTCGATGACGTTCGGGCAATCCTTCAGGGAGTGCAGAGCGTCGGCCCAGTAGTCGGCGAGTTCGGCTGCGCGCGTGAGCAGGCCTTCTTCCTTGTAGGTGTCCAGCGTCGCCAATGCCGCGGCCGAGGCGATCGGGTTGCCGGAATAGGTGTAGCCATGGAAGAACTCGATCATGTGCTCGGGTCCCTGCATGAAGGCGTCGTGAATCTCCGAGGTGACGAAGACCGCGCCCATCGGAATGACGCCGTTGGTCAGACCCTTGGCTGTCGTGATGATATCCGGCTTCACATCATAATATTGGGCGGCAAAGGGGGTGCCGAGGCGGCCGAAACCGGTGATGACTTCGTCGAAGATCAGCAGGATGCCGTGCTTGGTGCAGATTTCGCGCAGCTTCTGCAGATAGCCCTTCGGCGGGATGAGCACGCCGGTGGAGCCGGCGACCGGCTCGACGATGACGGCCGCGATCGTCGAGGCGTCATGCAGAGTGACGATGCGCTCCAGTTCGCTGGCAATATCGCCGCCATGCTCCGGCTCGCCGCGAGTGAAGGCGTTCTTGCCGGGCACATGGGTGTGCGGCATGTGGTCGACACCAGTCAGCAGCGTGCCGAACATCTTGCGGTTGGTGACGATGCCGCCGACGGAGATGCCGCCGAAATTGACGCCGTGATAGCCGCGCTCGCGGCCGATGAGGCGGAGGCGCGAGCCATTGCCCTTCACGCGATGATAGGCAAGCGCGACCTTGAGCGCGGTCTCGACCGATTCCGAACCGGAGTTGGTGTAAAGAACGTGGTCCATACCCTCAGGGGCAATATCGACCAGCCGGTTCGCCAGTTCGAAAGCTTTGGGGTGGCCGAGCTGGAAGGCGGGTGCGTAGTCGAGTTCGCCTGCCTGCTGGCGGATGGCCTCGGTGATCTTCGGGCGGCAGTGCCCGGCGTTTACGCACCACAGGCCCGCAGTTCCATCCAGCACCTGCCGACCATCATGGGTAGTGTAATACATATCCTTGGCGCTGACGAAGAGGCGCGGTTCCTTCTTGAACTGGCGGTTGGCCGTAAACGGCATCCAGAAGGCGCGCAAATCGTTGGGGGCGGCATTCAAACGGTCCGACATGCTGTTCTCCAATGGCCAATTCGGGGGGCCATTTCCCGGCCACGGCCTACGCCGCGCTATTATATTTACTGCTTGGTCAAATTATCAGCCGCCTTTTTGGCGTCAAGGCAAAGATGGCGGTGAAAGCGACAGGTTGAGCGTCGAAGAATGCGTGTCGACATATCGGGGAGGAAAACGGACCACGAAGCACCGTGAGGTAGTCCCCATACGAAAAAACTGGCAAATCCAAGGATTTGCCAGTTAAAGCAGTAAAACACCTGGTAATGAAAGCAAGTCGATCTTTCGAGATTTAAATTGTCCCAAAAGATCATACGTCGACAGGCCGGGAGCTATCTTAGCTCTAGGCAGCCGATCTACTTTTTTCCGGCTCGCAATAAATGTCTTCCAGCGTTTCGAGAACACGGATCACGGATTCCGATGTGCTGGAGTAGTAAATAGTTTGAGCATCACGACGCGTCTTGACCAGCTTTTGGGCACGAAGCTTCGAAAGATGCTGGGAAAGTGCTGATTGGCTCAGTCCGACCTGATTGGCAAGAACGCCAACTGGAACTTCGCCTTTAACGAGACTGCAAAGGATCAAAAGACGCTTCGGGTTCGCCATTGCTGATAATAACGCTGCCGCAACATTAGAGTGTTCGGCCAAATCTCTTGTCTTCATCTTTTAAACTTCCCAATGCGGAGCGAACATCAGAAATTGTGCTATTTCCAACCCGGTCCTTACCGATATCTAACAATACCAAGAGCGGTCGAAGATTGTATATACCTAAATTTAAGGTATCGAGTATGCTGTTTTAGATATGTACGTATGATGCTCCGGCGATGATGCAGGCGTCCCTAACGTCCCATCTAGGGGCTCGATTAGACCAAAATAGGTCGATTCTTATCGTTTCGGAGCAGCAAATATGCCAAATTTGGTCACCGAAGATTTGCAACCCACCAATATCAGCCGTTTCTACTTCGAGCTGTCCGACTACTAATTCTCGCACTATTGTATGATTTATTGCCGGCGCGCTTTGTTTTCGGTTTAAAGCATCATCAGGTCCTGCGAGGACAAGATATAAGCCCTTCCGAAGCCGCCGTTCAGGCTGGCATCCAGAGGAACGAGGCGGAAGAAGCAGAAGTCCGGAAGGTCGATATAGAGCTTAGATTTCGGATGACGATCGAGAAAAAGCGTTCGGATGCGATTGTGAGCTTGGCTTTGCCGACCGATGCGCTCCGCGCTGCAACGTAGGGTCAGGCGAGGGTGGGCGAGAGGATCGCCCTTGCCAGGCTCGCCGAAGAGCGCCGAAGCGCGGCTGTCCTTCATCAAAGCCTTGGTATGTGAGGAGAGGCCGGAGACCAGGATGACCGGAGCGCCATCGGCATCCATGGCAGTCAGGACGCGGCTGACGGCGGGAAAGCCGGTGTCGGGATCGATGACGGCCAAGGCTGCATGTGCGGCTTTGTGCATGAGGTCGCGCGCCTGAATGCGCGCATCCTCATCCGTTTCCCTTAGCACCGATGGCTTGTCGTTCATTGCCTGCTCCATGAATTGAGGAGCGGTCGCGAACGACTACTCCTTTCGCCGGTGGCTGGTGAGGCCCGACACCACGTCTTGCGCGGAGATCGTTCCGATAATCGTGCCATTGTCAACAACGCCGATATTGCCCGGCTGGCGCGTCAGGGCGTCGAGGATATCGATGAGCGGTGTCGCGGCGGTTGCCGTCGCGGTGACGGAACCTGCATTGGCCGAATGTCCGACGCCCTGCTGCATGACATCCCGCGCCGTTAGCATGCTGATCGGGTTCATGTGCTGCACGAAGTCGGCAACATACTGATCGGCAGGGTTCTTGACGATCTCCTGTGGCGTTCCGCACTGGATGATATGGCCGCTTTCCATGATGGCGATGCGGTTGCCGATGCGGAATGCCTCGTCCAGATCGTGGCTGACGAACAGGATGGTGCGCTTCAGGCGGCGCTGGAATTCCAGGAGTTCGTCCTGCAGGCGGGTGCGGATCAATGGGTCGAGGGCCGAGAACGGTTCGTCCATCAACAGGATCGGCGCGCCTGTCGCAAAGGCACGGGCGAGGCCGACGCGCTGCTGCATGCCGCCCGAAAGTTCATTGACCTTGCGATTGGCCCATTGCGTGAGGTTCACGAGCTGTAGCTGCTCGTCGACGCGCTTCTTGCGCTCGGCATCCGGCACGCCGGCAAGCTCGAGCCCAAAGCCGACATTGTCGGCGACCGTCCGCCAGGGCAGCAGCGCAAACTGCTGGAAGACCATAGAGACGGTGTGCATGCGCAGGTCGCGCAGGGCCTTGGGGGTGCAGGAATAGGGGTTGACGGCGCCGTTCTTGGTGTTGACGGAGACCTCCCCACGCACCACAGGCGCAAGTCCATTGACGGCGCGCAACAATGTTGATTTGCCGGAGCCGGACAGGCCCATGAGCACGAGAATTTCGCCTTCTTCGATTTGCAGCGAGGCATTGGCGACGCCGAGCACCATGCCCGTGGACTTGCCGATCTCGTCGCGCGACTTGCCTTCGTCGACGAGTTTAAGTGCGGCATCGGAACGATCGCCGAAGATGATGCTGACATTTTTGAAATCGACGGCGACAGTCATGAGTGGTCTCCTTCGCCGGGCGCGCGGAACATACGGTCGAGAATGATCGCCAGGATGACGATGCAGGCGCCGGAATCGAAGCTCTTGGCGACATTGACGCTATTCAGTGCGCGCAGCACGGGCACGCCGAGCCCAGGGGCGCCGACGAGTGCCGCGATCGAGACCATCGAGAGTGACAGCATGATGGTCTGCGTCAGGCCAGCCATGATCTGCGGCGTGGCAAAGGGCAGCTCGACCTTGCGCAGAACCTGGCGAGGCGTCGCACCGAAGGATTCAGCTGCCTCCACGAGCGAAGGGGGAGTGGAAATAATGCCGAGGCGGGTCATGCGGATCGGTGCAGGAAGAGCAAAGACGACGGTGGCAACCAGGCCCGGGACCATGCCGAGACCGAGCAGGATCATTGCCGGCACCAGATACACGAAGGTCGGGATGGTCTGCATCAGATCGAGGATTGGTCGCATGATGGCGTAAAGCCAGGGACGGCGGGCTGCCGCGATGCCGAGCGGCACGCCCACCAGCATGCACACGAAGGTGGAGGCCAATACCAGTGCCAGCGTTTCGGTCGTCTCTTTCCAATAGCCCTGGTTGATGGTGATCAGCAGGCCGATCAGCGTGAGGACCGTGATGGTGACGCTCCGGCGCATCCAATAGGCAAGTGCCGTGAAGGCGACGACGACGATCAGCGGATGCGGTGCCTGCAAGAGGAACAGCAGCCCTTTGATTCCGTGCGCGACCAGGAAGGAAAGGCCGTCGAAGAACCACGTGACGTTGCTCGTCAGCCAGTCGACGACGGCTTTGGCCCATGGCCCGATGGGGATGCGGTAATCGGTTAACCAGTTCACATCTTTGCCCACGATTGGGGGCGGCGTTTCCGATTGTTGCGTATGATGCCGGAGATGCCGCCGTAGAATAACGGTCTGTCACGCCAGGCGGACCATTGTCCGAGTGATGGCGGGACGCGAAAGCAAGCAGTCCGTTCAAGGAAGAGAAAGGGGCGGTTTGGCCGCCCCTCCATCCATCCTCGTATTACAGGCCGAGCTTGGCCTTGACCGCCGCCAGGCCGTCACCGCCATCCTTGGTGGTGACGCCGGCAAGCCAGGGCGTGACCGCCGACGGATTGGCCTTCAGCCATTCGGTGGCAGCCGCTTCCGGCTCCTTGCTGTCGTTCAGGATCTTGCCCATGATTTCGTTTTCCATCGGCAGCGAGAAGACGAGATTCTTGACGAAGGCGCCGACGTTCGGGCATTCCTGCAGGTAGCCGGCCCGGACGTTGGTATAGACCGTCGCGCCGCCGAAGTTCGGTCCGAACACATCGTCGCCGCCGGTGAGGTAGGTCATCTTGTAGGTGGTGTTCATCGGATGCGGCGCCCAACCGAGGAAGATGATCGGCTTGCCTTCCTTGTCGGCGCGGGACACCTGCGCCAGCATGCCCTGCTCGGAGGATTCGACCACTTCGAAGCCCTTGAGGCCGAAGGTGTTCTTGTCGACCATGTCGATCACCAGACGGTTGCCGTCGTTGCCCGGCTCGATGCCGTAGATTTTGCCGTCGAGATCGTCCTTATGAGCGGCGATATCCTTGAAGTCCTTGATGCCGAGCGCGGCACCCTTTTCGTTGGTCGCGAGCGTGTACTTGGCGCCTTCCAGGTTGGCGCGCACGGTTTCGACCGACTTGTCCGCGGCGAACGGCTTGATGTTCTCGGCCATGGAGGGCATCCAGTTGCCGAGGAAGACATCGATGTCCTTGTTCTTAAGCGACTGGTAGGTCACCGGGACGGCGAGCACCTTGACGTCGGTGTCGTAGCCGAGTGCCTTCAGAAGAATGGAGGCGGTTGCCGTGGTGGAGGTGATATCGGTCCAGCCCACATCGGCAAAATGTACGGTGCCACAGCTTGCCGGTTCGGCTGCGGAGGCCGTGGTGGCTCCCAATGTCAATGCGGAGAGAGTTGAAGCGAAAGCGAATGCAGTAAGGGTCATTTTTATCATTGCGTGACTCCCAGTCTAACGTTCCCAAGCAACCATCAATAACTGACATTTTCAAGCGACCACAGTGTATTTGCGGCGGTTTGAGGGGGCTGAATGCGACGCCCGTCTTTTTATGTCCGCCGGTGGCCAAGGCTTTTGCGCCCTGGGCCACGCCTGTCTGAATCCTGTGGTTTTCGCCAAGACTATCTTTTCTTATCGTCGCGCAGCTCCCATGAAGCATTCAAGGAGAATGTCATGGCCAAGCTCTACTTCCATTATTCGACGATGAATGCCGGCAAATCGACGATGCTGCTCCAGGCTGCCTATAATTATCAGGAGCGCGGCATGCGCACCGCAGCCTTCATCGCAGCCCTCGACGATCGCGCCGGCCGCGGCACGATCGCCTCGCGCATCGGCCTGACGATGGATGCCTTGCCGTTCGAAACGAGCGACGATCTCTATGCGATGGTCGATGAAATGCATGCAAGCGAACCGCTCGCATGCGTCTTCGTCGACGAGGCGCAATTTCTGACGCGCGAGCAGGTCTGGCAGCTTGCCCATATCGTCGATCGCCTCGATCTTCCGGTCATGACCTACGGGCTGCGCACGGATTTCCATGGACATCTGTTTCCGGGATCGCAGGAGCTGCTGACCATAGCCGACGAGTTGCGCGAGGTGCGCACCATCTGCCATTGCGGACGCAAGGCGACGATGGTGGTGCGCTTGGACGCTGCCGGCAATGTCGTCCGCGAAGGCGCGCAGATCGAGATCGGCGGCAGCGACAAATATGTTTCGCTCTGCCGTCGTCATTGGGAAGAGGCGATTACCTGCGAGTGAAGCAGCCGCTCGTGCAGGCTTTCGATAGCGGTTCTTACTATTTTCGGCACGTAATTGCGTATCGAAGTCGAGGCTGACGGGGAGAGACGATGAGACTGCAATGTCTGGCGGCGGTCATCCTGTTTGCTTCGGTTTCCTCTGTGCTCGCGGATGGCGATGCGGTCGCCGGTGCCGCCGTTTTCAAGAGATGCGGGTCATGTCACACGGCGACCGGCCCCGATAATCGCGTCGGTCCCTCGCTGATGGGGATCGTCGGACGAGCCGTCGCAAGCAAGCCGGATTACGCCTACTCGCCGGCGATGAGGGCATTCGGGGCTGACGGCAAGGTCTGGGATGAGGCGTTGCTGCGGAAATATCTGCCGGCGCCGCAATTCCTCGTCAAAGGCACCCGGATGGCGTTTCCAGGCCTGAAAAGCGACAAGGATCTCGACAATCTCATCGCCTATCTGAAGAACCCGGCCGCTGCTCAGTAGCTTTCGAGCATTTCCTTCGCCTCCGGAAGCAGCTAGTCTTGCGCCAAAGGTAGGGGAGGGAATGTTTTCATGCTCAGGCCTCATTCCTTCGATGGCATGCTCGACAGGGCGCGCACGACGCTCGAAGACGCTATGAACGACGCGAATTCGGCAGTAGCGACGCTCGCCCGCCACGCCAGGGACAGCGAGCACGCCGCAGCCGTTAATTTTCCTGTCGAAGAGGCATTTGTTCGCGAAGCGGTCGAATTGCTCGACCGTTGGAAATCAGTCGCCCTGTCGCTCGTCAAAGAGCTGGATCATGCGACCGACGAGGCTGATCTGCAGCATCGGCGATTGTTCAATGAGAAGCTTGGCCTTGAAAATGCAGGCTTGCTCAGCCGGGTGTTTGCACGCAGACCCATGGGGCCGGATGAGATCATCGTCAATGTCGACGCGGCCCTTGCTGTATCGGCCGAACTCGATCTTCTTTTCAAGCAGGCGAGACCCGTATTCTCCCGGTGCTTTCGTGAATGCGAACTTCAACTCGAAGGCGTGATCGAAAGGCGGAGGAAGCTCGATTTCGAGATAGAGGAGGTGCAGCGCAGGGCTGACGTCCTGGCGGAAAAGCTCATGTATCAGAGGCGCAACCGCCCATCTTCACGCCATGCCGATCTGCAGTCCGAACTCGAAGCGGACTATCGCGCTCTGGTGACCGAGCAGGATGATATTCGGCGGCAAGAACAGGGGCTTCAATCCCGCCGCACCGTGCGGCAGCGCCTCATAGACATTTACGAAGGGCTGGCGGCTGCCCTGAACAATCAGATCGCCGCCATCGGCGCGATGGCAGCCAAACTGAGCGTCGATATCGAACAGCGGATCGCCCTGCTCAAGGCATTGGCGTCAGAAGTGGAGCCGGCATCGATTAGGGTTTCGCGAACGGGAGTGGTCGAGAGCCTGATCCAGGCCTTCGAGGCGAATGTGCTGGCGGGGCATGATCTTGCCGTGCGCAAGGCTCATGTAGATGCTGTCTTCAAACGACGGTTGGAGCCTCATCCGCTGCCTGCATCCTCGGATTCGAGCGAAGTGGCGGAAGAGACGCAACCTGAAGGTTGATTGCTGTCCGTCACGGAAAATTCCGTTCGGACGGTTGTTGTTTTTCCCAAGAACACATATTTGCTGGAACGCGAGTGGCGATAAGGACTTAATGATCCGAGGACCGCGGCGATTTTCGCGGCGTCCATTGTGCAGGTTGGTGTGGTGCGTCCTTCGCGTGTCGGCAGGATGCGCGGTAGGGTTTAGGAGGCGTGTCCATGCTTGACTCGATCACGGCGTTCTTCAAGCGGATCTGGGCCGCTTTCGCGCGCTGGCTGGGATTGGTTTTCGTCGGGCTAAGCTGGCCATTTCTTGCCGCTCATGGCTGGTATCGGCAGCGCAACTGGCTGATCAAGCTGCCGCTTGCTGCCTTCGTGGCGTTGATGGCGCTGCTTTATGTCTATTTCGTTTGGCAAACGCAGGTCTGGACCGGGTTCAATCCGGCCTATCCGGACGTCTACAAATTCTCCGAGCGCAAATATTCCGCCGGACAGGAGCTGCCTGCGACGGATGGTCAGCAGGCGGCTGCCACAGCACCTAAAACCTGCCAAACCTCGGCTGTCGTCGACGTTGCCACCGATCTGACCGATTTCAACGTCAACCAGAATGCCTGGATTTCCTCGATGCTGCTCTACAAGCTCGGTTTCTTCGGCATTTCATGGGATGACACGCCCTTCCTCGACAACAAGGCTTCCTTCCAGCGGGGCATCAATTCGGTCGTTCGCCGCACCTCGGCGGAGTTGGTCGATACGCTCGGCCGCGTGCGCGGAACATCCGGCATCAACAGCGATCTGCAGAAGGCGCGCGGCAACCTGCAGTTCGACGAGTCGAGCTGGTATTTCGGCCTGCATCCCTTCGGACCGAAGACGCCGAGCCCAAGCTATTACCGCGCTGCAATGAGCAATCTGCGCAGCTTCAATAGCGACCTCGGGAATTGCAAGGCGATTTTCGACGGACGTGCCGATAACCTCCTGCAGTTCGTCGACCATATTGCCAACGATCTCGGCAGCACGGCGGATATATTGGCCCGGAGGGCGGGGGATCACAGCTATGGCTGGCTGGATATGCGGGCTGACGATCGTTTCTGGTTTGCCTATGGGCAGCTGTATGCGAGCTACGGTATCCTGATGGCGGCCCGCTCGGATTTCCAGCAGGTGATTGCCGAACGCAATGTCGCCACGCTCTGGGCCGATGTCACGACGCAGCTGCAGACGGCTTTGCGCATTCAACCTTTCATCATTTCCAATGGGCCTGAAGACAGCTCCTTCATGCCGAGCCATCTTGCGACCATGGGCTTCCATATTCTGCGGGTGCGTTCGAGCCTCGTGGAAATCCGCACGGTCCTGGGCGGTCGCTAAACGAAGCCCAGCGGGCGGAGACCCAGTAGGCGGACCCCGACGCTGAGCCCGGCTGCCGAGCTCAGTTTTGCGTCCGGAACTGCGTAAGAACGAGAAGATAAAGCGTTTTCGCGATTCGAAGAAAAGCGGAAAAGCTCTAGCTTATCAGCTTCAGGCGGATGGCTTTTGCGACGAGCTGGGTACGGTTGACGCAATCGAGCTTCTTGATCGCGTTCATCATATACGCGTTGACCGTATGGTCGGAGAGCGAAAGAATCTGGCCGATCTCGACCGAGGTCTTGCCTTGGGCCGTCCAGCGGACCACTTCCAGCTCGCGCGCGGAAAGCGAATGCGGCGCGGCACCACCGTTGCGCTTGAGGCAATTATAGGAATCGAGCGCCTGCAGCATGATCAAGGTGAGTTCGTTGATTTCACTCTGGCCGAGGCTGTTGCGATTGCCCATGAACCAGAAAACGAGGCGCTGGCCATCCGGAGCATTAACCGGGATTATGACGCTCATCGGACAATTGTAGCTAATCAGGAGTGCTCGAAGCTCGCTCGGCACATCGGCGTCAGGTTCGGCATCTTTTTCCAGCAGATGCCATGCGCGCGGCATCACTGAATCACGCGTGCGCAGCAGCATAGGACAGCGGCGAACCAGATGATGCCGATCGAACTCACGCACGAACTGTGCGGGCACCGTCCCCTCGATAAGCAGCGGCGTCATCATCGTATCATCGGGAACCGGGGCGTTCATCAGAGCCACATGACTGAAGCCAAAAGCCGATCCCGTCCGTTCCAGGCCCATTGCAAACGCCGCCTGCGTCCGAGCGGCAGCCAACTCGGCAGAAAGCAGCAATTGTCTCTCGGCGGTAATGATATAGGACATATGAGTTAAGGTGTCCGCGGCGTGGTATCGATATCAAATACTCGATTTATGAGTGAATGCTAGACGCAAAAATACCACACGGCCAGAAATAATTTTCATTTTCATATATTTTAATATTTAAACATACAATTCTCCCAGGCTTCGCCCAAAATGGGCGATAAGCGCCCGCGACCACTCTTTTGTTGGCCGGATCTCGACACGATCATACATTTGCCGTCATCGCCAGGCCGATCGAAGGGGTCTGACGACGCTTCCCCACTATGTCAAAATTAAGCCTAAGACCGACGTTTTGAACTGGGTTCTGCACTTTGGGCGGCGCTTCAGGAATGCCTGTTTTGTACCGTTCGCAGTTTATCGCCCACGGCATAAGCTGGCATGAGATCTCACGCTTTTGAGTTCGCCGGCAGCCAATATTTGGAAACGTACTTCTTTGCACGCGGGACTTTCCGTGAAGGTGGCCGTGAGTTTTAATCAAATGATGCATCGCCGTGTTGGTGCGCCTTGCAGAGGCCCAAAGCGGTTGCTATCGGTCTTGCCAAAGTAATCGCTTGCAGGCGTATAGCTTATGAATTTTCGCTTCTTTCCGCAGCTTGGGGCGCGCTGTTATCAAACGCTGTTGTGGTTCGTCACCGGCGTTTCGCTTTTTCTGGTTTCGCCTGCGCTGGCTGAAGCTGCCGGCGCGGTCGGTGGCGCGCCGATGCAGTTTTTGCTCGTTCACGGTGAGATGGGCCAATGCCGAGCCGATAGCACTTGCCCGGACTGGATCTCCGCCGAAGGGCAGATCATGGCGGATACGCCGCGGAAGCTGCAGAAAATCCTGAAGCAGGTTGGCAACCGTAAACTGCCCGTCGTCGTCAGTTCGCCGGGGGGCGATGTCAAGGCAGCGATGGAGATGGCTCGCATCATTCGCAAGCAAAAGCTTTCGATCGCAGTCGGCCGCACCCGCTCGCGGGCGTGCCCCTATGCCGAGCCAATCTGCTCGGCTGCTTTTGCCAAGGACGGCTCGATCACAGGTCAGCCATTTTCCGACGGCGCAATCTGCTTTTCGGCCTGCCCGCTGTTTTTTGCAGGCGGCGTTCAGCGCGTTTCCAGCCCCTTCGCGCTGCTGGGCGTTCATCAGATCACCACCACCTACAGCGAGGTGCGCGTCCAGTACCGCACCGAATATGAGATGGTGGACGGCAGGCGCAAGATCATCTCCAAGAAGGAAATCGGCCGCAAATTCGTCGGTAAATACGATACGACGAAGCTCGACAAGGCGCAGAGGACGAGGCTGGTGAGCTTCCTCGACAAAATGGGTGTGGACCGGGGACTTGTCGATCTGATGCTTGGAACCGACCCGAACGGCATTCATCTGCTTTCGCAGATGGACGCGTTGAGGCTGAAGCTGACGACAGAGCTTGCCGATGCCGACGCTCTAGTCTCGGCGCGCAACTGCAAGGAAAATCAGTCGATTTCCGATTGTGTCGCGCCGGCACCGTCGACGACCGCCGCGCCGATGACCAGCGCATCGGCAATGGCCGGCAAGTAGCCGCTGACCCGGTCTCAGCTATCCTTGGCTTTTGCTTTCGCCATGATCTTTTCCAGGAAGCCCAACAATAGCGCCGAGACGACGAAGGCCAGGTGGATGATTGTGAACCACATCAGCTTGGCGTTGTCGTATTGAGTGGCGTTCAGGAAGATCTGTAGCAGGTGGATCGAGGAAATGGCGACGATCGAAGAGGCGACCTTGATCTTGAGGCTGCCTGAATCGAGCTTGCCGATGAAGGAAACCTCGCCTCCATTTTCGGCCTCGTCGAAGCGGCTGACGAAATTCTCGTAGCCCGAAATCATTACCATAACGATCAGACTTGCCACCAGGGCGGCGTCGATAAGGCCGAGAATGGCGAGGATCATGTCGGCTTCGTCATAGGCGAAGACGTTGATCGCCACCTTGTAGAACTTATAGGCGAACGAAACGGCGTAGACGGCGAGCGAAGCGGCAAGGCCGAGATAGAAGATCACCAGGAGCCAGCGACTGGAGAGGATGATGCGCTCGACCAGCAATTCCAGGGACTTCATATCTTTATCTTTCCTTCTCGGTTTGCATTGGACGCCGAAAATAGGCACGCCTGCGTCCTTAGACAAGGCGGTGCGTTTCGACGAACGGAGTGCTTTGCCACTATTCACACCCGATAGATATTGGTTTATCCCGACAGGGAAATGACCGTACGTTCGGGGGCGAGACTTATGGCGACGACCGTGGCATCCGATATCGAGATTGCGCGCGCAGCAAAGAAGCTGCCAATTATGGAAATCGGCGCAAAGCTCGGGATTCCGGCGGAAGATCTCGCACCTTACGGCTACGACAAGGCAAAGATCGGTGCCGGGTTCATCGCATCGCAGGCCGGCAAGAAAGATGGCAAGCTGATCCTCGTCACGGCGATCAATCCGACGCCGGCGGGCGAGGGCAAGACCACGACGACGGTCGGCCTCGGCGACGGCCTGAACCGCATCGGCAAGAAGGCGGTAGTCTGCGTGCGTGAGGCCTCGCTTGGTCCGTGTTTCGGCGTGAAGGGCGGGGCCGCCGGCGGCGGTTACGCGCAGGTCATCCCGATGGAGGACATCAACCTCCATTTCACCGGCGATTTCCACGCGATCACGTCGGCCCATAATCTGCTCGCCGCGCTGATCGACAATCACATCTACTGGGGCAACGAGCAGAATATCGACCTCAGGCGCATCACGTGGCGGCGCGCCATGGACATGAACGATCGGGCGCTGCGCGATATCGTATCGTCGCTTGGCGGTGTTGCGAACGGCTTTCCGCGCGAAGGCGGTTTCGACATCACCGTTGCCTCCGAGGTGATGGCGATCCTCTGTCTGGCATCCGACCTCAAGGATCTGGAAAAGCGGCTCGGCAACATTATCATCGGCTATCGCCGCGACCGCACGCCGGTTTATGCCCGCGATCTGAAGGCCGATGGCGCCATGGCCGTGCTCCTGAAGGACGCCATGCAGCCGAACCTCGTGCAGACGCTGGAGAACAATCCGGCGCTGGTGCATGGCGGACCCTTCGCCAATATCGCCCACGGCTGCAATTCGGTAATCGCGACACGTACCGCGCTGAAGCTTGCCGATTACGTCGTGACGGAAGCCGGCTTCGGTGCCGATCTGGGTGCGGAGAAATTCTTCGACATCAAATGCCGCAAGGCAGGGCTGTCGCCGGACGCCGCCGTCATCGTCGCGACCGTGCGGGCCTTGAAGATGAATGGCGGTGTGAAGAAGGACGATCTTGGCAAGGAGAATGTCGAGGCTTTGGTGAAGGGCTGCGCCAATCTCGGTCGGCATGTCGCCAATGTCCGCAAGTTCGGCGTTCCCGTCGTCGTCGCCATCAATCATTTCGTTTCGGACACGGAGGCCGAAATCGAGGCGCTGAAGAATTATGTCGCACGGCTCGGCGCCGAGGCGATCCTTTGCCGGCACTGGGCCGAAGGTTCGGCCGGCATTACCGAGCTCGCACATAAGGTGGTGGAGCTTGCCGAATCCGGGCAGGCGAAATTCCAGCCGCTCTATCCGGACAATCTGCCGCTCCTGGAGAAAATCGAGATCGTCGCCTCGAAGATCTATCATGCCGGCGAGGTGACCGCCGACAAGGCCGTGCGTGATCAACTCAGATCGTGGGAGGATCAAGGTTACGGCCATCTGCCGGTCTGCATGGCGAAAACACAATATTCCTTCTCGACCGATCCGAATGTCCGGGGAGCGCCCGAGGGCCATATCGTGCCTATTCGCGAGGTACGGCTTTCGGCCGGGGCCGGCTTTGTCGTCGTCATCACTGGCGAGATCATGACCATGCCCGGTCTGCCGAAATCGCCGGCGGCCGAGAGGATTTTCCTCAACGATCAAGGCTACATCGAAGGATTGTTTTAAGTTCAGAATCCGATTCAACTTGTCTGTCGGGAAGTGCCGGTTCGGCGGTTGCGCCCAGGACTGTTGTCATCCGATCCCGTTACGATATCTAACGTATTGACCTTGGCGGAGGCCGAAAGAAATCGGCACGGTTCAAGCATCGTCAAGACGGAGACGGATCGTGACTGCTGATAGCCGTGCAAGTTTGGATGAGATACGGGACTTCCATGCGAAGATGATGGCGGCTGCCAGCAATTCTTCGGATGAAAGGCTGGAGCAGGCCTTTCGCCTCGTTCGCCGTGAGGCCTTCATGGGGCCAGGGCCTTGGCGGATCGTGGTCAAGGGACGCCATCTCGAAACGCCAAGCAGTGATCCGGCTTTTCTCTATCAGAATGTTTTGGTCTCCCTGGACAAATCCAAGGGCATCAATAATGGCGAGCCGTTTCTCCATGCTGCTTTCTTAGGTGCCGTCGCGCCGCAGCCCGGTGAGACGGTTATCCAGATCGGCACGGGAACTGGATATTACACGGCCATTCTGTCGACGCTGGTGGCACCGGGCGGCCATGTTCACGCCGTCGAGATTGATGAGGCATTGGCCAGCCGCACTCGCGATAATCTTGCCTCGTTCGAGAACGCCTCCGTCATCTGCGCCGATGCGACCGAGCTGGAGCTTCCGCAAGCGGATCTGATCTACGTGAGTGCGGGGGTGGTGGCGCCGCCGATATCGTGGTTGCAGGCGCTGCGCCTCGGCGGCCGGATCATCGTGCCCTGGCAGGCGAATGATAAGGTCGGGCTTGCCGTCCTGATCATACGCGCAGAGCAGGGGTTCAGCGCCCGCGCCTTGATGCCGGCCTATTTCATTCCCTGCATCGGAGCTTCCGATCCCATGCAAACCACGAAAACGCCAAGTGGAGGCGAGGCTCGCTCCATCCAGTCGGTTTGGCTCACCCAGGATCGAGCGCCGGATGAAACGGCGGTTGCGATCTATAGAGACCTGTGGTTCTCGAATGCAGGTCTCTGAATATGACGGAATTTAAAGATCAACGCCCCGTCGATTCCCCGCGACGCATTTCTAGTGGCAATAGCGAAAGCCGCCATTCCTCTCGATGACGTCGAGATGGAAATGGCTTTCGTGCGCGGCATCGCTCTCCGGATCCAGAACGGTCGTGAAATAAAGGCAGGCCGAGGCGCTGGCTGCGCGCTGGAATGCGCCTGTGAGCGTCGGATCTTCGCGGCGCGGCTCGATCGCGATGGTCTTGCCGTTTTCGAAGGTAAAGCTCGCGACATCTATGGCGTTGCCGCGGGCATGCTCGGAGATCTTGCCGGTGGAAGCATTGTTGCGCAGCCGGCAGACATAGGTCGATGCTTGGTTAATCGTGACGATCTTGCCATAGTCCAATGCCGCGGCTGACGGAATGACACTTTCCTTCATCCATTGAGCCAAGGCGAGAGCGGCTTCGCAGCGCATTTGCCCCTCGGGCTTGAATTCTATGCCCGGCAGCGGGGAGCTAAGCGCGATCGGCTTGTCGATGCCGCAGCCGTTGCCATCATCGATGCGGGCGATCTCCTTGAAGGTTGCTCCGATGGCGGTCAGCGCCTTCAGGCAGGCCTGGTGTTCGTCATCCGGTTCGGAAGCGATGGTCAGGGGTGGACGGGGAGGGCCTTGCATCTGTTGGCCGCTTGTTTGCTCCTCCGGCTGTGAAGCCGGCTTTTCCTCCGGTTGAGCCGTCGGTTTGCCCGCCGGAATGACGGGGCTGTTTGGTGATGTTGCGGGTTTTTCTGTAGGGATCGGCGCTTTGCCATCCGGCTGAACTTGTTCCTGATCCGGTTTTTGCTCAGGTATCGGGCCGGTCTGAGGGAGAGACGTGGCCATGAGAAGGACGGCGGCGGAGACTAATAAGATAATTCTAAACAGCATCAAGTAATTCAGCCAATTCTAATGATGATGCCGATAGAACGCGCGAGGCTGTGATTTCGTTGCAATTCAGCAACGTTCATCTCTTGTCTTAAAAGGTGACAATTTTATTCATGATTATGCACTCCGAATATATTGACAATAATACTCATGTTTTTTATGCGGCAGAAAGAAGGCGGGATATTTCCGCCCGTTAACAAGATAACCTAGCCAGCCCCTTGCCTGCATTCGACGCAGCAACCAGCCAGCCCGGTGAAGCAATTCGAAAGGAATGGTTATGGTTGTCCGGCGATCCCGCTCGGTTCTATTGGCATGCACCGCGTTTCTCGCTCTCGGGCTGGCGACGACATCTCTTGCGCAGACCGCAGCCCCGAATGACGAGGCGACGGGCGAGGCGGCAAAGGGTGACCGCGTCACCAATCTGAAACCGATCGTCGTGAAGGGCAAAGGCAAGGCGAACAAGGACGTGCTTGCGGATTCCCCGACCGCCAGCGAGACGACGGCCAAGGAAATCGACGAGAACCAGATCACGCGTATCGAGGATCTCGGCCGCAGCACCGAGGTCGGCGTCGGCTTCAACCGCGCTACCGGCGGTGTTAATATTCGCGGCCTCGGTGATGACCGTGTGCTAACGACGGTCGACGGCATTCAAATTCCTTTCCTTCTCGATGCTTCACGCGGCAGCGCCAATGGCGCCAATAATGGTGGTAATGGCGGCGTCAACAGCTTTGATTTCAATGCGCTTTCGAGCGTCGATATCGTGCGCGGCGCCGATTCCAGTCGTGCCGGTTCGGGCGCTCTCGGCGGTGCCTTCGTGCTGCGTACGCTGGAGCCGGAAGATCTGATTGCGCCCGGTTCTACCTGGGGCGGTGTTTTCAAGTTCGGCTATAATGGCGACGACCGCAGCATCGGCGGTTCAGCCGCGATTGCCAAGCGCATCGACAATACCGCTGTTCTCTTCCAGGGCGGCTACACGCATGGTCATGAGCTGGAGAACAACGGCGATGTCGGCGGCTATTCGACCAAGCGCACCGAGGCTAATCCGGCTGACTACAATCAGAGAAGCGGCCTGTTCAAGATCCGTCAATATACCGACATCGGCACCTTCGGCATCGCGGCCGAGCACTATAACAAGGACAAAACCACCGATCTCATGACCCTGCAGAGCCCGACCGGAAACTTCCGGCCCGGCAACTATAACGGGACAGACAATGTTGAGCGCAATCGCGTGTCGCTCGATTACAAATATGAAGCCGAGAGTGCCGATTCGCTGCTCGATACCGCCAACGCCGTTTTCTACTGGCAGAATCTTCTGCGCGAAGGCGGTGTGGAAGGCTATCGCTATACATCCGTCATCGGCGACTATTGGCGCCGTAATGAAATGGAAGATCGCAGCATCGGCTTCGCCGGCAATGCATCGAAGTCTTTCGATACCGGCAGCCTGCATCACCAAGTCACTTTTGGTCTCGATGTTGCCTTCGACAAGGTTCACCAGTACTCGGCCGGCGAGGATAGCTGCGCACTTCCTCGCTGGCGTGCTTCCTGCGCCTTCCTGCACACCAACCAGTCCGATATGCCCGATGTCGATGGCAAGCGCGTCGGCGTCTTCATCGACGACAAGATCGAATTGGGCTCCAGCAATTTCTATTTGACGCCGGGTCTTCGCTTCGACTGGTACGATTACTCGCCGAAGAACACGGCTGCCTATCGCGACAGCGCCAACTATAATGGCTTGCCCTCCGGGCAATCCGACAGCCGCTTCTCGCCGAAGCTGCGCGCCTCCTATCAGCCTCAGGACAATGTCGAGCTCTATGCGCAATGGGCGATGGCCTTCCGTGCGCCCAGTGTCAGCGAACTCTACGTCAACTACGGCGTGCCCGGCGGTTATGTCACCTACGGCAACCCCGACCTGAAGCCCGAAACCAGCAACGGCATCGAAATCGGCACCAACCTTGGTGACGACGATTTCGGCGGCCATATCGGTGCGTTCTACAACAAGTACAAGAACTTCATCGACACGCTGAATTATCGCGATCCCACAGGCACCTATCCGCTTGGGATTACCGAATACTTCAATCGCGCCAACGTCCGCATGTTCGGTGTCGAGGTCAATGCGCACAAGAAGTTCGACAACGGCATCCACATAAAGGGCTCCGTCGCCTATGTGAACGGCAAGGACTCCGATACCGGACAATGGATCAATTCCGTCGCCCCGGCCAAGGCTGCCTTCACCGTCGGCTATGCGACCGAAGTCTGGGGAACGGATCTGACCTTCATCACCGCGGCTCGCGAGGCGAAGAAGACAGGCGACACGCTGCAGACCCCCGCCTACGGTATCTTCGACCTCACAGCATGGTGGGAACCGGAGCAGGTGAAGGGCCTCAGCATTCGCGGCGGCGTCTACAACATCTTCAACAAGACCTATTACGACGCGCTCAACGCGCCGTCCTATAGCGGCACGCTAACCCAGCCAGCATCCTACTATTCCGAGCCTGGCCGAACCTTCAAGCTGACGCTGACGCAACGGTTCTAAGCGGTTACATCAATGCAGCAACCTTGGGCGATGCTTCGGCATCGCCTCTTTTTTGCCCTCATGCGTAGCGTCCCGTGGTTTGTGCAATTGAAAATCGCAACGCTTGATGCTATTCGAGCCGCACAGTCTTAAACCCGTCGAGAGAAAAGAGAGGAGGACCATATGAGCAAGATAGTCTGGCATATTCGCCAGTTCGGTCCGACTCGTGCCCTGCAGATGCGTTTGCAGGGCTGATCAGAGGCTGTTTCTCACTCATTCCTCCTGGTCTGCCCCTTGGGCGACGTGAGCCGGCGTATTTGCGCGGCCGCGTCATGACATGTTTTCGAGTATTGGCCTGCTTGGGCCTTTGGCATCGATTTAGCGCGGCAAAAGGAGCCGCCGGCGATGCCTTGAGATGCTCGATCGAGACCGGAAAAGACCATGACTCTGATCAATCTCCGCAATCTGGGCGTCACCATGAGTGCGCCGCTGTTTTCCAATCTCAACTTCACCGTCGATGCCGGTGACCGCGTCGGCATCGTCGCCGCGAATGGACGCGGGAAGACCACGCTGCTCAACTGCATCACGGGCAGGCAGGAGCCGACCATGGGCGAGATCACCCGCGCGCGAGGCTTGCGCATCGGCTACGTCGAACAGAATGTGCCGGCGGATCTTATGGATGTCTCCTTTTATGACGCCGTTCTGCGCGCTTTGCCCAAGGAGCAGGTAGAGAGCGAGAGCTGGCGCGTCGACGTCACCCTTGATTCGCTCGATGTGCCAGAGGCGATGCGGGAGAGGACGTTGGCTCAGCTCAGCGGTGGCTGGCAGCGGCTTGCCATGCTTGCCCGCGTATGGGTGACGGAGCCCGACCTGCTGCTGCTCGACGAGCCGACCAACCATCTCGATCTCGCCAAGATCGCGCTGCTGGAGGATTGGCTGAATGCCCTGCCGCGCGACGTGCCCGTCCTCATCGCCAGCCACGACCGTGCCTTCCTCGATGCCGTCTGCAGCCGAACCCTGTTCCTGCGCCAGGACCAGTCGCAAACCTATGCGCTGCCATATAGCCGGGCGCGTGCGGCACTGGACGAGGTCGATGCTTCGGATGAACGCCGCTATCAGAAAGAGATGAAGACGGCACAGCAGCTGCGTAAGCAGGCGGCCAAGCTCTACAATCTCGGTGTCAACTCCGGCAGCGATCTCTTGACCGTCAAGACGAAGCAATTGAAAGCTCGGGCCGAGAAACTGGAGGACAGCGCGAGACCGGGCTACCGCGAGCGTTCCTCCGGCTCGATCAAGCTCGCCAATCGCGGCATTCAGGCCAAAGTGCTTCTGACGCTGGAGGATGCATCGGTGACGACGCCAGACGGTACGCTGCTGTTCAAGACCGGCCAGCAGTGGATTTGCCAGGGCGATCGCATCGTGCTGCTCGGCCCGAACGGCGCGGGCAAGACGCGGTTCGTCGAGATGATCCGCAGGGCGATTGCCGATCAGGCCGTCGGCGGTACGATCAAGCCGACGCCGTCGCTTGTGCTCGGCTACAGCGATCAGGCGCTCTCCAATCTCGGCCAGAAGGACACGCCGCTCGGCATGATCACGCGCCTATTCGAGCTCGGCGAACAGCGTGCCCGCACGTTGTTGGTCGGTGTCGGCATCGGTATCGATATGCAGGGAAAAGAGATCGGCCGTCTGTCCGGCGGGCAGAAGGCGCGGCTTGCCATGCTGGCGCTGCGGCTGACCAATCCCAACTTCTACCTGCTCGATGAGCCGACAAACCATCTGGATATCGATGGGCAGGAGGCGCTGGAGGGCGAGCTGACGGCAAATGAGGCAAGCTGCCTTCTCGTCTCGCACGACCGCAGCTTCGTGCGATCTATCGGCAATCGCTTCTGGCTGATCGACCGGAAGCGACTGGTCGAGGTGGATGGTCCCGAGGAGTTCTTCGAAGCCGCCAGAGCGCAAGAGTAGACGAGGGCAGAATCTTCAGGCGGCCAACTGACCCGAAAACAGATTGGCCGCCATGAAATCCACGAAGATCCGTATTTTCGGAGAGAGATAGCGGCTTGTGGGCCACAATATGCGGAAGATGCCTGTCTTCGCGATATTGTCTTCGAGCAGTGGCAGAAGCCGGCCGTCGGCGATTTGTGCGCTGACGGCAAAGGGCGGCAGGCATGTGATGCCAAATCCGTTTTCGGCAAGATGGATGAGCGGTTCGATGGTGCTGGCGATCGTCGTCGTCGGCAAGGTGAGCCGCAACTCCTCCCCATTGCGCACCAGAGGCCACGGCTCCAGCTTGCCCGTGCTGGGATAGCGATGATGCAGGCATTTGTGCTGCAGCAGGTCCTCAGGTGCAAGCGGGGTTCCTTCCGCTTTCAGATAGTTGGGTGCGGCGACGATTTGAAAGCGGAATGTGCCGAGCTTGCGGTTCATCAGCCTCGTGTCCCTGACGTCGCCGGTCCGGATGACCGCATCGAATCCCTCCTCGATCACATCGACCAGCCGGTCGGTAAAATCCAGATCCAGCGTGATATCGGGATAGGTGCGCATGAAAGCCGATATCGCCGGCATCAGCAGCATTCCGGCCAGGGGGAGGCTGACGCGAAGATGACCGCGAGGAGCCGCGTGCGATTTCGAAAGCTCTGTCTGAGCCATATCCAGCTCAGAGATAATGCGCCGGCAGGTGTTGAGAAAGAAGCTGCCTTCTTCGGTCAGGGTCATGCTCCGGGTCGAGCGGTGAAAGAGGCGGACCCCCATCTCTTGCTCAAGGCGGGCGATCGCCTTGCCCACGGCGGAACTGGAGAGGCCAAGCCGTCGCGCGCCTGCGACGAAGCTGCCACCTTCCGCCGTCTGCACAAAGATGCCGAGCGTTCCAAGCCTGTCCATCGCCACTCCGATTGCGGAATATAATTCCGGTCTTATGAGAATACCGGATCATTTATCCGCTATCTCAACCTCGATATCCAGTGTCGGCGCGGCAATGACGCCGCTTTTCCAGAAGGAACCGCAATGAATACGAATTCCGCACATTTCATCGCCCAGCCGCAGCCGACCACCTTCATCGTCAATGTCATCCACGTTCATCCCGGCAAGCAGGAAGAAGCCTTCCGGATGATCCAGGATGTCGTTCACTATGTCGCCGAGCGGAAAGAAGGATTCCTCTGGAGCAACCTTGCCAAGAGCACGGACGGTCTGACGGTTGTGAATATCGAAGCCATCAAAGGCGCCGGCAATGTCGACGAATTCTTCTCCGATCCGGTCTTTGTCGAGAAATTCCGCAGGCTCGACGAGGTTTCGACGAGCGAATTCCATACCTACACCGTTGGCGATCTGGTTTTGCCGAAGCTCCGCCATTCCGAAAGTGGTCGCGTCTAACGAACCTTGATCGATCGCGGGCGGAAGCTGCTATCCCATACCGGAAATTTCGTTCCATCTTCCGCTTGCGCATCGCGGCATCTCACGCTAACAATTCCTGCCATGAACATGTCCTTGAACAACATCGCAGTTTGGTGGTGGGCTCGCTGAGGCGGCCTCGACCAATCGTGTTCAAAGACGACGAGTGAGCCGCCCGAGATTTCGAGGCGGCTTTTTTGTTATATTGGCCGCCTGTCATCCGGGCCTGATAACGGAGTGAGGAACAATGGTAACGATCCTTCGGGATGACGGTGCGGAAATCTACGAGACGAAGGGCGGCATCACCGTCACCCGGCAGCGCCGGCCGACGCCCTATGCGGATGCCGTGTCGTCCTATATCGACAAGCTCGACGAGCGCCGCGGTGCGGTCTTCTCATCGAACTACGAATATCCCGGCCGCTATACACGCTGGGACACCGCCATCGTCGACCCGCCGCTCGGTCTTTCCTGCAACGGGCGCGATGTCTGGATCGAAGCCTACAACGAGCGCGGCGAGGTCATCCTCGGCTTCATCGCGGAGAAGCTGAAGACAGTTTCCGAAGTGGTGCTTGGCGCCTCGATGCCCCGCCGGCTCGATCTGACCGTAAAGACGCCGGATCGCGTCTTTACCGAGGAAGAGCGCTCGAAAATGCCGACGGTCTTCACCGTGCTGCGCGCCGTGACCGATCTCTTCTACTCGCAGGCGGATGCCAGCATCGGCTTCTACGGTGCCTTCGGCTATGATCTCGCCTTCCAGTTCGACGCGATCGATCTGAAGCTCAAGCGCCCGGACGACCAGCGCGACATGGTGCTTTACCTGCCGGACGAAATCCTGGTGGTGGACAACTATTCCGCCAAGGCCTGGATCGATCGCTACGATTTCGCCAAAGGCGACGTTTCGACGGAAGGCAAGTCGGGCGAGATCGCGCCCGAGCCGTTCCGGCACACCGATGCCATTCCGCCGAAGAGCGATCATCGCGCCGGCGAATATGCCGAGCTGGTGGTCAAGGCGAAGGAGAGCTTCCGCAAGGGCGATCTTTTCGAAGTCGTGCCCGGCCAGAAGTTCATGGAGCGCTGCGAGAGCAAGCCATCGGATATTTCCAAGCGCCTGAAGGCGATCAATCCGTCTCCCTATTCTTTCTTCATCAATCTCGGCAATCAGGAATATCTCGTCGGCGCTTCGCCTGAGATGTTCGTGCGCGTTTCCGGCCGCCGCATCGAGACTTGCCCGATTTCGGGCACGATCAAGCGCGGCGACGATCCGATCGCCGATAGCGAGCAGATCCTGAAGCTCTTGAACTCCAAGAAGGACGAATCCGAGCTGACCATGTGCTCCGACGTCGACCGCAACGACAAGAGCCGTGTCTGCGAGCCAGGCTCGGTCAAGGTCATCGGCCGCCGGCAGATCGAGATGTATTCGCGCCTCATCCACACGGTTGATCATATCGAGGGCCGCCTGCGCGACGACATGGACGCCTTTGACGGTTTCCTCAGCCACGCCTGGGCCGTCACCGTCACCGGCGCGCCGAAGCTTTGGGCGATGCGCTTCATCGAGAGCCATGAAAAGAGCCCGCGCGCATGGTATGGTGGCGCGATTGGCATGGTCGGTTTCAACGGCGACATGAACACCGGCCTGACGCTGCGCACCGTGCGCATCAAGGACGGCATTGCCGAAGTGCGGGCAGGCGCAACGCTGCTCAACGACTCGATCCCCGAGGAAGAAGAAGCCGAAACCGAATTGAAGGCCTCCGCCATGCTTTCCGCCATTCGTGACGCCAAGGCCGGCAATTCCGGCAAACAGCAACGGGACGTTGCTTCCGTCGGCAAGGGTGTGAAGATCCTGCTCGTCGACCATGAAGACAGCTTCGTCCACACGCTTGCCAATTACTTCCGCCAGACGGGCGCGACGGTTTCGACCGTGCGTACGCCGGTGCCGGAAGACGTCTTCGACCGGCTCGATCCGGATCTCGTCGTGCTGTCGCCGGGTCCCGGCAATCCGAAGGATTTCGATTGCAAGGCGACGATCAAGAAGGCGAGGGCGCGTAACCTGCCGATCTTCGGCGTCTGCTTGGGCTTGCAGGCGCTAGCCGAAGCTTATGGCGGCGAGCTGCGCCATCTGGCGATCCCGATGCATGGGAAGCCCTCGCGCATCCGCGTGCTGGAGCCCGGTCTGGTCTTCTCCGGTCTTGGCCGCGAAGTGACCGTTGGTCGTTATCACTCGATCTTTGCCGATCCGTCGAGCCTGCCGCGCGACTTTATGATCACGGCCGAGAGCGAAGACGGCACGATCATGGGCATCGAGCATGTGAAGGAGCCGATCGCAGCCGTCCAGTTCCACCCGGAATCGATCATGACGCTTGGCGGCGATGCCGGCATGCGGATGATCGAGAATGTCGTGGCGCATCTGGCGCGGCGGGCGAAGACGAAGGCCGCCTGAGGCCAGCGTTTGGAGCGCAGAATTTGCTAGCCCCATGCACTCGGAAAAAGTGCATGGGGCTATTTTTATGCCTTGAAAGAACCAACAAACCGCTGAAAGAATTCAGTATTGCAGGGGCTTTCAGTCGGTGATCTTAAGAATATTCAAGGGCGTTTTCTTCGCCGTTCTTGCCGTCGTGCTCCTTGTGGGTCTAGGCATCGTCGTGCCACGGCCGCTCTGGCATGACGGGCCGGCCGTCCGCACCGAACGCTTCCAGCAAATCCTGGTGCTCAGCAACCCCATCCATACGGACATTGCTATTCCCGTCGATAGCGATCTCCTCATTCGTTTTGCCTTCCTTCGAACGACCGGGCTCGATCTCGACAATCCCAACCTGCGCTATCTCATCTTCGGCTGGGGTGGCCGGAGCTTCTATACGGAGACGCGGACATGGGCCGATTTGAAGGCTGGTCCCGTGTTGAAGAGTTTCGCGCTGGACCGTTCCGTCATTCATGCGGAGCTGGGGGGCGATATCCCGCTGGATGCATCGGCTGTGACGGTCGTCGACATCGATGCCGAAGGGCTGGAGCGACTGAAGCAGTTCATCCTTACCAGCTTTGATCGCTCCGACAATGGCCCGATACCTCTGCCTGGCAGCAATTACGGGCCAAACGATGCGTTCTTCGAAGCGCAGGGTTATTTCAACGCGCTGATGGGATGCAATACTTGGACGGCTGCCGCACTGAGGCAGGCAGGATTGACCTCCGGCCTTTGGACATCCTTGCCCTGGATGCTGCGAATGTCTCTGAGGCTGCATAATGACGATAAACGCTTTGTAGCACGCCATGCCCTGCCTTGAGGCGGTTTGACTTGCTTCAGGTTGTATCCTAGTCTTTGCGTCGTTCCTGTGGGGCACATCGGCATCGGGCCGAAAGGGCTAGGCCTGCCCGCTGATATCATTCAGCAGGAGTCTGCTCATGCCAACCCTCGATACCTACCGCAAGCAAGCTAAGCTCTTGATGCGCTGGCACCGTGAGCGCGACTATTCCATTGGCGGAAGAGTCCGAATGCTCGATCGTTTCAAGGAGCTGACGGATCGCGAGATCCTGGCGATGAAGTTCCCCCTAACGCTAGCGCAGGAGATCGTTGCGGTCGAAGCGGGCCACAGGAGCTGGGCGGAATTGAAGTCCGTCGCAGCGGATGCGCCGAAGATGCCGGCCGCATTGGCAGAACCGCCGATTTTTAAGAGTGTGGTTCCGATCCTTTTCGTGCGGGATGTGACGGCCAGCGCAGTCTTCTTCAGGGAGAAGCTTGGCTTTGCGGAGGAATTTCTGCATGGGTTGCCGCCATTCTACGGTGCCGTGTCGCGTGATGGCATCTGGATTCACTTGCGGCTCGTCTATGAACCCTATTTTGCTGCTGCTGCAGCGAAAGAGGGTGCGCTGATTCTGGCGTCGATCGAGGTCTCGAATGTCCAGGGACTGTTCGAGGAGTTCAAGGCGAAGGACGTGGAGTTTGCGCAGCTACTCACCAAGCAGGCTTGGGGAGGCACCGATTTTCACGTCCGCGACCCGGATGGCAACGTGATCTCGTTTGTTGCGTTCAGGTCGTAACGCTTTGATCTATAGAGGGTTTCTGCAGGGTTGCCACCCTCACATATCCTCGCAGTCCTGCCAGCCTTCCTCGAAGACGAGCTTGTCGAGCGGCAGGCGGTCACGCCATCCTTTCACGGCGAGTTCCGGCATGTCGTAGAGCTCGTCGACATAGCCGACACAGAGCCATGCGACGATCTTCACATGCTCGGGTATGCCGAGGATCGCCTTGATGGCATCCTCATGAAAGATGCTGACCCAGCCGACGCCGACGCCCTCGGCTCTTGCTGCTAGCCAAAGATTCTGGACAGCGCAAACGGTCGAATAGACATCGGTATCCGGATTGTGCGTGCGACCGAGCACGACGGGACCGCCGCGCTTGGTGTCGCAGGTAATACAGATGCTGAGCGGCGCTTTGCGGATGCCTTCGAGCTTCAGCCGCTGATACTGCGCGCGGCGATCGCCCTCGAACATCGCGCAGGCTTCCTCATTGGCCTGATGGAAGGCCTGCCACACGCGTTCGCGCGTCTCTGGCTGACGAATGAGGATGAAGTTCCATGGCTGCATGAAGCCGACCGACGGTGCCGAATGGGCCGCCTCGAGCAAGCGCCGGACGAGATCATCGGGAAGGGGATCGGGTCGGAACTGGTCGCGCACGTCACGCCGGGTCTCGATGGCGCGATAGACGGCGCTGCGTTCCCCCTCCGAAAATGCCCCGGCTGTGACCAGATGGTCCGACACACCCGCGGGAGCGTCGGCGATGGACGGTGTATCATCGGCAGTCTTTTCAGGAGCGGGCATGTTCAACCATGATTTTCATTAGGCGGCGGCTATCGGCCGGTATCGCCGACCCTTGCACACCAGGCTGAAGCACAGCTTAGTGCTGGATGGCAAGCCAAACTACCAGGACGATTTTCCACAGGCGAGCGCATTATCGGCTTCCAATTGTCGTGGAACGGCGGTTTGGGAAACGTCTTCCTCATGTTCCGCGAATGTATTGCCCGGATGGCGCTTCCTTCAATCCGCACATCGGCAACGAATTGTCGTGTGAAAAAGTGACTGCCTTTGACAAACGCGAAGTCCTGGCCCATATGGACCGTCAATAAGCCGCCTGCGCGAAAATCCGCGCGGGCGGTTTTGCATTTCAACGGCGCCTTTTTTGCAATTCATTCGCATAAGCACGGCGCGGGATACTGGAGAAGGGCATGAGTGCTCAAGGAAACGATACGATCAGGCGGCTCGCCCTTTGGGGCATTCCGCTGTCGCTCGGCGTCATGGGGCTGAAGATGCTGGCCTGGTGGCTGACGGGCTCCGTGGCGCTTCTGTCCGATGGACTTGAATCGCTCGTCAATGTCGTTGCCGCCTTCATCGCCTTTTTCGTCATCCGTTACGCGCAGAAGCCGGCCGATCACGATCATCCCTTTGGTCATCACAAGGCGGAATATCTTTCCGCCGTTACCGAAGGCGTGATGATTGTCGTTGCGGCGCTGATGATCGTGCAGGAAGCGGTCGGGCATCTCGGCAATCCGCAGCCGATGCAGGCGCCTTTGCTCGGCCTCGCCATCAACTTCGTCGCCGGCGTCATCAACGGTGCGTGGGCCTTGACGCTGATCCGCGCCGGAAGGACGCATCGCTCACCGGCTTTGACGGCGGACGGCCAGCACATCATGTCGGATGTCTATACCTCAATCGGCGTGCTCATCGGTCTGTTGCTGGCGCTCGGCACCGGCCAGCCGATCTTCGACCCCGTACTTGCCATTCTCGTTGCCATCAACATTCTCTACCAGGGCTGGAAGGTCATCTCCACTTCGATTGACGGATTGATGGACAAGGCCGTCCTGCCGGAAGAGGAGGAGACTATCAAGAATGCGATCGCGGGGAATGCCGAGGGCTCGCTCGGTGTGCACGATCTCAAGACGCGCAGGGCGGGGGCTGTGACCTTTGTCGATTTTCACATGGTCGTGCCCGCCGCCATGCCGGTGCGAGAGGCACATAGAATCTGCGATCGCCTTGAAGATGCCATAAGGGCGATCCATGCGGGCGCCGAAATAACCATTCATGTGGAGCCGGAGGGCGAGAAGGCCCATGGTATCCGCGTCAAAGTGATCAAGGAGACCTGAGATGCCAAAGACCGATGTGTCCGGCCTGTCGATGCTCGGCAACCAGACGGAAACGGCCAGCAATCCGGAAGAGGCCGTTCTGGAGAAGGTACCATCCGGCCATGCCGGCACGGACTACGTCGTGCGCTTCACCGCGCCCGAATTCACCTCGCTCTGCCCGATGACGGGACAGCCGGATTTCGCCCATATCGTCATCGACTACATTCCGAACGAGTGGCTGGTCGAATCGAAGTCGCTAAAGCTCTTCCTGCATTCCTTCCGCAATCATGGTGCTTTCCACGAGGATTGCTCGATCTACATCGCCAAGCGCCTGGTGGATCTGCTGCAGCCGAAGTGGCTGCGCATCGGTGCCTACTGGTATCCGCGCGGCGGCATTCCAATCGACGTCTTCTGGCAGACCGGCAAGCCGCCGGAGAGTGTGTGGCTGCCGGATCAGGGTGTGCAGCCCTATCGCGGCCGAGGCTGAATGAAAAAGCCGCCATCCGGGGATGGCGGCTTTTCTGCTAGATGCGATGAGGTTGCGGCTCAGGCGAACGAGTTGTCGTCGCCATTGTCATAGGACGAGTCATCATAATCGTCGTCCTGAGCGTCTTGAGCAGCGTCCTGTGCGTAATCGGCCGCGCTCTGATCATTCTGGTCGCTATTATCGTCATTGCCGAAATAGTTGTTGTTGATGATCGTTTCCTGCACCGGCTGTTCGGCTGCATTGGCCGCCGTTCCACCGAAAAGGCCGCTGCCGGCATTGCCGCCGAAGAGGCCGCCGCCAGTTCCGCCCAGATGCGGGCTAAAGAGGCTTGAGAGCGATTCCGCCAGCATGACGCCACCGGCGACGCCGGCAGCCGTGCCGAGCGCACCACGCAGAAAACTGCCGCCGGCCGAAGGAGCTGATGCCTGCTGGCTCCATGGGCCGGATGGTTGCGGCTGGCCAGCCCATGGGCCGGGCTGAGGCGCATTGCGGGCATAGTCGTCATAGAGGCGACCCTGCTGCTGCGGGTTGCCACCCTGTGGTGCGGCGGCGCGCTGCTGCTGGCCGCCGCCGAAGAGCGAGCCAATTCCGCCCAGGAAACCGCCGCTCTGGCCTTGCGGATGATTGTCGGCGCCCTGCTGCTCGAGCTCGTGCACGCGGGCTTCGAGCTGCTGGATGCGATCGGCCGCAGCCTTCATGCCCTGTTCCTGCATGATGACGGCCTGCGCCAGGAAATAGGGGGCATAGGGCTGGTCGCGAACCGACTGGTTGATGAAGGCCTCTGCATCGGCGTCGCGGGGCGTGCTGGCGGCACCGCGCACGCGATCGAAGAGAGAAGCAAGCAATTGACGTTCTTCTGGCGACATGATGGCCTCCTTGGCTATCCGTGCTGCAAATTCGGCGCGCGATTTTTAACCGCGCTCACCTGACGTAGGATCAAATCTCGGCTTTTCAAAGCCATTCAAGTTACATTTCGGTAATCCGCAACCATAACACCATGTTGTCAGTCGCTATTCCCGCCTTGTCTTTTTCCGGCATTGTTTTACGCATTGAGTCGCACTATGTGCGGTGAATGACGCATCATGCTGGAGAGTTGAATGAACGACGAAGACGAACAGGAAGACAAGAAGACCGAGCAGCCCTTGGGCAAGGACGCGGAGGCGAATCTTTTCAAGTCGCGTTCGATCTTCATCTATGGCGGCATCACGCAGGAACTGGCGCAGAAGGTCTGCTCGCAGCTCGTGGCGCTTTCCGCCGCCAGCGACGATGACATCCGCATCTATGTGAATTCGCCCGGCGGCCACGTCGAATCAGGCGATTCCATCCATGACATGATCAAGTTCATCAAGCCGAAGGTCTGGATGATCGGTACGGGCTGGGTCGCCTCCGCCGGAGCGCTGATCTATGTCTCCGCTCCCAGGGAGCGTCGCATTTGCCTGCCGAACACGCGCTTCCTGCTGCATCAACCGTCGGGTGGCACGCGCGGCATGGCCTCCGACATCGAGATCCAGGCACGCGAGATCATCAAGATGAACGAGCGCCTGAACAGGATCTTCTCGGAAGCCACCGGCCAGCCAATCGAAAAGATCGCCAAGGACACGGATCGCGACTACTGGCTCTCCGCCGAGGAAGCCAAGGCTTACGGTCTGGTCTCGCGCATCGTGACTTCGCAGGCAGAGATCTGATCTGACGGTTTTCCCGATTGAATTGAGCGCCCTCGCTTGCCGGAAGGCTGGCGGGGGCGTTTTGCGATGAATCAGCTTTGATCGAAAGCCCAAAGCTGGCGGCAGAAATCTCCGCCGCCAGCCTTCGCCACTCTGGAGGTTGCAACGTTTCCGGGGAGCGGCGAACTCGAAAGCTTAAGTTACAAGCGGAGTGCGCCTCCTAGATGGTGATCTCTACCGGTGTTCCCTCGGGCATGGTGATGACAGCCTCATAGAAGCCGTCGCCGGTGGTGCGCGGCGTTGATTTCAAGCAGTTATCCGTCTTGCATCGTTCAGCCAGCGCATCCACGGCAGCTTTGCTGCCGAGCGATATGGCAATGTGGTCCCAGCCGATGCGTTCACTTTGCGGGTCACAGGGAAGCCAGGGACCGGTCATCAGTTCGATCTGGGCGTTGCTTTCCGGCAGGGAAATGAAGCGGGAGACGAAGCCAGGCCGTCGCTGGCTTCGATAGGGTTCACCGACGGTTGCGCCGAAATAGGTCTCCCAGAAACTCGCGGCGGCATCGAGATCATGCGTCCATAGAGCGGTATGAGCGATCCGCATTGGTCTCTCCCTGTTCCTGTTCGTGATTGCGGGTGATGATGCCGGCGCAGAGAGGAGCGATGCAGAGCAACAGAGCGAGCATCCAGAAGGCGCCGGGCAGGCCAAGATGATCCGCCGCAAACCCGACGCCGGCGGGGCCGACGAGCACGCCGGCATATCCCGTCATGGTGATGGCCGCGACGGCTAGGCCCGGCGACATGATCTTTTGCGCGCCGCCCTTGCGGAAGAGCACCGGGACGATGTTGGAGGCGCCAAGGCCGATCAGCAGGAAACCGCCCATTGCGAGGATCGAAATCGGACTGAGAAGGAGGACGGCAAAGCCCGCGACTGCAATCACGCCGCCCCACAGCATGACCGCCCTGTCACCGACCCTTGCTGTAATGGCATCGCCGCTCAACCGTCCGATCGTCATCGCAATGGCAAACAGCATGTAACCGAGGCCGCCATGGCTTGCGTCGACCTGGTCCTGCGTCGTGAGGAGCAAGGCGCTCCAGTCTAGGATCGCGCCTTCGACGAGGAAGGTGATTGCTGCCAGCGCGGCGAGCAGCAGGACGAAGCCGCGTGGCACAACGAAAAGCGGGGCATCTTCCGCGGGGACGGTCCGCAGCAGCCGGGGCCATGCGACGATCATGGCGACGACCATCACGGCCGCGCTTAGAAGCGTGGCGGCGAGAGGGCCGGCCTTGACGGACAGGAGCAGCGTGACGAGCAGGGAACCGATGAAGCCGCCGATGCTGAACAGCGCATGGAAGCCGGACATTAGTGGCCGGTCTGCGCCTTTCTCCACTTCGACGGCGTGAATGTTCATGGCGACATCGAGCGATCCGAGGCAGGCGCCGAAGGTCGCCAGCGCAATGCCGAGGGTGAATGGCGTGCTTGCCACGGCCAATGTCGGCAAAATGAGCGCGAGGCCGAGGCCGCTTGCGATGATGATCGGCTTGCTACCATAGCGGGTGCTGAGCATGCCGGTCGCCAGCATCGCCGCCACCGAGCCCAGGCCGAGGCAAAGCAGCAGCATGCCAAGCACGCCGTCATCGACCCCGAGACGAGCCTTGGCGAAGGGGACGAGTGGAGCCCAGCAGGCGAGGGCGAAGCCCCCGACCAGAAAAGCAAGTCGTGTTGCCAGCCGGGTTTCCGGCCGATCCGTGGATTGCATGGTCATTTCTTGTCTTTCGAAATCAGGAGGATGACGTGACGTCGCTTGCTTTGACGAGCGAGAAGCCGGCGTCTGAGGCCGCCTTTTCGTCTGCGGCAGGCAAGTCATCCTCGACAACGAGCCAGTCGATATCGTCGGCGCCACCGATGCGGTGCGGTGCGCGTTCGTGAAATTTCTCCGAAGTAATCAATGCGATGCGGGCAGCGCTTCTCTTCAGTAGCGTCCGCTTGAAGATCGCATCTGCATGTTCGTACACGCTGATGCCGTTTCTTGCCGAAACGGCGCAGACGCCCAAAAAACAACGGTCGATGTTCATGGCCTCGATGGCCGCAACGGCGGACGCATCGACGCTGCCGCCGACGACGGGATCGACTGCGCCGCCGATCAGGACAAGCGGGATATCGCCGCGCTTCATGATGGCGCTGGCGATATCAATGGAATTCGTCGCGATGGTCGCTTTCAGATCCTTCGGTAGAAGATCGACTATTGCGAGATTGGTGCTGCCGCTGTCGAAAAACAGGAATTCGCCTGCCTCGATCATCGCAACGGCGGCTTTGGCCAAGGCTTTCTTGCGGCCTGATTCCTGTCCGACGCGGGTGGCCATGGGCTGCGATGGTGTCAGCAGGGGGAGCGCGCCGCCATAGACGCGGCGGCATTTACCCTCTGCGGCAAGCGCCCGCAGGTCGCGGCGCACGGCATCTTCGGACACGTTGAATTCGACAGCCAGAGATGCAGCAACGATCTGCCGGCCCTCTGCGAGCCGCGCTTCGATAACGTCCCGGCGGGACAAGGGGAGTGGATTGCTCATAATCATGCATTAACGTGCATAAACGAGAGAGTCAATTTGCATATTTGCACACGATTTGAATCATGCTTGATACAGACGGCGATCGACCGGCCTTCCCGCCGTCAGTTCGTCCAGAACTGCACTTGCACGCCCGATGCTTGTGATGCTCCATGCGGTTTCAATCGATCATCGCCTCTGAGTCTCCGCCGCCATGCTCAAAGATTTTTCCATCCAAAGCCTCTTCATGGGATGCCTTACGGCTTTCGTCGGCTTTGCCAGTTCCTTCGCCGTGGTCTTTCACGGCCTGCAGGTGGTGGGCGCCACGGATGCGCAGGCGGCCTCCGGTCTGACGGCGCTTTCCGTTGCGATGGGCCTCTGCGCGATTGTGCTCAGCATGGCGACGAGGCTTCCGATCAGCATTGCCTGGTCGACGCCGGGCGCGGCGCTGCTGGCGAGTGCAGGGGCGATCGAGGGCGGCTTCCCGGCGGCCGTCGGTGCATTTTTCGTTTGCGGCATATTGATCGTTATTGCCGGGCTTTTTCGGCCTTTCGGCCGGGCGGTCGCATCCATCCCGGCGCCGCTTGCCAATGCCATGCTGGCCGGCGTGCTGCTCGGCCTCTGTTTCGCGCCCGTCAAAGCGATTGCCTTCAATCCTGCCTTCGGCCTGCCGATCATCCTTGCCTGGATCGTCGTTGGGTCTTTCAAGCGGCTATGGGCGGTACCGGCGGCACTTGCCGCTTTCGCGCTGGTGCTGGCCTTCGGCGTGAAGATACCGGATGGTGCCTTTGCCTCGCTCGAACATTCGCTGCTGCCGACGGCCGAATTCGTGAAACCGGTCTTCACGCTTGCCGGCATCGTGTCCATAGCGCTGCCGCTATTCATCGTGACGATGGCGTCGCAGAACATTCCCGGCATCGCGGTGTTGAAGGTGCATGATTACGATCCGAAGCCAGGTCCGCTGTTTGCCGTGACCGGCGTGTTCTCGCTGCTTGCCGTTCCCTTCGGCGGTCATGCCGTCAATCTGGCGGCGATCACCGCCGCCATGTGCGCTGGACAAGATGCACATGCCGATCCCCGGCGACGATATTGGGCGGCGATTGTCGCCGGTATCGGCTATGTGATCCTCGGATTGCTGGCGAGTGCTGTGACGGCTTTCGTGGCACTGGCGCCGCCTGTTCTCATCGAGGCGGTGGCCGGCCTGGCGCTGGTCGGCGCGCTCTCCAACTCCGCCTTGAACGCGTTTCAGCAGCCGGAATCCCGTGAGGCCGCCGCTATCACGTTTCTGGTGACGGCATCGGGCGTTTCGTTCGGCGGCGTTTCCGGCGCCTTCTGGGGGCTGATCGCAGGCGGATTGATGCTGGCGCTGTCGCGCGGCGTGCAGATGCTGAAGAAGTAGGCGAGGGGTTGCTTCTTTTTGATCCGGCGGCTATAAGCGCGGCCATGAAGCTGAATGGCGCAAAGATTTCCGAACAGATTGCACGTGGGCGCGTTGCCTTGCGTGACAATACGCGCGCCCTTACCTCGCTTCTCCTCCTCGGCCTTACGCGCGGTTGCCGGGTCCTTTGAGGAGCGCCCGGCGGCCGAAAAGCCCGCTGGCCATCGCTCCTCGCGACTTACCCTAAAATCGACAGCTTACCCGCAAAGGGTCCGCATTTGTCATCGCCAAGCCGCATCCGATCGGCTAAGACGCGGGACAAAATGACGGGAAAGGAAGAGACGAGACCATGGACGCGAACAGCCATTCCCCCAAAGGCATGCCCGAAGCAGCGGTGAAATACCGCGCCTATCCGCAAATCAACATTCCCGACCGGACCTGGCCGTCCAAGGTCATCACCAAGGCGCCGATCTGGTGCTCGGTCGACCTGCGCGACGGCAATCAGGCGCTTGTCGATCCCATGGGCCATGACCGCAAGGCGCGCATGTTCCAGCTGCTGCTGGATATGGGCTTCAAGGAAATCGAGATCGGCTTCCCGTCGGCTTCGCAGACCGACTTCGACTTTGCCCGTTGGTGCATCGAGCAAGGCAATGTGCCTGCCGACGTATCGCTGCAGGTTCTGGTCCAGTGCCGCCCGGAATTGATCACCCGCACCTTCGAGGCTCTGGAAGGCGCCAATAAGCCGATCGTCCATTTCTACAATTCCACCAGCGAGTTGCAGCGCCGCGTTGTGTTCGCCAAGGATGTGCAGGGCATCAAGCAGATCGCCGTCGATGCGGCCAAGATGATCACCGACATGGCGGCCAAGGCCGGCGGCGGCTATCGCTTCGAATATTCGCCGGAGAGCTTCACCGGCACCGAGCTGGACGTGGCTTTGGAGATCTGCAACGCCGTCATCGACGTCGTGAAACCGACGCCTGATAACAAGTTGATCATCAATCTGCCGTCGACGGTCGAAATGGCGACGCCGAACATCTATGCCGACCAGATCGAGTGGATGTGCCGCAATCTCGACAACCGCGAAAACCTGATCATCTCCCTGCATCCACACAATGACCGCGGCACCGGCATCGCCGCCGCCGAGCTGGCGCTGATGGCGGGCGCCGATCGCGTCGAAGGCACCTTGTTCGGCAATGGTGAGCGCACCGGCAATGTCGACGTCGTCACCATGGCGCTGAACATGTTCACGCAAGGGGTCGATCCGGAGCTGGATTGCTCGAATATCGAGCGCATGAAGGAAGTCTTCGAATATTCAAACCAGATGGCGATTGGCGAGCGTCATCCTTACGTCGGCGAGCTGGTCTATACCGCCTTCTCCGGCTCGCATCAGGATGCGATCAACAAGGGCATGAAGGCTGCCAAGGTCGCCAACGATCCGGTGTGGGAAGTGCCCTATCTGCCGATCGACCCGCAGGATGTCGGCCGCACTTATGAGGCGATCATCCGCATCAACTCGCAGTCCGGCAAGGGCGGCATCGCTTATATCATGCAGCAGGACTACGGCTTGAACCTGCCGCGCAATCTCCAGGTGGAATATCGCGAGGAGATCCAGCGCATCACCGACGAGGAAGGCAAGGAACTGCCGTCGAAGCGCATCTACGAACATTTCATCGAGCGCTATGTGACGCAGCCGGACGCGCGGATCCGCTTCGTCGATCACCACACTTTCGCCGATCCCGAGCATAAGGGACAGCGCATCGTCGCGGCCGAGATCACAGACAATGGCGAGGTGAAGCGCATCGAAGGCAGGGGAAATGGCCCGATCGACGGCTTCATCAATGCGCTCTCGATTTATCTCGGCATTCCGATGTCGGTCGAGGATTATTCCGAGCATTCGCTCCAGCATGGCTCCAACGCTTCGGCGATCTCCTATGTCGAGGTCTCTTATGCGGGCGGCAAGCTTTTCGGCGCCGGCATCAACACCAATATCGTTGCCGCATCCCTCGAGGCGATCGTCTCGGCGGCAAACCGGGTGCTTGCAGTCAAGGCGGCCTAAGGTTCTGGCTGGCTTCCAGTTCTGGTTTGAAAGCCCCCTCGGTTTTCGAGGGGGCTTTTTATTGTGCGTCAGTCGGCCGTCGGCTCGTCGTCTTCGATGAAGCCGCCGGATTGATGCGACCACAGCGTCGCGTAGATGCCGTTCCGGGCGATCAGCTCCGCATGCGTGCCGTCCTCGACGATGCGGCCGTGATCGAGCACGACGATGCGGTCCATGCGCGCGATGGTCGACAGGCGATGCGCGATGGCGATCACGGTCTTGTCTTCCATGATGCCGTAAAGCGTATCCTGGATTTCGGCTTCGACTTCGGAATCGAGGGCGGAGGTTGCTTCATCGAGCACCAGGATCGGGGCATCCTTCAGGATAGCGCGCGCAATTGCAACGCGCTGCTTCTGACCGCCCGAGAGCTGGACGCCGCGTTCGCCGGCGTGAGCGTCGAAGCCCGTACGCCCCTCCTGATCCCGCAGCTTTGCTATGAAATCGCTGGCGGCAGCCTTCTCGGCGGCAGTCAGAATCGCATTTTCCGAAAAGTGCGGATTGCCATGGGCGATGTTATCGCGGATGGAGCGGTGAAGGAGCGATGCCTCCTGGCCGACCACGGCAATCTGCCGGCGCAGGCTATCCTGCGTCACCTGCCGAACATCCTGCCCGTCGATTTCGATAATGCCACCCTCCGGATCGAAGAAACGAAGCAGCAGATTGACCAGCGTCGATTTGCCGGTGCCGGAGCGGCCGACAAGACCGACTTTCTGGCCTGCCGCAATTCGAAGCGAAACGCCGTCGAGCCCGCCATCTCCCTTGCCGTAGTGATGCGTGATTTGCCGGAAGGCGATCTCGCCCTTGGTGACGGCAAGCGGCTCGGCGTTCGGCGCATCGGTAATCGCAAGCGGCTGCGAGACGGTCATCAGTGACTGCCGCATGGCGCCGAGATGGGCAAAGAGCGAGGAAACGGCATCCAGCATCCATTCGGCCATGCCGGTTATGCGGAAGCTCAAGGCGAGTGATGCCGCGATCAGCCCTAGCGGCGCGCCACCGGATTGCCAGAGGACGACCGCATAGCCGACAAGCGCGACGATGAGGAAACTGCCGAGGAACAGCATGCTCGAATTGACAAGCACCTCAAGCTTCTGCACCCGAACGAATGTCTCGCGGGTTTGAGCGAAACGACGACGGGCTTCCTTGTCTTCCGCCTTGGCATCGGCAAAAAGCTTAATGAGGTCGATATTGGCATAGCTGTCCACCAGCATTCCCGTCAGCTCGGCATAGGCTCCCTGATATTGCGCGGAGGCCTTCTGCAGGCGAGGGATGACATAGGCCATCAGTGCGAGATAGCAGAGAAGCCAGACGACGAGGGGCCAGATCAGGCGCGAGTCGATCGAGGCCATCAGCCAGAGCGAGCCGGCCACATAGATCGTGACGAAAGATAGCGTGTGCAGCACGGCATAGGCGGCGCCCGTTGCGGCGGTGCCAATATCTCGCACCTGGCTCGCGATACGCCCGGAAAAATCCTGGCGAAACCAGCCGACTGATTGCCGAAGAACGTGACGATGAGCCCGCCAACGGAACAGGGTCTCGGCATTTGGCCGGAACGCGATGTCATCCAGGCTTTCGCGGAGATAACCGGTAAGCGGCCTTCCGATCAGGACGAGGGCGGCTGCAGCGAGCAAGCCCAACCCTTCGGATACCCAAAAGTCTTCCCGCCGGGCGACGGCCAGATTATCCACCAGCCTGCTGGAATAGCCGATGAGCCAGATCTCGATGAGCGCGCCGATGACAGTCAGGCTGAGGCTCATCGCCATGACTGTGCGAAACGGACGAAGGTTAATTAGGAGATAGCGCCAGGCCTTGAGTGATGGCTGCGGCTCGTCATGATCCTGAAATGGATCGACAAGATCTTCGAAGCGACGAAACATGAGTGCCCTCCAAGGGCGAAGATATCAATCTGATGGTCGGGCCGATAAAGCAGCCCTTCACGGCACTGCTTTTCAGCGGTGGTTTCCTGTGCCGTGATTTTTCATCAGAGTGCTCTCCTCATTGGTCGCTGCAACCTACATAGCTTGTATCGGTGCCGATGTCAGCAGCAATTGTATCGGGGATCGTTCGACATAGATGAGCGAATACCGTCCTTTACACGGCTCGCGTCGAGGCTGTCCGAGGATATATATGTTTCAATGGTGAATTTTGCTCAGGCCTGGCCTTTGGCAAGTTCATCGCGTCGCTTCGTCAGACGCTCGAGCTCTTCTTCCTGTTCGGCTATCCGCTCGGACGCCCGCTCTTCGTCGGCGGCGCCGGAAAAGGCTGCTGCCTGCTCAATCAGTTCGCGAAGATTTTCCCTGATCGCCGCAATACGCCTGTCGATTTCAGGAATGGTCAGCAGAACGTCGGACATGTTGAAACTCCAGCAAGACTATCGGACCCCACACGATTACCGCACCCTATTATCCATCGACCGGCTGGTGGCTGCAAGCGGCAAAACGGATGGGATATCAGTCAGATCTCCGAGGATACCCGATTGGCGATCTGATCGAGCATCGCATTCGAGGAGGGGCCAACGATCGCATAGGTGGTGCCGTTGCGATGCCAGGATACGATGCTGATATCGTCCTTGATGGTTTCGCTGAAATCGTCGTCGGCGATGCCGTCCGTCTTGGTAAAGCAGATGGCGACGACATCGCCATCGAGGTTCTTGTAGATCAGCTGGCCGACAGGCTTACCGGCGGCGATGGACATGCGCGCGCCCTGGAAGACGAGACCATCAGCTGTGAGATCCGGAACGTTGAATTTGACGCCGGCGGTGCTTGCCAGCCACTTGGCGATCTCGTCCAACTGGCTTGCCTGCAACTCAACCATATGCTGCGGCTGGCGCGCATAGATGCGGTGGTAGGCGGCAATATCGTCCAGCCAGTTGCGAGTCATAAGCTGTGACGGGGTCGGCGGAGGGCTCGCCGGGACGTCAGCGGGCTGCATGCCGAAAAGATAGCCGATGCCGCCGCCGACGGCGAACAGGATAAGGGCCGCGGCCAATGATTGCTTGCCCGTCGGCGCCAGTTTCAGCGAATGCCTGGTAATACGCGGAGATGGCTCTCGGGTCTTCGGAGGCTGAGCGCTCTTGATGGAGCGAACAAGCGCCAGCGGTACCGGCTCCTTCAGAACCTCATCGAAAGCCTTGCGGCCGACATCGGAGCCGTGTTTCAGCTCATCGAAAATACGCCGGGCGTCCGCGTCGGAAGCAATGAGCTTTTCCAGCTCTTCTTTTTCTTCGCGGCTCGTCTCGCCATCCATGAAGGCGGACAAGCGGACTTCGAGCGGCGTTTTCTTCATATCTTGCAATGCTTAAAACCTTCGGGACGAGCGGCTATGACCCTGGGAGGCGAGGTAAAGGCGTGCGCTGGAGAGCCTTGATGTCACCGCCGCCAACGGGATGCCGAGAACATCGGCCGCCTGCTTGTAGCTGTGTCCTTCGACATCGACCAGCAGGAAGACACTGGCAAGTCCTTCTGGCAAAGATGTGACCAGGCGATGCGCTTCACCGGCTTCCACCGGATTTAAATGGGTTTGTGATGCCGGATCGCCCTGTTCCAGCGCATTGCCCTTGCCGGCGGGACGCAGCTTGTGACGTCGCGCTTCGTCAACCCATTGGTGCCGGGCCATGGTATAGAGCCAGCTTTCCAGCTTGCCGCCGCTGTTCCAGAGGTGGAACTTGGCTATGCCGCGCTGACAGACGTTTTGGACAAGCTCGTCCGCCTCGGCAAGATCGCCGGTCAGCGTCACAGCAAAGCGGCGAAGCTTCGGAAGAAGACCGACCAGATCGCGTCTGATATCGATGGCTGCTACCGGCGTTGGCATGATGGTTCCAGGAAGGCGTTGGAGGTTGTCAGATCGGCAATTTGCTTCCGCGATCGACGGCCTTCCCCGTAAGAAAGGTGATGTGAGCGGAATAATCGTCCTGTGCTGGTATGAACCATTTTCCTGCCGTTTCGCAAGTCTTCAAAAGCACCCGCGCGTTTGACCGTCATCCTTAATGCGCTATCCCACAATGTCCCAACCCGTACTGCACCAATGTTGGCCCAAGCTCTCCAAGGAGCAGTAAACTGGTCAGATACAGGCTCCGAAAGCTGGCATGCGTCGCTCCTCACAATGCATCCCTTATTTCGGAATTTCAGTGCTTCGATTGTAGCTCCGTATCTTAGAAAACGCTACCGAAACGATGCGCGCGACGACGCAAAAAGCGCGTCAGGTCGCCAGAATATCGAAGCCTTCGGGGTCGACGCCGCTGCCACTGTCGTTGAGGCTATAGCGTTCCGCTTTCAGTTCCCAGGCGCCGGGACGGCCGGCGATGGAGAAGAGATTATAGGCAGCGCGCGGCTTCAATCCGCCGACCCCTTGCGATGCGGAGGCGATCCCAACGACGGGAACCGAACCCATGTGTCCCCGCAGCCAGTGCAGGGTGTTGAGATGTGTATGGCCGTGCAAGACGAGTTCGGCGCCGCCGGTGGAGATGACGGCTGCGAAACGGCGAATGCCGATCATCCGCTTGTAGAAGCTAGTCGCGCCGCGAATCGGCGGGTGATGGATCATGACGACACGAAAGAGCCCGGCATCCCCGACTGCGCGCAGTATATTCACCGTCTCGCGGGCCTGGCGTGAGGAGTAGAAGCCGCTTGCGGCAAAGGGTGGGGTGGCGACGGCTGTGGAGCATCCCACAATAGCGACCTGACCGCGGATACGCAGATAAGGGAAAATGCGCTGGTCTTCCTGCCATTCGGCGGGAGCCTCGTCGCCGCGGACATAGGGATACCAGGAGCGCATGGCCTTTTCGTATGCGCCCGGCACATAGGCATCGTGGTTGCCGGGAACGACGGATGTGTGAAAGGGATCGCCGACAGTCTTCAGCCATGCGGCAGCTGTCTGGATCTCCATGCCGCTCGCTAGGTTGACGAGATCGCCGGTTACGGCCAGATGATCGACCTGTTTCGCCTTGATGTCGTCAAGAAGGAGATCAAGCGTGTCGCCAAAAAGATGCTTGCGCCGGTTCCGGTGCCAGTTCACAAATCCGGTAATGCGTTTGGAGGCGAGTTCTCTGATCGAAAGACGTGGCAGCGGACCAAGGTGAACATCGGAAATATGCGCGAGCTTGAACATGGGATGAGACATAGCCCACTCTATTGTCAAAACAAATACATCCTCGATCCGATTGCAAATCACGATGCCGGGGTTCAGGCATGAGTGAAGACAATCGACGCGACGAAAGGCAGAGTTTGGCTGTGCGTCTGTTCGGCCGCGCGTTGCATGTCTATTTCGTGCTGACCCGCAGCATGACGATCGGCGTGCGCGCCGCCTGCTTCGATGGCGAAGGGCGGATTTTTCTGGTTCGGCACTCCTATATCGCCGGGTGGCATATGCCCGGCGGCGGCGTCGAACGCCATGAGACTGTGGAGCAGGCGCTTGAAAAGGAGCTGCGCGAGGAAGGCAATCTGGTGATCTCAGGCAAGCCGCAGCTCTTTCACGTCTATTTCAACAATCACACCAGCAAACGCGACCACGTCGTCTTCTATCGCGTCGAGGTCACCCAGACCGCGCCGCGCAAACCGGATCGCGAAATCGTCGAAAGCGGCTTCTTTCCGGTCGATGCGCTGCCGCCAGGCACGACAAAGGCAACCTATCGCCGGCTTAAGGAGCTGGAAGGAGCGGAGGCTCCCTCCAGCTATTGGTAGCCTCCGAGGCTTGGGTCAGGCGACTTTTGCAAGCCGCTCGCGCCCGTGCGGGCGATCGAAATCCAGTTCCGGCCCGATCGGGACGATACCTGTCGGATTGATGGTTTTGTGGCTGCGATAATAGTGGTTCTTGATGTGGTCGAGATTGACGGTCTCCGCAACGCCGGCGACCTGATAGAGATCCCGCAGATAAGCCGAGAGGTTGGCATAATCGGCGATGCGGCGGATGTTGCATTTGAAATGCCCGACATAGACGGCATCGAAGCGGACGAGCGTCGTGAACAGTCGCCAGTCGGCCTCCGTCAGGCGATCTCCGAATAGATAGCGCTGCGTTGCCAGTCGTTGGTCCAGCATGTCGAGGGTTTCGAAGAGACGGAGCGCGTTTTCCTGATAAGCTTCCTGCGTCGTCGCAAAGCCGGCCTTATAGACGCCGTTGTTGACGGTATCGTAGACGCGCTCGTTCAATGCATCGATGTCGGCCCGCAAGTCAGTAGGATAGAAATCCGCCGTGGAGCCGGTCAGGCCGCCGAAGGCCGTGTTGAACATGCGGATGATTTCGGCAGATTCGTTGTTGACGATCGTGCCGGTCTGCTTGTCCCATAGAACGGGAACGGTCACGCGGCCGGAATAATGCGGATCGGCTTTGACGTAGACCTCCCAGAGCTTCGTTGCGCCGAAGAGATGGTCGACGGTACCGCCGTCCGTTCCTTTGAATTCCCAGCCGTTTTCAACCATCAGCGGATCGACGATCGAGACGGAGATCAGCTCCTCCAGCTTCTTCAGCTTGCGGAAGATTAGGGTCCGATGCGCCCAGGGGCAGGCAAGTGCCACATAGAGATGATAGCGGCCGGCCTCTGCCTTGAAGCCGCCGGTGCCTGTGGGGCCGGCGCTGCCATCGGCGGTCACCCAGTTTCGAAACTGCGAGGCGGCGCGCTTGAAATGGCCTTTCGTCTCCTTGGTATCGTACCAGACGTCATGCCAAACGCCGTCCACCAACATGCCCATTGCTTCATCCTTTCGGGAAACTGCCGAACTCTATCTCCAGAGATACGGCATGCACGCCGGATTTCGAGACGGCAAATGATGAACACTGCGTCATAGGTGCCGTCAAGGTCGAGAAAAGACACGATGTCGACCGATCTTGCATGAATGAACAACTGGATGCATTTTGCATTGGACGCGCCGAATATTTCCTGCTATCCGGCTTTTCACGGTTTAAGGACCCTTGTCATGAAAGTAACCAGAAGCCTGCGACGACGCCGATGATCTTGAACGCTCCGTGAGCGCTTTCGGGAACAATATCGTCCGTCTACTGGTTGTCTGGGCTAATGTACAAGCACGATCTGGTCTACCTCACTGAGGATGCGTCGCACGACGCTGCAATCGAACTCATCAACGAAGAAGCTTTCGGTCCTGGACGGTTTACCCGTGCCGCTGCTCGCATTCGCGAGCAAGGGCCGCATGACCATTCGCTGTCCTTCATCTGCGCCGATGATGGCGAAACGATCGCCTCCGTGCGGATGACGCCGGTGCTGGCCGGATCGGTCAAGGGACATCTCCTCGGTCCGCTCGCCGTACGTCCGTCGCACAAGAACAAGGGGATCGGCCGCGAGCTTGTGCGGATCGCGGTGGCCGCTGCTCAGCGCAAGGGATCGGAAGCCGTCATCCTGATCGGTGATCCGCCCTATTATTGCCCGCTCGGTTTCGAAAAGGTTGCCTACAACGCACTGACCTTCCCGGGGCCTGTCGATCCCAACCGGGTGCTGGTGGTGCCGATCGCCGCAGACACGCATGCGCGGCTGCAAGGCTCGATCGCATGGCGCGATGATTCCACTGCAGCTGTGGAAGACGATGACGACGATCTGGACGATGTCGTGCAGCTCACGGCGATTGCCGTCTAAGGCGTCATCATCGAAAGATTGCCCCGCTCGAATCTCAGCGGGGCGACAATTTCTTCTGCAGAAAGAACCGGCTGCGACCGGCCGGGAAATCCGGCAATTCGCCGAAGACGGCATAACCCTGCCGCTGATAGGCTTTCAGCGCCTGTGGATTGAAGGTATCGATCCACGCGCCGAAACAGCCACGCGCGCTTGCTTCCGCTTCCGCCGCGTCCAGAAGCTTTCCGGCCATGCCCTGGCCGCGCAGGCTTTCCGGCACGAAAAGCCATTGCGTGAACAGCCACCCCCAGGCGGTATAGCCGGATATGCCGCCGATGGTCTTGCCCGTATCGTCGCGGATCAGAACAGCCAGGGATTGCCGAGCGGATGGCCCGACGTCCGCGGTGTTGAACGCCGTCAATCCTTCGCTGATAGCCGCAAGGTCGCTTTCCGATGGCGTATCGGTCACGTCGATCTTCATGGTCACCGTCCTTCGCGCCACCACGTGGCGGAGAAAGCAAAGAGGAGGGCGGCGAGACCGGCAAAGCCTGCAAACAAGGGCAGGGTATTGATCCCCTTCAGCACGGTTTCGTCGGTCATGCGGATGGTCAGGCGCTGACCGTCGGCGACGCGAACGGCGCCGCGAACCGGCAGAACCTGCGGCACCGTCACGCCGCCATTTGCACCGGCAACGCGGGTAACGAGACCCTTGGTCTTCTGTGCGAGCGGTTTCAGTGTTTCGGTGGTCGAGATCATGGCCTTGAATTCCGGAGCGTCGATGGCGCCGATATGGACCAGCGTCGACAGATTGCCGCTGGCGATCTGGTAGAGGCCGATCTCGCCCATATGCTTCTCCGCCTGATAGAGACCTGGCTGCGTCTGCTTCAGCGGCAGGGTGTCCGTCTTGCCCGATGGCGTTTTGATCGTGGCGGGACCGGGATCGTTGCCGATCGTCTGGCGCGTTACCTGCAGCGTGCGCCCGGCGGCATTGGCGGTCAGGGCTTCTTCTTCCAGCGACGGCTCCTTCAGCAGCCAATGGGCAATGCGACGGTAGAGCGACACATGCGGGCCGCCGCCTTCGAAACCGCGCGCCCACAGCCAGCCTTCGTCGGAGAGCAGCATGGCGACACGACCCTGGCCGACGCGGTTCAGCACCAACAGGGGACTGCTATCGGCGCCGACCATCACCGTCTGGCCTTGCGGCCTCTCCACATCCACGCTGCGGAACCAGCGGCCCCAATGCGGTGGCTCGGTTTCGGAGCCGTCCAGCCCCCGCGTGACGGGGTGTTTCTTGCCCTGGTCCGACAGGCGCGGATAGAAAGCTTTCTCGATCATCTGGCCCGTCGGCTCGGCCGGCAGGACCGAGGCAAGCGGCGTCAGAGCGATCGAGCTGCCGCCGGCATGTTCGGGGCCGGCCGCGACAAGCAAGGCGCCGCCATTTTCGACATATTGAGCCATGTAATCATAATAGATCGTCGGCAGGACGTTCTGACGGTCCTGATAGCGGTCAAAGATGATCAGGTCGAAAGAATTGATCTTATCGACGAAGAGCTCGCGTGTGGGAAAGGCGATCAGCGACAGCTCATTGATCGGCGTGCCGTCCTGCTTGTCCGGCGGACGCAGGATGGTGAAATGCACGAGATCGACCGATGCGTCCGATTTCAAAAGGTTGCGCCAGGCACGTTCGCCGGCATGCGGTTCACCCGAAACGAGGAGAACGCGCATGTTCTGACGGATGCCTTCGATCACTTGGACCGTCTGATTGTTGATGCCGGTGACTTCGCCAGGCACTTCGGCGACTGCAAATTCGAGGACATTGTTGCCGGCGCGCGGCACCTTGAAGCTGAAGGGTGTATCCTGGCCGGGCGTGGCCTGCAGTGTGGCAATCTCGTCGCCATTCATCTTGACTGTGACTGCTGCGGTACCGCCAGGGCTCTTGCCGTCGTCAACGACGCGAAAGACCAGCTGCTGTTCATCATTGACGATGCCGAAGCGCGGGGCGCGCACGATCTCTATGCGGCGATCGAATTCGTCCGGCTTGCCTGTGATCAGCCCGTGGACGGGCGCGTCGAAGCCGAGCTGCTGATTGACACCGGGGATATCATGGATCTGGCCATCGCTCAGAAAGATGGCACCGCCGATACGGGCCGGTGGCACGTCCGCGATCGACGAGGATAACGCAGAGAAAAGCCGTGTCGACGGTGATTCCGATTCCGCCGGATCGCGGAATTCCACAATGCGCGGCTCAATGCGGGGAAATTGGGCCAGCCGATCCTTGAGCATCGCCAGGGCTTCGTCCGTCATTTTGGTACGTTCCGGCGTCTGCTGGCTGAGGCTGCGGTCAACGACGACGGGAACGATCGTCGATAGCTGATCCCTATCTTCCTGCATCAGCACCGGGTTGGCGAGTGCCGCAAGCAGAGCGATGCCCGCCAGAGCGCGAATCCAGCCGCCCCGCAGGCGCCTGTAGATTGCGAGCGCCGCGATGGCGAGCGTCAGCACCGCCAAAGCGGCAAGCACGGGCCAGGGAAGGAAGGGGGCAAAGCCGATATTCATATTATTGCCCCAAGCGCTGCAGGATATCGGGAACGTGGACCTGATCGGACTTATAATTTCCGGTCAGCATGTACATCATGATGTTGACGCCCGTGCGGTAGGCATATTCGCGCTGGGTCTCGTCCGGAGGCACGGTCGGCAGCAGCGGCGAGCCATTGTCGGCCACGGCCCAGGCGCCGGCAAAATCATTGCCGGTGATCATGATCGGAGTCACCCCGTCGGAGGTCGCGACCGCATTCGCATCGCGACGCGAATCCTGGCGTGCCTCCACCCAGAGCGGGCTGTCTGCATAGCGCCCGGGGAAGCTCGACAGCAGATAGAAGGACTTGGTCAGCACATGGCCCGCAGGCACCGGCTCCAGGGGAGGGATGTCGAGATTGGCGAGGATTTGCTGCAGCCGCTGACCGTTCAGGCTTGGCGACGAGGTGTCGCCCATCGTATCGATGGCGTCGCGGGTGTCGAAGAGCACGGTGCCGCCATTGCGCATATAGGCGTCGATGCGATTGATGGCGTCATTAGACGGCATGGGTGCGGTTGCAGAAATCGGCCAATAGATCAGCGGATAAAAGGCGAGTTCATCCTTTGCAAGATCCACACCGACCGGCGGGCCGGGTTCGAGCGTCGTGCGATAGGTGAGATAGTCGGAGAGTCCCGCAAGCCCGCGCTCCGAAATGTGATCGACGTCGGTTTCTCCTGTCACGACGTAGGCAAGGTGTGTCTTGTCCAGCCGCGAGAAGATGGTGTCGTCGCCCGGTTTGGAATCGTCGGCCAGGACGCTTACCGGATGTAAGAAAATGGCGAGCGAGACGGCCAGCAGCAGCATTGCCGCACCACCCGCGATCGTCTTTGCCGATCTGCCCAGGCGCGGAAAGGCGCCGTTCATAAACAGCACGATGATGCTGTCCGCCAGTAGGAGGAGGAAGGCGAGGGTGAAGAGGATCGGCTTTGCCGACCAGGCCTCGCCGCCGATCAGGCCCTCGCGTGCGACCGCACCAGCTGCCGAGGCATCCAGCGGCTTGAGCGCTGTGCCGCTCGGCAGGGTATTGAGCGCGCTGAAGCCCTCTTCGGAACCATAGAGGCCGGGCGGGTTGTCGAAGCTTGCGACTGCGGCTCCCTTGTTGTTTGGTTCCAGCGGGCGGGCACTGCCGATCTCGCTGGTCAACACGCCCTTGGCGGTCAAGAGCCGGTAGGGCGGCATCGCTTCGCTTGCCTTGGCAGCTCCTTGTCCCGACGCGACGCCACCGGCGCGCGAGAGCTGGACGATACGGCGCAGCATCTCGACGAAATCGCCTGATATCGGCAGATCGGACCATTGCGGCTCGGCACTGACGTGGAAGAGCACGATGCGGCCTGCCTGCATCTGCTTTTCCGTGACGAGCGGCGTGCCATCGGCAAGGCTTGCCCAGGTGCGCTCAGCCAGATCCGGTGTCGGCTCGGCCAGGACCTGCCGCTTGATCAGGACATTGTTCGGCTTCGGCATGCCAGCGAAGGGACCGAACGACGGAAAATCGGCAAGCGGCTGCGGTTCGGCCCAGGAAAGGGCGCCGCCGAACGTGCGCTCGCCCTGCCGCAATGTGACCGGGACCAAAGGATCGTCGGCGGGTGCCGCGGCAAGGCGCGGGCCGGCAAAGCGGACAAGCGTACCGCCATTCTCGATCCACTTCTGCAGCGGCGCATAGGTTTCCTGCGGCAGGCGGCCGACATCGGCCATGATGATGACGGAGGGATTGCCCGCGAGCAGTTGCGGGATCGACTTCGCCAGATCGGCGCTGTTGGGCTGAGTCAGATCGGCATAGGGCTGAAGCGCGCGCTGGATATAATAGAGTGGCGACAGGATCGGCTGGAATTCGTCGGCGGCCTGACCCGAGAGGAGCGCCACGCGGCGGCGGCGAAAACCGTCGTCCAATAGGTATACGCTGCCGGCGCTGGCCTGACGGTCGATGCTGATGCGGGCGAAATCATTGCGCATTTCGAAGGGCGCGGCGATAGAGCCGGTCGCAACCGTCTGGCCGCCCGCGAAATCAAGCGAACCGGCGGCGATCGGCCGTCCCTGATTGTCCTGTGCCGTCAGCCCGAGGCGCATCGGGCCGCTACCGTCCAGCCGTGTTGCCGTGACGGTCATGTTGCTGGCGGTATTGGCTGCGCCGGTGAGTGCCATGATATCGTGGCCATCGCCCTCGATGAGCCGCAGCTCGCTTGGCTGCAGCGCAGCAAGGCGGCTGACGATATCGTCCTTGTCCTTGCTCTCGACACCGTCGGAGATGAACGCGATGGTGCCGGCCTTGCTGCCGTTCAGCGCCGCCTTGACGGCATCGGCGGTGCGTTGCCGATCCGGCACCAGCGGTCTTGGGTTCATCGCATGCAGCTTGTCGCGGGCCGATGTCGCCGCGCCCGGCGTCGCGTCGTTGCCCTGTTCGGCGGTGAAGGCGATCGAAACGGGAATGCCCTTGGCGTCGGCATCGTCGATCAGAGCGTCGGCCGTGCGCACGCGGCGTTCCCAGTCGGAGACGCTCGCCCAGCTATTGTCGATCATCAGCACCAGCGGGCCGCCGCTCGAGAGCGTATTGGTGCGCGGATTGAACATGGGATTGGCGATGGCGAGAATGACGAGGGCGGCAAGCAGCATGCGCAGCAGCGTCAGCCACCAAGGGCTGCGGGCCGGCGTCTCCTCGCGCTTGAGGATGCTCGCCAGAATGCGCAGCGGCGGGAACACTTCGGTGCGCGGCTGCGGCGGCGTCAAGCGCAGCAGCCACCAGATCGCGGGAAGCAGAATGAGCGCTGCCAAGATGGCCGGCGAAGCGAATGCAAAGGAGAGGCCGCTCAAGGCTGGCCTCCTGACGCGACCCTCGCGGGCATGCCTGAGAGATACATATGAACGGCGACCAGGGCTTCGGAAGCCAGCCGGTCCGTGCGGTGGCTGACGAAGGTCCAGCCGAGATGACGCAGCGACTGGCCGAGATTTTCGCGCCGCGCGAGATAGGCGCGCTGATAATCGTCACGCAGGTTTTCCGCGCGGCCGGCGATCAGCTTCGAGCCCGTTTCTGGGTCGCTGAACTCGGTGCGCCCGCTATAGGGGAAGAGTTCTTCGGCGGGGTCGGCAACCTCGATCACATGGCCGCGCAAGCCACGGCGGGCCAAGGGGCCGATCCTGCCCATGACGCTATCGGCATCGTCGAGAAAGTCGCCGATCAGCACGATATCGCTCCAGCCGCGGATCATCGCCGTCTGCGGCAGGCCGCCCTCGAGCGGCGTGTGCATCAGCGCCGCGGCCAGGCGCTCGGCAGCATTGCGGGTCGAAACCGGTTCCATGATGCCGGGGCAGCCGATGCGCTCACCGGAGCGGGACAGAATTTCCGCCAGCGCCAGCATGAGGACGAGCGCGCGACCCTCCTTGGACACATGGCCGTAGGTCGATTTATACATCATGGATGGCGAGAGATCGGCCCAGAGCCAGATCGTGTGGGCGGCTTCCCATTCATGATCGCGGATATAGGTATGATCGTCGCGGGCCGAGCGCCGCCAGTCGATGCGCGACAGGCTTTCACCTTCCGTATAGGGGCGGAACTGCCAGAAATTCTCGCCGATGCCGCGCTTGCGCCGACCGTGCCATCCGGCAATGACCGTGTTGGCGATGCGCTTGGCTTCGACGAGGCAATCCGGCACGAGGGCGGCACGGCTGCGGGCTCGGGAGAGGGCATCATTGCCTGAGGTGGGTCTGACGGTCTGTCCGATGGATGCCACGCGCTATACTCTCCTCGACACCCGGGTTACGACTTGGACTGCTTGACCAGCCCTGAAATGACATCGCGCACGGACATGCCTTCGGCGCGGGCTGCAAAAGTCAGCGCCATGCGATGTTCCAATACTGGCTCGGCAAGTGCATGAATGTCGTCGATCGACGGGGCAAGCCGGCCTTCGTAAAGGGCGCGGGCACGGGCGCAGAGCATCATCGCCTGGCCGGCACGCGGGCCTGGACCCCAGGCGACATGCTTGTCTGTGGAGGCATTGCCCTGGCCCGGGCGGGCAGAGCGCACGAGTGACAGGATCGCATCGACAACGCCATCGCTGACGGGCATCTGGCGGATGAGCTGCTGGATTTCCAGCAAGCGTTCGGCGTCGATGACAGCCTGCGGCGTCACTTCGCTCAAGCCTGTGGTTTCGAGCAGGATGCGGCGCTCGTCGGCAAGTTCGGGATAATCGACATCGACCTGCAGCAGGAAACGGTCGAGCTGGGCTTCCGGCAGCGGATAGGTGCCTTCCTGCTCCAGCGGGTTCTGTGTTGCGAGAACGTGGAAGGGAGCGGGTAGGTCATAACGCTGGCCGGCGATGGTGACGTGATATTCCTGCATGGACTGCAGAAGGGCGGACTGTGTGCGCGGTGAGGCGCGGTTGATTTCGTCGGCCATCAGCAATTGCGCGAAAACCGGACCCTTGACGAACCGGAAAGAGCGGCGGCCGGTTTCATCCTGGTCCATGACTTCGGAGCCAAGAATATCGGAGGGCATCAGGTCCGGCGTGAACTGCACACGGTTGGAGGCAAGGCCGAGGACTGCGCCGAGCGTGGTCACGAGCTTCGTCTTGGCAAGACCCGGCACGCCGACCAGCAGGGCATGACCGCCGGCAAGCACGGCCAGAAGCGTGTTTTCCACGACGCTTTCCTGGCCGAAGATGACCTTCGACACCTCTTCGCGGACGCGGGCGATATCGCCCAGTGCCTTTTCGGCTGAGGCGATGATGGCCTGCTCATCGAGGCTCGTTTCGGTCGATTTGATCATGCCCATTTGCGTCTCCAATGGCAGAAAAACGGTGCGCGTGATTCGCAGACGTTACACATTTGCCTCATAATCAATACAACTTATCGCCAGCAAGATAGCTGACAAGCACGTTTCAAATGACTATCTCGTGAGAACTGTCATATTCCTGACTAACGACCAACCGGGACAGAAGAATGGCAACCGAGGAAATCAGGACAACGGGCGATGCCGCAAGCCTCGCGGCGCTGATTTCGCGCGCGGCAGGCGATAGCGGCGGCTCCAAGAAGGGGCTGCCGCCAGTCGATCGCTGGAATCCGCCATTCTGCGGCGATATCGACATGGAGATCCGCGCTGACGGCACCTGGTTCTATCTTGGCACACCGATCGGCCGCGCGCCGCTGGTGCGGCTGTTTTCCACAGTTCTGCGCAAGGACGAGGATGGAAAGACCTATCTCGTCACGCCTGTGGAAAAGGTGGGCATTCGCGTCGTCGACGCGCCGTTCGTGGCCGTCGAGATGAGCGTGACGGAGCGTGAGGGCAGACGGGTGCTGACCTTCCGCACGAATGTTGGCGATGTCGTCGAGGCTGGCAGAGATCATCCGATCCGCTTCGTCATACGCGGCGAGAACGACGAGCTGAAGCCTTATCTGCATGTCCGCGGGCGGCTCGAGGCTCTGGTGACGCGTGCGGTCATGTACGATCTCATCGAGCTTGGTGAACCCGTCGTGATTGCCGGACGAGAGATCTTCTGCGTGCGTTCCGGCAGCTCCATCTTTCCGGTCATGCCGGTTGCCGAATTGGATGCGCTTACTCGATGAATGAATTCCCTCTTTATTCTGCGGACGAGTTCCGCCGTCGCGCCCTTCATCAGAGTGGTGGGCCGGTGGAGCTTGCCTGGCGCGATCACGGCGATCATCTCCTCAATCCCGAGACCATATCGCAGGTGGCGGACCTGAAGCTCAAGGATGCCGCGGTGCTTGTGCCCGTCGTCGACAGCGGCGACGATGCCAGGGTCATTTTTACGCTCCGGACATCGACGCTCCGCAAGCATTCCGGCCAGATCGCCTTTCCGGGCGGGGCCATCGATCCGGAAGACGCGTCGCCGGAGATGGCGGCGATGCGCGAAGCGGGGGAGGAAATCGGGCTTGCCGACATCTTCATCGAGCCGGTGGCGCGGCTGCCGCATTATCTGGCGGCGACCGGCTTTCGCATCACACCCATTCTTGCCGTGGTAAAACCCGGTTTTCATCTGACCCTCAATCCAACCGAGGTGGAGGATGCCTTCGAGGTGCCGCTCTCCTTCCTGATGGACCCCCACCATCACGTGACCGACACGATGCTCTGGCAGGGGACTGAACGCCATTTCTATCGCATGCCCTATGGGCAGCGCATGATCTGGGGCATTACTGCGGGTATCGTCCGCACACTTTATGAAAGGCTCTATAGATGACGTCCGTTGCCGATGAGGCCTGGTTTCGCGATGAGGCATTGCAGCGGGTGCTAGCGCTGCTCGATGCCGATGGCGGCGAGGGGCGTGTGGTCGGTGGTGCCGTCCGCAACAGCTTGATGGGGCTGCCCGTCGCCGATATCGATATAGCAACGACGCTGTTGCCTGAAACCGTCGTCGAAAGGGCCGAGGGCGCCGGAATCAAGGCGGTGCCGACCGGCATCGCGCATGGCACGGTCACCTTGGTCATCGATGGAAAGCCGTTCGAAATCACCACGTTGCGACGCGACGTTGAAACCGACGGGCGCCGTGCCGTAGTGGCCTTCAGCCGGGATTGGCAGGCTGATGCCGAGCGGCGGGACCTGACGATCAATGCGCTTTATGCATCTGCCGATGGCGAGGTCATGGATCTCGTCGGAGGGCTGGCCGATCTGGAGCGCCGCAATATCCGCTTCATCGGCGATGCCGCGACGCGGATTGCCGAGGATCATTTGCGCATCCTGCGCTTCTTCCGCTTTTTCGCCTATTACGGCACCGGCCGCCCCGATGCGGAGGGCTTGCGCGCCTGTGCTGCTGCAAAATCAAAGATTTCGACGCTCTCAGCCGAGCGTGTCTGGTCGGAAATGAAGAAGCTGCTGGCGGCTCCTGACCCGGGCAGGGCGCTGCTCTGGATGCGCCAGATCGGCATTTTGACCGAAGTGCTGCCGGAAACCGAGAAATGGGGGATCGACGCCATTCCCGGACTGATCGCCGCCGAACAGGCTCTCGGTTGGCCGGCGGAGGCTCTGCTTCGCCTTGCTGCCATCGCACCGCCCGATGCGGCAAGGCTTGCCAAGCTTGCCGAGCGGCTGCGCCTCTCGAAAGCGGAAGGCGCCTATCTGCAGGCTTGGGCGAATGCGCCGATCGTCAAGGACGACATCTCGGAAGTGGCCTTCGATCGCCTGCTTTATCGCCATGATCAAACCGGCGTTGCGGTTCGCCTGAAGCTCGCGCTGGCCGTTGCCCGCAGCAAGGCGGAGGGCGATTTCGAGGAAATGGCGCGCGTGGCGCGGCTTGGGAAATTGCTGGAACGAACGGCAAACTGGAAGAAGCCTGCTTTCCCGCTTAATGGCGCGGATGCGCTTGCCGCGGGCGTCGGTGCCGGGCCGCGCGTGGGCGAGCTTCTCGGCAAACTCGAGCAGGAGTGGCTTGACGCGAATTTTGCGATGAACCGGGCGAGCCTTCTCGCCCGACTCAAGGATTTGGCCAATGCCTGATAATGAGGCCTGATTAGCGGCAGGCCCGCCAATCAGGCCGCGTTGGCCTCGTCGCGAATCCGGGCCTTGATATTGTCGACCATGTTTTCGCGGATGATGGTTTCGCCATGCGCTTCGCGCATGTGCTCGACCGCGCGGCGCACCACCTCGGCGTCATCCTTGGCGCGGGTGTGCCAGGCGCAGCCGGGCACGAGCGTACCACATTCGAACAGTCGCATATCTTCCTCCTCATCTTTCAACGGATTCTCGCCCTACAAAGGACCTGAAGGCCTAAACGCAACGAACGAGAAAAGGTTTCTGCCGTTCGGCAAGCCTTCCGCTTGCCGGTGGCGGCCTTCCGGACATTAATCCGGCATTGCCCAGGATTTGAAGCAATCCGAGGATTGATATCGTGTGATAGGCGCCTGCTTGGCCGAACGATCGGCCGCGAAGCGGGCGATATCGCTTGGAGATTTGCCCGCCAGCTGCATCCTCACCTGCTCCAGGAAGCAGGAGAGCGGTAGATCGGATCCACTGCGGGTCCGCATATCCTCTGCCAGTCGGATGATGAACTCCGGACTATCGACGGTGCGCGATAGTTTCTGTTCCTTCGAAGCTTCCGTGACTTGTTTCTCTGCTGCCATTACAACCTCCTCCGATTGAACGAGCATTAGGTCACTTAGGCACTCCTCCCGCTGATTTCAGGGCGTTGTCCGATCATTTAATGTTGAACATCCAAGCGCATCGCGATCTTTCAATCGTTTGTTGCGCTTGAAGTTTCCCGCATGCCGCGATCGCAAAATTGCCGCCCAGCTTACGCGACACGCCTCAAGGCCAACGCACCACCGGCGGCAGAGACGATAGGATCGACTCGACGTTACCGCCTGTCTTCAACCCGAATATTGTACCCCTATCGTAGAGCAAATTGAACTCCACATAACGTCCGCGGCGAATTAATTGCTCGTCGCGGTCTTCTTCCGTCCATGTTTCGTTGAAATTGGATCGGACGATGCGCGGATAGACCATCGCGAAGGCGCGGCCGACGTCGCGCGTGAAGGCGAAATCCGCGTTCCAGCCACCGGCTTCCTCTGTCGAATGCAGCCAGTCGAAGAAGATGCCGCCGATGCCGCGCGGCTCGTTGCGGTGCTTCAGGAAGAAATATTCGTCGCACCAGCTCTTGTATCGTTGATAGTCGGCGATGGCATGACGATCGCAGACGATCTGCATGGCGCGATGGAAGAGGGCGCTGTCCGGATCTTCCTGGGTGCGGCGGCGATCGAGCACTGGCGTCAGGTCGGCGCCGCCGCCGAACCATTGGCTCGTCGTCACCACCATGCGGGTGTTCATATGCACGGCCGGCACATTCGGATTGACGGGGTGGGCGATCAGCGAGAGCCCCGAGGCCCAAAAGCGAGGATCTTCCTCGGCGCCAGGAATCTGGCTGCGAAAGTCGGGAGAGAATTCGCCATAGACTGTCGAGGTGTGGACGCCGACCTTTTCGAAGACGCGGCCCTCCATCATCGACATGCGGCCACCGCCGCCCTGGCCCTTGTCGCGCTGCCAGTCCTTGGCGATGAAGCGGCCCGGTTCCTGGTCGGAAAGAGGGCCGGTCAGCTCGCTTTCCAGCAGCTCGAACTCCGCGCAGATCGTGTCGCGCAGGCCTTCGAACCAGTGTCGCGCTGCCTCCTTCTTTTCTTCAATATCCTCGGGTAATCCCTTGGGAAGATTGGGTCGTTCCATTCACGCTCTCCGACGATGCGAGCAGCCGGCGGCCCGCGATTCGCACCGTATGTATCGTGATTTGGAATATCAGCAAGATTGCGGCGCAGCCAGTGCAGCAACGCCGCAGGAGAATCGACTCGCAAATTTCACACTGCGGTATTATGTTCCCTCTCTCAAAGGCGAGGTTTTATCATGAAGATACCCGGACCGCCGCCCCTGGATGGGTTGAGAAACAGAATATTCCGTTACCGGCAGGACCATCCCGCCGGTGGAAAGAGCGAATTCGTTCGCGAGACCTTTTGTCTCAGTCGCCCGGAAGCGCGCGAAAAGGCGCGCGAATGGTTCAACGAATTCCCCAAGGCTGCCTATTGGACCGAAGTCGAAAGCTGGCGCCAGGTCGACGGCGATCGCATCGAGTTCACCATGCGGCGTCTGCCATCGGCGGATTGAACTGGACGAAACAGCCGCCTGCCACGACGGGCGAAGAGGCCGAAGCATATTTCAGCATGCTTGCGGCACATCATTGGCTTGCGGCATTGCTCAATGCGGCTTGGCTAACTGCGCATCATCAGGCGCGCCGAATCCAGTCGGCTGGGCTGCTGCCGCGATGCTGACAGGGAAGGCTTTCTTGACCGCTTCTCTTGTTGCCTTTTGCCTTCCATCCGGAACGGCAGGCAAGGGAGCCTCCGTGTTCGGCATTGCTGGTTTGGATATCGCGCCGAGCGTCTCGTCCTGGTGTTCCGCTGTTTTGGGGCTCCCGACGATTGGCGATGCCGCAAGGATTTCCCGGAGTGTGGTTGTTACAGGCAGATGCCCGCCCAAGTCGGTGTTCGTGTGATGCCACGCTTGCGCAACGCGCCGATCGGCATGAATGAATGCTCGGGAGTTGATCTCGCCGAACCAGTCCCATTCCCCCATGACGTCGACGACATCCGTGAAAACAGGCGGCATAGCGATGCGTGCGCCGATCGTCACGATCTTTGCATGCCGCGCCAGCTCGATGATCCGTGCTTCCCCCTGTTTACAGAGGTTATGGAGTGCAGCTGACAGCACGAGGTTTCCCTTGGAGTGGCCGGTCAGCAGACGGAAGGAGAGGCGGGGGTCGGCTAGAAGCGCCTGCGCGGTTCTGGTGTCCAGGCTGGTGCGAGCTGCAGTTCCATCGCACTGCGCTCCAACCTTGGGCCGGCCGGCAAGATCATCCAGGCTTTCAAGCAGCGGCCGCAGCCCCCTCAAATGACCGAAGAAAAGCGACCCGCCGAAGGCTTCGGTGATGGCATCGGCTATGCCGTAGCCTGAGACGACGACCGCGACCGGTGCGTCGATCGCATCGGCCACATTGCGGGCAAAGGCGGCCGCACCGAGCGCGGAACCGCCGATGCCGGCGACTGCGAGCGCCCGGGCATTACCGCCGCCGCGCAAGACGAATTCATCGATGGTTTCGCAGAGGGTGAGCGCCCCAAGACCGCTTGGCGGCACGATCAGGATCGCGCCTTCGGCGGCGAGCGAGTCACTGATGTAGAAAGCTTCTTCGGGTGTAATGACCTTGACGTCGTAGTACAGCGCATCGAGAGCGAGGTTGCGCTGGCGAAGGCCTTCAAGCGCAAGGTTGCGCAAAGGGGAGTGCTGGAGCCGTTCGGGGAGGCTCAATGTACGTGCGAACTGCGTAAGGGAAAGCGTGAATGCCGTCTGGAACATGGGTCACCTCGTCAAGGCTGCCTGAGTTAGAGCATTCCAGAGCGAAGCTTCTCACACTTTATCCGGCGTGCCAACGTCTATTCCGGTGCGACATTCAGGCTCGGTGCTGAGGACGACGGCCATTGTGTTTGCCGCAGTGCTTCACCTGAAATCATGGCGGCGGACATGGCGACATTGATCGAGCGCTGACCCTCGACCATGGGGATCAGGATGCGGCCATCGGCTCTGTCATGCACGTGGTCCGGCACCCCGGCGCTTTCGCGGCCGAACAAGAGGATATCGTCTTCGCGGTAAGCAAAATCCGTATAGCGCCGTGCCGCTTTCGTCGAGGCGAGAACCAGCCGACGTCCGCTTTCCCGTCTCCATGCCTCGAAGCGCTCCCAATTGACGTGTCTAGTCAGGGTGACGGCGGCAAGATAATCCATGCCGGCGCGCTTCAGATTGCGGTCGGATATGTCGAAGCCGGCCGGCTCGATAATGTCGACGCCGAGGCCGAGGCAGGCGGCAAGCCGCAGGATCGTGCCAGTGTTGCCGGGAATATCGGGTTGGTAGAGGGCGATGCGGAGCTTGGTCATATGTTGCAACTAGCGAAATCGCCTGGATTTGTCCCAGATTTTTCGCGTGTCCTTCATTTCTGTGATGTCTCCCATCAGCAGAATTGAAGGATTTAGCCCATTTTTCAGGCATATTTCGCTTTTCAAACAGAAAAAGTCGCGCTAAAAGACGCGTGCTCTACAACTTGCGAAAGAAGGAGGCTCAGATGGATATCTTGTTTATGATGCTGCGCCTCGGTGCCGTGAACCCACGGATTTGAAGAGCGCTACTAGGCGCATATTCGCAAGTATCCCCCTTCTTTAAGTCATTACGCGGCCACTATGGCCTCGTCGTTTTACCGCCCGGCCACCATATGAATCTGCGATCTTTCAGCGCAGTGGGTGGTCGAAGGGTCGAGTCTTTGGAGCATTTCCATGTTTAGCTGGTTCGAACGCCGACTAAATCCATTTCCAAGCGAGGTGCCGGATACGCCGCCGCGTGGCCTCTTCGCCTTCTGCTGGCATTATTCCAAGCCGGCCCTGCCGTGGCTGATCGTCATGAGCATTCTCACCATGTCGATCGCGATCGGCGAGGTCGCGTTGTTCCAGTTCCTCGGCGATATCGTCGATTGGCTGACACATGCGGATAAGGCGACTTTCCTGCAGACGGAATGGCACAAGCTGTTCTGGATGGGGGCGATGGTGCTGATCGGCTTGCCGGCTGCGGCGATCCTCGACAGCTTCATCATGCACCAGGTGCTGCTCGGCAACTATCCGATGATCGCGCGTTGGCAGATGCACCGCTTCCTGCTGCGCCATAGCATGACCTTTTTCGCGAACGAGTTCGCTGGCCGCGTCGCCACCAAGGTGATGCAGACCTCGCTTGCCGTGCGCGAAACGGTCATGAAGATCCTCGATGTCTTCGTCTACGTCGTCACCTATTTCCTGTCTATGATCCTCGTCATCGCGGCGGCCGACTGGCGGCTGATGATTCCGATCCTGGTCTGGCTTGGCGTCTATGTCGCCATCGTCGCCTATTTCGTGCCGGTGCTGCGCAAGATCGCCGCGCGGCAGGCCGACGCGCGCTCGATGATGACGGGCCGCGTGGTCGACAGCTACACCAACATCGCCACGGTGAAGCTGTTCTCGCATGCGGGCCGCGAAGAGACATATGCCAGGGCCGGTATGGAGGAATTCCTCAATACCGTGCACAAGCAGATGCGCAAGGTGACGCTGTTCCACGCCTCGGTCTATTTCAACAACTGCGCGGCGCTGTTCATCGTCTCGGCTCTGTCGATCTGGTTCTGGCTCAGCGGCTCGATCTCGGTCGGCTCCATCGCCATCGCCATCGGCCTTGCGATGCGCGTCAACGGCATGTCGCAATGGGTGATGTGGGAAGTTTCGGCGCTCTTCGAAAACATCGGCACCGTCTATGACGGCATGGAGATGATGACGAAGCCGCACGATATCGTCGACAAGCCCGCGGCATCGCCGATCGTGGCCAAGCAGGGCGCGATCCGCTTCGACCACATTCGCTTCCATTACGGCAAGGCGAAGGGTGTCATGGAGGATCTGACCCTCGATATCCGCGCGGGCGAAAAGGTCGGCCTTGTCGGCCGTTCCGGCGCCGGCAAGACGACGCTGATGAACCTGCTGCTGCGCTTCTACGATCTGGAGGGCGGCCGCATTACCATCGACGGCCACGATATCGCGGGTGTCACGCAGGACAGCCTTCGCTCGATGATCGGTGTGGTGACGCAGGACACCTCGCTGCTGCACCGTTCGATCCGCGACAACATCGCCTACGGCCGTCCGGACGCGACCGATGAGGACATCATCCAGGCGGCCAAGCGCGCCAATGCCTGGGACTTCATCGAAGGTCTGGTGGATATGCATGGCCGCACCGGGCTCGACGCTCAGGTCGGCGAGCGGGGTGTGAAATTGTCAGGCGGCCAGCGGCAGCGTATCGCCATCGCCCGCGTCTTCCTGAAGGACGCGCCGATCCTGGTGCTCGACGAGGCAACATCGGCGCTCGATTCCGAAGTGGAAGCGGCGATCCAGGAAAACCTCTTCGCGCTGATGCATGGCAAGACGGTGATCGCCATCGCCCACCGCCTGTCGACGCTGACCGAGATGGACCGCCTCGTCGTTCTCGACAAGGGCCGGATCATCGAGATGGGCACACATCAGGCGCTGGTCCAGCAGGGCGGCATCTATGCCGAACTCTGGAGCCGCCAGTCCGGCGGTTTCCTCGCCGACCATGAAGAGGTCGAGACGGCGGCACAATAATGAGACGGACCACTGGGGCGCCAAGGTGCCCCAGTTGTGTTTCCTGAGGGACTATTTTTCAGAAATCCAAAACGCAACAAAGAAATCTGGAAGACGATGCTGCGGATTAGCGGCTCGCCAGAGCAAGCTGCGCTGCGAGCAATCCGAATGCGGTCGCGAAGCTTCGGCGCATCCACGACTGAACAGTCGGATTTGAGACGATATGGCGGCGCAGGTAGGCCGCGAACACGCCATAGGCTGCGAAGATGATGAAGGTGAGCGCCATGAAGACTAGGCTGAGCTTCAGCATCAGCATGATCGGGCTTGTCTGATCCGGCGTCACGAATTGAGGCAGGAAGGCGAAGAAAAAGATCGACAATTTGGGATTAAGCAAATTGATCAGGATTGCCGAGCCAATCACCTGTCGCGTGCTCTTGTCGGTCGGTGCGCCGTCAATGCGCAAAATACCCTTTTCCAAAAACATCGACCAAGCCATGTAGAGCAGATAGGCCACCCCGAGCCATTTGAGCGCTTGAAACGCCACGGCGCTGGTGTGCAGGAGTGCGGCGAGGCCGCTTATCGCCGCAAGCAAATGCGGGATGATGCCAAGCGTGCAGCCGAATGCGGCGACCACACTCGCCCTCGTGCCGCCAGACAATCCGGCGGCAAGCGTGTAGATCGTGCCGGTGCCGGGAGAGGCGACGATGATGAGGGTCGTGATCAGAAACTCGATGTTCATGCGACACGATTTCGCGCGGTGAAATATCCGTCTGGTAGGCTTGTCGCGGGCAAGGTGTCGAGCGACCACAGATGCTGTCGATACATGGCGTCGGCTTGTGTAGTGTGCATGACTCTCACTCGATAATCGCTTGCGGCAATATCGAGGCATCGCGTTTTCCGGTCTTGAATGAAATTGCAGTTCAACCGGCATTTCGCGCTCGACGCTCAATGCGTCGCTCACGACCGTTGGCAACTTGACCGGTCGATCCCGCTCCGTTTTACAGTTCTTGTAGGGTTGCAGGGAATATGGCGTTCACTGATGAATCGCGCACGAAATTCGGTCTGCGTTCAGGTGAGAAAGGAGAGGTTGAGATCGGAGTTTCGAGGAATTTTCATTATTTTTGTCGCTGTGCGGTATTGTGCTGATCGCTTATTTTGCGTCGCGCCAGAGAAAAATGCTGCGGAATTCCCTAGTTTTTCATGTGCTTAACTTCTCTCCGCGGAGAAGGGGATGATCGAGCTCCGGCCTTGCGACGCATTAACGCAGTTTTGCCGCGACATTGTGCCCTGACCCCTTGCCAAGACTGGACATAATTTGCGATCAAGCTTAGAACGCAGCGGGTTACGGAGGAATCTATGGCGGAATTATGGTCGCATTGATTCGCCGTTAGTGAGAGGGGTACCGCGGTTTTTGCCGTGGTTTGCGGGAAGAGGATGTGCAGCTTTGAGCGAGCATAGTACGACAGTTGAGTCCACCGGCGAGCCTACTCGCCGCGATTTCCTTTATTTGACGACAGGTATGGCCGGTGCGGTGGGTGCAGTTGCCGTCGCATGGCCGTTTATCGACCAGATGCGGCCCGACGCATCGACACTCGCTCTTGCATCCATCGAAGTCGATGTGTCGAGCCTTGAGCCCGGCATGTCCCTGACGGTGAAATGGCGCGGTAAGCCCGTCTTCATCCGTAACCGCACGCAGAAAGAAATCGAGGATGCCAAGGGCACGCAGCTTTCGGACCTGAAAGATCCGGTCGCTCGCAACGCCAATCTTCCGTCCGATGCACAGGCAACCGACGTTGCCCGTTCGGCCGGCGAGGGCAAGGAAAACTGGCTCGTCATGATCGGCGTCTGCACCCATCTCGGCTGCATCCCGCTCGGTCAGGCAGGGGAATATGGCGGGTGGTTCTGTCCCTGCCATGGTTCGGTCTACGACACCGCCGGCCGCATACGCCACGGGCCTGCGCCGATGAATCTTGCGATTCCGCAATATGCGTTCACGTCGGAAAAGAAGATCAAGGTCGGTTGAGGGGGAGCTGAATCATGAGTGGTCATTCGTCTTACGAGCCATCCACAGGGCTCGAAAAATGGGTCGACGCGCGGCTTCCGCTGCCGCGCATGGTCTATGATAGTTTCATCGCCTATCCGGTCCCGCGCAACCTGAACTACGCTTACACCTTCGGCGCCATGCTTGCCGTGATGCTGGTCCTGCAGATCCTGACCGGCGTTGTGCTGGCCATGCACTATGCGGCCAATACGACGATCGCCTTCAATTCGGTCGAAAAGATCGTCCGCGACGTCAATCACGGCTGGCTATTGCGCTATATGCACGCCAACGGCGCATCTTTCTTCTTCGTGGCCGTCTACCTGCACATTGCCCGCGGCCTCTACTACGGCTCCTACAAGGCGCCGCGCGAAATCCTCTGGATTCTCGGCGTGATCATCTACCTCCTGATGATGGCAACCGCCTTCATGGGCTACGTTCTGCCTTGGGGCCAGATGTCCTTCTGGGGTGCGACCGTCATCACCGGCTTCTTCTCGGCCTTTCCATGGGTCGGCGACTGGATCCAGACCTTCCTGCTCGGCGGCTTCGCCGTCGATGATCCGACGCTCAACCGCTTCTTCTCGCTGCACTATCTGCTGCCATTCATGATTGCAGGTGTCGTCATCCTGCATATCTGGGCGCTGCATGTGACCGGCCAGACGAACCCGACCGGCGTCGAAGTCAAGCTGAAGACCGACACTGTTGCCTTCACGCCCTACGCGACGTTAAAGGATGCGCTTGGCGTCTCCATCTTCCTGCTGGTCTTCGCCTATTTCGTATTCTACCTGCCAAACTTCCTTGGTCATGCCGATAACTACATCCCGGCCAACCCGCTGAAGACGCCGGCTCACATCGTTCCGGAATGGTACTTCCTGCCGTTCTACGCGATGCTGCGCTCGATCACCTTCAACATTGGCCCGATCGACTCCAAGCTCGGCGGCGTTCTGACGATGTTCGGCGCCATCATCGTGCTGTTCTTCCTGCCCTGGCTCGATACGTCGAAGATCCGCTCAGCTGTTTATCGCCCGTGGTACAAGCTGTTCTTCTGGCTGTTCATAGCCGATGCCATCCTGCTCGGCTGGCTGGGCTCGCAGCCCGCGGAAGGCATCTACACCACGGCTGCGCAGTTTGCGACGCTGTTCTACTTCCTCTTCTTCCTTGTCATCATGCCGGTTCTCGGCATTGTCGAGACACCGAGGCGCATTCCAAATTCGATTACGGAAGCGGTTCTTGAGAAACAAGGCGGTAAAGTTGCCGCTTCGGTTCAAGCATAACCGGCGATAGAGGAAGAAAACGATGAAAAAACTTGTTGTCGGTCTTCTATCCCTGACGCTCATCGGAGGCCTTTCGACCGCCGCCGTGATCGCTGCGGAAACGAAGCCTGCTGCAGAAGCAGAGACGCCGCACTATCCGCTGAAGGAGCCGCGCGAGCAGCATTGGACCTTCTCCGGCCCATTCGGCTATTATGACAAGGCTCAGCTTCAGCGCGGCCTCAAGGTCTATACGGAAGTCTGTTCGGCCTGCCATTCGATGAAGCTGGTGGCTTACCGCACGCTGGAAGACCTCGGCTATACGGAAGCACAGGTGAAGGCCTTTGCCGCCAATTACGAAGTGCAGGACGGCCCGAACCCTCAGGGTGAGATGTTCACCCGCAAGGCGCTTCCGTCTGACCATTTCAACTCGCCGTTCCCGAATGACGAGGCTGCCGCTGCCTCCAACAACGGCGCCGTGCCGCCCGACATGTCGCTGCTTGCCAAGGCACGCGAAATCGAGCGCGGCTTCCCGCAATTCATCTTCGATATCTTCACGCAGTATCAGGAAGGTGGACCGGACTATATCTACTCGCTGCTGACCGGCTATGAAGAGCCGCCGGCCGGTTTTAAGGTGCCGCAAAACTCGCACTACAATCCGTATTTCGATGCGGCCGCGACCTTTGCGATGCCGAAGCCGCTTTCGGATGGTCAGGTGACCTACGACGACGGTTCGCCGCAGACGGTGGATCAATACGCTCGCGACGTATCTGCCTTCCTGATGTGGACATCCGAGCCGCATCTGGAAGATCGCAAGCACCTCGGATTCATGGTCATGGTGTTCCTGCTGATCTTCTCAATCTTGATTTATCTCACCAAGCGTTCCGTCTATGCCAAGGCCGGCGCTCACTGAGCATCGCACAATGATCGAGAAAAGGCGGCCCGGCGAGGCCGCCTTTTTTGTTGGTATAGCGCCCTGGTATTGATAGGGTGCAGCCGGCCCTATCACAGCCTGAGAGACTATATTTGATGAACACTATTGCTTCGGAGCTTGCCGCCAGCATCCGCTCCATTCCGGATTACCCCAAGCCCGGCATCATCTTTCGCGACATCACGACGATGCTTGGCGATGCCAGAGCATTCCGCCGTGCCGTCGATGCGCTGGTACAGCCTTACGCCGGCACGAAGATCGACAAGGTTGCCGGTATGGAAGCACGCGGCTTCATTCTCGGGGGCGCGGTGGCGCACCAGCTGTCGTCCGGCTTCGTGCCGATCCGCAAGAAGGGCAAGCTGCCGCACGATATCGTCCGCATCGCTTACAGCCTGGAATATGGTGTCGACGAAATGGAGATGCACCGTGATGCGGTCAATCCGGGTGAGAGGGTCATTCTCGTCGACGATCTGATCGCGACGGGCGGCACCGCCGTCGGCGCGACGAAGCTTCTGCGCCAGATCGGTGCCGAAGTGGTTGCCGCCTGCTTTGTCATCGACCTGCCTGATCTTGGCGGCCGCAGGAAGCTCGAGGAGCTTGACGTGCCGGTACATACGCTGGTGGAATTCGCCGGCCACTAAATGGCCGAAAGGACTGTTGGGGCCGCTCCGAACGGCCCCGCAGCTCGCTATTCAAAAGCCAGAACGCCGCTTTCGAAGCGCAGGGCCGGAGCGCCGTCCTGGTTCACTCCATCGCAGGCGAGCGTATAGAGCGTCCAGCCAGCGCGCGAGGCCAATGGGCGGCTGTCAAGGATCGTGACGCCATAGCTGATCGTATCACCGGCGAAGACGGGCCGCAGCCATTGCAGGTTTTTGAAGCCAGGCGAGGGGCCGAGGATGGGCGGCGTCTTGCCTTCGGCAATCAACCGGGCCTGTTCGGACTTCCAAAAATCGACGAAGCTGCGCATCCACATAGAGCAGCTATGCCAGCCGGAAGCGCAGAGACCGCCGAACAGGGAGTGCTTGGCCGCTTCCGCATCCATATGGAAGATCTGTGGATCGAAGCGCGAGGCAAAGTGCACGATGCCTTCCGGCGTAAACGTATGGCTGCCGATGTCGATGCGTTCGCCGACAGCGTAAAGGTCGCTCATCTTCATGCCGAAACCTCCGCGACGCTGCGCATGCGGATCATGACCGCGTTCTCTCCGAGGCAGACCAGTTCGCCGCGCTGGTTTTCGACCTCATGGCGGAACCTGACGATGCCGATACCCGGACGGGAGCGCATGGGACGGGCCTCGACGACGATCGATCGGCCCGACAGGGTATCATCAGCCAGAACCGGCTTTTTCCACTCCATAAAATCGATGCCCGGCGCGCCTTGCGCATCGGTGGCAAGGAGATAGGAATCGCACATCATGCGCATGAACACCGCCGAGGTGTGCCAGCCGGAAGCGGCAAGGCCGCCGAGAATGCTGGCGCGGCCCGCTTCCTCATCCAGATGCATCGGCTGCGGATCGAATTCCCTGGCGAATTCGATGATCTCCCCCGCCGTTACATGTTTCGGGCCGAGCGGAAATTCTCGCCCCGGCTGGAAGTCTTCGTAGACGAATTTCGTCATGTCTTCTCTCCTCCTCCACGTCTCGTTTATCGGCAAATCGCATGGCCGGCCGTGGTGGCGCAAGCATTTTCACGGTCAATATAAGGAAGGGACGACGATGACTGTCTATTGGCCGCCGACAGCCCTTGATTGTATGCTGGCGATATGTTGAGGCTTGGGTCGTGGCAAGATGGTATGAGAGCTAGAATGAGCGAACTCAAAGTCGCACTGGAAGAAGCAGCAGGCGCGGGGATCATTTCCTCCAGTCAGGCCGAGAGATTGCTGCCCTATCTGGCGGACAAGAACATCGGTGCGTTGCCGACCGGACAGGGTCTCTCGGCACCGCGTTTTCCGGATGATCCCAACCCTCTGGAAGATACGGAAGCGCCGCGTTTCGTGCGAGGCTTTCACGATGTGCTCATCACCATCGGTCTCGTCGTTCTGCTCATCGGGCTATGGGGGCTCGCGAACCGCTATGCGCCCTTGCTGGCAATCGTCGTCCTGGCCGAGATCCTGGTGCGCCGACAGCGGCTGGCGCTTCCGGCCGTGGTCTTGACCGTCGCGCTCGTTGTCTGGGTTTTCTACATGATGGTCAGCTATGTGAGTTCCACACCGACGCTGAGCGATAATTTTACGATCGGCGCAATCGTCCTGGTGGCGCCATTCCCGCTGTCGCTGGCATTGTTTTACTGGCGCTACCGCGTGCCGCTGTCGCTGGCTTTGTTCCTGTTTTCACTGTTCGGCCTGTTTCTCGCCGCGGTCTTCTATGTCGCCGGCACGGTAGCTGGCTCTTCGAATGTGCCGGCGGATTACCCCATCCAGACGATGATGATCTTGCTGGTGACTGCTCTTAGCAGCTTTGCATTGGCAATGCGTTATGATCTCAGCGACCCGCAGAGGGTTACGCGCCGTTCCGACGTGGCCTTCTGGCTGCATCTCGCAACGGCGCCGGCTCTGCTTTATTCGACGATCCTCTTGGCCCTGCGCCTCGAGCTCGCCAGCAGCGGCATCGTCTTCACCAATCTCACCGATGCCCTCTTCGGTGGCTATCTGCAGGCGGTGACGGTCCTCGTGGCGGTGCTGGTGATGATGCTGATCGGGCTTGTCATCGATCGCCGCGCTTTCGTGACCGCCGGCCTCGTATCGCTGGGCTTGGCGACGGCAGCCATCCTCAGGCACAACAATGCCGGGCTCGACAAGGTCGGCTTCCTGGTGTTGATGATTGTAGGTCTGGTCGTCCTCGTGATCGGCATCGGCTGGACCGATCTGCGCCGCCTTATCGTGCGGCGCCTGCCCGCCGGCGTGCAGGCGAGATTGCCGGCGCTCAGATAGAGTTTTTCGCTTTTCTTCGAATCGCGAAAACGCTCTATCCTTTTGTTTTAACGCAATTCCGGACGGAAAGCCGCTTCGCACTTTTCCTGAAATTGCTTAGGCGCCGGCATCCGAAAAGCGATCAGGTGTTGAAGCGGAAGTGAATGACGTCGCCGTCCTGGACGACATATTCCTTGCCTTCGTCGCGTGCCTTGCCGGCTTCCTTCGCGCCGGTTTCGCCGTTGTAGGCGATATAATCGTCATAGGCGATCGTGTTGGCGCGGATGAAGCCGCGTTCGAAATCCGAATGGATCACGCCGGCCGCCTGCGGCGCCTTCGTGCCCTGTTCGATCGTCCAGGCACGCGTCTCCTTCGGGCCTACGGTGAAGTAGGTAATGAGGTGCAGGAGCTTGTAGCCGGCACGGATCAGACGGTCGAGGCCGGCTTCATCGAGGCCGAGCGCGGAGAGGAATTCCTTCGCTTCTTCGTCGGGCAGCTGCGCCACTTCCGCCTCGATGGCGGCGGAGATGATGACGACTTCCGAATTCTGCTCCTTGGCCATGGCGGCGACGGCGGCCGTGTGCTCGTTGCCGGTTGCGGCATCGCCTTCGGCGACGTTGCAGACGTAGAGCACCGGGTGCGAGGTCAGAAGGTTCAGACTCTTGAGGATGCGGATCTCTTCGGCGTCGAGTTTCGACAGCAGCGTGCGCACCGGCTTGCCTTCCTGAAGCAATGCGAGCGACGCATCCATGATCGGCAGCATCGCCATGGATTCCTTGTCCTTGCCGGTAGCGCGCTTGCGCGTCTGCTCGGTACGGCGCTCAAGGCTCTCGAGATCGGCTAGCATCAGCTCGGTCTCGATCGTCTCGGCATCGGCGACCGGATTGATGCGGCCTTCGACATGGGTGATGTCGCTGTCTTCGAAGCAGCGCAGCACATGCACGATGGCATCGACTTCGCGGATATTGGCAAGGAACTGGTTGCCGAGGCCTTCCCCCTTCGAGGCGCCACGGACGAGACCTGCAATATCAACGAAGGAGATGCGCGTCGGGATCAGTTCCTTCGACTTGGCGATGTCGGCAAGTTTGCGCATGCGTGGATCGGGAACCGCGACTTCACCCGTGTTCGGCTCGATCGTGCAGAACGGATAATTCGCCGCCTGCGCCGCCGCCGTCTTGGTCAGCGCGTTGAACAGAGTGGACTTGCCGACATTCGGCAGCCCGACGATACCGCATTTGAAACCCATGGCATCTTGTCCATATCTTGAAAATCTTTGCAGTGCCTATGGGGGAAGGGCCGTTGCGGGTCAAGTCTTGTGCGGAAGCTGAGCCGATTTTCTGCTGAAAGCTGGGCTTCCGGGTGGATGCTGGGCGGCATTGTCCCCTGACGCAACTGTCCTTGAAGGATGTGGTGCGCTGCACTATAATCCTCTCATTAGCCCAAAACCCTTTCCCCTGTCGTCAACGGTGATGCCGATGAGTGACAATGATGTTGTCCTGAAGCCAAAGCCTAAAACGAAGCCGAAGGTCGAAAGGCCGAAGCTCTATAAGATCATTCTCGTGAACGACGATTATACGCCGCGGGAATTCGTCATCATGGTGCTGAAGGCCGTCTTCCGTATGAGCGAGGAGACTGGCTACCGGGTGATGATGACTGCACACAAGCTCGGAACCTGCGTGGTCATGGTCTGCGCGCGGGATGTCGCCGAGACGAAGGCGCAAGAGGCGGTCGATCTTGCTAAAAGCGCTGGATTCCCGCTGATGTTCACGACAGAGCCGGAAGAATAGGATTGGCCGTTTTCACCGCGCGGGGCGGCGGATATGGAAGCCGGTCTTATCCTGCTTGAAGCCGCAATTGGCGTAGAAGCGCAGCGTTGCCGGGTTCTTCGAGCCGGTCAGCAGCATGACCTTGTAGCAGTTCTTTTCCCAGGCAGTTGCGAATGCCGCATGGATGACTGCGCCGGCAAGGCCGCGCTGACGGTAATCGGCGTGGGTTACCACGTTCTCGATCAAAGCATAGGGCGCACCGCCGCGCGTGAGATTGGGAATGACGACCAGCGTCACGGACGAGGCGGCCTTGTCGCCGTCAAAGGCGGCGAGGATCGTCATGCCGGGATGAGTGAGGATTTCTGCGAGGCGGCTTTGCGCCAGTTGCAGATCCAACACCGGGTCTTCCGTGTTCAGGTGCCGATAAAGGGCAAGCAGCGTCGGAAGGTCCGCCATTGCGACCGAACGGATTGGGAGATTTGCGGCGTCTGCGACTGCTGGCTGCGGCACCTCAATCGTCCTTCTTGCCGAACATCCGCTTCAGCATTTCCGCCATAGGCCCGGTTTCCGGAACCTTTGGCTTGATCTGATTGCGCGCCTGATGAATGTGGGACTTGGCGGGCGCTTTCTTTTCCGGCTTTGGTGCGTCTTCCTCCGGCTTGCCGCCGAGGGCAAGCGCGATCTTGTTCATCAGCTGCGAATCCTCGCCGCGCACCAGCATGTCGGCATTGTCGGCGAGCGCATCGAACAACGGGTCCAGCCAGTCCCTGTCCACTTTGGCGAAATCGCCGAGAACGTGGTTGTGCACCAGTTCCTTGGCGCCGGGATGACCGATGCCCAGCCGCAGACGGCGATATTCCTTGCCGCAATGGGCGTCGATGGATTTGATGCCGTTATGGCCGCCATGGCCCCCGCCCGTCTTCAGCCGCGCCTTGCCGGCCGGCAGGTCCAGTTCATCGTAGATGACAACGAGATCGGACGGCTGGAGCTTGTAGAAGCGCATGGCTTCGCCGACGGCTTCGCCTGAGAGGTTCATGAAAGTCTGCGGCTTGATGAGCAGGACCTTCTGGCCGCCGAGTTCGCCTTCGGCAATCTCCGCCTTGAATTTCTTAGACCAGGGCGAAAAGCTGCGGCGACGATAGATCGCATCTACGGCCATGAAGCCGATGTTGTGGCGGTTGCCTTGATACTTGGCGCCCGGATTGCCGAGGCCCGCGATGAGAAGCATGCGCTTCATCCCTTGGAAAATACCGATGCCCTTCACCACAGCGATTTGACGGCAAAGTCAAGGCGGCATGCGGTCAGTCGCCCAGGTGAAGGCCGTACTTCAGGAAAATCTGGCGCTGCGTGCCGTTTGCGATCAGCATGTCGAGCGCCGTCTGCATTCTGCCTTGGAGTTCGGCAGGAAAATCCTTCTGGCATGCAATGCCCATGGGCTGCTGGGAAAGGATCGTCACTTTCTCGACGGCATTGCCTTCTTTACGCAGCTTGTCGAAATAAAATTCCGAGATCGGCATCAAGTCGATACGATCGCTCATCAGCTTCTTCAGGGTAGCTTTGAAATCGCTGCCGATGTCGATGCGCGGGAAATTATTCCGGCGCAGGATCGCTTCCGTATAATCTTCGCGCCATGTGCCGACGATATATTTCTTGGCTTCGGCGATGGTCGTTGCGGCAACGTTGGAGCCGCTATGCTTGATTAGAACGTTGCGATCGATCAGCAGCGGCTGTATCCATTTAAAGAGCTTGTCGCGCTCATCATTATGCGCAGTGACGAATACGCAGGTCATCGGCTCCGCCAGAGCCTGATTGTAGGCTCTCGCCCAGGGCATGACATCGATCGTGTAGTCGACTCCGATATCGGCCATAAGCTTTTGTATCTGCTCGGTGGCTGCGCCGACGGGCGTCTTGCCTTCACGATAGTTGAAGGGTGGATATTCCTCGGTGGTGAAATGAACGCTTTCGGCGCGGGCCGGAAAGAGACATGAAAACGAAAGCAGGCTGGTGGCGATTATGAACAGCAGCCCTCGCATCCGGCTCTCCATTGCTATGACGCCTGCGCTACGGGGGAAGAGCGGTCTTCCTGTAGGCTCGCCATCGTCTTCATGAGGTGGTCGGGATGCAGCGGGCGATAGAAAAGATAGCCTTGGCCGTAGTCGATACCCATCGTACGAAGGGTTGCGCATTCCTCTTCCGTTTCCACGCCTTCGGCAATCACCGTACAGTTCATCTTGTGCGACAGAGTGGTAATGCTTTCGACCAGCATGCGGCTCTTGGCGCTGACATCGGAGGCGGTATCGTTGATCGCGCGGATGAAGGATTGGTCGATCTTGATGATATCGACCGGGAAACGGTTTATATAGCTCAGCGAGGAATAGCCCGTGCCGAAATCGTCGAGCGCGATGCGGCAGCCATAGCGGCAGATCTCGTTGATGACCATGCGCGTCTCGGGATTGTCGTCCATGAGCACGGCCTCGGTGATTTCCACGACGATACGCCGGGGTGCGATTTCGTAGCGTGACAACAGAGCCGCCATGCGCAGCGGCAATTCGGATTCGAATTGCAGCGGCGAGAAGTTGATGGCGAGATAGGTATCCTGCATGCCCTCGATCCGCGAGAGACGGGCAAAATCGGCGATAGCCTTCTCCATGATGCGGTTGCCGATGCGAATGATCGAGCCGGTCTCTTCTGCGACCTCGATGATGCGGCCAGGGGGCAGGATACCTTTCTGCGGGTGATGCAGGCGCATCAGCGCCTCGAAGCCGGCGATAGAGCGGTCATCTATATTCACCACGGGCTGCAGATAGGCCTCGAACCAGTCTTCGTTGAGGCCGGTTTCGATATGGCTCTCGAGTTCGGCGCGGCGGCGGGAATCGTCCAGCATGCCGTTGTCGAAAATCTGTGCGCCATTCTTGCCATCGCGCTTCTTGGCATACATGGCGATATCGGATTTCAACAGCAGTTCCGCCGCATTGGTGGCTTGACGCGGGTAGATCGCGATCCCGATGCTGGCGCTGAGGCGCGCATCGCCGACGAAGGGCGCCTCGAAGACCTCGGCGATGAGGGCGGTCATTTCGATTGCTCTTGCTTCGGCATTCTCGGCCAGAAGCAGCATGGCAAATTCATCGCCGCCGAGGCGGGCGGCAATATCGCCCGGCGTCATGCATTTCTGCAGGCGCGATACCAATTCGCGCAGTGCAGCGTCGCCAGCAGCATGGCCCATATTGTCGTTGATCCATTTGAAACGGTCGAGATCGACAAAGAGGCAGGCGAGTTCGCGCTTGCGCAGGTCGGCTTCGTTGATCTTAGCATCCAACGCGCTCTCGAAGCCCTGGCGGTTGAGAAGGCCGGTCAGATGGTCGGTAATCGCCTGTCGCAGAATACGGTCTTCGGATTGCTTGAGTTCGGTGACGTCGGTCATGACGGAGAGCGACAGGCCATCCTGGATCGCTGTTGTCTCAAGGATAAGGACATCCATGACCCTCCCATCCCGGCAGAGGAATTTTACCGTGACGTCGATGCGGGCGGCGCTGTGGGTGTTGCCGCGTTTGCGCTCGACATATTGCGTGCGCGAATCCGGCGAGACCAGGCTCGCAAACTCGCGTCCGATCACTTCGGCACGATCATAGCCCGTGGTGGCAAGCCAATAGTCGCTGACGGCCGCGATGCACTCGTCCTTGTCGAGCGAAAAGAGCATGGCGGGCGTTAGATTATACGTGTCGGTTGCCCGGCGGTGGGCAAGCTTAAGTTCGTTTTCCTCTCGTTGCAGCTTGCTCTGCATGTCGTTGAAACTGCTTGCAAGCCGGCCCATTTCATCATTCGACTGCCAGTCCACATGATGACGCGAGCCGAGCCTTCGCGTAGCCTCGATGGCATGCGTCAACCGCATCAGCGGCTGGATGACGAAGATGCGATTGCCGATCAGCGCCGCGCCGAACACAGTCAGGACGGCGAAGATGAAGATGGAGATGAAGACGATCTCCTCGCTCTTCAGGCCGTCGAAGAGGCCGAGCTTAGGATAATAGACCGTGATGGTCCCGAGCCGTTTCGGACCATCGATGCCGTTATAGATGATCGGCCGGTCAATGGACTCGAGATCGCCCTTGTATGATTTCGGAATGGTCGATTGCGTGACGTCGAGCTGGCCGGAAAGATCGCGGACATTGACACGGACGATCGCGCCTTCCGCAACGGTCGTCGCACTGATCTGGGTCACGCTGTCTTCGTCCAGATCCCATAGCGGTTTTGCAAGGGCTTGGGCATTGGCGACGAGGAGAACGGTTATGTGATCCTTGATTTCCTTTTCCGCGCGTTCAGACGACAGAAAAAGGAATAGGACGAAGAGTGGCGCCACGAAAATCAGTAGCGCACCGCAGACGATCGCGAAAAACCTGTTTTCGACCGAATGACTCATAATTCCGTTAGCTCCCCAGCCATAGACCAGCAGATCTTGGGGCCGCATTCTACAACTCTTTCGCGTAGGTTTTCATGAATCCGTTAAATGTTGCTGAAACTGTGGGGTTAATGGAAATCAACCAATAGTATAGATTCCAAATCGTTCTTAGTTTTACTTTCTCTAATATTTATTTCTAGGCATAAAAAACCCGCCGTCCCGGAGGGCGGCGGGTCTCAATGTGCGGGCTTGAAGATGCCAATCAGGCGCTGGCTTCTTCGCCGCCTTCAGCTTCGTCTTCAGCAAGGCCGGCAGCCGGGGCAACGATCGTTGCAATCGTGAAGTCGCGGTCGGTGATGACCGGGGTCACGTTCTTCGGCAGCTTGATGGCGGAGATGTGGATGCTGTCGCCGCTCTTCAGGCCCGTGAGGTCAACGGTGAAGAATTCCGGGATCGCATCGGCCGGGCAATGAACTTCGACTTCGTGGCGAACGATGTTCAGCACGCCGCCAGCCTTGAGGCCAGGCGACTTCTCGTGGTTTTCGAAGTGAACCGGGATTTCGACGGTAACCGCCGTGTTGCCGGAAACGCGCAGGAAATCGACGTGAAGCGTGAAGTCGCGGACCGGATCGAGCTGGTAGTCCTTCGGCAGAACCTTGATCTTCTTGCCGTCGACGTCGATCGTGGCGATCGTCGTGAGGAAACCACCGGCGTGGATGCGCTTCGTCACCTCATTGGTGTTGAGGGCGATGGAAACGGGGGCCTGCTTGTCACCATAGATGACAGCGGGGATCAGACCATTGCGGCGAAGTTCACGGGCGGACCCCTTACCAACCCGTTCGCGCGCCTCGGCCTTGAGCTCGTAGCTTTCGTGGCTCATAGCTATTCCTTTCGAGGTTATTTGGAGAGTTCAGTCGGTCGGCCTACGCCGCATCGCTTGAACTGGAGGAGGGTATGCCCTGCCTCATCCGCGTTGCCTCCAAGGGTGTCTACGCGGACGCGTGGCGTATAATACAAAGCGGCCGAAGGTGCAAGCACCCCTGGAATCGGGGCCTTGTGATGACATTGCAACTGCCGCCGACAAGCCTGCGACTATGCCTCTATCAACGGCTTGACATATATCCTCAGCCCCATCAACAGTCGAATGCAATCGTTCCGGATCAAAAGGAGAGATCGGGCATGCGTTCCAGGGTCATCGCCGCCGCGGTTTTTTCCATGGGTCTTGCTGGTGTCTCACACGCAGCTGACGTGAACGAGCAAGGTGCCAAGGAACTCCGCAATGTTCTGACGCATTCGCTTTCGCAGGACCTTGCCCGCAGCGATTTCGTGACCGTAAAACCGGCCGGCGATCAATACGAGATCACCTATGATCTTGCGAAATTCTTCGACAAGATCAATTCGAGCGCGTTTTCGGTGACGGGTTTCAAGCCGCTCTCCCTTTTCGCACAGCCCGTCGAGCAGGGAAGGTGGCATCTGACGGGCGACAACAGTCTCGATGTCGCCTTGCATTCGCCGACCTCGGACATTGCCTATTCCATCGCTTCCAGCTCTTTTGACGGTGTTTTCGATCCTGCCATCGAAATGATGCGGTCGATGGGTATCAAGAGCAGCGGCGTGAAATTTTCGAGCGCCGGCGGCGGTCAGAAAAGCGGGCGCAAGATCGATGCGACCATCGACAGCGCCTCATTCGCTCACACGGTCACCGACAGCAGCGAAGCGGGTAAGGTCGATCTGCAATTGCAAGGTACGCTGCAGCGCTTGCATGAGCAGGTGACGCTGCGGCCGGATGCGGCGCCGATCACTTTCAGCGCCGACAGCGTCGATACCAACCTTACTGCCACCAGCCTGCCGGTGAAGGATCTGCGCGCGCTCATCCGGTTCTTCGTTCAACACGTCAAGGCCAAGCAACTTTCGCAAAGTGGCAGCGAAAAGTTCGAGCAGCTGGTCCATCAGGCTCTGCCGGTTTTCGGCTCGCTCGGCAAGACCGTGACCGTGAACAACGCGCTGGTGGCAACGGAGAAGGGCAAGGTCGGCGTCAAGCGTATCGATTACAGTTTCAAGATGGACGGTCTGACCAAGGCTTCGAACGTCAACCTGGAGCTTAGGGCCGAGCAGTTTACGCCCGATGCGGGTCTTGTGCCGGCTGCTTTTGTGCCCTTCCTGCCCGCGATGGTGGATGTTCAGCTCGGCGTGCCCAATATCAATTTCTCCGGCCTCATCGATGCTGGCCTCGATTCAATTGTCGCGCGGGAGGCGCCGGTTTCCGGTGAGGCTCTGAAACGCACGATGTTCCCGAGCGGCTACGGAACGCTGGAGTTTCCGAAGATCAGTGCAAAATCCGATGTCTACGACGTCGAGGTTTCCGGCGAGCTGAAGGGCTCGACCAAGCCACATTCCGGCTTTTCGCTGCAGGCGACGATCCTGGCGCGCGACTTCGACAAGACTGTCGCTGCCATGCAAGAGGCTGCCAAGACCCAGCCTCGCTTGAACAGTGTTTCTTTCAGCTTGATTGCTGCAAAGGGTTTTGCCAAGACCGACCCGGACGGCCGCCTGCGCTGGGACGTCACCATGGATGAAGACCGAACGGTGACGGTCAACGGACAGGTGATGAAGAAGCCTTGAAGTTTGAGGGTAAGCCCATGTATCAGGGCGATGATAAAGTTCCATGTAAAAGGCCGGTCGGCGCCTTCCAGGTTTCCACGTTTCTTTTCCATCATATTTGGGGGTGAGTTATGCGTTTCAAAGCGGTTGCCACGGCGGCTGTTCTCGCTGTCGGCGTGGTCGGCGTTGTGCAGGCGGCTGACGTCAGCGAGCAAGGTGCCAAGGACCTTTACGGCAATCTGACCTATTTCCTGCCCGATGATATCGCCAAGAGCGGTGCGATCGCGGTCAAGCCGGTCAGCCCACACTACGAAGTCACGTATGATTTGCAGAAGCTGCTCGATAAGTTGAATGTGAGCGGTTTCGATATCAGTGGCCTCAAGCCGCTGATGATGCTGGCAACGCCGCTTGATAGCGGCCTTTGGAACATTGAAGGCAACAACGCCTTCGATGTGACGGCCCGTTCGAAGCCTGGCAGCGGCCCCGATACCGAATTTCGCTATGCCTTGGCATCATCGACCTTTCAGGGCGTTTTCGATCCGGCACTTCATTATCTGCGTTCCATGGATATGAAGGGCAACGGCATCACCATCGCGATAAAGACCACCGACGAAGATAAGAGCGTCCAGAAGAATGACGCGACCGCCGACAGCATCACCTATACCGTGTCGTCGGCAGACAGCGGCGAGCCGGGCAGGCTCGATCTCAAGATGAGCGGCAGCCTGCAATCGCTCTACGACAAGGTTTCGGCCGACGATGCGACGCTCGGGGAAGTCAAGATCGCGGCGATCGATTTCAGCATGGGGGCGACGAAGCTGCCCTTGAAGGCACTGAATTCGCTGCTGCAGTTCGTCTCCGAACACAAGGATGAGAAGACGCTTTCCGATGCCGATAGCAAGGCGATCAAGGCCTTGCTGATGGATGCCATGCCGATCGTCGGCTCCTTTGACGAGTCCGTCGCCATCAAGGATATCGCGGTCACGACACCTTTCGGTAATGGCGGCTTGCAGAAGATGGGCTATTTCTTCAAGGTAGCCGGGCCAGCCAATGCCATGAATGCGGACTTCGGGCTGAATGCCGAGAAGCTTGCACTGGAAACGGGCCTGATCCCCGAAGACTATGTCGCCTTCATCCCCGATACGGCCGATATCCAGGTGCAAGTGCCGAACCTGAATTTCTCCGCTCTCGTCGATGTTTTTCAGCAAGCCGATTTGAAGAATCCTGAGAGCGACACGGCCATGGACGAGAAGCTGCAGAAGGCCATGTTCCCGGACGGGACGATGACCGTCAACTTCCCGAAGATCAGCGCCGTATCGGGTCTCTATGATGTCGAGGCATCCGGTAGCCTGCGCGGCTGGCTGAACGAGAAGGACCGCGTTGCCATGAAGATGACGGTTCTTGCTCGCGATCTCGACAAGACGATCGCCGCCATCCAGGAGGCCGCAAAGACCAAGGAGGATCTGTCTCAGCTCTCCTTCGGCCTGATGATGGCCAAGGGCTTTGCCAAGACGGATGCAGATGGGCGCTCGCGCTGGGATATCGATCTTTCAGACGATGGTCACGTGTCGGTCAACGGTCAGGTCCTGAAGTAAGCCAATTTGAAATCAGAATGCGATCATGTTTGTCCTGAAGCCGCTGAGCCAGCGCTCGATCTCTCTCCTATGGGCCGGCCAGGTGCTGGCGGCTACAGGCTCCGAATTCTACATGGTCGCAGTCGTCTGGATTGCGGCTGATTTCATCGGCAGCAATGCGGGATATGTTTCGGCGTTGCAGTCCGGCGCGCTGCTGTTCGGCAGCCTGTTCGGCGGTATCGTCACGGATCGCTGGCGGCACAGCAGGACGATGATCACGGCCGATCTGATGCGTGCGGCTCTATTGCTGATGCTGTCGTTGGCAAGTCTTCTGCATCTGATGAGCTTGCCGTTGTTGGTGGTGCTTGCAGGAAGCATCGCGTTGTTGACGTCGACGTTCGATCCGTCGCTGCAGGCGACCCTGTCGGTGATTGCGGTCGATGCCGAAGTCCGGCACGCGACCAACGGCCTCTTCGACGCCACGCGCCGCATGGCGCGCATTCTCGGTCCGAGCCTGATCGCGCTTGTGAACGGGTTCCTGCCGAAATCTCAGTTCTTCATGGTCACGGCCGCCGCCTTCACACTCTCAGCGCTTGCCGTGTGGTTGGCAGTGGCGAAACTCCCGACGGCGTCGCGGCGCCGCAATTTCTCCGGAATGGCGGCCGTCGTGGACGGCATTCTTGGCGGATGGCGCGCGGCGCGTGGCCATGCGGCAATTCTCTATGGCCTCTTCGCCAACCTGATGGGAAATGTCGCCTGGGCGATGGGGATTCTGCTCGGCATGATCCTGCATTTGCGCGAAACCAGCGCCGACCCGCTGACCGATTACAGTCTGATGATGACGGCTTACGGTGTCGGCAACCTGACCACCAATCTGATCCTCGGAAGCGTCAAGCCGCGCCGGCCGGTGGTCTGGATCATCGTGGCGAAGCTCATTTTCGGATCTGGAGTTTTCCTGTTGCCGCTGATGCACGATCGGATCGGGCTGATGATCGTTGCCTGCTTTGCGGCGATCAACGGACCTTTCGAGAACCTTGCCATGCTCCATCTGATGCAGACGCGCAGCGAGCCGCATCGTCTGGCGCAGGTCTATCGCTTATCGATGTGCGCGATCTTTACCGGCCTGCTTCTGGCCTACCTGATGTCGCCAACGCTGTTTGCGCGGTTCGGCATCGGGCCTTCGATCATGGGATCGGGCGCGGCCGTCTTCATCTCGGGGCTGTTGGGCATTGGCCTGCTCGCATGGAAACAGGCGCATCCTGCGGGAGCAAAGGCCACCTGAAGTATGCCGAAGGCTCAGTCGAACAGACTTGAAACCGATTCTTCCTGGCTGGTGCGGTTGATCGCTTCGCCGATGAGGCCAGCCGTCGTGATGACGCGAATATTCGGAGCCGATAGCACGGCGGTCGTCGGCTGGATGGAATCGGTAATCACCAGTTCCTTCAGCTGCGAGTTTGCGACGCGGGTCACGGCGCCACCGGAGAGAACGCCGTGGGTGATATAGGCGGTGACGCTTGCCGCGCCTCGTGCGAGCAGGGCATCGGCAGCGTTGCAGAGCGTGCCGCCGGAATCGACGATATCGTCGATCAGGAGGCAGTCCTTGCCGGAGACGTCACCAATGACGTTCATGACTTCGGATTCGCCGGGGCGATCACGGCGCTTGTCCACGATTGCCAGCAGACAGTCGAGGCGCTTGGCGAGCGCGCGGGCACGTACGACGCCGCCGACATCCGGAGAAACGACCATGACATTGCCGATATCGTAGTTCGCCTTGATATCGCGCGTCAGGATCGGCAGTGCGTAGAGATTATCCGTCGGGATATCGAAGAAGCCCTGAATCTGGCCGGCATGCAGGTCGAGCGTAAGAACGCGGTCCGCACCTGCCTCGGTGATCAGATTGGCGACGAGCTTTGCCGAGATCGGCGTGCGCCCCGAGGCGCGGCGATCTTGACGGGCATAGCCGAAATAGGGGAGGACCGCCGTTATGCGCCGCGCCGACGAGCGGCGCATCGCATCGATCATGATCAGCAGTTCCATAAGGTGATCGTTGGTCGGAAACGACGTCGGCTGCACGAGGAACACATCCTCGCCGCGTACATTTTCCTGGATCTCTACGAAAATCTCCTGGTCGGCGAACCGGCGGACGCTGGCTCTTCCCAAGGGAACGTTGAGATAATTGCAGATCGCTTCGGCAAGATGCCGGTTCGAATTGCCTGCGAAAACCTTCATTGTGGCCCGCCTATTACCAACCTGATAGCCGCGCTTTTAACCGCCTTGCTCTCGAATGCAAGAGGCAGAGGCCCGTTAGCTTCATATTTCTGAAAAGCTTTTAGCTATCCACCGTTGGATTCGCGCCAGGAATTGAAATCCGACATGGTTTTGGTGGCAATTTTCTGCATAACCGTTGGAGGAACGGCCGACCAAGGATCGCCACGCTTCAGAGGCGCGCTTTCCGAGCCCTGGATGCGATGGACGCGGTTGCCATTGCTGTCCAATACATCCCAGACGTAGGTCACGGAAATCTGCGGGCCATCTTCAAAGGCGGAAAGATAGCCCTTGAGGATATAGGCGGCACTGGAATCGCTTGAGCTCTTGATCGTCAGGCCGAGCGAGCGGGCGTCGGCACCAAGCTGGCGCGACAGCGGCGTGACGGCTTCGACCGGCGCGCCGATGATCGGAAGAAAGCGTACGCTGTTGCCGCCGGCTGCGGCTGTGGGCGGCAGAGCCGCCTGTTGATCCGGCTGCTGTTGATCTGGCTGCGGGTCGTCGGCAGTCTGTTGTTGCTGCTGCTGCGGTTGTGGATCGTCCGACAGGCGCCGGTCGGCCTCGCGCTGCTCGTCGGCTTCCGAAAACTGATTGTTAGATGGAGCGATGGAGGCGGTGCGGGAACCGTCGAGCGGGCGAGATGCATAGGGATTGGTGCCGTTCGATCTCAGCGCCGAGGCCTGGTCGTCGAGCGTGCCGCTGCCGCCGTAGTTTTGCGGCTGATAGGCCTGCTGCGAGGTCTGCTGCTGATAGCCGTAGCTCTCCTGCGCGCTTTGAAAGGTTTGGCGGTGCTGAGGCGTCGAAGCCATACGCTCGACATCCCGTTGGGTTACCGGGCTGGAGCCGGCATCACCGATGGCTTCGGGCGGCGTCAGGGCGTCCGTGGTGTTGCAGGCGGAGAGCGCTAGGCAAAAGCCGGCGACAATCAACGTTATCCTGACCACTCCCATTGACGCGATCCTTTCTCCCGACGGTCTGACCGTCCAGGATCGCTATCTTACGCCCCTAACGGTTAAGAAATTCGAGAGGGTGGCGGGAAAGGGCTTTCGGGGCCTGCGAGGTCGTCAGATAGGTCTGACCGAGTGTCATGGCGGTGCCGCTGTCGGAATCCATGATGATCATATGCACGAAGAGCGACATGTTCTCCTGGATCTCAAGCGGATTGCCCATGTGGAACATCTCGTGCTCCATCCATGAAGGCGAGAAGCGGGCGCCGAGAGAGTAGCCACAGGCGTTCAGCCGGTGGCGGCTAAGGCCGCGCTCGTCCATGATCTTGGCGTGCATGTCGAAGACGTCGCCGAAGGTGTGCCCCGGCATCAGGATTGTCTCGATTGCCTGCAGGGTTTCAAGGCAGGCGCTGTAAAGCTCGCGATGGCGATGGCTGGGAGTGCCGATGACGACCGTGCGCATCATGGCTGTGTGATAATGGGCATCGACACCGGCCCACTCGAGGGTCAGCTGGTCATCGGCATCGAGCTTGCGACGGCCGGACTTATAGCGGCAGAGCAGGGCCTCCGCGCCAGAGCCGATGATGAATGCATTGGCGGGATAATCGCCACCGCCGGCAAAGACGGCACCCTGCATGGCTTCCAGAATGTCTGACTCATCCGCGCCCACCTTAACCAGAGACAGGGCAGCGTCCAAGGCGTCGTCGGCCAATGCTGCGGCGCGTTCGACATGGATGATTTCCGCCGGGCTCTTCGTCAGACGCAGGCGGCTGATGAGATAGGAGGCGTCGACGATCTGGCCGAAGCTCGCCAATTGCTGGTCAAGCAGCCGGGCGATGCGTCCGGTCATGCCATGGGTGTCATATTCGATGCCGATACGGGCACCGAGAAGATCGAGATCCGACAATAGTTCCTTGAGATCGAGTGTCGGATCGGCGTTGACGCGATCGACCCAGATGCGGATGTCGGTGATGACGGAAGTCAGCTGCGCCTGGCGCAGATCGGCCGAGCGCGTCATCAGCGTCAGAGATCCATCCGCCTTGACGACCAGTGTCTGGAAAAAGCAAAAGCCGAACGTATCGTAGCCGGTGAGCCAATACATGCTCTCCTGTGCGAAGAGCAGCATGGCATCGAGTTTTTCTTCCTGCATTCTCGCCAGCAGGCGTGCCAGACGAGCATCGAATTCGCTGCGTTCGAAATGCAGGGCCATATTAACTTGCCTCCCCGATAGCGATGGCGGAAATCTGACGCCCGTAATCCGGCTCCTTCGCATGCGTCGTGCGACGATAGGAGAAGAAACGCTCCGCGTCCGGATAGGTGCAGAGGTTCAGGCTTTCGGCGGTGACGCCCGCCTTGCGCAGGCGATCGACCGTGAGGGACGGCAGATCGAACATGGCATGGCCTTCGCGCTCAGAAGGGGCGAAATATTTGGCATAACCGGGATCGTGAGCAAGGAAGCGTTCGACAAATTCGGGGCCGACCTCATAGCTCGCCTGGCTGATAGATGGGCCGAGGCCGGCAATGATGGCGTCACGCCTTGCGCCGAGCGTCACCATCGCATCGATGGTGTTTTCAAGCACGCCGGTCAGCGCGCCCTTCCAGCCGGCATGGGCTGCGCCGATAACCCGGTTTTCGGGATCAGCAAAAAGGATCGGGCCGCAATCGGCGGCGAGCACGCCGATGGCGATGCCCGGCGTGGCCGTCACCATCGCATCGGCCTGCGGCCGGCTGCCGTCGTAATGCGCACCGATGGTCACGACATCGGGCGAATGTATCTGATGCACGGTGGCGAGCCGCTCGACCGGCAAGCCGAACCAGCCGGCAACACGGCGCCGGTTTTCCTGCACGCGCTCGCGATCGTCATGCGAACCGAGCCCAACGTTCAGCCCGCGATAGAGGCCCTCCGACACACCGCCGGCGCGGGTGAAATAGCCGTGGCGAATGCCCCCAGCCTCGGCGGCGCTCAGCAATGTGCTTGCAAGTGGTGTCGGCAACGAGATGTCCCTTGATAATCTTGATTGACCTATCGTGCTTGAGATAACGCAGCCGCGGCGAAGCAGTTCGATCATTGAGGAATGTTGGCCCAGCCCGATGCACGCTGTCAATCCGAAGGATTGGTGGTCAAGTCTCAGCTGACGGGACGAAAGGGCAGGAGATCGATCGCAGGGCTGGAGACTGCCAGCACCTTGAAAAGCTCCCCCATCTTGCCTTCGCCGGCGCCGGCAAGCCGCTCTACCGCGACGCTGATATTCTCCTGCGTTGCTGCATCCTGGTCGCGGCCGAGGGCGGCTGCACGCTCCAGCAGACCGAGCCCGACAAGAAAATCGCCCTGATGACAGCAGCCGTTGATATGCAGGCCGGAGGCGAGCGCCGTCTGGGCCAGATGCTGAAAATCGACATGGCTGGTCAGGTCGGCTTCGCCGGGGTGCTCCAGCGGCGAATCGTATTCGTGCATGCGGACGGCCTGCAACGTATCGCCGAAGCTTGTCGCCATATGACCGTAGTCGATGGCAAGCGCCGTGCCGCCATGGGCGGCAAGCCTGTCGCAGATCGTCGTCATGACGGCCTGACGGGCGGGCGCAATTTCAAAGATCGTGCCGATCGGCGGCAGGCCACCGTCGGGAAGAAGCAAGGGGTCGAGAGTCGCGACGCCTGTCGTGAAGGTCAGCTCGTCGCTGATGTCGAGACCGACCATACGCTCGCGAAAACCATTGGCGGTGCGCACGAACTGGCGGATCGGAATGGCGTCAAAAAGCTCGTTGGCGGCGAGCAAGGTGAAACCCTCAGGCACCTCGCCGAAATCCGTATGCCAGGAAATTTTGGCGCCATACGCTTCCAGGGTTTGCCGCTGGAAGCCCTGCAGGCGTTCACTGGTCTCGACGAGATGCACCGTCATGACATCGTAAAGCGGCGGCGCCAGCTTGCTGATGACGCGCAACATGTCGGACATCATCGTGCCGCGGCCGGGACCGATCTCGACGAGGCGCACCTCGGCCGGCGTTCCATGCCGCTGCCAGGCATGCACCATGAAGACGCCGATCATTTCGCCGAACAACTGGCTGATCTCGGGTGCGGTGACGAAATCGCCGGATTGGCCGAAGGGTTCACGCGTCTTGTAGTAACCATGCACGGGGTCGGCGAGACACAACGAAAAATAATCCGTGATGCTCAATGGTCCGTTGGTGCGGATGATGGCTTTGATTTTTTCCCCGAGCGCCGTCGTCATTCTTTGCTTTCGCTAGTGCGTGATCCTGAAAGGCTGGGAGCCGTTCCTGAAAGGATCCCGCGTATTGAACTCCACCTCAAGCCATCTGCCTTGCCGCCGCCTGCCGGGCGCGGATGACAGCCCATAGGCCGATGGCAACCATCGGAAGCGATAGCACCATGCCCATCGTCAGCCAGTTCGTGCCGAGCAGATAGCCGAGCTGCTCGTCAGGCTGACGGAAGAATTCGACAAAAATACGCGAGAAGGCATAGCCGATGACGAAAATACCGCTGACCGTACCCGGCTTTTTCAATGCCAGCGCCCAGCGCGTAAGCATAAAGAGAATAAGGAAGAGGATGATGCCTTCGATGCCGGCTTCATAAAGTTGGCTCGGGTGCCGCGGGTCTGGGCCTGCAGGGCATACGCCATTATGGGCGGCGATCACATGTGGGCTGCAGAAGACCATCGCCCACGGAACGTCGCTGGCCCGACCCCAAAGCTCGCCGTTGATGAAATTGGCGATACGGCCGAAGAATAGGCCGATCGGCGCGACGGCGGCGACGATATCGAACAGGCTCCAGGTGGGGATCTGGTTGCGCCTTGCGAACAAGATCATGGCGATAGTCGTGCCTATTAATCCGCCGTGGAAGGACATGCCGCCATTCCAGACCTCGATAGCGCGGATCGGATTGGCGATCACCGGGTCGAGATCGTAGAAAAGGATGTAGCCGATGCGGCCGCCGAGAACGATGCCGAAGGCGACCCAGAGAATGAAGTCATCCAGATGCTGGCGCGTCATCGGTGCAGTATCGTTCTGCCAGAGTTTGCCATTGTCGACCAGCCGCCTTGCATAGAACCAGCCGAGCAGGATGCCTGCGACATAGGCAAGCCCATACCAATGGACTGAGATCGGGCCGAGGGAGACGGCGATGGGGTTGATGTCCGGGAACGGCAGGATGGCGGCGAGATTGGCGGATGTCAGCAAGATCGTCAGGCCCGTTTCAGCATGTTCCCGAAAGCACCGTGCCATTCCGGAACGGGGATCATGCTATATAGCTAAATGTGCGCGGAACATGGCGTTCGCTGTCGAAACGGTCAAGTCGATTGTTGATCCGGCCGAGATGGGGCTCCGGTTGTCCAGTCCTATCTCAATTTGCTTGCATCGGCCCCTTGGAAATCCTACCTCAGCACTATCTGGCCCATATCGATGCCTGACCGTTGAGGGCCGACGGCTGCAAGGAGATTGCCATGAGCACTGGACCGAACCGAATCTTGGATGAATTCGCCAAGCTGATGACCGATGCCGCCGGTGCTGCCCAAGGCGTGCGCCGTGAAATAGAGACCGCCTTCAATGCCCATGCCGAGCGCTGGCTGAACAGCATGGATATCGTCAAGCGCGAGGAATTCGAAGCCGTCCGCGAAATGGCGATCAAGGCGCGCGACGAAAACGAGGCGCTGCTGGCGAGAATCGAAGCGCTTGAAACTAAGCTTGCTTCCAAGGGCAAATAAGCCCGGTCTTACGTTTGCAGATCGGCACGGCACCCGTTTGCCGTGCCTTTTTCCTCTGAAAATTTGCGTTTGTTTTTCCACCTGTGGACATAGGCAAAAAAGCCAATCGCCAGAGTCGGTTATGACTCCCTTCTGAATAGACGTCGGAAGAGCTTTCCACAGTGCCGTTTCCAAAATCACCGTTCAGGGGCTGGCATGCCGGGCATGCCGCTATACACTGATTTTAAATGATGATTCGAAACGGACTTGGTAAGCCCCGGGCATGGTGGAAGCGTTAGTCTGGCAGCCGTTCAACATCATCCCGAGGATGTTTCCGGAGTAAAATTGTTTGCGTTCTTTCAGTGTCGAGCCACGGGAAAACTGCAACCGATCCGGTCAAGAAGGTGCTGCATGAGCCTTATGGAAATGGAAGCCGAACGACAATCGAACCCGGTCGACATGATCGAATTCGTCGCTGCCAACAACGATTGGTCGTTCGAACGGTCCGGCGAGGACGAACTCGCCATGACCGTCGAGGGACGATGGACCGACTATCACGTCTCGTTCTCCTGGATGGAGGAGTTCGAGGCGCTGCACATAGCCTGCGCGTTCGACGTCAAGGTTCCGGATCCCCGGGTCAACGAGGTGATCAAGCTCCTGTCCTGCATCAATGGGCAGGTGCTGATGGGTCACTTCGATCTATGGCGTCAGGAAGACATCGTTATCTTCCGCCAATCGCTTCTCTTGTCGGGTGGGGCGGAACCCACCAACCGTCAGGTGGAAGTGCTGCTTTCCAACGCGCTTGACACCTGCGAAGCTTACTATCAGGCTTTCCAATTCGTTGTATGGTCCGGCCTTGACGCGAACCGCGCCATGGAAGCCGTACTTTTTGAAACGGTAGGCGAAGCGTGACATGACAGGCGAACAATCCGCCAATGCATTCGCAGCCTCCGGTCCGATCGTCCTGATCGGCGCCGGTAACATGGGCGGGGCATTGCTGACGGGGTGGCTGAAAAACGGCGTGCCGGGATCATCCGTCATCGTTGTCGATCCAAACCCTGCCGAAGCGATGCGGAAAATGATTGCGGATGCCGGCGCAAGCCACGTCACTGAAGTGCCGAAACGCGTGACGGCGGGAGTTCTCTTCATAGCCGTCAAGCCGCAACTGATGGATGCAGTCCTGCCGCCGTTCAAGCCGCTTGTGGGCGAGACGACGGTCGTCGTCTCCATCGCGGCCGGCAAGACGCTGTCCGCGCTTGAAACGCATCTGGGAAAAGCGGCCATGGTGCGCGCCATGCCGAACACGCCCGCTATGGTCGGGCGTGGTGTGACGGGCGCTTTTGCCAATGCACGCGTGAGCGACGGCCAGCGGCAGCTGGTTCAAAACCTGTTGAAGGTATCCGGTCCGGTCGAATGGGTGCCCGGCGAAGCCGATATCGATTCGGTGACTGCGGTTTCGGGCAGCGGCCCGGCCTATGTCTTCTATCTCGTGGAATGCATGGCGGAGGCGGGTCGAAAGCTTGGCCTGCAGGCGGACCTCGCCATGCGGCTCGCACGGGAAACCGTCGCGGGGGCTGGTGAACTGTTGCACCAGTCTCCCGACGACGCTTCGCGCCTGCGCCAGAACGTGACCTCTCCCGGCGGCACCACAGCTGCGGCGCTGAGCGTCCTGATGGCGGAGGATGGCATGCAGCCGCTGTTCGATGAGGCCCTTGAGGCGGCGCGCAAGCGGGCACAGGAATTGGCCGGCTGAGTTTTCTATAAAGGCAGGACATGGCGGAAGAGATCACTTACGGCGATTTCGAGCGGGTGGACATCCGTGTTGGGACGATTATCGAGGCGGAAACTTTTCCGGAAGCGCGCAAGCCCGCTTACAAGCTCAGGATCGATTTCGGGCCGGAGATCGGCATCAAGCGTTCCTCCGCGCAGATTACCGTGCACTATACGCCGGAAACCCTTGTCGGCCGGCAGGTGCTGGCGGTCGTCAATTTTCCGCCGCGTCAGATCGGTCCGGTGCGCTCCGAAGTGCTGACGCTGGGCTTCGAAGACGAATCCGGCGCGATCGTTCTGGCCGCGGTGACCCAGCCGGTGCCGAATGGCAAAAGGATGATGTGAGCCTTTCCCTTTCGCAATAGGAGAGGGAAGGCGTCAGTGAATATCCCGTGAAACCGGGTCGGTCAGGCTGAAATCGAGGAATTCCGCTTCGAAGCCTTCGCGTTGCGGCGAGCAGAAGGCCGGGCCGACCAACACTTCCTCGAGCATCGGATCGAACCAGGCGAGCCTTGCCATCCGCCATTCGCTCATGCGGTCGGTGCGGTACTGGATGAAGAGGGCGTCACCGTTGCGGGTGACCCGTGCCGACATGGCATCGAACTCGTGATCGAGGCGGAAGGCGGACCAATCGGAATTGCGATTGGTGACGACGACGCTGAAATGCCTGGCGCCGTCGGTATATTCTATCCCGCATTTCATCCAGTGCCTGGCATCATGGCGGACCATCAGGCCGGCCTGATCGTAAAGCTCGCGATAATGCCCGACGAAGGTGACTTCGGCGGTAAAATCGCCCCGGCGGGACGTTCCAAGAAAATGACCGTCGTCGCGGTGGAAGCCGTAATAGGTTTCCTGCCAGAAATCGGTCTTGTTGCCGGATTGAACGAACAGGCGTCCCTGGTTCACTTCCCACATAGGCGGCGTGTTCAACCAGTGCATGCCCTCGATATCGATCGGCATATGCTCTCTCCCTCAGGCAGGAATGCGGATGGTGGCGCGCAAGCCCCCAAGCGGGCTGTCGCCGAGCGTGACGTTGCCGCCATGGCTGCGGGCGATGTCGCGCGCGATGGCAAGGCCGAGACCTGTGCCCGATTTGTCGAGATTGCGGGCTGAATCCAGCCGGAAGAACGGTTTGAAGACGTCGTCTCGCGCGGCGACGGGAATGCCGGGGCCGTCATCATCGAAGATGATCGTCAGCCATTTAGCACTGTGCCTGGCTTCCACGCGGAGGCTGTTGGCATAGCGTCGTGCATTGGTAGCGAGGTTCGTCACCAGACGGTTGAATGCATTCGGCCGGACGGAGATTTCGTCATCCCCTTCAATGGAGAAGCTCATGGACTTGTCGTGCAGCGTAAAGTCCTGCCGGATCTTTTCGAGGATATCGCTAAGCTTGAATTGTCCGACATCTTCTTCGGCTTCGCCGCGCGCGAAGGCCATGTAGCCCTCGAGCATGCTTTGCATGTCCTCCACGTCTTCGCTTAGGCCGACAAGATCCGGATTTTCGCCCACAAGGGCGAGCTGCAGCTTGAAGCGGGTGAGAACGGTGCGTAGGTCGTGACTGACGCCGGAAAGCATCGCCGTGCGCTGTTCGATCTGCCGTTCGATGCGCTCGCGCATCAGGATGAAAGCAAGGCCCGCGCGGCGTATTTCGTCGGCACCGCGGGGAGAGTAGTTTTCCAGGCGCTGGCCCTTGCCGAAGCTTTCCGCCGCCTGAGCCAGCGCCAGGATCGGGCGGATCTGGCCGCGCAGGAACAGGACGGCGATGCCGATCAGCACCAGCGAGGTGCCGACCATCCATAGAATGAAGATATGGGTGTTCGAGGCATAGGTCTGGCTGCGCTTGGCGAAGACGCGCAGCACCTTGTCCGGCAGTTTGATGCGGATTTCGACCAGACTGGAGTTGCCGACGGTATCGATCCAGAAGGGTAGATTGATCTGTTCCTTTATCTCGTCGCTCAAAATGCCATCGAGGATCGAGAAGAAGGGCTTTTCGCGCGGCGGCGGCAATTCGCCCCCGGGTTCGATCGATATGCTGAGGTCGAGCTTTTGCCGCGCTATCTGCGTTATGGCGGAATAGTCGGCATCCTGCGGATAGGTCTGGATGATGGTGATGATGGCGGCGATGTCGCGCGTGGTCGCCATCGACAGCCGCTGCGTCACCATCTGCCAGTGGCGCTCCATGAAGACGACGGTAACAACCGCCTGCAGAATGATCATCGGCAGGATGAAGATCAGCAATGAGCGGGCGTAGAGGCCGGTCGGCAGGATATAGCGACGCATCCAGCGCGAAAGCCACCGCAATCCGTTGGACGGCGTGTGATCCTGGTCGCGTCTGATGGAATCGAATGTCACCATAATCTGGTCCCGCGGGCCGATCTCAATCTATGCTCAGGCGATAGCCGATACCACGCACCGTCTGCAGCCAGATAGGGTTGGCAGGGTCATCTTCAATCTTGCGACGCAGCCGGTTGATCTGCACGTCGATCGTCCGCTCTCCCACTTCGGCGTCACTGCCGATGAGTTCATGGCGCGGGATCGTCTCGCCCGCGCGCTTGGCAAAGAGCAGCATGATTTCCTGCTCGCGATCGGTAAGCCGGATAAGTTCCGCGGCCTTCTTGAGCTCCTTGCGGGTGAGCGAAAAGGTGTACGGCCCGAACATGACCAGTTCGATCTTCGGGGAATCGGCGGGCGCATTGCGCCGCAGGATATTGTTGATGCGCAGCACCAGCTCACGCGGGTCGAAGGGTTTCGGCAGATAGTCATCCGCGCCGGCCTCAAGGCCGGCTATGCGGGAATCGGCTTCGGCCAGCGCCGTCAGCATGATGATCGGAATGTTCTTGATGGCGCGCAGGCTCGACGTCAGCGCAATGCCGGATTCGCCGGGCATCATCACATCCATGATGATGAGATCGAAATCGAGCCCTTCCAGCTTGCGGCGCGCTTCGGCGCCATCGGCGGCAGCCGTGACGCGGAAGCCCTTCTCCATAAGATAGCGGTTGAGGAGGGCGCGGATACGGGTATCGTCGTCCACTACCAGAAGATGTGCTGCATCATCCGAAATTGCTGCTTTTGTCGTCATTCGATCAATCTCGATCCTGTCCTACCCGTCGGTTTCGTTGACGCATTCCATTCCGGCCCCGCAGACTGGATGCTGTCATTTTACGGTCTGCATTCCTCTCAGGAAACGCTTCACGCTTTCGCGCGTCGCTTCGGACGCGCCTTCGAATGCCCTTTCAATGCGGCGCGATTGGGGCTCGGCCAGAGCCAGCGCCAAGTCTCTGCCGGCTTGCGTCGGGTACAGCTTGCGCTGCCGCCGGTCCTCCGGACCTGCGACCTGGCGAATATAACCCGAATCGATCAATTGTTTGAGAACCCGCGCCAGACTCTGTTTTGTGATCTGCAATGTTTCCAGAAGGTCCGCAACCGTCATGCCGGGTTCGCGGTTAACAAAATGGACGACGCGATGATGAGCCCGGCCGAAGCCGCTCTTGAGCAGAATCTGGTCCGGATCGGAAACGAAATCGCGGTAGGCGAAGAAAAGCAGCTCGATGATCTCGAAATCGATGCTTCCCGCGTTCTGCAACGGCGTGGCCAGCAGCTCCGTCTTTGCCGCATTCTGGCTCATCTGTCGTGGCACCGTGGCATTTCCTTTCCTATTATGGAGCATTCGGGAAACTTCCGCAAAAATACGTCAGGCCTGTTGACGCATTTTTACGTTGCCGCCCGGCTTCGCACAATGCCATGTTGCTCGAATGGCGCTGCTTCATGAGGAAATTAAGCGCGGTCCCAACGAAAACTCTAACATATCCTGTATTTTCGCGCACTGCCACCGGTGTTGAGACTCAGCGATTGGCCGCATGGCGAATCGGCAGATCGTCTGGGGCAAGTGGAGACGAGAGACGGACGCCTCGGGCTGGAAAGCCCTGCATATCCGACCGTCGAAGATGGCGAAAACCCTGGAGATGTCATATTTTTCCGCTCCGCCCGGCTAGAAGCACGGCTGAGGTAGCTGTGGCCAAGCAGAATGCGCATTGATCCGCACAAGCCGGGTCATTGCCAAGCCCGGCCTGCACGATCCGATTATTTACGCCTTGCGGCCGAGAACGGCGCCGACGATTGCGGAGAGTACGCCGCCGGCAACCAGCGAGGATATGCCCTGCGCGATAAGGCCGGTAAGGGCCTCGCTGCCGATCAGGTTCAGGATCAGGCCGCCTCCAAGGCCGCCGACGGCCCCGGCGATCGTTCTCGCAACAAGATTGATCCCATCCTGCTTCAAAACGGCGCTCGCGGCGTTGCCACCGATCGCACCGGCAATCAATTGCGTAATGATAGGCCCTAGACTTTCCATGACTGCCCTTCTCCCATAATTCCGGAGACGCTTCCGGATGCCCTCTCGCCGCAAACAGGTTCGATGCCAGGCAGCGGCGATAATCCCTGCTGATATTAGAATTACATCATGCATGGATCGCTGGAAATAGAAGGGCAACTCAAACGGGAGAATTCCGCAATAATTTCAGGGGAAATCCGCGGTTTGGACATGCGGCTGTCTGGCCGCATGTCAATTTCGCCATTTTATGCGGTCCCGTGAGGCGAATCAGCGGTAGACGTAGACGATCCTGCGCGTGCCGGGATCGACCAGAACCGGCTGATGGTTCACCTCGACATAGCTGTATTGATAATCCGGAATGCGGTGCACCTCCACGCTTTGCGGGACGGTGGCGCCCACGACCAGATCACCATTCAACCGAACCGTATCGACCGGGTTGTCATCAATATAGGTCCGGACTTCCTCAGGCGGGGTGACGGCGACCACATCGGTGTCATTCTCATCGACGGGACCCAGTAACTGATCGTTCGAACTTGGCTGAACGCGCCGGACGCTGCCGGTCTGGACTGGGTCTGTCTGTTCATAGGTGATGGTGGGAATGCCCAGGTCATCGCGGTGGTCCTGGACGACGACCGAGGCGCCATTCTGTTCCACGCTTAGATATTGCGCATAGACCCAGCCCCGCATGCCGTTGACATCGACCCGGCACCAGCGGCTGCCCTCGACGCAGCCATCCAGAGTGGCTTCGGACCCTCGTGTGGCGACGCCGACTGTGGGGAATTCCGCGCCTGGACCGGAACGAACTTCGATATCGGTGGCGGTCGTTGCGGCCATCTCGGCCTCGGCGAGACCCGCACTGCCGAGAAGGACAAAGCTGGCCAGCAACAGATTTCTTTTCAAGGACATTGGTTTTCTCCTTCTGTCTTGAAAGACTTCTCTTCAACGCTTCGGATGCTTCGGTGTTCCGATTGGCCAGGTGAGAGCAATGTGACAATCAATCGAAAATCAGAATAACCGTATGGAATAACTTGCCCTTCCGGAATTTCACGAGGATGGTCTTCGTTACCCGCGCCACTTTGCAGCCTACAGGGGCTGTTTTACCTGGAGTTTGCCGCTATACCGGCGACAAGACGATCAAACAGACGAGGCGCTCCATGGGCATGCTCCAGGCCGGCATCATTCCGGTGACCCCTTTCGAACAGAACTGCACCATCCTGTTCGATCCGGAGACGAAGGAGGGCGTGGTGGTCGATCCGGGCGGTGATGTCGATATCATCCTACAGACGGTGCGCGAGAACGGCCTTACTCTGAAGGCCATCTGGCTGACACACGGCCATATCGATCATGCCGGCGGTGCCGACGAGGTGCGCGAAGCGCTCGGCATCGAGGTGATCGGTCCCCATGAAGACGACCGCTTCCTGCTCGAGGATATCGAAGCCAAGGGCAAGATGTTCAACATCAGCGGCGTGCGCAACGTCACGCCGGACCGCTTTCTGAAGGAGGGGGACAAGGTCTCCTTCGGCGAACATGAGTTCGAGGTTTTCCACTGCCCCGGCCATGCACCGGGTCACGTCATCTATGTCAACCGGAAACAGGGTTTCGCCCATCTCGGCGACGTGCTGTTCAACGGCTCGATCGGCAGAACGGATCTGCCCGGCGGCAATCACCAGCAGCTTTTGGAATCGATCCGCGACAAGGTCTTTCCGCTGGGCGATGAGGTAGGTTTCATCTGCGGCCACGGACCTGGAAGCCGCATCGGCGATGAGCGCCGCAGCAATCCCTTTCTGCGCGGATTATGAGGAAAGCTCCGCTCGCTTGCTAGCGGCCATCCGGCCGCTTTGCTAACATTTCGAGAGAATATCATCGACAACGCTGGCGAGCGGCGCGGTGGCGTCAATGGTCACCGCGTTCTTCGGAACATCCTCCTGCGTCGCGTGCAATCGCATGATGACATCTCGCTCGGCAGGCCTACCGCCAAATTCGTCTTCCGGCCTGCTGGCAAGGCGGTGCCTCAGCGTGTCCAGATCGACATTCAGAACGAAGATTTTATCGAACAGATCGATAAAGCGATCGAAATTCCGGGAGCCGCCGCAGAAGAAGGAGATCGGGTGGCTTCGATCAGCGGCCAGGGATTTGACCTTGCCGACATCCCAAAGTTGATGTCTGTGCCCGAAGGCCACATCCGCAATGTGCTTCTGAAGGGCATAAGCATCCAGCGGTTCACCCGTCTTCGGATCGCCCTTATAGGCCAATTCCCGGTCACCATGGATCACATGATGCCCGCGCCGCTGCAGTTCGGCGGCAACAGCGGTCTTGCCGGTTCCTGAAACACCTTCGATCAAATAGTTCTTGATGCCCATTTGAAAGCGGTGCCTTGGTTCCTGCATTCTCATGCGGGGGTACGGTCGAAATCAATCGGCCGTGCAGAAATGGCGCATGCCGTCATAGCCGGCATAGGTGCCGGAGCGGCTGTCGAAGCTTCTATAACGGTCGTAGCAATAACGCATCCACGCCGGCGACCAGGGACGCAGGCCATATGCCGGCGGCGGCGCGTAATAACTGACGTTACGCTCGACATAAACACGGCGCGGCGGTGGACGATAATTATAGGCCGGAGGAGGCGCATCATAGTCCGGATCGACATAGGCCGGGGCCGGCTCGACGTAGCGCGGCTGGCTGGCAATGGCGGAGCCGACGATCAAGCCGGTTGCAAGCCCCGCAGCGCCGAGCGCCCAACCATCGCGGTTGTGATGGCGCCAATATTCATCGGCGGAAGCAGCGCTCATCGAAGCGACTGTCACCGCCGCGGCGACAGCGGACATGACGAGCGTTTTGCCGAGTATGGTCATTGGCCTGTCCTCTAACGGAGGCGGGATAAAAATTAGTCCCGCTCTTTCATGGAAGGCAAATTATATGGGGCAAACTGAATGCAGACTGAATGACAAAACCCGGCATTGCTGCCGGGCCTCAACTCGAATTTGATAACCGTAGGGTGTCTCAGCCAGCAATCTGCAGATTGACGGCCTTCGGTCCCTTGCCGCGGCGATCCGGTTCCGTGTCGAAGCTTACCTTCTGGTTTTCCGACAATCCTGCCAGACCAGAAGCCTGAACTGCAGAAATGTGTACAAAGATGTCTGCGCCACCCTTGTCCGGTTTGATGAAACCGAAGCCCTTATCGGTATTGAAAAACTTTACAGTGCCAGTCTCGGCCATGCCTCAGGTCCTTTTCTCTCTGCCCACCATCCACACGGGCAGCATTACTTCAGTTGCCCTTGCGGGCGCTTGCAGGCAGTTCTCGAAATTTGAAGGAAAAGGTCCCCGTAACTCGGCATGGACGTGATGCGATGTTTGCCACCCCGCTTCTCGACCAAGCTGACCGGAATATTAGCGTTTCCGGCTCGCAATTCTATTAGGACTTCCCATGCTCTAAAAATGCCCGAACACTGTTGAGAGTGCTGTGTTTAGGGGAAATTGGCAAGCAAAAGTTTTTTAACGTGGCACAACGAGCACAATACCGTAACGCGAATATGTTAAGGCGATTCGCAAATTTTCCCATTTTGAAACAGGTTTCTAAGGGTTTTGCATCGTCCACGATATAGTTTTGACAAAATTTCCCCAAATCCGTTGGTGTGAACGGTCGTTTTCGATCGTTCGAAAAATTTTGCCAAGCCATAGAGGCACGCGACCGAAAGCCCGCATTTCCGGCGTTTTTACGCTGCAGCGTCGCGCCGGCGTGTCAGTTCTGGGACCAATTCTACAGCGAGCATCGCCGCAAACATTAAGGCGCAGCCGGCATAGCCAAGCGGGCGGATGGTCTCGCCGAGCAGCAAGGCGCCGAGTGAAGCTCCGAACAGTGCTTCCGAAGACAGGAAGATCGCGGCCTGGGGTGCGGTCGTATAACGCTGGCCGATGATCTGCAGCGCAAAAGCCAGGCCGGAGGAAAAGATGCCGACGTACAGGATCTCGCCGAGTGCGGCACTTATATCGGCAATGCTGATTGGTTCGATGACGGCGGCAACCGCGAGAGCGAGAACGGCGGTGACGGCAAATTGCGTGGCCGAAATACCGAGCGGCCGACCGGTTTCGTTGACGGCGGAGCCGGCGAGCGTGATTTGGGCTGCCCAGAAGAGGGCGCAGATCACAGTCAGGAAATCGCCAACGGTAAGGCGCGAGAAGGAGCCCCCCGAGAGCAGGTAGATGCCGCAAAGCGCCATCAAGGCTGCAGGCCAGATGACCCAATGCGGCGAGCGTCGCAGGAAGATAACGGCGATCAGCGGCACGAAGACCACGTAAAGGCCGGTTATGAAACTCGAGTTCGTGACGGTCGTCGTCAGAAGGCCGAGTTGCTGCGTTGCCGCTCCGCCGAAAAGAGCAAGGCCGATCAGCAAAAAGGAGAGCCAGTTGCGAGGCGTCAGGGGCTTCGCAGCCTTCCTGTTTTCCATCCACACGAAGGGCAGGACGACCAGGGTGGCGACGGCGAATCTGAGACCGATGAACCAGAAGGGGCCGATCGCCTTCATCGCTGTCGATTGCGCAACGAAACCGCCACCCCAGATCGCGGCGGCAAGCAGCAACAACAAATTCGCCTGTATGCGAGACATCTGCATCCTGCGGAAAGGGGAGGAAAGAACGAGGCCGACCGTTAGCAGCTGCTTTTGCTTGCGGCAAGGCAGAAAGGCGCAAGAAGCGGAATGCTTCCCGCTAGCTTGCAGCCCTCGAAATCCTCAGGAGCGCACCATCGCTTTCATCCGTCGTTATCAGCAAGGCACCATCGGGCGCGACTATTACATCGCGCATGCGGCCGAATTTTCCCTCAAATATGCGTTCCTGTTCGATGATCTTGCCTTTGCCGTCCTGGCTTAGCCGTGAGAGCAGCTCGAACTTCAACGCCGTGACGAGAAAATCGCCATTCCACTCGGGAAACATCTTGCCGCGATAGACGGCAATGGCGCCGGGCGCGATCGAAGGATCCCAATAGAAGCGGGGCTGCTCCATGCCGGCGTTTGCGGTTCCGATGCCGATCTTGGTGCCGTTATAATTGACGCCGTAGGAGATGACTGGCCAGCCGTAATTCTTGCCGGCTTCGGGCGTGTTGATCTCATCGCCGCCCCTGGCGCCATGCTCGGCCGTATAGAGCCTGTTTGTCTGGCTGTCGAAAGTGATGCCCTGCGGATTGCGATGGCCCTTCGACCAGATTTCGGGTAAAGCGCGCTTGCCGTCCTTGAACGGATTGTCGGCGGGGATGCTGCCGTCGGCGCCGATGTGAATGATGGAGCCGGCGTCGTCGTGAAAGTCCTGAGCTCGATCCTGTTGGCCGCGATCGCCGAGGCTGACGAAGAGGCTGCCGTCGCGGGCAATTGCGATGCGCGAACCATACTGGATATTGCCGCGCGACAGCTTGTTCATCAGGAAGATGCGCTTCACATCGGTCAGCCGCGTTTCGTCCGGCGATAGTCTGGCGCGAAAGACGGCTGTGCCGCTTCCGCCGTCGCCTGCCACGGAGGCCGTCAAATAGAGGGTGCGATTGCTGGCGAAGTTCGGATTAAGGGTTATATCGAGGAGGCCACCCTGACCATGCGCGTAAACTTCGGGCACGCCTGATATAGGGCCTGAGACCTTGCCGTCGCGGATAAGGCGAATGCGGCCGGGCCGCTCGGTCACGAGATAGGCGCCATCCGGCAGCACTTCGACGGCCCAGGGGTGATCAAGCCCCGTCGCGACTGTTTCGACTTTGACATCAACCTTTTGCGTCTTGAAAGTCTGCACCGGTTCGGCAAGCACCGATGTTGCGGTGAGCAGAGCGCCGGCCATCAAGGCGATGGAGAAACCCGTTCTGCCTAATCCCGTTCTGGCGCCGCGCATCTTTTCGACCTCCCCATAGGCTCGCTTTTGGAAGGTGGGACCGTTCGGTTGCCATTCAAGGCGGATCGCGGAACCGATAACGTCATTGTGTTCCTGCCTTCGGCGAAAGGACGTTTTTGGATCTGCCGATCTCGTCGGCAGGCGAAAGCATTTCCCACGCAAGAGCTATTCGACTGAAGGCGCGAGAGGCCGATGTCGAAGAAGTGTCTGATCCATATAGGAAATTCCCACCATCTTCAGAGTTTGATTCAGGTGCTTCGCGTGATGATTCAAGTTGAGAGGGGTTGGAGATGCCGGGCTACGGCCGATCTAACCTTGGCGAAAGGGGCGTGTGGTCTCTTGGGCAGGCTTCTAGCCGGATAAAAAAGCTAGCGCGCACGGCGCGGAAAGCCATGAAATAAAGCCACTGTGACGCCTTTGTGCTTGAAACGTCGGTCCATATTCGACATAGAGCTTAGCGCAGAAATCTGGTCCACAGGCTTTCTGCCATTTTCAACCGAATAGGACCGATCACCATGGCCTTTCTTGCCGACGCTCTTTCCCGTGTAAAGCCTTCTGCCACCATCGCCGTTTCCCAGAAAGCGCGCGAGCTGAAAGCAAAAGGACGCGACGTGATCGGCCTCGGTGCCGGTGAGCCCGATTTCGATACGCCCGATAATATCAAGACGGCGGCCATCGACGCGATCAACCGCGGCGAGACGAAGTACACGCCGGTCTCCGGCATTCCGGAACTGCGCAAGGCGATCGCCACCAAGTTCAAGCGCGAGAACAATCTCGATTATACGTGGGAGCAGACGATCGTCGGCACCGGCGGCAAGCAGATCCTGTTCAACGCCTTCATGGCGACGCTGAACCCGGGCGATGAAGTCATCATCCCGACGCCTTACTGGGTTTCCTACCCGGAAATGGTGGCGCTGTGTGGCGGCACGCCGGTTTTCGTCGCAACCACGCAGGCCAACAGCTTCAAGCTACAGCCGGACGACCTCGAAAAGGCGATCACGCCGAAGACCAAGTGGTTCATGTTCAACTCGCCGTCCAACCCGTCGGGCGCCGCCTACACGCATGCCGAGCTGAAGGCGCTGACGGACGTGCTGGTCAAGCATCCGCATGTCTGGATCCTGACCGACGACATGTACGAGCACCTGACCTATGGCGAGTTCAAGTTCGCCACCCCGGTCGAAGTCGAGCCGAGCCTCTACGACCGCACGCTGACGATGAACGGTGTCTCGAAGGCCTATGCCATGACCGGCTGGCGTATCGGCTATGCCGCCGGCCCGCTGCAGCTGATCAAGGCCATGGACATGATCCAGGGTCAGCAGACCTCGGGCGCAACCTCGATCGCGCAGTGGGCTGCCGTCGAAGCGCTGAACGGTCCGCAGGACTTCATTCCGCGCAACAAGAAGATCTTCGAAGGTCGCCGCGATCTCGTCGTGTCGATGCTAAACCAGGCGAAGGGCATTTCCTGCCCGGTTCCGGAAGGCGCCTTCTACGTCTATCCGTCCTGCGCCGGCCTGATCGGCAAGACGGCTCCGACCGGCAAGGTCATCGAGACGGACGAGGATTTCGTCTCCGAGCTGCTGGAATCGGAAGGCGTTGCTGTCGTCCACGGCTCGGCTTTCGGCCTCGGCCCGAACTTCCGCATCTCCTACGCGACCTCGGAAGAGCTGCTTGAGGAAGCTTGCCGCCGCATCCAACGCTTCTGCGGCGCCTGCAAGTAAGCGGCTAGCGATAGCTTACATGGAAAGCCCGCCAGAGATGGCGGGCTTTTTCGTATTCAGGCTGCCGGTTTCGGCTTCATCAACTGATTCAACTGTTTCGCAATTTGAATCCGATCATCGGCGTAAGTCCCTGAAATCAGAGTCAAAGGCCGAGCGCCGTCAGCATGATGAAGGTGGCGAAGAGAATGAAATGGGTCATCCCCTCGATGGCGTTGGTTTCGCCGTCGTTTAGGTTGATGGCTGCAACGATCAGCGTAATCATCACCATGACCGTCTGCACCGGCGACATCGCCATGATGAAGGGCTGGCCGGTATAGAGCGCAATCGCCTCCATGACCGGCACCGTCAGGATCACGGTCGACAGCGAGGCGCCAAGGGCGATGTTGACAGTCGCCTGCATGCGGTTTCTGAGGGCTGCCCGCAGAGCCGTCAGAATTTCGGGTGCAGCGGAGATGGCGGCAACGACTATCGCGGCGATGGCGGGCGGAGCGCCAGTGCCCTTGAGACCAGTATCCATGAAGGCCGACATGAATTCGGCGAGCGTACCGATCAGGACGACCCCGATCAGGATTGTCACGATCGAAGTCGCCGTGGAGTCCTCTTCATGATGTTCTTCAGCCTCGGTAGCTGCGAGCTTCTTTTCCGTGCGCGGATAGCTATAGCTGAAGAAATAGCTGTGCCGGCCGACTTGCATGCGCAGGAACAGCGCATAGAGGGCGATCATCGCAACGATGGTGAAGGCGGAATAATAGTGCCATTTCGCGTCCGGTATGAATTCCGGCACGATCATCGAAATGCCCATGGCAGTCAGGATCATCACGCCATAGGTCCGGCTGGAATCGTCATTATAGGGCTGTTCGCCATGCTTCAGCCCGCCGAGAAGGGCGGCGAGGCCGAGGATGCCGTTGATATCGAGCATGACGGCGGCGTAGATCGTGTCGCGCACCAGCGTCGGCGAACTCTCGCCGCTCATCATGATGGCAAGGATGATAACTTCGACGGCAACGGCGGAAAGGGTGAGGATCATCGTGCCGTAGGGATCGCCGACCTTGACGGCGAGCGTCTCGGCATGATGGGCGACGCGCATGGAGGCCAGCACAATGGTTGCGATCAATGCCGCGGCTGCGATCATTGATGCGCCCTGGCCCATTTCCAGAATGGAATGCTCGCCGACATAGGCGCCAACGGCAACTATCAATGCCACCAGCAGGTTTCTTTCCTGCTTAAACCACTTTGCTATGAGCACTTTCCCACCTCTGCGCCGATTCACGGTTGCACTCTAAAGCAAGGAGTTCGCACATCAAGCTTGCGGGAAGAGGGCGAAATTTGCAGTTAACGCGGTTTAATGGAATACTGCGCGGATAGGTCTGCCCAACCACAACGCCGCGGCATCCTCGAATCCGTCTCAGATGCACGCGATCCCGCCGGCGACATCCGGTTCGAAGGTCTTGGCAGATGAGAAGGAGGGTCTGAATGGTCAAGGTCGTTTACGAAATCGTGCCGCATGACGGTGGGTGGGCTTATCGCTTCCGTGATGTTTATTCGGAAGCGTTTCCAACACATTCCGAGGCGGTGGAGGCCGCCAGGATCGTGGCCGCGGAACAGCAGATCGGGGGAGACTCAGCCGAAATCAGCTGGCAGGACGAGAGCGGCAAGTGGCATGAGGAATATGCCGACGGCGGTGACCGACCGGAAACGGAAGTCATCGATGGCCAGGTGCATTTCCCGCCGATCGATACTGCTCCTGGCGCTTAGCCTTTCGGCTTCTTTAACGCCTTTTCTATAATCGCGTCGACGAAGCGACGCTTTTCGGCGGTGTAGTGATCGCCATCATGGCGATGGAGTTCGGCCAGCTCCACTTTCAGCGCAGTATAGGCTGCTGCTTCTGCCGGGTGGGTCCGAAGATAATCGCGAAAGATCAAACGTCGTTCGTGTGTTCGGTTGTCCGGTGGGCAGAGATAAATTCGTTCCGGCGGCTTGCCGTCGCGCCGCATGAAAGCCCAGACATCGTCGTCATAGCGATTGCCGCGCGGTTCGTAATTCTCCCCTAGAAGAATCTGGGTCGCCGGCGGTACATCGGCTGAGCTGCGCAGGATGATGTCGATATCGATGAGCGGTTTTGCGGCAATCCCGGGAATTGACGTACTGCCGATGTGCTCGATCGCCATGACATAGGGCGCCAGCAATCGCTGAAGCTTATCACGGATGCGCTCGAAATCCTCTGGCCAGCGCCGATCGTATGGCACCAGTTCCACCGCTGTTGCCATGGTCAAGATCCATTATCCACGCTGTTTTCCTTGATATAATCAAGCAACCCCATCACCAGCCCATCGAATGTCACGCGGCAGCGTGGCGATGTCTTCAGGTTTTCGTGCATGACGATCCAGGTGTCGATCTCGACCTTGATCTCCGGCAACAGCTGCACGAGGGCTGGATCGCGGCTTGCCAGGGGGATTTGAAGGAAGCCGATGCCGATGCCGGCGCGCAGGGCGTTATGCAGAGCAATGCTGTGATCGGAACGAAAGCTGAAGGAAATGCCTTCGAGCACAGGATAACGCTTCGTCATCATGCGGATATAGGCAGTCTGGCGATCGAAGCCTATGAGCTTGTGCCGGCCCAGTTCCCCGACGGTTTCGGGCTTGCCGTACCGCTCGATATAGCTGCGATGGGCGAAGAGGCCGAGAGAGATGATGCCGATGTGCCGAGCGAGCAATGCTTCTTGCGCGGGCGCGACCATGCGCACGGCGATATCGGCCTCACGCTGCAGCAGATCCTCCACCGTATCGGAGGCCGAAAGCTCTACGATCAGATCGGGATATCCTGCCTGCAGCTTGGCAAGGATCGGCGGCAGCACTTCGGCGCCGATGACCTCGCTCGCGCTGATGCGCACCGTGCCGCTGACCTTATCCTTCGAGCCGGAGGCCGCGCGCAGCAGTGCCGCAGCTGTGCTGGCCAAAGTCTCGGCATAGGGTTTCAAAACCATAGCGGCATCGGTGGGCAGCAGCCCCTGTTGCGAACGCGTGAACAGTTCTGCGCCGACCGATTGCTCCAATGCAAGGATATGACGGCCGACCGTCGGCTGTGTCAGGCCCAGTTCGCGGGCAGCGGCTGATAGCGAGCCGTGTTCCAGCGCGGCAAGAAAGGTACGATAGAAATCCCAGCTTGGTTCAGTGAGTTTTGTCATACATTTATGTATAACATCTGCAGATTTTTCGGCAATTTCGTTTATCGCCGATACCAAGCATAGTCAGCCCATCGAAACCGATGGAGATGACGATGAGCAACCAGACAGAGAATACGAAAACGGCCCTGGTACTCGGCGCGACTGGCGGCATTGGCGGTGCTGTCGCGCAAGGACTTGCCCTTCGCGGCTGGCGCATCCGGGCGCTGAACCGCAATGCGGCCGAGGCGGCTCGCCGCCAGCCGGATTTCGACTGGTTCCAGGGCGATGCCATGCAGGCGGATGATATTCTGAAGGCGGCGCAAGGTGCGGATGTCATCGTGCATGCGGTCAACCCGCCCGGCTATCGCAATTGGGGCAAGGTGGTCCTGCCGATGCTCGACAACACCATTGCCGCCGCCAAGGCGGTCGGTGCACGGATCGTGCTGCCAGGTACGGTCTATAATTTCGGCCCCGATGTTTTCCCGATTGTCACGGAAGACAGCGCGCAGCGGCCGAAGACCCGCAAGGGCGCCATCCGTGTGCAGATGGAGCGGCGTCTGAGGGCAGCGGCAGAGCAGGGCGATAGCCCTGTCATCATCGTTCGCGCCGGCGATTTCTTCGGGGGCGCGCGCGCCAACAGCTGGTTTTCTCAAGCCATGGTGACGCCGGGTAAACCGATCACTTCGATGACCTATCCGGGCAAACGCGGCGTCGGCCATCAATGGGCCTATCTGCCCGATGTTGCCGAAACCATGATCCGGCTGATCGAGGAAGGCGACGAGCTGCCGGCCTTCGCCGTCTATCATATGCGCGGTCATTGGGATGGAGACGGCAGACAGATGATCGAAGCCGTACAGCGCGTGGTTGGACACAAGGTGAAGGTGAAATCGTTTCCCTGGTGGATAGTACCGCTAGCCTCTCCCTTCGTGACATTCATGCGAGAACTGCGCGAGATGAGCTATCTCTGGGATGTGCCGCTGGAGATGCGGAACGACAGGCTGGTGGCTGTGCTTGGCGAGGAACCGCATACGCCGATCGATGAGGCGGTGAGAGCAAGCCTTGTATCGATCGGTTGCCTGCAAACTGCGTGAATGGCTCGTTTCACTCGCTTCAGAAGCCGATATGGAGAGCCCCCGCAACATAGGTTGCGAGGGCTCTTTGTCGAAAGCGCACTCTGGCTGAGAAGCCCCAATTAGGCTGCTTCTTCGAGCGTCGGATAGTCGGCGTAACCCTTGGCGCCGCCGCCATAGAGCGTTGCCTGGTCCCATTGGGCGAGCGGCGCATTTTCCTTCAGGCGACGGACAAGATCCGGATTCGAAATGAACGGCTTGCCGAAGGCAACGACATCAGCCTTGCCGCTCTCGACAGCTTCGATCGCCATTTCGCGGGTATAGGCATTGTTGAGCATCCAGCCGGCCGTGCCGCCTGCAGCCTTATAGGCCGCGTGCAGCGCGTCGTAGTCGAAGGGCAGGAAGTCGCGCTTGCCGCCGGTTTGGCCTTCGACGACATGGATATAGGCAAGGCCGTATTTCGCCAGGCCTTCGACGACCTGGGTGAATAGCTGTTGGGGAGCCGGGTCGCTGGCATCGCCAGAGGGCGTGACGGGAGAAATGCGGATTGCCGTGCGGCCAGCGCCCACTTCCTTGGTGACCGCATCGACCACTTCGAACAGGAAGCGGGTACGGTTCTCGATCGAGCCGCCATACTGGTCGGTGCGATCGTTGATATCGCCGCGCAGGAACTGGTCGATCAGGTAGCCGTTGGCGCCGTGGATTTCGACGCCGTCGAAACCGGCATCGATGGCGGCGCGAGCGGCCTTGCGATAATCTTCAACGATGCCCGGAATTTCCGAGGTTTCCAGGGCGCGTGGTTCGGAAACATCGGCAAAACTGCCGGTGCCGTCGCTATTGACGAGATAGGTCTTGGAGTTTTCAGCGCGCCTGGAGGTCGAGGAGACCGGCTTGCCGCCGTTCGGCTGCAGGGTTGTGTGGGAGATGCGACCGACATGCCACATCTGGACAACGATCTTGCCGCCATTGGCGTGCACGGCTTCCGTCACTTTCTTCCAGCCGTCCAGCGCTTCCTTGCTGTAAAGGCCGGGAACATTGGCATAGCCTTGACCTTGATGGGTGATTGCCGTTGCCTCGGTGATGATCAGGCCCGCGGTCGCCCGCTGGGCATAATATTTGACGTTCAGATCGTTCGGCACGGCATTCGGCGAGCGATTGCGCGTCAGGGGCGCCATGACGATGCGGTTGGCGATGGAGATATCACCAAGCTTCGTCGGTTCGAACAGTTTGGTCATGGGCAGTCCTTTCTTTTGGGGGAGGGAGAAATCAGTAAGAGGCGACCGCCAAGGCCGGGAACCTATGTGTTAAGGTAGTCGCTTCTTGGGGAAGATCGCGGCGGTTGCGAAGGACGTGAGCACGGGTGCAGGGAGAGCAACCCACATTTTCAGAGTTCCTTCTCCATGGCCGCGAGGAATTCGGCGATTGTTTCCTCGTTGCGCTTGTAGAAAATCCACTGGCCGAGGCGCCGGGTCGTCACCAGGCCGGCACGGTGAAGCGTGCCGAGGTGGGCCGAGACGGTGGATTGCGAGAGACCGCACCGCTCAAATTGGCTGGCGCAGACACCAAGCTCCAGCGGATGTTCCTGCGTCGGAAAATGGGCTTCCGGATCTTTCAAGTGGTTGAGGATTTCGAGCCGGGCCGGATTGGCCAACGCCTTCAATATCTCGTTTTTGTCCATGGTGCTTACCAGCAATATCGAATAATTACGATCTATGTATCGATGATTTTCGATATATCAAGGGTGACGCCGAATATTATTTTCGGCAAGGCTGCCGACATGCGTGCTTAGAAATTGGGCAAAAAAAGAGGGCCACCGGTATGAACCAGGGCCCTTATAGGTGTGAAGGTCAAAACCTCCAGAGGGGAACAGCCAATGCGGTGGAACTGGGAGGAAAAGCCACCGTGTGCATCAGCTGTGTGCGTTATGATGTTAATTTGTGCAGTGCGCAATGCTTTTTTGTGCATGGCAGTTATGCGTTTGGCGTGTCTGGGACAAAAGAGCAAAAAAAAGGGCCTCCGGAGTAAACCAGGGCCCTATAGGTATGAAGGTCAAAAACCTCCAGAGGGGAACAGCCAATGCGGTGGAACTGGGAGGAAAAGCCACCGTGTGCATCAGCTATGTGCGATATGGTAGTTAAATGTGCAGGCTTCAACTCTCATTTGTGCATATCAGCTATGCATCATATGCGCGGCTCGTATGCTAGTCCTAAAAAGAGTTGGTTATCAGTGACTTACCTTCGTCAGAAATTCCAGTTGCGCGCTTTCGCGACGATAAAATCACGGAAAACCTTGAGCTTGGCCGCATTCTTCATTTCGTCCGGATAGCAGAAATAGGTGTCGAAGGACGGCACGTCTGCATTGATCGCGAGTTGAATAAGGCCTGGGTCGCGGCCGACGATATAATCGGGCAGTACTGCGATGCCAATGCCAAGCAGGCAGGCGCGCTTGATTGATGTCTGGCTGTTGATCTGCAGATGCGGAGCGCGCTTGTTGTCGGATGAGCGGCCGGCAATCTCGAGCCAATTGACATCCAGCAGGTAGTTCGGTGCCGGTTCGCCGAAGCTGATGATGCGATGCTCGTCCAGATCCTCGACCGACTGCGGCTCGCCGTAGCGGTTGATATAGGAGGGGGCGGCATAGACGTGCATATGCACGGTAAAGAGCTTGCGCTGGATCAGATCCGATTGCTGCGGCTGGCGCAGACGGATGGCGCAATCGGCGTGACGCATGTTCACGTCCAGCTCCTCATTGTCGAGAATGAGCTGGATCGACATGTCAGGATAAAGCTGCAGGAATTCCTGGATCTTGTCGGTGAGCCAGCCCTGGCCGAGGCCAACGGTCGTCGTCACCCGCAGTTTGCCGCTTGGCTTGTCGGTCGTCTCGGTCAATTGCATCTTGACCGTTTCGAGCTTCAGCAAAACGTCGTGAGCGGTGCGATAAAGCAGCTCGCCCTGTTCCGTCAGGATGAGGCCGCGCGCATGGCGGTGGAAGAGTTTTATGCCGACATCCTGCTCGAGAGCGCTGACCTGGCGGCTGATGGCGGATTGGGACAAATGCAACTTGTCTGCCGCATGCGTGAACGAACCCGCTTCGGCAGCCGCGTGAAAGATACGCAGCTTGTCCCAATCCAATGGCATGCCGTTTCCCCTCATCGGCTGCATCACTCCGCAGCCACGGCGACGGGCATGTGCCCAGTCAGATAGCGTTCCGCTTCAAGTGCGGCCATGCAGCCCATTCCTGCTGCCGTGATTGCCTGCCGGAACGTATCGTCGGTCACATCACCGGCCGCATAGATGCCTTCGACGTTGGTCGCGGTCGAATCCGGTGCGGTCCAGAGATAACCATTGTCCTTAAGCTTCAATTTGCCCTTGAAGAGCTCGGTCGCCGGCGCGTGGCCGATGGCAACGAAGACACCGTCGATCGGCATCTCCGTGATGGCGCCAGTGCGCGTATCGCGCAGGCGCGCGCCCGTGACGGATGGCGGCATCGGCGGCTTGGCCGGCGTCCCGGTGATCTCCGCGACCTCAGTGTTCCAGAGAATCCTAACGTTTTCCTTGGCGAACAGGCGCTCCTGCAGGATCTTTTCCGAACGGAAAGTATCGCGGCGATGCACCACCGTCACCGATTTGGCGATGTTGGAGAGATAGAGTGCTTCCTCGACAGCGCTGTTGCCGCCGCCAACCACGATCACATCCTTGTTGCGATAGAAGAAGCCGTCACAGGTGGCGCAGGCGGAGACGCCGAAGCCCTGGAAATGCTGTTCACTCTCGATACCCAGCCATTTCGCCTTGGCGCCGGTGGCAATGATGAGAGTGTCGGCGGTCCAGACCTGACCGCTGTCGGTATGGGCAACGAAAGGACGCTTGCTGGTATCGACTTCGGTCACGAGGTCGTTGACGATCTCGGCGCCGACATGCTGGGCCTGCTGCAGCATCTGCTCCATCAGCCACGGACCCTGGATCGGATCGGCAAATCCCGGATAATTCTCGACATCGGTCGTGATCATCAGCTGGCCGCCCTGTTCGAGACCGGCGATCAGAACGGGCTGCAGCATCGCGCGCGCGGCATAAACCGCTGCGGTGTAGCCGGCTGGGCCGGAACCGATGATGAGCACCTTCGTGTGGCGGGCAGGCATAGTCAGTCCTTTCAATTCGGCGATTGCGAAACCGCGGCCTCAAGCGCGCAAAACAGGCGATTTCGCGATCCGCGCTTCATTTATGATTGCCTTATGCATTTATTCAAGGGCAGCCTTGCATTACACACAGAGCAAATCCGCTTTGTGTTAGAATCAACTACGCGGGAGAAACTTTCTTGCGTATTTTCCAGCCTTATATAGAAGCTGGCGAGGGGGAATTAAAGAAAGGCAAAAAAGTGCTTCGCGCTGAGCTCGATGCTATCGATATCAAGATTCTGCGGGAACTCCAGCGGGACGGACGCATGACCAACGTCGAGCTCGCGGACAGGGTCGGCATTTCGGCGCCACCATGCCTGCGCCGCGTGCGCAAATTGGAAGAGGCTGGTGTCATCGAAGGCTATCACGCCATGCTGAACAGCCCGAAACTGGGCTTCGATCTCGTGGCTTTCTGCATGGTCGGCCTCAAGCATCAGTCGGAAGCGAATCTCAAGGCTTTTGCCAGCGCAACCTCGGCTTGGCCGCTGGTTCGACAGGCTTGGATGGTGTCCGGCGACAGTGATTTCCTGCTGCATTGCGTTGCGGAAAATCTCACCCGTTTCCAGGATTTCGTCATCGAAGTCCTGACGGCGAATGAACATGTCGATACCGTGCGCACCATGCTGACCATCCGACAGGTCAAGAAACTCGGCTTGGTGGAGCTCTAGGCGAATGGCGGATCGCCCCTGGCATCGGTCGCTGATCAAAACCGGCGTGCGCCTCTTTCTGGGCGGCTCGCGGGCTCATGTGCAGGACTGGTTTCCGGGGCTCAGCATCGTCCGCAGCCAGAATGTCAGCGAGGTGCTTTACCGCGGCGTCAAGGTTGCAAGCCTTGCCGGCATGGATCGTCTGCGCGAACGCTGCGGCGATGCGGTCTACATCGTCGGATCAGGCCCATCGATTCGCAATAGCGATCTGAGCGGCCTGGAATTCCGCAGTGCCATTCTTTTGAATGGTGCCATCCGCTTGTCTGGCGACCGGATCGCCGAGCCTTTGGCAATTGCAGTCGAGGATGAGCGTTTTGTCTGGCGGCATCTCGATATGCTGCGCGAGAAGGTGGCGCCGGGTTCGCTTTGCCTGTTTTCCGTGGCGGTGCTGCGTGCACTCTGCGAGATCGACAAAAGCTGGCTGGCGGACAAGACGATCATCCTAATCGACGATATCCGCAAGCCCTATGGCGCGCGCCGCCGCTCCCTCGACGATCTCAAAAAACTGCAATATGTGCGATTGGATGCTGAGGGTTCGGCGGGTTTTTCGCTCTCGCCGGATCGCGGAGTTTTTCTGGGCGGATCCGTTGCCGTATCGGCGCTGCAATTTGCTCTTTACTGCGCAAAGCATCAAGTCGGCTTTCTGGGGATCGATATCTCCAATGCCGGAGAACCCCGCTTTTACGAGACCGCCGGAGATACAGCTTTTTCCGGCATTGCACGCGCTGAGGCCCGCATTATCGAGCATCTCGTACTTGCCCGGCAAATCGCTGCCGAGCGCGGCGTCTCTTTCGTCAACTATTCCCGTGTTTCGGCGTTGCTGAAATATGATTTTGGTTACGACGACAGGTTCGCATTGAAGCCGCAGGCGTGATCTTGCTGACGCCAGCAAGACCGGCGGGCCTGCTTTGAAATTAGGGTCGATGGAATGAAGCTTATGCGCTGGCTGAAACCCAAGGCGTCCGACGCCAAGAAGCTGTCCATTGATCCGCCCGAGCCAAGGGCAGGACGCCATGGCATCGCCATTGCCGCCTGTGTGAAGAACGAGGCTCGTTATATCGAGGAATGGGTGCGCTTCCACCAAGCGGTCGGCATTCGTCACTTCTATATCTATGATAATGGATCGACGGATGAGACCTGCTCGCTTCTTCGAAGCCTACTCTCTGAAGATGCGTTGACGATTGTTCCCTGGGCCGGGCGCATGCGCGATGCGGCGACATCGGCGGTACTGAACGGCCAGGTCATTACCTTCGCGCATGCCATCCTGAATTTTGGCGGTGACTACCGCTGGATGGCGTTTATCGATGTGGACGAATTCCTCCTGCCGAAGGAGGCTGCGACGGTCGAGCAGGCGTTGGAAGCCGTTGGCGATTTCCCGAATGTCTCGCTGCCCTGGCATATGTTTGCGACCAGCGGCCATGAAACGCCGCCGGACGGACCGTTGACGTGGAATTATACGATGCGCGGCGCCGATCCAATGACGACGAAGGAAAACGTCAGCAATTTCAAGTGTATCGTCGATCCATGTGAAGTAACCGAAGTCAGTGTGCACCAGTTCCGGACGCAGGCCTACGGGGATCTGACGGCCAATGACGCGGGCAAGCGGTTTACCCGGCGTGCGCGGAAGTCGCCCGAATTCTATTCGAACCGTTTTCTGCAGCTGAACCACTATTATACGAAGTCCCGGCAGGAGCTGATGGAGAAGCTGGCGCGGGGTTGGACCTATGACAGCAGTGCGACGAAATATCGGGACAAGGTCCTGTCCATCGTCAAAAGCATCGAGGAAGACATGGTGGAGGATCGTTCGATGATCGATTTCATCGAGCGCGAGCGCATCGATCTCGGCCGCTGATTGATCCGCTCACTTGTTGGCGACCAGCAGCCGCTTGTAGACGTCGCCGATGGCGGTCGCTTCCTTTTCCAGGGCGAATTCGCTGCGCACATGGCGCACGGCATTTTCTCCCTGATGAAGGGTTTCCTCCGGATTGGCCAGATAGAAGGCGATCGCTCTGGTGAGAGCCTCGCCATCGCCCGCCGGCACCACGGCGCCGGTTTCACCCGGCACGATCATTTCGGCATAGGCGCCGGCATCCGAGGCGACGACGGCGGTGCGGGAAGCCATGGCTTCGAGCGGCGTAAGACCGAAACCCTCGTTGCGGGAAGGGGCGACATAGAGGGTGGCGCGGCGATACCAGGGCTTGATATCGTCGACTTCGCCCATGAAGCGGATGCGATCGGTGAGGCCTGCATCCGCCACCATCTTTTGCAACTGCTCGCCAAAACCGCGATGCTCTGATGTCACGCGGCCGCACACGACGGCTGTCCAGTCCGGATAGCGCGGCAACAGCTCGATCATCGCCTTGACGAAGAGATCCGTGCCCTTCTGATGGCGGACGCGGCCGAAGCAGCCGATCAGATAGGTGCCGGGCAGGCCGGTTGCGGCCATGCGGTCATCAAGCTTTTCCGGCGGATGGAAGCTGTTGAGGTCGACGCCGTGCTGGATGACGGTGTGCGGCACTTCGAGAAAGCTGCCCGAGCGGGTGCTGGTGGCGATCACGGCATCCATGCGGCGGATCAGCCAGCGCGTATAGCCTGTATGGCGGCGCTGGGCGGCCGAGGTAAAGACGAGCTTGAGAGGCATGCGCAGAACGGAGCGCAGCAGCAAACCCGCTAGCATTTCGTTGTTGCGGCGGGCATGCCAAATGCGGACGCGATAGCGGCGCGGCTTCATCCACAGACCGGGCAGGCGGAGCCAGCCGAGCCTTGGCAGGCTCTCCGGCAGGCCGGGGCCGAGTGTGGCGATATGATAGCCGAGCTCGACCTGCTTGGGGATCAGTTGCACGATCGTAGACGTAACGCCGGAAAGCCGGCGTTTGAAGTTCGTTGCTATGATTTCGATCTCACGGAGATCGCTCGCATGCGCTGTCTCGCGATCGCGCACGGGCGATCAGCCCCAAGTGATGGAGAGAATTTCGTAGCCCTTGGCGCCGCCGGGTGCATTGACCTCGATGGAATCGCCGACTTCCTTGCCGATCAGGGCGCGGGCGATCGGGGAGGAGATAGAGATGCGGCCTGCCTTCACGTCGGCTTCCTGGTCGCCGACGATCTGGTAGATCTTCTCCTCCTCGGTGTCTTCGTCGACGAGTTTGACCTTGGCGCCGAACTTGATCTTCGAGCCGGACATCTTGGTGAGATCGATGACTTCGGCGCGCGCCGTCAGATCTTCGAGCTCGGAGATGCGGCCTTCATTATGGCTTTGGGCTTCCTTGGCGGCATGGTACTCGGCATTTTCAGAGAGATCGCCATGGGCGCGCGCCTCTGCAATTGCCTCGATGATTCGCGGGCGCTCTTCCTGCTGACGCCAGCGCAGTTCTTCCTGCAGCTTGACGAACCCGTTCTGCGTCATCGGTACCTTTTCAACCATTTTTCTTGTCCTTCACTCCCTGTGTTGCTCTGCTGCAGACACAAAAGAAAACAGGTCCCGAAGGGGTACTTCGGAACCATCCAGAGCCGTTATTCCCTCATCTATAGCAGATTGCGACAGACGAATGCCAGAAAATTCGAAGGTTTAAGACAAGCTCCTGTTGAAGCCCTTGACCATTCGACCGGCTGGCGGGGCGCAGCGAAGGTGAGCCGGCTATCCCGCTCACGCTCCTGACTACGGAATTAACTGCTTCAGAAATAGCTCTGCAGCGGTTGAACTTCGAGGTTTCCGGCCTTCAGCGCCTTGATCGCCATGGCGGCTGCTTCGGCACCGGCCATGGTGGTGTAGTAGGGCACCTTCTGCATCAGCGTCGCCCGGCGCAGGGACTTCGAATCCGAGATCGCCTTGTTGCTGTCGGTCGTATTGATGACGAGCTGGACCTGACGGTTGCGGATGGCATCCTCGATATGCGGACGTCCCTCAAGCACCTTGTTGATCTTCGTCGCCTCGATGCCGTTTTCGGCGAGGAAGCGCTGGGTGCCGCCGGTTGCGAGCACCTTGAAGCCCTGTTCTGCCAGCATGCGGATGGCTGGCAGCACGCGCGGCTTGTCGTCGTCGCGGACCGAGACAAACACCGTTCCGTCACGCGGTAGCTCCACGCCGGCGCCGAGCTGCGACTTGGCGAAGGCCAGCGCGAAATCCGTATCGAGGCCGATGACTTCGCCGGTCGAGCGCATTTCCGGCCCGAGCAGGGTGTCGACGCCAGGGAAGCGGGCGAAGGGGAAGACTGCTTCCTTGACGGCGATATGCTTCAGCTTGCGCGGATCGGGTTTTTCGCCATAGGCGGCAAAGGTCGCATCCAGCTTTTCGCCGGCCATGACGCGGGCGGCGATTTTGGCGATCGGCGCGCCGATGGTCTTGGCGACGAAAGGTACGGTGCGCGAGGCGCGCGGGTTGACTTCGAGCACGTAGACCGTGTCGTCCTTGATGGCGAACTGAACGTTCATCAGGCCGCCGACATTCAGAGCCTTGGCCATGGCTTTCGCCTGGCGCTCCAACTCGTCGATCATCGCAGGAGAGAGCGTGCGAGGGGGCAGCGAGCAGGCGGAGTCACCCGAATGAATGCCGGCTTCTTCGATATGCTCCATGATGCCGGCAATGTAGACGTCGGTGCCGTCGGAGAGGCAATCGACGTCGACTTCGATGGCGTTCGTCAGATAGCTGTCGAACAGCAGCGGGTTCTTGCCGAGCAACGTGTTGATCTGGCCGGTCTTGTCGTTCGGATAACGCTGCTTGATGTCTTCCGGCACCAGTTCCGGAACCGTGTCGAGCAGGTAGCCCTGCAGCTGGCCTTCCGAATGGAGGATCTGCATGGCGCGGCCGCCAAGAACGTAGGACGGGCGTACGACCAGCGGGAAGCCGATTTCGGAGGCGACGAGGCGTGCCTGTTCGACGGAGTAGGCAATGCCGTTATTCGGCTGGTTGAGATCGAGCTTCATCAGGAGCTTCTGGAAGCGGTCACGATCTTCGGCAAGGTCGATCGCATCAGGCGCAGTGCCGAGGATCGGGATACCGTTCTTTTCCAGCGCTTCGGCGAGCTTCAGCGGGGTCTGGCCGCCGAACTGGACGATGACGCCAACGACTTCGCCCTTTTCCTGCTCCGCACGCAAGATCTCGATGACATCTTCGGCCGTCAGCGGCTCGAAATAGAGACGATCCGACGTGTCGTAGTCGGTCGAAACCGTTTCCGGGTTGCAGTTGATCATGATGGCTTCATAACCGGCATCCTTCAGCGCGAAGGCGGCATGGCAGCAGCAATAATCGAATTCAATGCCCTGACCGATTCGGTTCGGGCCGCCACCGAGGATGACGACCTTCTTGCGGTCGGAAACCTGGGCCTCGGAGCGGGCAGCGCCGACGAAGGGCGTTTCATAGGTCGAGTACATGTAGGCCGTCGGCGAGGCGAATTCGGCGGCGCAGGTATCGATGCGCTTGAAGACCGGGCGGACATTCAGAGAATTACGGAGTTCGGCGACTTCCTTCGGGCGCTTGCCGGCCAGCGTCGCGAGACGGGCGTCGGAGAAGCCCATGGCCTTCAGCATGCGCAGATTGGCGGCATCCTGCGGCAGGCCGTGCTCACGAATGCGGCTTTCCATGTCGACGATGTTCTTCAGCTGCTCAAGGAACCAGGGGTCGATCTTGCAGCCTTCATGCACCTCTTCGACGCTCATGCCCTGGCGCAGCGCCTGGGCGACCATGCGCAGGCGATCGGGCGTCGGCGTGCCGATGGCGGCGCGAATGGCGTTGCGGCTGCCTTCGCCTTCCTCTACGCCGGGAATTTCGATCTCGTCCAGGCCCGTCAGGCCGGTTTCGAGACCACGCAGAGCCTTCTGCAGCGATTCCGCGAAGGTACGGCCAATCGCCATGACTTCGCCGACCGACTTCATCGCCGTGGTTAGAACCGGGGATGCGCCGGGGAACTTTTCAAAGGCGAAACGCGGGATCTTGGTGACGACATAGTCGATTGACGGCTCGAAAGATGCTGGGGTTGCGCCGCCGGTGATATCGTTTTCGAGTTCGTCCAGGGTGTAGCCGACGGCGAGCTTGGCTGCGATCTTGGCGATCGGGAAGCCGGTTGCCTTCGAGGCCAGCGCGGAGGAGCGCGATACGCGCGGGTTCATCTCGATGACGACCAGGCGGCCGTCCTTCGGGTTGACGGCAAACTGTACGTTCGAGCCGCCGGTTTCGACGCCGATCTCGCGCAGAACCGCGATCGAGGCGTTGCGCATGATCTGATATTCCTTGTCCGTCAGCGTCAGAGCCGGAGCGACGGTGATCGAATCGCCGGTATGAACGCCCATCGGGTCGATGTTTTCGATCGAGCAGATGATGATGCAGTTGTCCGCCGTGTCGCGGACCACTTCCATCTCGAATTCCTTCCAGCCGAGCACCGATTCTTCGATCAGCACTTCCGTGGTCGGCGAGGCATCGAGGCCGCCGCCGACGATTTCGAAGAATTCCGAGCGGTTGTAGGCGATGCCGCCGCCGGTGCCGCCAAGCGTGAAGGACGGACGGATGATGGCGGGCAGGCCGACATGGTCGAGCGCCTGGGCGGCAATTGCCATCGCGTGGCTCATATAGCGCTGCTTGCGGTCGCTTTCGCCGAGGTTCCACTGATTTTCCAGTTCGTCGAGCGCCTTGTCGAGCTCGGTGCCGGTAAGCTGCGCCTTCAGCTTACCGCGCTCGGCCTCGTGGGTCTTGCGGTCGGCATCCTTAATGTCTGTGGCGTTTGCCAGCATGGAGCGCGGCGTTTCCAGGCCGATGCGGGCCATGGCTTCGCGGAAGAGGGCGCGGTCCTCGGCCATGTCGATCGCGGCGGGCTTGGCGCCGATCATCTCGACATTGTAGCGGTCGAGCACGCCCATGCGCTTCAGCGACAGCGCGGTATTGAGTGCGGTCTGGCCGCCCATGGTGGGCAGCAGCGCGTCAGGGCGCTCCTTGGCGATGATCTTGGCGACGACCTCGGGCGTGATCGGTTCGACATAGGTCGCATCCGCCAGGCCCGGATCAGTCATGATCGTTGCCGGATTGGAGTTGACGAGGATGACGCGGTAGCCTTCCTCTCGGAGCGCCTTACAGGCCTGCGTGCCGGAATAGTCGAATTCGCAAGCCTGTCCGATAACAATCGGTCCTGCACCGATAATGAGGATCGATTTGATATCTTGGCGCTTCGGCATGGGCTCACATCCATTTTTTCGTTGCGCCAAAAACCGGCCAGGGTGGGAGATCACCGGCCGGGGGCGCTATGGGCAATATTTTCAGGCTAGAAGCGGCTTATAGGCAAATGTATTTGCAAACGGAACCCCATAAATGGCGGAATCGACATGAATTCTGCCAAGATCGCCCAGGGGCGGTTAAATGATATGCCAAATGGGAAAGCGTGACAGCGACGGGACCCTCGTTGATCGGCTAACCCTCAATATAATGTGGTACGAAGCGGGACGTGTCACGGGTGATGGGTGTATCATCCTCGCGAATGCCGATGCCCGCTGGCTGGCCGGCGACAACCCAGGAGCCGATGACAGTCCAATCGTCGCCGAAACGGGGGAGCAAGTGCATCGCCTGCCTTATATATCCTTCTTCACCGTACGGCCCTTCAACCTGGTATATGCCGGCACCGGCTTCGTGATTGACGAGCGTTACATTAGCACCCTCGCGCGATAGCAGCGGCTTGCGGACATATCGTTCGTCGAGATCGCTAATGCGCGTATCGTCCTCGAAATAGGCGGGCAGAAGGTTTTCGTGGCCGGGGAACATATCCCATAGAACCGGTAGCAGTCCCTTGTTGGACAAGGTCAGTTTCCACAGCGGCTCAATGACACGCGTCGGGGTGAGCGGCAGATGGCGGCCGAAAGGTTCGCGCACCATGTCTTCGAGGGGATAGAGCTTGAACAGGCAGTCGATGGGCTCATCCTGAAGGTCGATCAGCCGATGCTCATCGTCGACGCCGATATCCGGCATGGCGATGAGCTTCGCCTTGCAGCCGGCCTGAGCGGCGCAGTCGACAAGATAGTTCAACGTCACGAGGTCTTCTTCGGATTCCAGCATGCCGGCAAAGTGCATGTGCCCCGAAGGTGCCGCAAGAATACGTATGGCATCGATCAGTCGTTCGTGCACCGAATTGAATTGGTCTGCCGAGGAGGGAAGTTCGCCGCGCTGCTTCATATCTTCCAACCAGCGCCACTGAAAAACAGCACTTTCGAATAGACTGGTCGGTGTATCGGCATTGAATTCAAGAAGCTTTGCCGGACCGTTCCCGTCATAAGAAAGGTCGAAACGGCCGTAGAGGTCATGCTCGTGATTGCGCCAGGAACGCTGTACAGCATCATGATAGGCCGAGGGAATGGCCATCCGGCGCATCAATTCCTCGTCCGAGGCGATCCTTTCGACCGCCGCATAGCACATTTCCAGCAATTCGGCCGAGGGAGCCTCAAGCCTCGTTTCGATTTCCTCGAGAGTGAAAACATAGGCATGCCGCTCGTCCCAGTAGCGCTCACCATACATGGAATGGATGGTAAAGCCGCAGGCTTCGGCGTCGGCCTTCCAATCCGGCCGTTCGTTCATCACTACGCGTTTCATTCGTTCACCCATCAGCCCGAAAGATGGAAGCCACGAAAGCCCCAACCACCGCGTTCTACTGCTCCGCTCGAACGGCTGGCACGTTCGGAGGATTTTCCCCAAGAGCCACCGCTACCGCCGCCACCGGAAGAAGACGATTGTGTGTTGTCGTCTTTTCTTTCAGCATATTTCGTTTTTCCAAGCAGCATGCCATTGGCAAGGCTTCGTCCGGTCGCCGTTCGAAAGTCGGTACTCCCAAACGGCTGATATAGCGCCTTCGTATCAAACGATCTGGCGGCGCTGCCGACGAGATAACCGGCCAGGAGGGGAATGAAGTGACCCATACCGGACTGATGCGTGCTTGTCGTTGGCTGACAATTGTTGACGCCATAGTCCTTTTCGCAGTTTGCGGCTGTTTCATAGGCAGGTGCATTCTGCTGGCGTTCCACTTCGGCCGAGGCAAAGCCAGATCGACATTCATCAGCGGAAAAGACTTTACCCGCAATGCAGGCATTGACGTCTTTGTAAATTTGAACCCTATCCTCCTTCTCGCCACAGCTCGTCAATGCCGCTGTTCCCATGAGCAGCAAAGACACACTCATCGATCGCTTCATAAAACCCCCTGCGCGGTACGCGTTAAGGCCCCACATCGTTCAGGATCGCCTGACGGCATCGCGGTTGTCCGCTTATGTAAGAGATACAACGTGAAGAATGTGGGCGCGAAATCTGAGTTAGGTGCAAATCGTCCGCATTTAAAGAATGCGGACGCAAGTTAGGCCGATTTTTTTAAATCAATGGTTGTGACCGTAAAGAATATCTTTCCAACTTTCATAAGTCGCATTGACTCTATGTATTTGGAGAGAGCTGTCTTTGCCTCCGGTCCGCCCCGGCAGAAGCGGTGGTAATCCGGCAGCCATCAGCCGAAACGACGCCGAACGGCTTCCGCATAAGAGCGGCTGACTGGCATCTCCATTCCGTCGCGTGCGACGACGAAAAGCTTGCCGTTGTCGCGTTTGAGGCCGGCAACATGATCCGCCGCGACCCAGTGTGATCGATGGAGGCGGATACCCTCGGTATTGCCGATTTCCATCAGGGCATCGCTGAAGCGCAGCAGGATGAGTTCACGGCCACGTGCCGTCACGACCTCCGTGTAGTGGTCGCGAACGGTAAGCCTTATCAGCGCTCCACGGTTTTCCGGCTTCAAACGCGAGAGAATCGGAGGTTGCGGTATTCCGGGCCGAATCTCAGGTGCGGAGGCGGATATCGTCTTCGCTTCCGCGAGATCTGTTCCTCCGGCTGCGATCGCTATCTGCCGATGCATGGTCATATAGGAGAGAATGCAGAAGAGGGCGCAGAGGGGTATGGATCCGATGGACTGATGCAGGCTGCCGGCTACCGTGGGCCATGTGCCGAAGAATGCGAAGTCGATGAGCGCGATGCCGAAGCCGATCGGCAATGCAGCGACGACTGAACCGATCATCATCCTGGCGAACATGCTTGCTATTTGCCCGCGCAGCAGGATCTCGGCGACGATGGAGAAGACGATCGCGATCGACCACGCCATGGCGTGCAGCGCAAGCCAGTAGCCCAGTCTTGCTCCCGGCATCAGCCGGTCAAGAGTGCCGTACGGTCCGGTCAGGGCAAAGATCAGGACGATCGTGACGAAGGTCGCCCAGAAGCGCGGTGAACGCTGGATGACCTGCAATTCGCGAAGCGTGGACTGCAGAAAGGTGTGATCCACGAAGATGTCTCGTTCTTTCGCGCAATTTCGGTTGAGAGAACGACACTATCACGGAAAGGCTCGATAAACTCAACCGGATAGAAATCATGACGTTCGAGCCGCTTCTTGATGCACCAATTGCGATCCAGATCCATGTCGCGGCGGTCGTCCCGGCCGCATTGCTGGGGGCCTATCTTCTCGCAAGGCCGAAGGGGACGCCGATACACCGGGTGCTCGGCAAGATATGGCTGGCTCTCATGGCCGTCACGGCGCTCTCGAGCTTCTTCATTCATCAGATCAACATGTTTTACGGCTTCAGCCCGATCCACCTGCTCTCCCTTTTCGTTCTCTTCGGTTGCTGGGGAGCGATTGCCAATGCCCGCAAACATGATATCGGCGCGCATAAACGCATTGTCAGAGGCCTTTACTTCGGTGGCATCGTGGGTGCCGGAGCTTTTACCTTTCTTCCGGGGCGGATCATGAGCAAGGTGGCCTTCGATGGCGATGAAATGGCGCCGTTTCTGGTGGCGGCGGGTATAGTCATCGCGCTTTTATGGCTGATGTCCAAAGAAATATGGCAGCGCCGCCGTTTAAGCTAATGTTCTGTCGATAGCCAACTGGCTTTGTTACACTTCCTGGATATATAAATACCTCAAGGGACTTTGATTTTAGGCATCGCCAGGAGGTGCACTATGGATTGGAAGGGGCGTCGGCAATCCGACAATATTGAGGACGAACGCGGCTCATCACCGATGAGCGGCGGCGGTGGCGGCGGCTTTCGATTTCCGGGTGGAGGGATTGGCGGCGGCGGTTTGAGCTTCCGCACCATTATCGTCCTTATCGTGATCTTCCTGATCCTGAGGGCCATGGGCGTCGATGTCATCGGCCTACTGCAGCAAAGCGGCATGCTGGAGGGTGGCGGCTCCGGATATCAGCAGAGCACTTCCAACAATAGTAGCGGCGGGCAGCCGGCCAATGACGAGATGAAGCAGTTCGTCGCGACCGTTCTTGCCGATACGGAGGACACCTGGACCGGCATCTTCAAATCGATGGGCCAGACCTATACGGATCCGAAGCTCGTGCTGTTTTCCGGCAGCTTCCCTTCGGCTTGCGGTCAGGCTTCGGCGGCGACCGGCCCCTTCTATTGCCCGAGCGATCAGAAGGTCTATCTCGACATGGCCTTTTTCCAGCAGATGAAGGACCAGTTCGGTGCATCCGGCGATTTCGCGCAAGCCTATGTGATCGCACATGAGGTCGGCCACCATGTCCAGGACCTGCTCGGAATCCTGCCGAAGTTCAACCAGGCCCGCCGCACCATGAGCGAAGTGGACGCCAACAAGATGTCGGTGCGCATCGAACTGCAGGCCGATTGCTTTGCCGGAATATGGGGCAAGTTCACGCAACAGAAGGGGATCCTGCAGGCCGGCGATCTCGAAGAGGCGCTGAACGCGGCGCAGCAGATTGGTGATGACACGCTACAGAAGCGCACGCAGGGCTATGTCGTTCCCGACAGCTTCAATCATGGCACTTCGGCGCAACGCATGAAGTGGTTCAAGCAGGGCTTCGATTCCGGCAAGCTCTCGGATTGCGATACGCTGAACAATCCAGTCTGATCTTGCTTGCCCGCTGCCGTGATGCCGGCGAGCGGGCAAGCCTTTCGGGTTATTTCTCGCTGTCGAGATGCGTCAGCTGCGCTTCGGGGTAGCGGCCACCGGCAGCGGCGTCTTTCGGGATCGCGCGTTCGATCGCGGCCATATCGGCCTCAGACAATTCAACCGAGAGCGCTCCCAAGGCTTCCGTCAGGCGGTCGCGGCGACGGGCGCCGATGACCGGGACGATATCCTTGCCCTTGGCTGCGACCCAGGCAATCGCGATCTGAGCGACGGTTGCGCCCTTCGCCTCGGCGATCCGGCGTAAAGCTTCCACCAGTTCCAGATTCTTTTCGACGTTTCCAGCCTGAAAGCGCGGGCTTATCGTGCGGAAATCGCCCTTTTGGACATTATCCTTCTGCCAGTGGCCGCTGATGAGGCCGCGCGAAAGAACGCCGTAGGCGGTGATACCGATACCTAGTTCACGGCAGGTCGGCAGAATCTTGTCTTCGATGCCACGCGAGATCAGCGAATATTCGATCTGTAAGTCGATGATCGGATGGACGGCGGCGGCGCGGCGGATGGTGTCAGCGCCGACTTCAGACAGGCCGATATGCCTGAGGTAGCCTGCCTTGATGAGATCCGATATCGTGCCGATCTGATCTTCAATCGGCACGTTCGGGTCGAGCCGGGCAGGGCGGTAGATATCGATGTAATCGACGCCGAGGCGCTGCAGCGAATAGGCGACGAAATTCCGGATCGCCGCCGGCCGGGCATCGTAGCCGAGCCATGCTCCGGCGGGATCGCGCAGCGCGCCGAACTTGACGCTCAGCAGGAAATCGTCCCGCTTCAACCCCTTGATCGCTTCGCCGATCAACATCTCATTGTGGCCCATGCCGTAGAAATCACCGGTATCGAGCAGGTTGATCCCAGCATCGAGCGCGGCGTGGATGGTGGCGATGCTTTCGGTGCGATCAGACGGCCCATACATGCCAGACATGCCCATGCAGCCGAGGCCAAGTGTCGATACCTGCGGTCCGGTTCTTCCCAGTTGATGTTTTTCCATCGTTACTCTCCTTGGTCGAAGGTGCGCCCTCTTTTCCAGAGGCCTCTGTGATGATGTTTTACTCCGCTGCTCTCTGTGCGATAATCCCGGTAAATCGAAACAGGTCGTTTGGAATTTCGCACAATGGATGACTTGCCACTGGCAGACCTGGTTGCCTTTACTGCGGTTGCCCGCGAACGCAGCTTTCGTGAAGCGGCACGCAAGCGCGGCGTTTCCGCCTCGTCATTAAGCGAAGCGGTTCGGCGGCTGGAGGAGCGGCTGACGGTCCGTCTGCTCAATCGCACGACCCGAAGCGTGACGCCGACGGAAGCTGGGGAGCGGCTGATGGAGCGGCTGACGCCCGCTATGAGCGAGATCTCTGTGGCGCTTGACGATATCAACAGCTTTCGTGACAGCGTCGGCGGGACTTTGCGGCTGAATGTGCCGATCGTCGCTGCCATGGTCGTCATGCCCGACATCATCAGCCGCTTTCTGAAGGAGTATCCGGCGATATCAGTCGAAATCGTCGCCGAGGACAGTTTCATCGATGTGGTGGCGGCCGGCTACGATGCCGGGATTCGCTATGACGAGCGGCTGGAAAAGGACATGATCGCCGTGCCCATCGGGCCTCGGCGACAGCATTATATCACCGCAGCGGCGCCGGCCTATCTAGCCGCAAGCGGTACGCCGCAACATCCGCGCGATATACTCGAGCATCGCTGCATTCGTCATCGCTTCCTGAGCGGATCGGTAGTGCCTTGGGAGTTCGAAAGGAACGGCGAGACGATCTTCATTACGCCGCCGATGGTGGTTGCGACGAATTCGATCGAGATAGAGCGCAGCGCTGCGGCGGCTGGATTGGGCATTATCAGGACATTCAAAGAGTTTCTTGCGCCGCAGATTGCGAGCGGAGAATTGGTGCCGATTTTGGAAGAATGGGACACGGCTTTTTCCGGTCCGTTTCTCTATTATGCCAGCAGACGTCATATGCCGGCACCGCTTAGAGCCTTCGTCGACTTTCTCAATCGAGAACAGCGGCGCGGTCGCGACAGATAGTCGCTTTTGTGCCAAGGATCAAAAAAAGCGTTCGATAAATCAATAGGATTGAAGCGTTCACGTATTGTTTCCGCCAAAATCTTTATGTATGGGGAACGCACCGGTTTTTCGTTCACGTTCTGTCTCTTTCATCGAGGCGGAGCCGCCAGAAGGCATCTCCATGATCGATCAGAAATTCGCCCGTCGAGGCCTGTTCCTCGTCTTCCTTATCCTCTTCCTCGACGTCATCGGTATCGCGATCATCATGCCGGTGATGCCGAAATATCTTGAGGAGTTGACGGGTGCCTCGGTCAGCACGGCGGCGACCGAGGGCGGCTGGCTGTTGCTGGCCTATGCCGGCATGCAGTTTCTGTTTTCACCCTTGATCGGCAATCTGAGCGATCGCTATGGCCGTCGGCCGCTGCTATTGGCCTCCGTGCTGACCTTCGCGATCGACAATTTCATCTGTGCGATTGCCGGCTCATACTGGATGCTGTTTGTCGGCCGCATCCTCGCCGGCATCAGCGGCGCAAGTTTCTCGACCTGCTCCGCCTATATCGCTGATATCAGCAATGACGAGAACCGCGCGAAGAATTTCGGCCTGATCGGCATGGCTTTCGGTGTCGGCTTCGTGCTTGGCCCCGTCATCGGGGGCTTTCTGGGCGAGTTCGGTCCCCGCGTGCCCTTCTATGGCGCGGCGGCTCTCGCGTTCCTGAATTTCGTCGGCGCCTATTTCCTGCTGCCGGAAACGCTCGACGCCAAACACCGCCGGCCCTTCGAGATCACGCGCGCCAATCCGTTCGGCGCGCTGAAGCACATGCGCCGCTACCAAGGTATCGGCTGGGTCTGTGTCGTGATGTTCCTGAACTGGCTGGCGCATGGTGTTTACCCGGCGGTCTGGGCTTTCGTCACCTCCTATCGCTATGACTGGAGCGAGGGGCAGATCGGCTTCTCGCTCGCTGTCTATGGGATAGGTGCCGCCGTCGCCATGGGTCTCGTATTGCCACGGCTGGTGCCTGTGCTCGGCGAGTGGAAGACCGCAGTGCTCGGAATGGTGTTTTCCGGTCTCGGCCTGATCGGCTACGCCTTTTCATGGCAAGGTTGGATGGTTTACGCAGTTATCGTCCTGACTGTCATTGAAAATGTCGCGGACGCGCCGCTTCGTTCCATTGCAGCCAGCAAGGTTCCGCCTTCCGCACAAGGCGAATTGCAGGGAGTGCTCGGCAGCCTGACGAGTATAACCGCCATCATTGGGCCGGTGCTGTTTCCGTATCTGTTCCAGTATTATACCGCGCCAACCGCACCCGTCGTTTTTGCTGGTGCGCCCTTCATCATGAGCGCAATCCTGGTGGTCGCCGGCCTTGTCGTGCTCGTGGCGAAGGTCCGCAAGACCGAGCCGAAAGCGGTATCCCAATCGCAGGCGGGCGAAGCGGCCTAAAATATCATCAGATATTTTGATGTTCTGATGAATTCTTTAGCATTATCGACTTGTCTGCTGGCTTTTTAACCTAGGTTGCGTTAATGCGGCAGGCTCGCGCACCCTTGGGTAGGACGGTTTGCGCGACTCTAAAGATCGAGTCTTCGCTATGGATATGCCTGCACCTGCGCGCCCTTACGCGCATGACAATAATAATTCGTGGTCTGCACATGTGCGCGCAACGCTTGCGCTGGGCATTCCGCTGATCGGTGCGCAATTGGCGCAGCTCGGGATTAACACCACTGACGTCATGATCGTGGGCCGGCTCGGTGCCGAGCAACTGGCTGCAATGGTGCTTTCCGCGCAGTTTCTGTTCACGATCCTGGTTTTCGGTTCGGGTTTTTCCATCGCAGTCATGCCGCTGGTGGCGCAAGCCTATGGCAGAGGCGACGCTACCTCGGTGCGCCGTGCGCTGCGCATGGGCCTCTGGGTCGTAACGGCCTATTGGCTGTTGGCGCAGCCGGCTTTCTTCTATTCCGAGGAGATTTTGCTTGCGGCGGGGCAGAAGCCCGATGTCGCGAAATTGGCGAGCGGCTATATCGACATCGGCCACTTCGCCGTCTTGCCGGGGCTGCTCTACAATGTCATCCGGGCGCTGGTGAGCGCCATCGGCCGCGCCGGCATTATCCTCAAAGTGACTATCGCCATGTTGGTGATGAATGCCGTGCTTGCCTATATCCTGGTGCTCGGCCATTTCGGCCTGCCGGCGATGGGCCTGCATGGTGCGGCCATTGTCTCGGTCGCCGTGCAGACCGCCGGTTTGCTGTTCATCGTTGGTTACGTGCAAGCCCACCAGGAAACGCGGCGCTACGAGATCTTTGTGCGATTCTGGCGGCCCGACTGGCATGCTTTATGGGATGTCATCCGGTTTGGTTTCCCAATCGGCGTAACGGTTCTCGCTGAGGTCAGCCTATTCACGGCAGCATCGCTGCTGATGGGCCAGATCGGCACCGTCGAGCTTGCTGCGCATGGCATCGCTTTGCAGTGGGCGTCCATCGCCTTCATGATTCCGCTGGGCCTCAGCCAGGCGGCGACCGTGCGCGTCGGCGTCGCTCACGGGCAGGGCGATCATTTCGGCCTGAAGCGTGCCGCCATCGTCGCGCTCATCCTTTCGAGCTGCATCGCGCTTTGCGGCAGCATACTGTTTGCGACTATACCCTCCTGGCTGGCAAGCTGGTTCCTTGACGTTCATTCGGCCGAGGCGCCTGAGGTCCTTGCCTTTGCCGCCCCGCTGATCGTCGTGGCCGGCTTCTTCCAGCTTGTCGATGGGCTGCAGGCGATTGCGAGCGGTCTGCTGCGTGGACTGAAGGATGCGCGTGTGCCGATGATCCTGGCGCTGATCGCTTATTGGCCAATCGGCTTCTTCCTCGCCTGGTTGCTGGCGTTTCCGCTGAATTTCGGCGGTATCGGCATCTGGTTCGGGTTCCTGCTCGGCCTTGCCTCCGCAGCGGCGATGCTTTGCGCGCGCTTCTACATTCTCGTGCGGACGGAGAAGGCTGCCTCCGCTTGATAGCGAGAGTCATCCCCGTCCTGCGAGACTACTGACAAAAATTGACAGCATGATCGTCTATATCTGTCTCATACCAGAGACGGGAGACGACCATGAATTTCAAGGCAAGCAATCCTAGTGATGCCGCGCTTTTCCCGCGGGACGATCAGATCAATCGGGGGGCGGCCGTACGCCTCCTGCCACACGCCAACACGTCGTCCCGGCGTCCGGAGCCGGAGCAGAAGTCCTACTGGTTGGCCGTGGCCAGTGCCGAGCATGTACGCATTGGGCGCGAACATGGCTTCATGCAGGTGAACCACGGCAAGCGAGCCCCCTTGAAGCGTATCAAGCCGGGCGATGGCATCGTCTACTACTCCCCTTCAGTGAAGATGGGCGAGAGGGACGGCTTTCAGAGCTTCACCGCCATCGGTTTTGTCCGTGAGGGTGAGCCTTACCTTGCCGAGATGGGTTGCGGAAAAGCCTATCGCAAGGATGTGGACTGGCTTGATGCGCCCGAACAGCCGCTCCGTCCTCTCCTGGGCTGGCTTGATTTCACCCAGGACAAGAATTGGGGCTACAAGCTGAGATTCGGTCTCGTTGAATTCGGGCAGTCGGATTTCGAGTTCCTCGAAGAAATCCTGATGAGCGAGCTCGAAGTGGTCAAGCAGCGCCGCCTACAAGCCTGAGCTTCGGCAAGCATGAACATATGTGCCGAGAGACCTCCCAAGTTGACGCACAAAAAGAAAGCCTCGGATTGGCACCAATCCGAGGCTTTCTCATGCGATTAGATGGTCGGCTTTATCAGGCGCGCTCGGCCAGGGCTTCTTCGCCCTTCTTTTCGCGCACTAGGTTGATGAAGCGGCGGAAGAGATAGTGGCTGTCCTGTGGGCCGGGCGATGCTTCCGGGTGATGCTGCACGGAGAAGACCGGCTTGCCGGAAACGCGAAGACCGCAATTGCTGCCATCGAACAGCGAAATATGAGTCTCCTCAACGCCTTCAGGCAGCGACTTCGAGTCGACTGCGAAGCCGTGGTTCATCGAGACGATCTCGACCTTGCCGGTCGTATGGTCCTTGACCGGATGGTTGGCACCGTGATGGCCCTGATGCATCTTTGCAGTCTTGGCTCCGAGGGCGAGGCCAAGCATCTGATGGCCGAGGCAGATACCGAAGAGCGGGATTTCGGTCTTCAGCAGATCCTTGATGACGGGCACGGCATATTCGCCGGTCGCTGCCGGGTCACCGGGGCCGTTCGAGAGAAAGATGCCATCCGGCTTGAGATCGAGGACGTCATTCGTGGAAGCCGTCGCCGGCAGGACGGTGACCTTGCAATCGAGGCCGGCGAAGAGGCGCAGGATGTTGCGCTTGACGCCGTAGTCCAGGCAGACGACATGGTACTTGGCGTCATCGGCGCCGAGTTCGCCATAGCCTTCGTTCCAGACCCAGGGTGTCTGCGACCATTGCGAGGACTGGCCGGAAGAGGCGACCTTGGCGAGATCAAGACCTTCAAGTCCGCTCCAGGCCTTGGCGTCCGCCTTCAGCTGCTCGATGTCGAAGACGCCGTTCGGATCGTGAGCGATTACGCCATTCGGCATGCCGTTCTCGCGGATCCAGGCGGTCAGCGCACGCGTGTCGATGCCGCAGAGACCGATGATGCCGCGCGCCTTCAGCCACTGGTCGAGGTGCTTGGCGGCGCGGTAGTTCGAGGGGTCGGTGATATCGGCCTTGAAGATGACGCCGACGGCGCCGTGACGGGCGGCGGGCGTCAGGTCTTCGATGTCTTCATCGTTGGTGCCGACATTGCCGATATGGGGGAAGGTGAAGGTGACGATCTGGCCGAGATAAGAGGGGTCGGTCAGGATCTCTTCATAACCCGTGAGCGCGGTGTTGAAGCAGACTTCGGCCTGGACCTTGCCGGTCGCGCCGATACCCTTGCCTTCGATCACAGTGCCATCCGCGAGAACGAGGAGGGCAGTCGGCTTTTCAGTGGTCCATGGGGCTGTGGCGGTCATAGTCGTCATCCCGTTTCCGGCGTCGGGCGCGGCCTTGAAGAGACCGGCGGTTCCGCCATGTTTGTAGCAAGGTGCAGCCGTCGACAGAGGTCGCGGCTTGAGATCTTCCTATCGATCTTATGTGCAGGTGATGGACATAGCTAAACAAGGCGAGCCGGTCAATGCGCGCTTTTGCTTTCCCGCCAAGGAATTCGGGCTCTCGGGCGCAATTGCGTTGATCGACACTGTTGGTTTAAGAGACAGCAACATGACATAAGTGGCCGGGACGATCGTCGCCGGCCTGCTTCAAGGAGTTAAAGACATGATCCGCGAAACCCTTTCCAACGCCCAGAAAGATGCCATGAAGGCCAAAGACACGGCGAGGCTTTCGACCGTCCGTCTCATCCTTGCAGCCATCAAGGACAAGGACATCGCCAATCGCGGTCTCGCCAAGGAACAGGCGAGCGAAGACGAGATTCTGCAGCTGCTCGCCAAGATGATCAAGCAGCGTGAGGAATCGGTGAAGATCTACATCGAGGGCGGCCGTCCGGAGTTGGCTGACAAAGAGCGCGACGAAATCGCCGTCATCCAGGGTTTCATGCCGGAGCAGCTTTCCGAAGAGAAGGTTCGCGAGATCTGCGTTGCGATTGTCGCGGAACTTGGCGCGCAGGGCCTGAAGGATATGGGCAAGTGCGTGGCCGCCCTGCGCGAGCGCTATGCCGGTCAGATGGATTTTGCCAAGGCTTCGGCTATCTTGAAGGAGCTGCTGAAGTAAAATTCTGTTTCGCGCTCGGCATGCGGATTGGCCGCGTGCCGAGGGTGTTTTGCCAGGCGGCGTCTATGATGGCGAGCTTCCCCGCCTGATAGTTGCAATACTCCTCGACGAAGGCGCTCGAGAGCCAAAGTTGGCTCCGCCCCGGCGATCCCGTCCACCCGACGCTTTGCATCTTTATGGCCTTGTTCATGAGTCGCTTTGCGTTTGTTCTGGAGATCAGAAAGCGGTTGCAGATATCGGTAAAGGCCACCGGCCCGATAATCGCTTTTTTTGTCGCGGTGTTGATCGTCCCGATGCGGGAGATCAGATAATCCATGATGATGCCGCCCGAGTTTGCCCAGGTAAACAGGTCGAAGGTTTCTCCCGGATTGCGCAGCTTGCCGTTTTCGATGATGCCAACCGAGATCGTGGGCTGCAGCAGGGCAATGAGTTCCGGTTTTTTGCCAAATGAGGCGTTACGCTTGCCGCCATCCAACCGATCCAGCACGGAAAGATGGATGCTCAGCCAGAGCGCAAGCTGTTTTGCGGCCTCTTCGGTGGGCTGCATCGGCCGAGCGCGCCGATCATTGGCTATGGGCAGGTAGCGCAGGAAACCGAGAGCAAGCATCTCCTGAATAAAGCTGAGCGCGGTGTTGTGGCTGGCGATTTCATGCTCGACAATATAGTTGGCGAAACGATTGGCATGGATGCCGGGCGGTTCTCCGTCGATGCCGCCGCAATAGAGGGCGAAGCCGGCAAGCGCCATCAGCCAGCGCTGCTGTGAAGCAAAGACGGAGCATACGCGCTGATTCTGATCATAAGTGGATATAATCTCTCGTGTATAATCGAGGATTTCTGGGAAAAAATTCGGGTTTTTTGTAAGTTCCTTTGTAGACAAAGACATGCAACCGTCTCCGATCAACTGAACTAAGTTTCAAATTGTCTGACGAGATAATTAATAAGATCGCATATACGTAGATAATAAAGGATATCGATCGATATCATTGCGTCAAGATATTCGCGGCGAGGAACCAAAGATGTTCCGCAGCGTGTGCTCAATACTCGTGCTGTCGCGAAATGGAGATGGCCAAAATTAGAGAAGGCAGGAGCTGGGGGAGCTCCTGCCTTCTTGCGCTTTGCTGACATTTGATGACGCAGGGTGGGGCCCAAAAATCAAACGTCTTTTGCAAAGGCACTCAGGTGGGGCGGCGCCGGGGGTAGGGATGGTGCCCCACCTGAGTATCTGCTGAACTTATCGGAGAATCCTGATCTGCTGGGGCAAAGCCAATGCCTGCGGCGGCAGTTCGGACATTTGAATCTTTACGCCTGCTGAAAGGGCAGGGACTTTCATATCCGCCGGCAGCTGATATCCTGCACCGGCATAGAGCACGTTCTTGTCGCTGGCGCTGCCGGTCATCGTGGCCGAGCTATAAGTAGCTGTGGCAAAGATGGCTGCTGCTGCCAAGGGTACGATAAGAACGCGCATTTTTCTCTCCTAAACTGAAAGCCCGTACCTGGTGGCCTTCGGTTCGTCAGGGCGTCTCGGCATGTCGCGTCGCGAAGAAGTCCTTCGCCGGCTTGTCTCGCCCTGTGAGAAGGACGCTATTGCGACGCACACCAACAATCAAATTACAAAAAAATAATGTTTGGCTTACGAACCATGCCGCAAATGTGCCTTCAAGGAGTGTCGCCCGGGCGCGATTGCTTTGCAGCCATTGATTGTTCATGGCGTCGCCCTTGTTCGCATTTGTCGACCATAGGCTGTGCAAGCCTTTGCTTTTTCGCAGATTTTTGCGGACGAAATAGTTACTCCTATGGACATAATTCTACCAGTTCCGGTCACGGTGAAGCGGTTTTTGGGCGTTTCGGGCCTGTCGAACGCGGCCGTGGATTTCGAGGCGAATACGAATAAATGTGCCGCCGTGTTCACGGAGTTGTGATCGAGGGGCGAAAATGCAATCGCCTGCAAAGGGCTGTGAATAGCGTGGGAGGCGGTCGGGTGGTCGTGGCAATGCCCCGTATTCCTGTTTATATGGAGCGAGCCAGAGGTAGCCATGCGATTTTCCAATACGTTTCTCGATGAGATTCGCGACCGCGTCTTGATTTCAGACGTGATCGGTCGTCGCGTGACGTGGGATCGGCGCAAGACCAATGTGCCGCGCGGCGATTACTGGGCCTGCTGCCCCTTTCATGGCGAGAAATCGCCGAGCTTCCACTGTGAGGATCGCAAAGGGCGCTATCACTGCTTCGGCTGTGGCGTCACAGGCGACCATTTCCGCTTTCTGACCGAATTGGAGGGCTTGAGCTTTCCGGAGGCCGTGCAGCAGATCGCCGACATGGCCGGCGTTCCGATGCCCGTTGCCGATCCGATGGAGGCGAAAAGGGAGAAGGAACGCACGTCGCTGCTCGACGTCATGGAAATGGCGACGCAGTTCTTTCAGGATCAGTTGCAGACGGCCAATGGCGCACGGGCGCGAGCCTATCTGCGTGATCGCGGCCTCAGCGGCCGCACGATCGAGACCTTCCGTTTGGGATATTCGCCCGATAGCCGCAACGCCCTGAAGGAGCATCTTGCCAGCAAGGGTGTGCTGAAGGAGCAGATGGAGGCCTGTGGCCTCGTCGTGCATGAGAACGTGCCGGTCTCCTATGACCGCTTCCGCGACCGCATCATGTTTCCGATCCTGTCCTCGCGCGAGAAGGTGATTGCCTTCGGTGGCCGCGCCATGTCGCCGGATGCGCCGGCGAAATATCTGAACTCCAACGAGACCGAGCTCTTTCATAAGGGCAATGTGCTCTACAATTTCACCCGCGCCCGCCGCGCTTCGCAGGGCGCCGATGGCGCCGGGACCATTATCGCGGTCGAAGGTTATATGGATGTCATCGCGCTGCATCAGGCCGGCGTCGAGAATGCCGTTGCGCCGCTCGGCACGGCTCTGACGGAGAGCCAGCTCGATCTCCTCTGGAAGATGGCGCCGGAGCCGGTGCTCTGCTTCGATGGCGATGGCGCCGGCATCCGCGCCGCCAATCGTGCCGCCGATCTGGCGCTGCCTCATATCAAACCGAACCGCACCGTACGCTTTGCGCTCTTGCCCGATGGCAAGGATCCCGACGATCTCGTGCGGCAGGATGGGCGCGCACCGTTCGACAAGGTGCTGGCGCAGGCAAAGCCGCTGGCCGACCTGATTTGGACGAGGGAAGCCGGGAGCGGCACCTTTGAGACGCCGGAAGCGCGGGCGGAGCTGGAAGCACGGTTGCGGCGCATCGTGTCTGTCATCGGCGACGAAGATGTGCGCCGCCATTATCAGCAAAATATGCGCGAGCGGCTGAACGGGCTGTTCCAGCCGCAGTTCCAGCGGGGCGGCCAGCAGGGGCGTGGTTTTTCCCGCGACGGTAATAGCCGCAACTTTGCAGGTCGTGGCGGACAGGCGCGTACCGGGGCTGCGGTGGCGACGACCGCATCCGATCGCTTGCAGCGTTCCGCCATGATCAAGGGACATCAGGATATTCCGAGCCTTCGCGAAAGCGTGCTCGCTTTGACCATCGTCAACCATCCGGCACTGCTACAGGACGAATATGACGAGATCGCCGCGATCGATTATGACAGCCGCGAACTGCAGCGGCTCTGGTCTGCGGTCCTCGGGGCGGCTGCAACTCTGGTTGGGCCTCAGCTCGTGCGCGAGCGATTGCTCGAGCAATTGGAAGAACAGGATTTCGGCGCCCTGCTGAAAAGCTTGGAACAGCAGATTCGCAATGCCCGCCTGTGGACTGCCACCGAGGCCGCCGCCATGGAGGATGCGCGCGAGGGCTATCGCCAAGCACTTGCGCTCCACAAGCGCTCGAAAGCATTGCGCTGGCACAAGATCGAGCTGGAAGGCGCTATTGCCGAGGCGACGGAAGAAGGCGACGGTGAAGCGATCGAGCCGTTGATTCGCGCCTTGCAGGAAGTACAGCTCGAGGCGCTGCGTCTGGAAAATCAGGAAGCGATCATCGATGGCTTCGGCGTGCTCTCCGGTCGCGTTAAAGGTGCCGCTGGAAAATAGGGAATAGATGCCTCAGCCTGAACGACAAGAGCCGCGATTTTCCGTAGACGACGCATTGTTTGGTGAGGGCACACGTGCGCCGGCGCCGCTCGATGTGCTGAAACGTGTCTATGGCTATTCCGCCTTTCGCGGTAAGCAGCAGCAGGTGATTGAGCATGTCGTCTCCGGCGGCGACGCGGTCGTGCTGTTTCCGACCGGTGCCGGCAAGTCGCTGTGCTTCCAGATTCCCGCGCTTTGCCGCGATGGTATCGGCATCGTCGTCTCGCCGCTGATCGCGCTGATGCGGGATCAGGTAGAGGCGATGAAGCAGCTCGACATTCGTGCCGCCGCCCTGAATTCGTCCCTGTCGCGCGAGGAAGCGAGCGATGTCTATCGCGCCATTTCCGCAGGCAAGCTCGATCTGCTCTATGTAACCCCGGAACGCATCGTAACTGAGGGCTTCTGCCAGATGCTCGGCCGGGCGAAGATCGCGCTTTTCGCGATCGACGAGGCGCATTGCGTCTCGCAATGGGGCCATGATTTCAGGCCGGAATATCGCGATCTCGGCCGGCTTGCCGAGCTTTTTCCTGGTGTTCCGCGCATCGCGTTGACGGCAACGGCCGATCCCCATACCCGCGAAGACATTATCGAGCGGCTGGCTCTCGACGGTGCCAAGGTCTTCACCACCAGTTTCGATCGTCCGAATATCACTTACGAGATTGTCGAGCGCGACCAGCCGCGCCAGCAATTGCTGCGTTTTCTCGAGGGCCATCGGGGCGATAGCGGCATCGTCTATTGCCTCTCCCGTGCCAAGGTCGAGGACACGGCGGAGTGGCTGAATGGGCAGGGCATCCGCGCGCTTCCCTATCATGCCGGCATGGATCGAGCGCTTCGCGATGCCAATCAGGATGCCTTCTTGAAAGAGGAAGACCTGTGCCTCGTAGCGACGGTTGCCTTCGGTATGGGCATCGACAAGCCGAACGTGCGTTATGTCGCCCATCTCGATCTGCCGGGATCGGTGGAGGCCTATTACCAGGAGACTGGCCGCGCCGGGCGCGATGGGCTGCCCTCCAATGTCTGGATGGCTTATGGCATGGCCGATGTCATCCAGCGCGGGCGGATGATCGACGAAGGCGGCGCGTCCGAGGAAATCAAGCGGGTAGAACGGGCAAAGCTCAATGCGCTGCTCGCGATCTGCGAGACGGCCGGCTGCCGGCGGCAGTCGATCCTTTCGCATTTCGGCGAGGCACATGGCGGCGGCTGCGGCAATTGCGATACCTGCCTGAAGCCTGTGGAGACCTGGGACGGAACGGAAGCTGCCATCAAGGCGCTTGCCGCCGTCTATCGCACCGGCGAGCGTTTCGGCACCGGCCATGTCATCGATGTGCTGATGGGAACGGTCAATGAGAAGACCGAGCGTTTCGGCCACATCGATATGCCGGTTTTCGGCGCAGGTAAGGATATTCCGTCTCGCACCTGGCAATCGATCTTCCGGCAATTATTGGCGAACGGCTTTATCAGCATCGACCACACGGCCTTCGGTGCCATGAAGCTCCAGGAACAGGCAAGGGCCGTCTTCAAGCGCGAGCGGCAGGTGTTTTTCCGCAAGGATCGGCCCGAAACGGGCCGTCGCGGCAAGAAGGCGGGACGACCGGAGAAGCAGGCGCACGGGCTTTTCGGCGAGGCACAGGCACTGTTCGATGCGCTGCGGGCCGAGCGCACCCGGATCGCCAAGGAGTTGGGCGTGCCGCCTTACGTCGTTTTTCCGGATACGACGCTGATCGCCTTTGCGACAGAACGGCCCAGGAATCACCGAGATCTTCTAGGGATATCGGGGGTCGGGCAATCGAAGCTGGACCGCTATGGAGACGCGTTCCTTACCGTGATTTCGGAGTTCGCCAATCGGTGACGTGTTGATGCCATTATCGAAGCCCGCCTGCTGACACGCTACATGCGCACCGTCATTCCGCCATCGACGGTCAGGACGTGGCCGTTAACGAAAGAAGCGGCATCGCTGGCGAGGAAAAGTGCTGCGCCCGCAATCTCGTCGGGACGTCCCCAGCGCTGAACGGGGATGCGTTGGCGCACGATGGGGATCAGGTCTTCGTTCGCGACCATGGCGGCGTTGGTTTCCGTTGCGAACCAGCCTGGCGCGATGGCGTTGCTTGTGATGCCGTGAGGGCCAAATTCCACAGCCATGCTACGCATTAGACCTGTCAGACCCTGCTTGGCGGCGGGATAGACGCAGTCACCCGGCATGACGACCTGTCCGCTGATCGAAGTGACCGAGATCAGCCGCCCGTGATTATTTCGTTTCATCAGGCGCGCGGCGTCGCGGGAGAGCATGATCGAGGCGGCGAGATCCGTGTTGAGCAGGGCGATGATCGCCTCGTCGTCGAAGTCGGCCAGCGGGCGCCTGTCGCGGGCACCGACGTTGTTGATCAGTATGTCGAGCCGGCCGTGATTTTTCTCGATGGCGTTTATTGTTGCATGCCGAGCGTCGCGATCGGAAATGTCGAAGGCCGCGGTTTCGGCGGAGCCACCTCTCGCCTGGATGATCCCAATCGCCGTATCCAACGTCGCCGCGGTCCGCCCATTGATTATGACGTGTGCTCCGGCATCAGCGAGAGCCTTCGCCATTTCGAATCCGAGCCCGCGTCCGCCTCCCGTGATGAGGGCAACCCGTCCTGCGAGGGAGAATCTATGGAATATGCTCATGGCTCTCCCTTATTTTCAGAGTAACGCAATCTGTTGCAAAATATTGGACTGAGTCAAGTAATTTTTGCGATAACCAGCAATGAGGCCTGGCTGGAAAGTTGCGTGATTTCCCTCTGCTTCGACAGATCCTGTCGAAACCGTCGCCTATCGCGCGGACGTCACGGCGTTGCGCATTTTTGCCGCTGTCGGATGCAGCAACAGGCCGGATCCTATGTTATTCCTTGATTAATTAGGCCCTTTGACCAGCATCGGAATGCGACCATGACTTCAGCGTTCATATCCCATTTGCGCAACGAACTTCTCGGCCTGAAAGAAGCCGGCCTCTATAAAGCCGAGCGCGTCATCACCTCCAAGCAGGCTGGCGAAATCGCTGTGCTTGGCGGCGCGCGCGTCCTCAATTTCTGTGCCAACAACTATCTCGGTCTCGCTGACAACGAGGAGCTTGCCGAGGCCGCGAAGACGGCGCTCGATCGCTATGGCTACGGCATGGCCTCGGTGCGCTTCATCTGCGGCACGCAGGAAGAGCACAAGCAGCTCGAGGCGCGGATTTCGGCTTTCCTCGGCATGGAGGCGACGATCCTCTATTCGTCCTGCTTCGATGCCAATGGCGGGTTGTTCGAGACGCTGCTGTCTGAGGAGGATGCCATCATCTCCGATGCGCTCAACCATGCTTCGATCATCGACGGCGTGCGGCTCTCCAAGGCAAAGCGCTTCCGCTATGCCAACAATGACATGGCGGCTTTGGAAGAAGAGCTGAAGAAAGCGGAAGGTAGCCGCTTCAAGCTGATCGCGACGGACGGCGTCTTCTCGATGGACGGCATCATCGCCAACCTCGGCGGCGTCTGCGATCTGGCGGAAAAATATGGCGCGATGGTCATGGTCGATGACAGCCATGCGGTCGGCTTCGTCGGCGAGCATGGCCGGGGATCGGCCGAATATTGCGGCGTCGAAGGCCGGATCGACATCATCACCGGCACGCTCGGCAAGGCGCTCGGCGGTGCCTCGGGTGGCTATACGTCGGCGAGAGGCGAGATCGTCGAATGGCTGCGGCAGCGCTCGCGTCCGTATCTCTTCTCGAACACATTGGCGCCCGTCATCGCGGCTGCTTCCTTGAAGGTCTTCGATCTGATCGAGAACGGTGCCGACCTGCGTGCACGCCTTCAAGGCAATGCCGAACTCTTCCGCCGTGAGATGACCAAGCTCGGCTTCACGCTTGCCGGCGCCGATCACCCCATCATTCCCGTCATGCTCGGAGATGCAAAACTCGCGCAGGACATGGCGGCGCTCATGCTGCAGAAGGGCGTCTACGTCATAGGCTTTTCCTTCCCCGTGGTGCCGAAGGGGCAGGCGCGCATCCGCACGCAGATGTCAGCCGCCCATTCGAAGGCCGATGTCGAAAAGGCGATTGCAGCCTTTGCCGAAGCCGGAAAAGAACTCGGAATCATTTGAATTGGTTGGAGAGAACCGATCATGTCGAACATGATGAAAGCGCTTGTTAAAGCCAAGCCGGAAGTCGGGCTGTGGATGGAGCATGTCCCAGTTCCCGAGGTTGGGCCGAACGATGTTCTGATTCGGGTCAAAAAGTCGGCTATCTGCGGCACGGATGTCCATATTTGGAACTGGGATCAATGGGCGCAAAAGACCATTCCCGTACCGATGGTCGTCGGCCACGAATTCTGCGGTGAGATCGCCGAGATTGGTTCGGCCGTGACGAAATATCATGTCGGCGAGCGCGTCTCGGGCGAAGGTCATATCGTTTGCGGCAAATGTCGTAACTGCCGGGCGGGCAGGGGCCATCTCTGCCGCAACACGCTCGGCGTCGGCGTCAACCGCCCCGGCTCCTTCGGCGAGTTCGTCTGCATACCCGAATCCAATGTCGTGCCGATCCCCGACGATATCCCGGATGAAATCGCCGCGATCTTCGACCCCTTTGGCAATGCCGTGCATACGGCGCTTTCCTTCGATCTGGTCGGTGAAGATGTGCTGGTGACCGGCGCAGGGCCGATCGGCATCATGGGTGCGATGGTCGCCAAGCGCTCCGGCGCCCGCAAGGTCGTCATCACCGATATCAATCCCATCCGGCTGGCGCTCGCCCGCAAGGTCGGCATCGATCATGTCGTCGATGCCTCGAAGGAAAATCTCGCCGATGTTATGAAATCCATCGGCATGACCGAGGGTTTTGACGTCGGGCTGGAAATGTCGGGTGCGGCTCCTGCCTTTCGCGACATGATCGATAAGATGAACAATGGCGGCAAGATCGCCATTCTCGGCATCGCGCCGGCCGGCTTCGAGATCGACTGGAACAAGGTCATCTTCAAGATGCTGAACCTGAAGGGTATCTATGGCCGTGAGATGTTCGAGACCTGGTACAAGATGATCGCCTTCGTGCAAGGCGGTCTCGATGTATCGCCCCTCATCACCCATCGTATCGGTATCGATGATTTCCGCGATGGCTTCGAAGCAATGCGCTCGGGCAATTCCGGCAAGGTCGTTATGGACTGGAATTGATGCCATTCGGTCACACTTCCGGCCTCGGTAATACCTGCCGATGCTGGAAATGTGAGGCTTTGCTCAGGATGCTCTTGTCATCGCGCGGGGACTTCCTAAATACGGGAAACAATAAATTGCTGCGTGCGTAGCCTGTGGATAAGGCTTTTTCGCGCATTTAACGGGCTTTTTTGCTGGAAAAGCTTGACGAGAACTAAAATTCTGGGAATCACCGTTTAACTTCGGAAAGAACGGTAAACTGGATCAAGCGGATCACCTAATACCATGGCCGGAAATCCAAACGCAATCCAGCTTTGCAATCCGGTGGCGGTGATCGTGGTTAATCGGGCATTAAAGGTCATTCCGTTAGGTGTTCGTCGGTGAGTCGCGGCTGGTGCAGGGCGCGCCAGCCAGTGTGATTGTTTCACCGCGTGAAAGTTTGCAGCGTCAGGGAAAGCGACGATATAAAAATGGCAACAAAGGTCAAAGAGAACGAAGAAGCTGAAGTCGAGCGCGACGGCACCTCCGACGGCCCCCTTCTCGATCTTTCCGACGACGCGGTCAAGAAGATGATCAAGGCCGCGAAGAAGCGCGGCTACGTGACGATGGACGAGCTCAATGCCGTTCTGCCGTCCGAGGAAGTGACGTCCGAACAGATCGAAGACACGATGGCCATGCTTTCGGACATGGGCATCAACGTCATTGAAGACGAAGATGTCGAAGAGGCTGGCGCTGCTGCCAGCGACGACGACGATGCCGGCGGCGACGATGAAAGTGAAGGCGGCGAACTGGCCCCCTCCACCGGTTCCGCGCTTGCGACCGCGAAGAAGAAAGAGCCGACCGACCGTACGGACGACCCGGTGCGCATGTATCTGCGCGAGATGGGTTCCGTCGAGCTTCTGTCGCGTGAAGGCGAAATCGCGATTGCCAAGCGCATCGAGGCTGGCCGCGAAACCATGATCGGCGGCCTCTGTGAGAGCCCGTTGACGTTCCAGGCGCTGATTATCTGGCGCGACGAACTCAACGAAGGCACGACGCTGCTGCGCGAGATCATCGACCTCGAAACCACCTATTCCGGTCCCGAGGCCAAGGCTGCGCCGCAGTTCCAGAGCCCTGAGAAGATCGAGGCTGACCGCAAGGCAGCCGAAGAGAAGGAAAAGGCACGCCGCGGCCGCTCTCCTTCCGGTGACGACGACATCACCAATGTCGGCGGCGAAGGCCTGCCCATCGAGGAAGAGGAAGAGGACGAGGACGAATCCAACCTCTCTCTCGCCGCGATGGAAGCCGAGCTTCGCCCGCAGGTGATGACGACGCTCGACATTATCGCTGAAACCTACAAGAAGCTGCGCAAGCTGCAGGACCAGCAGGTCGAGCAGCGCCTGTCGGCTTCCGGTACGCTGTCTTCGGCGCAGGAGCGCCGCTATAAGGAGCTCAAGGATGAGCTGGTCAAGTCGGTCAAGTCTCTGTCGCTGAACCAGAACCGCATCGACGCCCTCGTCGAGCAGCTCTACGATATCAACAAGCGCCTTGTTCAGAACGAAGGCCGCCTGCTGCGCCTTGCCGAATCCTATGGCGTCAAGCGTGACAGCTTCCTGGAGCAGTATCAGGGCGCCGAGCTCGATCCGAATTGGATGAAGTCCATTGGCAATCTGGCTGCCCGTGGCTGGAAGGAATTCGCCAAGAGCGAAAACACGACCATCCGCGACATTCGCCAGGAAATTCAGAACCTTGCGACCGAAACCGGTATTTCGATCTCGGAATTCCGCCGTATCGTTCACATGGTTCAGAAGGGCGAGCGCGAAGCGCGCATCGCCAAGAAGGAAATGGTCGAAGCCAACCTGCGCCTCGTCATTTCCATTGCCAAGAAGTACACCAACCGCGGCCTGCAGTTCCTCGACCTCATTCAGGAAGGCAATATCGGCCTGATGAAGGCGGTCGATAAATTCGAATATCGCCGCGGCTACAAGTTCTCGACCTACGCCACCTGGTGGATTCGTCAGGCGATCACCCGTTCGATCGCCGACCAGGCACGCACCATTCGTATTCCGGTGCACATGATCGAAACGATCAACAAGATCGTTCGCACGTCGCGCCAGATGCTGCATGAAATCGGCCGCGAGCCGACGCCGGAAGAACTGGCCGAAAAGCTCGCCATGCCGCTCGAAAAGGTGCGCAAGGTTCTGAAGATCGCCAAGGAGCCGATCTCGCTCGAAACCCCGGTGGGTGACGAAGAAGATTCGCATCTCGGCGATTTCATCGAGGACAAGAATGCGCTTCTGCCGATCGACGCCGCCATTCAGGCGAACCTGCGTGAGACGACGACCCGCGTTTTGGCATCGCTGACGCCGCGCGAAGAGCGTGTGCTGCGCATGCGCTTCGGCATCGGCATGAATACCGACCATACGCTCGAAGAAGTCGGCCAGCAGTTCTCGGTGACGCGCGAACGTATCCGTCAGATCGAAGCCAAGGCGCTGCGCAAGCTCAAGCATCCGAGCCGCAGCCGCAAGCTCAGAAGCTTCCTCGACAGCTGAGGTCTGGCGCAAGCCGACATCGGTGTTTTATGAGATAAGGCCCGGTTCGCGAAAGCGAGCCGGGCTTTTCATTGGCACTATCAAATTTGAGGAGCCGCTTATGGCAAGCAAGCCGCAATTCATGGAGACATCCCTTCCTGTCCGACTGCGCGATCTGCTGGCCGGGTACGAATGGCGACAGGATGGGCTCGGGCGTTCCTCGGCCCATGTTTTCCGGCTTGAGGCCGATAGGCGTGCGCCGGTCTATCTCAAGACCGAGCTGGCCGATCCCTTGGGTGAGCTGGCCGGCGAAGTTGCGAGGCTGCGATGGCTCGCCTCGCAGGGTTTTGCCTGCCCTGAAATCATTGCCCACGAGACGGACGGTGAACGCGAATGGCTTTTGATGGGTGCTCTTCCCGGCAGCGATCTCGTCAGCGCCGAGTGGTTGCAGCCGCTTGAGCGGGTGCGGCTTTTGGCGGATGCGTTGCGGCAATTGCATGCCATCGATATCGCCGCTTGTCCCTTCGATCATCGGCTGGAGAACAGAATCGGCACGGCAAAGGCGCACTTGCTTGCCGGTCGCGTCGATGAGGATGATTTCGATGAGGCCCGGCTTGGAAGATCGGCAGAAGATCTCTTCCGCGAACTTCAGGCCAAGAGACCGTCAATGGAGGATCTTGTCGTCACCCATGGAGATGCCTGCCTTCCGAATTTCATGGCCGACGGCCCGAAGTTCAGCGGCTATATCGATTGCGGTCGTCTCGGCGTGGCTGATCGCCATCAGGATATTGCACTTGCCTGTGGCAGCATCGAGCACAATTTCGGAGAGGAATTGGTTGCGGAGTTTTTGAAAGCATATGGCGATTTTCAGCCACAAGAAGAAAAGATGGCATACTATCAGCTACTGGATGAGTTCTTCTGACCGGGCATGCGACTGTCTAGGCGAAGCGCGATCACGCAGGTTTGTTTTTGCGCCATTGCGGATCGCGCAGAGGCCTGACAAGTTCGATTTCGACCGATGCCTCTTTCGCGGTGCGTGGTCGGGCACCATATGTCAGCGACCGGAAAATCTTCTGATCTGTTTGCCGATAAGGATCGAATGAATCGATGCATTGTTTTCGCCTGATTGCTTTCTCGTCGCGAGCCATCCGCTGAACGATGGAAAAGGTCGCGGAAAAACGGGATAGGGAAATAAGGCCGGGCTTTGTCCTGTCGATCCTTCTGCACGTCCTGTTTGTCGCGATTTTTTTGCTGCCGCTATTTCCCGCGCCACCCGAGGCGAAGCCCGAGCAGAGCGTCAATGTCGAGTTGGTGCCGCAGCAGGGGGAAAAGCAGGAGCTTGCGACCAAGGCGAACGAGAAGCCCGATCAGCCTCCGAAGCCGACGCCGAAACCTGACGAGAAGCCGGCGGAGCAGACGGCCGAAACCCAACAGGAGCCACAGCAGCCCGAGGGAAAGAAAGCGGACGAGCAGCCGCCGAAGCAATCCGATCCCAACGGCAAGAAGCAGGCAGAGAAGTCTGCATCAAAACCTGACGAGGCCACGGCGGATAAGCCGGTAGAGCAGGCGAAGTCTGAGCCCAAACCTGATGATCCCAGTGCTGAGAAGCCGGTCGAAAAGGCTGAGCAGAAACCTCCTGTCGTAGACGTGCCTGTTCCAGACATGGACGGCGATCAGAAGAATCCGACCACTACACAGCAGGCCGACGCTTCGGAGCAGCGGAACGATATGCCTCCAACGCAACCAAACAATGCCGCGGCGGAGCAACAGGCAGCTGCACAAGCGCCAGCAATACAACAGGCGCAGGATGCCCAGCAGCAGGCTGATGCCAAGGACCAGACGGTCAATGCGGCTAAGCCACTGGCGAGCGATTCGACCAACACGGCCTCATCATCGGTGCCTGATGTTCTTGCGACCAACGAGCCTTCGGATTTTCAGGTGCAGCAGCGGCAGGCGGCGGCGTCCGATCTGAAACAGCGGGCGCCTTCTGAGCAGGTCGAGAATGAAGCGAAAGACCTGCCGCAGATTGTCGTTCCGGCGGTAAAACCTTCTCCCTCTCAGCAAGCTTCTCAAGGTCAGACCACTTCGAGCAGTCAGAGCGATCAGACCGAGGGCGCTGCTTTGGTAACTGAAGCGCAGCCTAAATCAGACGCGACGAAGATGGCTGTCCGCGCGAAAAAGCTTTATTCAGAGGTCGAGATGGCTCGACTGTCGAAGAGCAATTATGATGCCTGGAAGAAGATGCCACGTAGAGAGCGCGTTTCGTATCTTTGTCGCAGTGAAGCTCTAGCTCAATTTGGGCATGAATTTAACGCGCCAAATTATGTCAATTCGGCATTCTCGCCTACTATGCTAAGTGACACTGGTGTCTCCGCGGACGGGTTAGCGGTTCCGACCTCGAAAGGTTGGTATAGAATTGCCTTCAGGTGCAAAGTTGACGATGCCGCTTTGAAGGTCACGGCTTTCTCATACACGAACGATGGACGTGTCCCCAGAAATCAGCTTGAGAGGCTCGGTTTGCCTGTATTTTGACGAAGCTGACAATCATGCTTTCAGGCTAGAAAATAGTTTATTCCCAACCCAATCGAAATTGGGATCATTTCATCATACAATTGCCTGTATCTCCCTGATTCAGTGTCCTCCCATCGCACTTTTCTGAAGATTCCGATGTCCTCGATTACAGCCGATTCCAGCTCTGCGGCCGCAAGCCGCTCCGCCCTGCGTGGTGTCCTTGTGGCATTCGCGTCCTATGCCGTCTTCGCCTTCAGCGATGCCTCGATCAAGATCCTGCATGGGGTGATCCCCTCCTATCAGGTCGCCTTCATCGGCGCGCTGTTCGGCTTTGCTGCCGTGCCTTTCCTGAAGAAACGGGAGGACGAATGGCTTGATATGGTGAGGACGTCGAACCGTCCCTTGTGGCTGTTGCGTTTCGTCTGCGGCGCGACTGGCGCGATCTGCTCCGTCGTTGCCTTCACCAAGCTGCCAATGGCGGAAGCCTTCGCGCTGCTGTTTCTGCTGCCGTCCTTTGTCACCATTCTCTCGGTGATCTTTCTCAAGGAAGATGTACGCTGGCAGCGCTGGACGGCGGTCATTCTCGGTTTCGTCGGTGTGCTGATCGTCCTGCGACCGGGTTTTCGCGAGCTTTCGATCGGTCATCTCTGTGCGGCGATCGGCGGTCTTGCGGCGGCGATCTCCATCGTCGTCAACCGCGCGCTCGGCTCAAAGGAGAAGCGCATCTCGCTTTATGGCGCTGGTCTTTTTGGAACGCTTATCGTCAGCGGCCTTCTCATGCTGTCCGAAGTCACCATGCCGACGCTGACGCAGTGGATATTCCTCGCGAGCTACGGCCTGCTTGGCGCGTGCGGCAGCGTCTTGCTCTTGACGGCCGCGCAGATGGCGCCCGCCAATCTGGTTGCGCCGCCGCAATATAGTCAGATGCTCTGGGCGATCGCCTTCGGTTACCTGCTGTTCAACGATAGCATCGATATGCCGATGGCCGTCGGCATCGTCCTCATCATCTTTTCCGGCTTGCTGACATTGGCGCGGGAGCGCAAGCGCGGCACGCCGCTGCCGGCCGCCGTTACCGGCGATACGCAGGCGGCATTGGCAACGGTGGAGGATCACAAGGCCGCAGGAGGCGCTTAAGCCTTGTGTCCTGATTGCGGATGCGCAAAATTGCCGCTCGAATAGGATGTCATAGCTGATACAGCGAATGGGCGGGATGAAAGGCACCAGGATGAAGTCCGGTCAATTCAGGATATACCGCTCTCGCCTTGCCGGCATCGAGGCAGTTCGGGCCGAAACCGGCCATAGCTTCCCCAAGCATACACATGACCAGTTCGGCATCGGTGTCATCGAGGCCGGCGCGCAGAGGTCGCTGAGCGGGCGAGGGATGGTGCATGCCGAGGCCGGCGACGTCATCAGCGTCAACCCGAACGAGGTGCATGACGGCATGCCTATCGGCGAAAGCCGCGCATGGTCCATGCTCTATTTTGATCCCCGGCTGATCGGCGATCTGTTGCGCGATGTCGGCGAGGGCAGGTTCGGCGCGGTGGAATTTCCATCGCCTGTCATCCGCGGCGGCGAGATGGCCGGGCATTTCAAAACCCTGTTTTCGCTTCTGATCGAGGATGCGGCTGAGAATGTCCTCCTGCGGGATGAACTGCTTCTGTCGCTTATAGCCGATGTGATGCGCGAGGGGGCAGGCGCCTTGCGCGAAGATGCCATTCCCGCTGATATCAAAAGGGCACGGGAATTGATCGATGACGATCCCGCCGCTCCATTGACCCTCCCCGAACTGGCAGAACTATGCGGGCTGAGCCACTTCCGTTTCCTGCGTGCCTTCAGCAAGGCGACGGGACTGACGCCGCACGCCTACCTCATGCAGCGCCGCATTCACGAAGCGCGGCGGTTGATTGCGGCGGGCACGTCTCTCGCGGAAGCGGCCTTTGCCAGCGGTTTTTCCGATCAGAGCCATATGACGCGCCTCTTCGTCCGCAATTTCGGCGTTTCGCCGGGCGCCTATGCGGCAGCCACCGGCTGAAGCTTCCGCAATTTTATTCAAGACGGAAAGATGGTGCCGAGGTTTTCTGCTGCGACAAGCAGAGACCTACGAGGAGGCGTGATGTTTTTCCGACATTCGAACGAGATCTGGAGTGAGTTCCCTGAGTTGGTTCCCGGTGTGTTATCTGCCGAAGGGATCACCTCGACTGCCGATGTCGAGGGTCGGATCGCAAAATATCATGCGATCGCTACAGAGCGGTTGGCGAGACGTCCGGAAAGCGAGATGGCTGAAATCCAGGCCTGGCGGCGTGGTTTCTCCAAAATGGGATTGAAGCCGACGCAATATCGCTGCGCCTCCGAAGCGCTGCTGCGCCGATTTCGCCAGGAGGGGTCGTTGCCGCGGCTGCATCCGCTCGTCGATCTCTGCAATGCCATCTCGATCGCCTTCGCGATTCCCGTTGCCGTTTTCGATCTTTCGAAAATCTCCGGCAATATCGAAGTGCGGCATGCAAGCTGCAGCGAATCCTATTTGACCTTTTCCGGTGAGGTGGAGCATCCGGAGGCGAGGGAGGTGATCTTTGCAGATGCGGCTGGGCAGGCACATGCCCGCCGCTGGACCAATCGGCAGAGCGGCCTGTCCGCAATGCGTGACGACACACACTCGGTGCTTATCGTCGCGGAAGCGCTGCACGGTTCTGCGGCCAGCGATGTTCCCAAGCTGATCGATACGATCGCAGCGGAGCTGGCGGCGATATGGTCGATCGAGGTCAGGCAGGGTGTTCTCAGCTCGTCTTCACCGCGATTTGATCTATCGTCCGCGATGAATTTGCAGCTGCAGCAAAAACAAGATTGACAGGAGGCGCATCGAGGCAGAGCAGGGAGGTGTAGAAAATTCGATTGTTGAGAAGCAAGTCTGCGAGCGCTCCTGCCGGCAGACAAAAAGGCCCATGGATACATTGCAGACTCTAGGCCGGCCAAGCGTGCTCGGTCACCCCGGCTATCGTTCATTCGCTGCGTCGCGCGTCTTTTCTTCGATAGGCTTTCAGTCTGTCACGGTTGCCATGGGCTGGATGATCTACGATCAGACCCATAGCGCCTTTTTTCTCGGCCTCGTCGGCTTCTGCCAGTTTCTGCCGATGGTCATTCTGACCTTTATCGTCGGGCATGTCGCCGATCGCTTCGACCGCCGCCGCATCGGCCTTGCCTGCCAGCTGATCGAGGCGTTGACAGCGCTGGTTCTCGCGGTGGCCGTCTGGCAGCACTGGATAGGTCCCGCCGGCATTTTGGCTGCCGTTGCCGTCATGGGCGCAGCAACCGCCTTTGAACGTCCCACGATGGCAGCGCTTTTACCCAATATCGTGCCGTCTTCGTTGCTGCAGGTTGCCATTGCCACCTCCACTTCGATGATGCAGACGGCCTTCATCATCGGGCCTTCGCTGGGCGGTCTGCTTTATGGCGTCAGTCCCGTTGCTCCGTTTGCCATGTCGGCCGTGCTTTATATAATCGCGAGCGTCAACGTCATTTCGATCCGGGTCGAGCGGGAGCAACCGGCATCGCGCGAGCCGGTGACGCTGAACTCCGTTTTTGCCGGCGTTTCCTTTATCGCGAGCCGCCCGGTCATGCTGGGAACGATATCGCTCGATCTCTTCGCCGTGCTGCTTGGCGGAGCGACGGCGCTGCTGCCGATGTTCGCGCGCGATATCCTGCATGCCGGACCCTGGGGGCTCGGCCTCTTGCGTGCCGCGCCGGCGATCGGCGCGCTCGCCATGTCCATCTGGCTGGCACGTCGGCCGCTGCAGAGCGATGTCGGCAAGAAGATGCTGTTTGCCGTGCTCATCTTTGGGGTCGCCACTATCGTCTTTTCGCTCTCGAGCAACATCATCCTTTCGGTCGCGGCGCTCTTCGTCGTCGGAGCCTCGGATACCGTCAGCGTCGTCGTGCGCAGCTCGCTCGTGCAGCTTCTGACGCCTGATGCTATGCGCGGCCGCGTCAATGCCGTGAATTCGCTGTTCATCGGCACCTCCAATCAGCTCGGTGAATTCGAGTCCGGCATGCTTGCCACTGCACTTGGACCTGTCCTGACCGGCATCGTCGGCGGCGTCGGAACCATCGTCGTGGTGCTCCTCTGGATGCGCCTCTTTCCAGATCTGACCAGGGTGAAGACGCTCAGAGGTTAACGGCGTCCATCCTTGGATTGCTTTTCCGCGAGATTGATTAACCCGACGTCCCGCAGCAGATGTTGGTTTTCCTCCGGCAACATGTCTCGCTTTCGGCCACCTTCATTATGCGAGCGTCGTTCCGCGGCGCCTTGCCAGATCAGGAGTCGGACGACCCATGCTCTCCAGCTGTCAATATGAAGGATGTTCATCTATCTGTGACCTCGAAGTGCTTGGTCAGTAGATAGGTGCGCTTGGAATAGAGCGATGTATAATGAATCCTCAGGCTACAAAGCATGAGGGATTTTCATGGGAAAGAGGCCGTTGCCACCGCTCTCGGTGCTTCAGACATTCTGCGCCATTGCCGAGACCGGCGGTTTCGGCCGTGCTGCCGAGCGGATCGGGCAGACACAGACGGCGGTCAGCCACCAGCTTGCGCAGTTGGAAGGATGGATCGGCGGCCGTCTGTTCGATCGCGGCCGAAATGGAGCGCGGCTGACATCGTTGGGCGCCCGCCTGCACCCAGCAATCTCAGGCGTGATCGCCGAGCTGGAGGCGGCACTGTACCAAGCGCGCGCGAGTATTTCGGTTCGCGGCGTCGCGGTCTCCGTCTCGCCGGAGTTTTCCAGCCAGTGGCTGGCGGCGCGGCTGCCGGATTTTTGCCAGCGTCATCCGAACATCGAGGTGAAGCTGGCTGTCGGCTACCAGCGCCCGGATTTTCAGCCTCGAGGTACCGATCTCGCCATCTGGCTCGGCCGTGCCGACGCGGCTTTCACCCATGAAGAACTGCTGACGGACGAAGAGTTCGTCGTCAGTTCACCGGAACTGTCCAAACGACTGCCGCCGCGCTGGGCCATTAGAGCCGCTCCGCTTCTGCGCTATTCCGGCATGCGGCATACGATTCTTGATTGGCAGCGCTGGCACGAGCAGGTGATTGGCGAGAGCGGCGGTGAGGACGGCGTGCGTTTCGATATCGCACGGGCTGTGGAGGAGGCGCCTCTCTTCGATTCCTTTGCCGAGATGCTGGAGGCTTGCCGACAGGGCCGCGGCTTTGCTCTCGTGCGAAGCTCGCTGGTGGCACGCGATCTCGCCGAGAAAAAGTTGGTGAGATGCTTTGTCGAGGTGCAGCCGGCTGCCGTCAGCTATAGCCTGGTCTATCCGCCGGCCGCCTTGCTGAACCCGGCTGCGGCCCTGTTCCGCAACTGGTTGCTCGCGCAGGTTCGTTTGCCGGACTAGTGGGAGATGGCCTGTTAATCGCGCAGCCGAATGAGGCCAGCCTGAGTGGGAGCAAAACCGAGCCCTCGATAAAAGCTGCTGAGATGCGGCTCGAAATCGACATGCAGCCATTCCGCGCCACGTTCGTTGGCCAGGGTTTTCGCCCGCTCGACGAGAGCGCTTGCGATGCCTCTGCGCCGAAATTCCGGATCGACGCAGGTATCGAGAATAAAGGCATGAATGCCGCCGTCCCAGGCGACATTGACGAAGCCGACCAGTCTCGTGCCAGCGAATGCGCCGACATGGGCGAGATTTCGGGAAAGGATGGGCTGGAAGTCCCGTGGGTGGGGAGTGTTCCAGGCGGTCGCCCACAGGGCATTGAGCGCCTCGTTTCCCAGATCCGGATTATCTCTGTATTCTATAGCCATTGGCATTTCTCCCGCGTGTTACTTCGGCGCATTCATTCCGACCGCTCGGAAGCGTGCGGAATATATCTGCTGCCGATGTCGGATCCGGTTGTGGTCGATCGTCCTTTGAAGGTGAACATAGAACCGAGGAGGCTGAAATGTCCTATGTCGATGGTTTCATCGTCGCTGTGCCGAAAGACAAGATCGAGGCTTACAAGGTGCTGGCGCAAAGAGCCGGGGCGGTCTGGCGTGAATATGGCGCACTCAGCTACGTCGAGGCCATAGGCGACGATGTTCCCTATGGCGAACTCACCTCTTTTCCGCGTGCCGTTCAGGCAACGGAAGACGAGGTCGTGGTGTTTTCGTGGATCACCTATGAATCACGGGAAAGCCGCGATTCGATATTGGCCAAGGTCATGGCCGATCCCCGGTTGAAGGATGAGATGGAAAACATGCCCTTTGACGGCAAGCGCTTGATCTATGGCGGCTTCAAGGTCGCCATAAAGCTTTAGTCCGAGCAGAGGCCGGACTTGACATCCGGCCACTGCGCCCGACCTGATGCGCATCGCTATCGTCATGTTCGGGGATGCCATGCCACAAACCGTTGTCACGCTCTCGACCCATGGTCAGGGGCTCTATGAATTTACCGATCAAGTGGCGAAATTCGTCCGCTCAGTAGCGGCAGGCGGTGAGGGGCTTCTGACCGCTTTCGTACGCCACACCTCCTGTTCCCTTCTGGTTCAGGAAAATGCCGATCCCGATGTGAAGACCGATCTCAAGGCCTTCTTCAGCCGGCTCGTGCCGCCATCCTCAGATCCGTCGATGCGCTGGATCGTGCACACGATGGAGGGGCCGGACGATATGCCGGCGCATATCAAGGCTGCGCTGATGCAGGTTTCCATCGGCATTCCGGTGATGAACGGTCGGCTGGCGCTCGGCACCTGGCAGGGGATCTATCTTTTCGAGCATCGCGACCGACCACATCGCCGCGAGATCGTGCTGCATTTTTCCGCCTGAGCTTCATCCGCCGCTGCGTCAATCAGTTGTTAACCGTCGTGAATACAATCTGAACGGCCAATTCGTGTTCGGTTCAGCTTGGCTGACCTAACGTGGCCCCAATCCCAAGGGCGTTCACCAATGAGCGACCAATAAGGGGATTGCAACGATCCGCAGCAAGGATTTGAAGGAGAAACACCATGACCAATCTTTTCGCCAAGGCAGGTATTGCAGCTCTCATGGCATTCGGCGCCATGTCCGCCACCACCATGACGGCATCGGCCAACGACTTCCATCCTGGCATCCAGCAGGCTCGCTATGATCACCCGCGCGGCCGCATGTGCTCGCCCCGTCTTGCTGTTGAGAAAGCACGCGACATGGGCCTGCGCCGCGCTCGCATCGACAATATCACGCCGCGCCGCGTCGTGGTCGAAGGCTTCGGCCGCCGTGGCCCGGATCGCGTTGTGTTCGCTAATGCGCCGGGTTGCCCGTTGATCCGCCGCTGATTGCTGCGTACCGAGGTTTTCCACATCTATGTGATGAATTTGAAGCCGTCTCCAAAAGAGAGGCGGCTTTATTTTAGCTCTATGCTACTATCGGCCCTCTGGTTTCCCCTTAGCGTTCATTGTAGCTGAATAATGGATGAATGGCTGATTCCGAGCTTATTCAGCATCATGCCTTTACCTCTCGGGCACTCGTTCAGCACTTCTCGCTGGCGTGAGAGAGGCCTTCTGCTTCACGGAGAACACAATGAGACAAATGCTGGCAAAGTTGGGGGTCGCTGTCTGTGTCGCAGTGACTGCATTGTCGGGCACTGCGGATTTTGCCTCTGCACAGGGCGTGGATATTTATGTGAACCCGGGCCGCCATCGCCCGCCACCGCCGGATTATGATCGTCCGCCGCCGCGTTTTGACCGCCGTGGCTGCGATCCGCGCCAGGCCGTGGATGTTGCACGCAGTTATGGTCTGCGCCGCGCTCGGGTCGTGGATGTGACGCCGCGCCGTGTCATCGTTGACGGCTTCGGCCGCCGCGGTCCGGATACGATGATGTTTGCCAATGTTCGCGGCTGCCCGCTTCTGGGCCGCTGACAATCAAAACGGGCGCATAGAGCGCCCGTTTTCGTTCTCTGACCTTTTCGCCTTTGGCGGGGGCCGCGGAACCGCCCTTTGCGCGATCCGATGGGATCTGAGCGAAGGGCGGTTTTGTTTTGTCTACTGCTGGATCGCGTAAGTGATGCTCACCGATGCGTTGTATTCGTTCTCGCCGGTTGCGACAGGGACGGCCTTGTCCATCGGTGCGGATGCAGCCATGGCGCGCATATAGGGCTGAGGCGGTGCAGCAACGACGCCGTCATGAATGGCGATGATACGGCCGAGTTTGACACCGGCGGCATCCGTCAGGGTCTTTGCCTTGGCGGCGGCATCGGCGACCGCCTTCTTGCGTGCTTCTTCGAGTACGGCATCCGGCTTGTCGTTGGTGAACTGGATATCGCCGCCCTGGTTGATGCCGAGCTTAACCGCCTGGTCAAGCAATCCGCCCAGCTTGGAGAGATCGCGCACGCGAACGGTCAGGCCGTTCGTTACCTGATAGCCGTTCAGAACCGGCGGCTGGTTGTGGCCGTCCTTGTCGTTGGGGTAGGTATATTGCGGCTGAATGGAAAAGCCGGAGGTCTGCAGATCGCGCTCGGCAATGCCGCTTTCCTTCAGCGTTGCCAGCACGGCACCCATGGCCTTGTTGTTCTGATCGAGAGCGTCCTGGGCTGCCTTGGCCTGTTGAACGACCGTCAGCGTCACCACAGCCATATCCGGCGCGATCGCCGCATGTCCCTCGCCGGTGACGGTGATAACGGCCTCGCGCGGCTTGCCATCTTCGGCAAAGGCAGCAGCCGCCGGCACGAAAAAAGTGGCGCTGACAAGAGCAGCAAGAGCAAAATCTCTGGTTTTCGTCAGAAGCATGGTTCGTTCCTTGGTTGATGATCCCTCAAGATGAGCTTTTGCGGATTCATTGTGAAGGTATTACGGCAGTCCCTTGTCGGAAAAGAGAAATTGGGTTAGAGCCAAGTCGGCTTCGGAGAACCATTGCTCCGGAATCGCAAGCGCAACGTCTTTTGCTGCGCCCGGGCCTGTAGCTCAATGGTTAGAGCCGGCGGCTCATAACCGCTTGGTTGGGGGTTCGAGTCCCTCCGGGCCCACCAGTCATTTTTTAACCAATTCATTTTGTTTCATTTTCGGCAACATTCCCCTCGCCAGATTCACATGGAGGGGCAAGTTCGTTCGCCAACTGTTCAGAGACGATGCGAGAAGCCTTCACTCCAAGGCGAGCTCTATCAGCCCCCTTGGTGTAAACTTCCGCCTGTTTAGAGTTGGTCCAGCCGAATTGGCTCATCAGTTCGTAGGCAGTCGCCCCACCACTGGCGGCCATCGTTGCTGCCAACTTCCTTAGCCCGTGAGTTTTTTCAATCCTCGCTTTTCTCGCGGCGTCCCCAAACCAATTACCAAATCCTGGAACAGAAAACGGCTTTCCATATTCCGTAACAAGAAAATGAAGATCGCCAGTCTTGGTGGCGTCGATGATGTCTACGTTCGATCTACCTCAGGGAGGGTTGCCAAGATCTACGGCTAGGAGGCTTCAGCGTTCAAAATCCTGCCTTTTTGAGACCTTCTCGATACAGGTCCTTGTGCCATCGCTCCTTCACGGGGACGAGCGATAGCCATTCATCGACGTCGAAAGCAGGATTGTTCTCGCGGACGCGACGAACGAGTGCGCGGGCTTCATCCTGATTGCCGAGCATTGCCCAGCTCGCTGCGGCAAGCCCGTCCGCTTGCCTTGGATCGATCATTCGGCCGATATAATCGAGTACGGTCTGGAACTGGTTCAGGGCATAATTCGCTCGGGCGGCGATCCAGAGATAGACATCCGGATTTATGGGATTGAGATCCATGGCCCGCTGGATTTTTTCGAGAGCCAGGCCGGGCCGGGAAAAGTGGACCAGAGTGTCAGCATGGTCGGCAATAATATCGGCGTTATGCGGACTGAGGGTCTCCGCTATTTCCAACGCTTCTACGCTGCTGTCGATAGAACCCAGAAAAAGCTTGGCGACGCCCAGCTCGCGATAGCCGTCCGACAAATCGTTGCGAACCGAGATGGCGCGTTCGGCAAAATCTTCGGCCGACTTCAGCAGTTGGTGCTCGCCGCGCGGGGTTAACCGCCATTCCTTGGAATAGGTGCGGGCAAGGGAGCCGAGGGCCGGTACAAAATCGGCGCTATGGCGCAGCGCGGCTTTCAGCTCCTTGCGGGCGTGTGTCAGGTTGGGCAGGGTAGGGCGATCGAGATATTGCAGCCCGACAAGGTATCGGTGATACGCGACAGGGTTTGGCTCAAAATATATGCGCGCCAATTCATGATGCTCGACCTTCGCGACAACGATGCGCACGACCTCCTGCGAGATTTCGCGCTTGTAGCGCGCAAGATCCGGTTTAGCGAAGGAGAAGTGCTCCGCCCACAGAATCTTGCTGCCTGGCAATGAGATGAGCTGCGTAAAGAGCGTGGGATCTTCCCTCGGCCCGATTAATCGGCTCTCCAAGACGTAATTGATGTCGTATCGCTCGAAAAGCGTGGTTTGATCGCCGCTTTGGCGTCCGATCTGAGCAGCGGAATAGGGGGCGATCACTCTCAGGCTATGCAGTGCGCCAAAGCCAAGGGTGATATCTTCGATCAGGGAGGACGCGAGCATGGTTGCCATGTCATCGGTACTGCCGCTGGCGGGCGGCAGCAATGCGAGACGTGGAATGCGCGAGATCGTCCGCAAAGGGATATCCTGTTCGGATATGGCGGTCGAATGCGGCGCAGCGGCCGATATTGATGAGCGAGAGGATGCCCGAAGGAGCGCCGGCCATGATGAGGCGAGATCCTTACGTTGCGTAAATATGCGTTTGAGTTGTTCCAGACCGCCCTCGGCATCGAAAGCCTTCAATAATATACGATGCGTTGCAATGTCCTGCGGCTCGGCTTCGAAAAGAAGGAGAGCCGCCTCCTTGATGAGTGCGGCATCGCTGGTCGCTATCGGAAGCTTCACCGCCGCATCCAGTGTTTCCTTCAAGATCGCAAAGTGGCGCTTTCTTTCGCCCTCTCGCCAGTCGATGAAGGCTCTGGTCTGACAGTTGGCCCGCTCCATGAACTTTGATTGCAAGGCCTCGATCAAGCGAGCAACGCTCTTTATCGAATCCTTGGACGTGTCTGCGTCGGCCGGGAAGATGTCGCTTTTGAGCGAGCCGGTTACCAGGTAAATATCTGTATCGTCGAAGGTCAGAAATTCGGTGTTCAATTCCGATTGGCGGCTCTTGATACGAGAGACCAGCTTGCGAAGATTTGTCAGCGAATTCGCCAAGTCGCCATCGCCCCAGAGAAATCTCGCCATATTTGTTCTGCTGACGGATTTTCTATCGCTCGTGAGCAGATAGGCAATAATCAGAAGCGCCTTCTTGGGGAACTTTATTTGATGTTCGCCGTCATCCAGAAGAGCGATTTCACCAAAAGTTCTGAGTAAAAATTTCATCGCGCCTTCTATATTGCTTCAGATATATAACCGCGGCCGTCTTTCGCGCTCCATCTGGATAAACGGCGAAATGACAGTGGAATCGATTATATATTCCTGATGCAATGCACAAATATTTGCAAATGAACTATTCTCGAGCTTTAATTTCGAAAGTTATTGTTGCACAAAAGCTCAGTTTTCCGACATTCATTCGACGTCTGGCGAGCTCGTTTCCGATGCAGGTCCGTTAAGAAAACAGTCCTGATTGGTTAAATTCCATCTTCCCCGCAACTACTGGCGGTCGGAAAATTCATGACCAACGCGGTGTTAGAGAAGCTCCCGGCCTCCAGATACTTCCCCGCCACAGAAATGGTAACTTCAATTAGGGTCAGGATTTTATTGCCCCTATCGGTCCATTCGCCAACAGAGCCCACGGCTTATACTTTGGTATAATGGCGGTGCACCATCGCCTGATTGACCGCTCTTCGCGGCTGTGACACTACGGCCATGTCTTCGCGACGTCAGGCGAAGGCTTACGAAACCAACAGATCAAGAAACTAATGGACAGCTACCCTAGTCGCTATCCGGTTGTGGCGTCATGCTGCATCCGGACGGTCATCGCAACAACCTGGACCGCTGCCGGCATTCGCCGGGCGAGCGTCGGTCGGGCCTAGCCTGTCCGGCTCGCCCTTCGGATCTGCCGTCAGGCGGGCCGATGAGGTGAGCCATGAACAACATCGTTCTTTTCCGCGGACGCAGGTTCGCAACCAAGTTTTCAGCCCCGAACGCTTTTGCCGTTTCGACCGGCAGCCGTCCGGCCGAACGTTCCGTATCGCCGCAGCGTCCGCCGCTGATCGCCATTTGGCACATCAATTCCCATACCGGGAAGCTTGAGTGCTTTTGGACGACGGAAAGCGGGCCTTCCCTTGATGAGGATGGCAGCCGTCGCGCGGCCTAAACCGTTCCTTCTGAAAGAAGTACCTGTGGCGTCGCTATGCGGCGCCTACGTCGCGCCCTGGCTAAAAATTCCTGTTTTCAAAGGGTTATCACATGGTTTTCCTTGCTAACGATCGACGCGGGCGCAGTGCCGTTGCCGCGTTGGCGGGTGCCCGTATCCTGCCGAATGGCTATGATCTCGCCGCATTCGCTTTCATTGCCGCTGCCGCCTATCTCGCACTTCATGGTATTGCCGAGATGCGTGCGCCACTGGCCGGTCTGTCCACGGCACCGCTGTCGCTCGACCCGGCCTATCTGCCCGAATATGCCCTGCGCACGACTTTGCGGATGATGGCGGCCATCATCGCCTCCCTCATTTTCACCTTCGTCGTCGCGACGCTTGCCGCAAAGAGCCGCCGCGCCGAGAAGATCATCATTCCGGCCCTCGACATTCTGCAATCGGTGCCGGTGCTCGGCTTTCTGACCTTCACGGTGACCTTCTTCATGGGGCTTTTCCCCGGAAGTCAGCTCGGCGCGGAATGTGCGTCGATCTTCGCGATCTTCACCAGCCAGGCATGGAATATGGCTTTCTCTTTCTATCAGTCGCTGCGGACGGTTCCGCGTGACCTCGATGAGGTCAGCCGTGGATTTCGCCTGTCGAGCTGGCAACGTTTCTGGCGGCTGGAGGCTCCCTTTGCCGCCCCCGGACTCGTCTGGAACACGATGATGTCGATGTCCGGCGGCTGGTTCTTCGTGGTTGCATCCGAAGCGATCACGGTGGGTAACACCACCGTGCAGCTTCCAGGTCTGGGTTCGTGGCTGGCGGTTGCGATCGACAAGCAGGATTTCACCGCCGTAGGCTGGGCCGTACTTGCCATGGCAGTCGTCGTCCTTCTTTACGATCAACTGCTTTTCCGCCCCATCGTCGCCTGGGCAGACAAGTTCCGCTTCGAACAGACCGCCGGGCAGCAGAGGCCGCGCTCCTGGGTTTATTCGCTGATCCGTCGCACGCGCTTCCTGAAATATGTCAGCACGCCTTTGGCTGTCGTGTGGGGCCGGCTGATGCTCCTGCGGCTGTTGCCGGCCTCGCGTGCCGCCGCAGAGGAGCGCAGCCGGCAGCGAACCATCAGCTGGGCGATCGATATCGCCTGGTATGTGCTGATCGGCGTCATTGGTGCCTGGAGTATCGGGGATGCGGTTTCCTATCTCAGCCAGACGCTCTCCTGGAGCGATGTCTGGATCGCTTTTGCCGGTGGGTTCGTGACGCTCATTCGCGTTGTCGTTCTCATTGCAGTCGCCAGCGTCATCTGGGTTCCTATCGGCGTCTGGATCGGCTTGCGTCCAGCTGTTGCCGAGCGCGCCCAACCCCTGGCGCAGTTCCTGGCGGCCTTTCCGGCCAACGTGCTCTTTCCCGTTGCAGTGGTTGCGATCGTTGCGACGGGCGCCAGCCCGAACATCTGGCTGTCGCCGCTGATGGTCCTCGGCACGCAATGGTACATCCTGTTCAACGTGATTGCCGGCGCGAGTGCATTCCCTACCGATCTGCGGGAGGTATCCTCGGTCTACCGGCTGCGCTCATGGACCTGGTGGCGACGCGTGATGCTGCCGGGAATATTCCCTTACTACGTCACGGGAGCACTGACGGCGTCCGGCGGTTCATGGAACGCGAGCATCGTCGCTGAACTGGCGAGCTGGGGCAACACAAAACTCGAAGCCTTCGGACTTGGATCATACATCGCGAAGGCGACTGAGGCGGGCGATTTTCCGCGTGTCATCCTTGGTATCGTCGTCATGTCGATCTTCGTGACGCTCTTCAACAGAACGCTCTGGCGGCCACTCTACGTCTTCGCCGAACGCCGCATGCGCCTCGATTAATTCAAGATCGGAGAACCGAATATGGAAAACGCTGTCATCTCCAGGAAGCTCGATATTGTAAAAAATGCACCGCTAGTTCTCGCCAAGCAGGTGTGCCAGGCCTACGACAAGGGGGCGTCCGGCTCGCTCGTCGTGCTCGAGAATGTCGATCTGCAGCTTTATCCCAATGAAATCGTTGGGCTGCTCGGCCGTTCCGGTTCCGGCAAATCAACGCTGCTGCGTGCAATCGCCGGCCTGATCCGCCCGAGCAAAGGGGACATCACCTTCCAAGGCAGGCCGGTCGTCGGCCCCAACTCCGATGTTGCCGTGGTCTTCCAGAGCTTTGCGCTCTTTCCCTGGCTGACCGTCTTGCAAAACGTCGAGCTTGGCTTGGAGGCGCAAGGTGTTGCCTCTTCTGAGAGGCGCAAGCGTGCGCTCGCGGCCATCGATCTCATCGGCCTAGACGGTTTCGAAAGCGCCTATCCGAAGGAGCTGTCGGGCGGCATGCGCCAGCGCGTCGGTCTTGCACGGGCACTCGTTGTCCGGCCGAAGGTTCTGCTGATGGACGAACCATTTTCGGCGCTTGACGTGCTGACGGCAGAAACGCTTCGCACGGATCTGCTTGATCTGTGGTGCGAGGGCCGGATGCCGATCGAGTCGGTTCTCATGGTGACACACAATATCGAAGAAGCGGTGCTGATGTGCGACCGTATCCTGATCTTCGGGTCGAATCCCGGTCGCGTGATTGCGGAGATCCATGTGGATTTGCCGCAGCCGCGCAATCGTCTCGATCCGGCCTTCCGCATGCTCGTCGAAGACATCTACGCGCGGATGACGGTAAAGACCGGTGCACTGACGCGCGAAGGCCTTTTCCCTGGCACGGGTATTGCGATGGCTCTGCCGCGCGTGTCGACCAATCTGATGTCCGGTCTCATCGAAACCGTCGCCGCTGAGCCCTATCGCGGGCAGGCCGACCTGCCGCCGCTGGCGGCCCATCTGCATCTCGATATCGATGATCTCTTTCCGGTCGCGGAAACGCTTCAGCTCCTGCGTTTCGCTGATCTGGAAGGAGGCGACATTAAGTTGACGGCGCCGGGCTTGCGTTTCTTCGACAGCGACGTCGATGAACGCAAGAAACTCTTCGAACAGCACCTGGCGACCTATGTGCCGTTGGCTGCACATATTCGCCGTGTGCTCGACGAGCGGCCGACTCACCGCGCACCTGCACGGCGCTTCCGCGATGAGCTGGAGGATCACATGTCCGAGGATTATGCCGACACCACCATCAAGGCCGTCACGAACTGGGCTCGCTATGCGGAATACTTCGCCTATGACGAAAACGCCGATCTGTTCACGCTGGAAAACCCGAGTTGAAACCCCGCTGGAACGAACGCGAGAGGGCGCCGCCGGTTGAGGCGGCGATCAGCTCATGGCGTTCCAGGATTTGACAGGCCGCCTAGCAAGACTTAGCGCATCAGATCCGGCGGGTCGCCAGCTTTGGCGGCGCCGGAGAACGCGGTTGTTGTTTTGATGCTTCGGTTCGGGCAGTTTGCAGCTTCCGCACGCAATCTTGCGGAAGCCGTGATGCAGGGATGCCAGAGATGAGGCGCGAGTTTTTGAAATACCTCTTCGAGATGCCCTTGCTTTGGCTCGGCATTGCAGTCCTTGCCGGTCTCATTTTCATCGGCGATACGATCACCGATCTGGAGATCGCCTTCGCCGTTTTGTATGTATCGGTCATCTTGCTGGCGGTCTATTCGGGGCGGACCGGCGCTATCGCGATAGTCGGGATTGCATGTGCTGCTTTGACTGTCATCAGCTATTTTCTGACGCGTCACGGCGCTTCGCAGGCAGGCCTGATCAACAGTACACTTAGCCTAGTCGCGATCGGCGCGACCACTTATCTGGCTATCAGGATCGAAATGCTTGATGCCAGGGCGAGGCAGGCGCAATCCGAGCTTGCACGCATGTCGCGTCTCATGATCGTCGGTGAGTTGGGCACATCGATAGCCCACGAAGTCAGCCAGCCGATCACCGCAATTGCCGCTAACGGCAATGCCGCGCTTCGATGGCTGTCCGCAACACCGGCCGATCACGACGAAGCCCGTCGCGCCATCGAGCGAATTGTCGCGGATGCGGGGCGAGCAGGCGATGTCATCGGCCGCGTCCGCGGGCTCGTGGCGCGCTCTTCGCCATCTAGCGACACGATCGATCTCGTCGAGGCTATCAATGATGTACTGGAACTCGTGCGCAGCGAGATTCGACGGAATAAAATCCTGTTCCGCTCGGAATTGGTGAGCGATCTGCCATTGATGGCCGGCGACCGGGTCCAGCTGCAGCAGGTGATCCTCAATCTCGTCATGAATGCGATCGAAGCTCTGGCGGAGGTCGATGCGGAAACGCGCGAGCTGCTTGTCAGCGCTGCCGCGGACGAACGGAAGGTGACCGTCAGCGTGCGCGATACCGGCAGCGGCATCCCGGCCGAAAGGCTCGACAGGATATTCGATGCCTTCTACACGACTAAGCCGAAGGGCATGGGGATGGGGCTTGCCATTAGCCGATCCATTATCGAGGCGCATGGCGGGACCATCTATGCCGCGCCGAATTTTCCACGCGGAGCCGTCGTCGGTTTCACCTTGCCGCTGAACGGAAGGGCAAAGGGGTAGGGCATGCAAGGACAGCAGCCGACCGTTTACGTGATCGACGACGATCCATCCGTGCGCGATGGGCTGGACAGCCTATTACGCTCCATCGGCTACGATACGCGTGCTTTTGCATCGCCGCGGAATTTCCTGGCTTCTTCTCGGTCTGAGGGGCCAGCCTGCATCGTCCTCGATGTCAGGATGCCGGATGCGAGCGGTCTTGATTTTCAGGATGAGCTTGCGCGTATGGGGTATGCAATCCCGATCATTTTTCTCACCGGGCACGGCGACGTGCCGATGTCCGTCAGGGCGATGAAAGCGGGGGCGGTGGAGTTTCTCTTGAAGCCGTTCCGTGAGCAGGATCTCCTCGATGCAATCAGGCAAGCGCTCGAAATCGATCGCATCCGGCTGCGTAAGCAGGCGGAGGAGGTCGATCTTCATGAGCGATTTTCGACACTCACGCCACGTGAACGCGAGGTGATGGCGCTCGTCGCACGAGGTCTCCTCAACAAGCAGATCGCTGCTGAGATCGGCCTCAGCGAAATCACCGTCAAGGTTCATCGAGGTCAGGCGATGCGCAAGATGCGGGCCGACTCCGTCGCCGACCTCATTCGGATGGCGGATAATCTTGGCCTCACGAACGATAAAGCCAGCGATACTGCGCCCGGGCTCCGTTAGTCTTGCAGCACTCGTCCCCAGTCGCGAGGATCTCATGACTTACGAATGCGGTGTTGCCACGTGGGTTAGTTCAATCCCGCGGAATCGTGGGCGTTCCCTGGTGAAAAATCATCTGCCATCGCCCATCGATACGCTGCCAAATCGAACTCCGTAAAGTATGCCGCTCCGGACCGCTCTCTCCGGCCTGCCGGACGCTTCTGTAGGTGACGAGGACAGCATCTGGTGAGATCGATCGAAAGGCATAGTCGCGGGAAATAATGGGAGGGGCGGCTTCTGCCGTCTTTTCTGCAGCCAGACCGGCGATCAGGTCATCCCTATCGTCGTAGACCGTACCGGAACTGCCAAATTCAACGAAGCCTTTGGCCAGCAATTCCTCCACGACTGCCGGCGACCGTCGTATTTCCGGGAGATGTAGCTTCTGCTCCAGCAGGCGGATCTCTTCAAGCTCGTGCTGGGGAACGTTCATTGTTTCAGCGACCTCCCGTGAATATCGATGTTTGCATGTCGTGGACCTCAGTATGTCACGAGCGCTTCCAGTTTTCTCTCCCGCTCGAACTTGTGGTTTTGATCATAGTCAGCTTCTCTAGATTGCTCCAACGCAGAGACGAAAAGTTCGGCGGCGTGACGACCCGCCTGTGTTCTGTCGTCTTCGATGACCGTTGCTATCCGCCGGAATAATTCGGACTCGAAGCTGCCTGCATTGTTCGAGGCATTCGGCCGTGACAGTCTTGCACCACCATCCAGTCTGATTGCCGACACATAGAACTCGTCCTCGTAATCGGCTCCTGCCGAGGTCAGCTCAGCACGCCCGTATAACAGCAATCCGGTTTCCCAACGATCGCATAGACGGATACTAAGCTCATCAAATGAATATTCGCAGGAGAATTCTGAAGCGTACATCATCATTCTCCCGCCCTGGCGATCGACGATAGCTCGGCAGCGCCGGCTCCCCTCAAGGCATCTGCCGGTATGATTATGAAAGCATTCGGCTGTCTCGGCATGAATGACATTCTCCTTCGATGGCCTTGCGGCTTTTCCAATCGTTGCAATTGGCCTGTCCGGTTTCGCTAACTTCGGACGAGATCCTGCTCTTGTCCGGGCTCATTCCATTCAGGGCCAATGGCTCTTCTCGGTGAAGTTGCCATTCAACATGATATATGTCAACATAATTTATGTTTATCGCGTACCTCAAATAGAAAATTGGTTTTATTTGCGTGCGATATGACCGCAGATCCGGCCGATGATCGTCAAGCGGTCCAATTCGACGGTAAAAGTTTCCAGTGCCGGATTGTCGGAGATGATCTTGACTTCGCTTGGCCGGCTAAAGGGAACTCGCTGCAAGCGCTTGATCTGCGGCTCCGTATAACCGTCGCTGATCGCATAGACCGTATCGGTGGTCATTTGGTTCTGTGAGAGATCGACGATGACGCGATCGCCGGGCATGTAGGTCGGCTGCATGGAATCGCCGACGACTTCCATGATGATCGTGTGGCTCGGGGAAGCCTTGGCCTCGTTTCGCAGATAGCCGGTGGGGATAAGCCATTCTGCGACGATCTTATGCCCGGCGACATTGCCTGAGCCGACGGGAAGGTTGATGACTTCGCCGACGACGCCGCTACCGGCGCCGAGCTTGACGTCCACTTCCGGTGTTGCGCCTTCGATCTGCGGCTTCCAGTGTTCCCGGCTATAGCTGAGCTCGTCGCCGCTCTCGGCAAATCCATCGTGATCCTGCTCGTCGGGATCGAAGGACATGACAATGTTTGGTGCCGGACGTGCGGTTTTGCGCTGGCCTTCGCCGGTGAGAAGATAAGCCGCGGTCGTGCCGAATTTCTTGGCATAGCGATTGGCGACTTCGGCGCTGAATTCGTTCTGACCATTTTCATGCGCGCGATAGGTGGACAAGCTCACGCCCAGCGCTTCTGCCGCCTTCGTGGCTGATGGATAATTTGCGGCTTCGCGCGCCGCTCTTAGTCGTTCGCCCATGGATTTCTGCATCTTTTGACCCTTGCAAAATTTCCGACATAAATCATGTTGACAACGTCATTACTATCAACATAATTTGTGTTTATCAAGGTGCCCGTGGCGCAAAACGCTGTTTGGCGGGTGAGCGGCCCGGCGCAGTACGCGACGGACAATGTTTTGGAGGTGGAGTTATGATCACAGGCAATGGGAACAGGAGGACAGCGTCGCCGGCTGGATATTTCGATCGCTTTTGGGGGTGCCCAGGATGCCTCCGAATTCTATCGATCGCGGAGATCATCGAGCTGCATTGTGAGGGTTGTGATGCAGCCGTCGAGCCTGCGGAAATGACGAAGATCGGGTCATTTTCCGAAGCAGTTGGTCAGGAGGCGCTGCCATGATCGAAATGCTTCAGGGTCTTCTCGCCTGTATCGGCGCCGCGTTGTTTTTTGTCGCTATGGTGATCGCGATAAAGTCGGTCATTTGGAAATCGCCAATGAGATCCCTTGAGGATGAGGACTTCGGTGCTCCGGAGGGAGACCAAATTCATTTCCGCATTGCCGAAGACCCCACGCTTGCGCCCAAAGAGCCGGCACGGCCGGCGAAACTGCGCAGGCGGTAGGCGGGCACCCAAACGTCAAAACCCAATCGAAAACTCTAGAGATAGACCTGGCCAAGCGAGCCGGGGGAGGTTGCTATGAACGAATTTCAAATCGGAACAGAAGCCGTTGCCGGCGGCCATCTCGGCTGGATTCGCAAGGTTCACCGAGCGACAAATGAGGTCCTCCGGGATAGGAGAGGTGAACCGATCGTCTTTGCGACGCAAGATGCTGCCAAGGCTGCAGCCGGCGAGGCGATGGTTGCTTATCTCAACACGCCGATGCTCCGAGATGGGGCGAGGGTGGAAGCGATTTCTAAGGCGGAGGCCTTCTTCAAACCCAAATCGGCCAGCGCTACCGCCACGATTGGAAGCGCTTAGTGAGCTGCCCATGGATGGAAGAGGCAACAAATTCGCCGACGAAAGGAGTTGAACTGTCATGACCAAAGGCAGGCTGGATCTTATTCTCGATGGGCTCGGTATCAAGCTGGTTCCCGTCCATCGGCGCCGCGCACCGGCGGAGAGCCACGCGCGCGGTACGATGCAGGAAATCCGGGGCCGCTACGGGGACGGTCATCTGGTCTTTGTTCTGCGATGCATCCGACAAACCGGGAGCAATCGCGATGAACTCTGGTCGGACACGATCGGCGCCATATCCGATGTCCTGGCGCAGCGCCAGGATTGGGCGCTGCAGCGTCCAGGTGATCTCTTGGGTGCCTTCGATGATATCGCGCTTGCTACATTGCGCACGGATGCAGTGGCGCGGCGGCCGTGGCCCGTTCGGGCGACATTGCGAACGCTGATTTATCAGGAATTGGAGAAACGACTTGATGCACCGGTCCGCCTTGCAGTTTGACGACCTGTCCCGTCGCGCGGCTGAGATTGCCGACCTGAGCCTGATCGTCCGTGCACGTTTCGTCGAAGCTGCCGATACGATGGTTCATCTCGACGTGCGCGGCATCCGGCCCGACAGGATGCGGACACTTTGGCCGGAGGTTTTGCCCGAACCGATGGATCATGCCGATATCCGCATTCGCTATCGGCCGAGTGCTGCAGCCATCAGTCGGGCAGAGGAGGTTTTGCTGGAATGGCTCCGGGTTCACGTCCAGGATGAGGAGCGGCGCATTCTGCTTTCGCGATGGTCCATTTGTCTTGCCGCGCCCTATATTGCTGGTTCGTTTCGGGATTTTTGCGCGCGGACCGGGCGCGTACGGCGCACGGCCGAACGGCGTATTCACAGCGAGTTCCAGAAGTTGGCCGATGTACTTCTCGCTGCCTCACCGATGCTTCAGGAACCGGATTGGTCGCGCATATCGCCAATGATGCCGAATGCGCCTGGCGGTCTCGACCGGGCAAGGCCCAAGGCACCCAAACATGAAACACATTGGCTGCCGGACGATGCGCGGCCAGTTTTCGACGCGGCAAGCCCGGAACTTGCCGAACTGGCCAAGCGACTGGAACGCGGGAATCGCAGGCGCGCCAAGATGAAAGTCTGAGCCGTCGCACTGATGCGGTCCGAACCCGCGATCATTGTGATGCGCCAGTATCTCCGATTGGTGACTTTGTTCAACCAAGCGCAAAGACGCCGGCGGGGCGAGTCTTTGCAGTGATCTCGCCAAAATCTGGGACCGTGTATTCTGCCAAGAGCCGGAGACGCGATGTCGGCAGATGAGTTCGCCAGGGATCACCGATCAGAATCATGATTTCCCGAGCCAGGCAGCGGTCCAGAAGTGCGATGACGCTCTCCGCAAGCGCTGCCTCATAGAAAAGATCCCCGACGCATATGACGTCGACGTCAGGCGGTTCGCTTTTCGTCAGGTCGGCGAGTACCGTATCGATCGTCACATCATTGAGCGCGGCATTGAGCTCGATAGCTGCGATTGCATAGGGATCGACGTCGGCGGCATAAACTTTCGCCGCGCGTGCCTTTGCAGCGGCAATCCCAACAATTCCCGAGCCGGCTCCCAGATCTAATACGCGGCGACCAGCCACACTTTCCGGCCTATCAAGAAGATAACGGGCGAGAGCCAGACCTCCTCCCCAGTAATGCGCCCAGTACGGTGAGCCGAATTGCAAATCTTGTTCTGCGAGGTGTCGCAGCCCGCTTTGTGGATCTGCTTTATGCAGGCAAATATCGGGGATACCGGGAACAGGCAGGACCGGGAGATTGGCGGCGATGAACCGCCGAACCCAATCCTGGCTCATGGGATCATCCGAACTGCTGTTTCGTCTTGCCGAGATTCCTGTCGGCCGGCCTTTGCGCATCTTGAGTATTTTCGCGAATTGAGGGCTAGATCGTTTAGTTCGTCGGACTGGAGAATCCGATATTTACGGGGAATTTCAATTGTTTATTTGTAGCCCCCGTCAAAATCCTTATTCCTTGCGCGCTGATCGGCCTTAAAAGGTGTCGCCAACTCAGCCGAAATACGGTATCTATTTTGGCATGATGAGAACAGTTGCAGCGACGCACTGTTGACCGCAAGCGATGTTTTAAACCGCTTGTTTCTTTCAAAATTCCATCGGAAATCATGAAGCATGACCAATGCCGACAAGCCAGTCGCGCCGCGCAAACCGCGTGCGCGCCGTCGCAAGGTTGTTTCCACCGAAGGTACGCCGCTTGATTACATGCTGAAAGTGATGCGCGACGACGAGGCGGACCAGAAGCGGCGCGATGAAATGGCGAAGATTGCCGCATCCTATGTTCATCAGAAACCTAGCGAGCGCTCCGGCGCCGGGGCCAAGGGAGGCCGCGGCGTCACCATCGATCTAACCAATGCCACGGATGAGCAGCTTGCAATAACGGCGACGAGACGAGCGGCGACGGTTGGCGTTATCGCGGGCGCGGCCTGGTGCAGATCACCGGTCGGGACAATTATGCCAAGTATGGCATCGCCGATGATCCGGATAGGGCTCTCGATCCTGATAAAGCGGTTGAAATCCTATTTGATGGCATGATCAACGGGCGTTTCACTGGCTGGAAGCTTGCCGATTACTTCAACGCTATCGGTTCCGATTGGCTCGGGGCGCGCCGGATTATCAACAGCACGGATCGAGCAATCGATATTGCCGGCTTTGCCAGGAAGTTCGCTGCGGCGATTGAGGGTGCTCGATAGATTCGCAGAACGATGGGCTGTGGCCGGATACAGGCTATACAAAGGGTGCTGACCTCCTAAATCCCTTTCGTGGCTGCCTCCCATGAATTCAAGGCTTCGGGGTCGCGCGCTGATGCACAACCCTCATCGATACAACAGGAGAATATATGTTCAATACGAATACGTTCCACAATATTCTGAATGTGTTAATTGCGTTATCGGCTTCGATGATCGCTATTCGAGGCTTTGCTGCAGCCGCTGTAGCGGCTTTGAGCATGCTGAAAATCGTTATCAATATCATGCGGGACGGTATTACGGGTTTGATAGAGCCTCAGCCGCCTGTTGACAAATAAGCTTATCCAGCCGCCGCACGCCATGAATAAGCAGCGGCGGCATTCCAAATCCCAAAATTCGGTCGAGAAAAGCGATGACGTTGCACGAATTTCTGGATGCTTTGGGCATCAAAGTCGGAGTTGTCATTGCTGGCCTTTCCGGCGGTATCCTGCGCGGTCTCTCCAGGCGCCGATATACGACGCGAGAGATTGTTGAATCGCCTATTTGCGGCGCGCTTGCTGCAACCTATTTAACGGAGCCGGCGCTTTTCTATCTGCGCGCTATCAACTGGCCTTTGCCTCAAGAGGATGTCGCGGCCATGAATGCCACGGCTTTCGTCGTTGGCGTATGCGCCATGTGGATTGCCGACCTGCTTTTTGACGCCATTTCCAGATGGGTTAAGGGAGGGCATGAAAGGACTTAGCGACGATTTCTTATGGGAATAGAGTTGCCGCAACAGGAGGGGAGTCTTAGCATTTTTGGATTGATATCCGTGCAGTCGAGACTATGTCTTGATTACCTTTCACCAAAGGGAATGGGGGCGCCTTGTGGTTGATTTGTCGGATCGTTTTGCGGTTTCAACCTGGTCCTTGCACCGGGCGCTCGGCGCCACCTATCCCTATAAGCCTGGCGATCGAGCATACCCGGCTCGCCAATCGACTTACGGGAAGGGTACGATCGAATTGATCGACGTGCCGCAACAATGCGCCGATCATAGCATCTTTCGGCTTGAGATTTGTTCCTTCCACTTGCCGAGTCTCCTTCCCAGCTATCTCCGTGATTTTCGCAAGGCCACAGAGGAGGCAGGCGTAAAGCTTCAGACGCTGCTCGTCGAAGACGGAGACCTGAGCAATCCGCAAACCGCTCAGCGCGACGCAGAATGGATGACGGGATGGATCGACGTTGCCGCGGCTCTTGGGGCTGGAAACATGCGTGTTATTGCCGGAAAGGCTCAGCCGACGAATCCAGCTTTGACGCTTGCCGAAACTCATTTGCGGCGGCTGGCTGAATTGACTGCCGCGGCGGGAGTGCGCCTCGTCATAGAGAACTGGTTCGATCTTCTGCCAGGGCCGGTGGAGGTCAACCGGATTCTCGATGCTCTGCACGGTACAGTCGGTCTCAATGGAGATTTCGGCAACTGGGAGCGAGCCGGCAAATACGAGGATCTAGCGAAGATCATGGGCCGCGCCGAACTCTGTCACGCAAAAGGACGATATTCAGCAGCAGGCCTCGATAAGGAGGATTATGTTCGCTGCATTAAGCTTTCCAACTCCGCTGGCTATCAAGGTCCTTTCACACTGATCTACGACTCCGCTTATCATCAGGATGAATGGTCCGGGATCCTCGACGAGCGAGACTGCATCGCCAGCGTCTTCGAAGAGAAATCGACATAAAATAAGGTCGCTACCGCCACATTTGCAGAGGCGTTACTTGGGGAAATTGTGCTCAGTTTTGGATATAAAGCTGGATATCCGAGCAACACATCAGTGTAAATCGTAATTGTGTAATGCGCCTAGCAACTGATCTTGTGTTTGATAACCGGCGTTATAAAGATCAATGGCCACATTAGCTGCGGACAGACCTTCCTGACTTTGCAATTTGATGCTGCGCTCGGCGCACCATGCAAAAAGGGCGCCTGCGAGGACGTCGATATCATCGGAGTAAAGCGGCGTGTTGACCATCATAGACATTCACTACACCATTCATGTCGGAGCTTGATATTGTGGGGTGAAGTGAACACTGCGTTGGTTTCGGAAATTTGCAACCAAGTTTACCGCGCGACGTTAACGGCCGCCTGATACGGGACAAACTCTGTGTCTTAACGTAACACGGGTTCATTATTGGACACATTATTGCTAATTTTGATGTCCGCCGGGTGGTGGCAGCGACCGAGTGAGCCTGTCCCCTGTATCGTGGGGCGCAACCAACAGTACCACGCCGAGCGTAATTGCCAGCGCAACTAAGACGGATAATACCAGCCTCGGCCGGGAAGGCATCATTGATGGACGGGATGCGACGCCTTAACAGCGGCCTCGATCAACTCCTCGGCATATAAAAGTGCCGATGCCGTATCTTCTCCGTCGAGTTTCAACTCCTTACACTTACGATGCAAGGCTCTGCGAATTTGGGCCAGCAACGCTGCGTCAATATCGACTTCGCCTTCTTCGAACACATGCGTCAGTGCCGACTGGGCGACAATCTCCAGAACCGCAACCCGACCTTCTATTTCGCCTAGAGAGGGTATCGCGTTCCTCTTTGCATGCTGCTTGCAATCGCGATGGGTAGTAAGCATCTCGGTCACCTCCTCCACGAAAGAACATAACTATCGAGAAAGGAAAAAGTTCGGCCACTTCTCAAAAAAACTGGGCTCTCGCAATGCGAGCAGCCATATTGCTCTGGAGTTATACATTTTCGGCAGCCTTTTCACTTCATAGGGCAAAGCTTGGGATCCGATAGTACATCGGCACAGCGGGGTGACCGGCGGAAATCATCGTAATAAAGCGTCCATATGGTGGTATCCGCGGCGCGATATGGCCCGAACTTGAAATATTGGTTTTTTCCCAACCCATGATCCGCATGTCCTATATGACCGGTGACAGTAACGATCCATTTATTGTTGGCAAATATCTCGATATGACCCGAGCCATCCGGGCCAGGTTTGCTGTAAATGGCAAAATCGATCCAGCCTGATGCCGGCGTCGGCAACTTGTTTCCACGATTTATTACTTTGATCGCGTTTGTGCAGCCTGTAAATTCTTGTCCGTCTGATTCGCCCCAATTGTCATCCGTAGCCACCAATGCGCGCATCTGATTGGTATCGGGACGAAACCAGACCGGCGCCTCGTCACTATTGCAGACCTTGCCTTTGTTTCCAGGCTCCTGGTTCTTGACGGGCGCAACGTAGTTGGTTTCTACGGTCGCGAAGAGCTTCCCATTATTGAGCCGCAATGCGAGAAAGGGACTGAAGTCCCCTTCGGCTTTCGGTCCGATTTCCCGCTTCCATTGAGCAATGAGGTAGCGATGGTCGCCAGAGGGTATGGGATCGGCGAACTTTACAGCGAAACCGTACCAAACTCCCTGATTGTATGGCACGCGATATTTAGTGCGCTCCCAGATCTCGGCTCTTTCGCTGCAATTTGTTTTATCCGGCGCGCAGAATGGCCGGACACTCAGCTTCAATGCTCCCGCGCCGGTACGTTTTACGTCTGATTGAAATTCGATCGTTCCTGCCTTTTGTTCAGCATTATCGCGATAGTAAAGGTGCCCAGATCGCGCGAAATCCTTGCCGTCGAAACCGTCGCGCAGCACTAATTGTGCTGGACTGTCGGCCAGAGCCGATGTTGTGGCACAGGTGCAGGCCAGTATGGCGGGCAGCGCATATTTTGCATTCATGCTGGAGTATTCCTCTGGCGGGACATTCATAGAGCTTTATCAATGACCTGTTCGCTTCCTGCAAGCAAGCAAGAGCGCTAGCCTTCAAGGCCGGGTGATGGCAGCTTGGTTTCGAAATGCGGAAGAGATAGATGGACAAATCGTTCTCTCCGCGTTTCATAGGCGAATACAATTTTTAGAGAAGGTTTCCATGACGATCGACCAGGATCTCGCCCGCATCGAGCTGCAAGAGGAAATGCTGCGTTTCGATGCTTTTGACCTTTCGACCGCTTGGGTGCTCGGCAAGTTGTTGCGCGACCTCGCCAGCGAGCGCAACATGGGCGTTGCCATCGATATCACCCTGCATTCCATGCCGGTTTTCTACATAGCCTTGCCCGGCTCGACACCTGATAATTCCAATTGGATTCGTCGGAAGCGCAATATGGTGCTGCGTTACTTCCGCAGTAGCTACGCCAGTACGTTGCGGCTACAGCAGCAGGGTAAGACGATCGAGGACAACGGGCTTTCAAGCGCGGAATATGCCGCATCTGGCGGTAGTTTCCCCATTTTTGTCAACGGCACGGGGTGCGTTGGCGCCGTCACCGTTTCAGGTCTGCCGCAGCGGGAAGATCACAATCTTGTTGTCGAAGCCCTGGCTCTCACTCTCGGCCACGAGCTTCACAATCTCAGCCTCGCATAGAGGGGCCGAAGCGGCGCCGCCAGTCGAGCGGGCGCGCTGCTGATCTCAGATCTTGCCGCCGGCCTCGGCGATAACCTTGGTCAGGCTGCCCGTGGCCGGGAAAAGCGGGATGAGGCAGGCCTGCAAGGCATGATAGATATCGCCCTTGCCAGGAAACAATGTATGAGCCGGAATTAGATCTTCCGTCAGCTCTTCATGCCAGCCGCCATTGACGCGATCGATGAAGGCTTGGCCGATCACGCTCCAGATCCTGCGGTAGCTTTCTTCGTGAAAATCGCTCGGGACGTGTTCGTTCAGGTAATGAGCGGCACCAGCCCCCTCGCAGGCAGGCCACCAAAGCTTGTTGCGCTTTGCAGGCACATCGCCCCAATCAAGTGTATAGAAGAATCCGCTCTTCTCATTGTCCCAGCCGAGTGACATGGACTGAGAGAAGAGGCCCTTGGCTGCTTCAGGCATCCAGGCATGCCGCTTTTCCCCAAGCGCCCAAAGCTGCAAGATCAGACGCGCCCATTCCAGCCAATGCCCTGGTGTCGTACCCGACGGGCGAAACATCTCATTGCCGCGGTAATTCTTATCGAGCACCCAGTCGGCGTTGAAGTGTTCGGTAACGCGCCAGCCGACGGACCCCGCCGAACGGCGAATGACGAGATCGGCGATACTTTCTGCTTTTTCGAGATATGTCTTGTCGCCGGTCGCTTCGAAAGCAGCCATCAGCGCTTCCGTCAGGTGCATGTTGGAGTTCTGGCCGCGATAGGTGCCACCGTCGATCAAGGACCAATCCCGATTGAATTCCTCGGCGATCGCCCCGTGCTTTGCTTCCCAGAACTTAGTATTCAGAATTTCCGTGACGTCTGCCAACATGCCATCGGCCAGTGGATGGCCGATCGTCTTTGCGGATGAAGCAGCAAGCAGCACGAAAGCGTGGCCATAGCCCTGCTTGCTGGAATCGACGGGGCCGTCATTGTTCAGCGACCAAAAATAGCCGCCATGCTCGGTGTCGCGATGATGCTTCCATAGATAGTTCATGCCGTGATCCACAATTTCGTTTGCGCCGGGACGGCCGAGCAACGACCCGATCGAGAAGCAGTGCACCATGCGGGCGGTCGAATGAATGCCGCGTACGGGATTTACCTTATCCAACGGCTTGCCGGCATCATCCATGTCGTGGAAGCCGCCTTTGGGATTGACGGCGCGGTACTGGAAGAAATTGAAAAGCGCATCGGCCTGATCGAGCAACCAGCGCCTGTGATAGGCGCGGGTGCTCCAGTTTCCGAGCGCTGTGGGTTCAACCTGTATGTTCATGCCGTCCTCCTAGGATTCTCTTCCAGAAGCCGTATAGCGCCGTCCGAAAGCGCTGTCATGGCGTTATGGGATGAAGCTGTGTCGTTACCCCCGCGTTGTCCATGGTCGGGCGGCAATTCGTCCGCTCTGCTTTTCCTGAAAGAACACAACTATAGAAGATGCGCGCTTGCGCTGCACCGAACATGAGCGTAGATATGTTGACATAAAGATATCTTTATGTGATCTGGTTGCGGAGTCGCAATCAGGCCAGAGGAATTCGCTTATGTTTGACACTCTTTTTGGTTCCGAGACGACGAAGCGTAATGGCGGCGAGATTTTCGAAGCCTTGCGAAAGGCGGCCAGTGAACGGATACTCGTGCTTGATGGCGCCATGGGCACGCAGATCCAGGGTCTCGGCTTCGACGAGGATCAGTTTCGCGGCCACCGGTTCATCGGTTGCGCGTGCCACCAGAAGGGCAATAACGACCTCCTCATCCTGACCCAGCCCGATGCGATTGAAGATATTCATTATCGCTATGCCAAAGCCGGTGCGGATATCCTCGAGACCAATACTTTCTCTTCCACCCGCATTGCGCAGGCGGACTACCAGATGGAAGGTGCGGTCTACGATCTCAACAAAGAGGGCGCCGAGATCGTCCGCCGCGCCGCGATCCGTGCGGAACGCGAAGATGGTAAGCGACGCTTCGTGGCCGGTGCGATCGGACCGACCAATCGGACGGCGTCCATTTCTCCTGATGTTAACAATCCTGGCTACCGTGCGGTCACTTTTGATGTTCTGCGCTTGGCCTATGGCGAGCAGATCGACGGTCTGATCGACGGCGGTGCAGATATCATCCTGATCGAGACAATTTTCGATACTCTGAATGCAAAGGCCGCGATCTTTGCATGTGCGGAGCGCTTCGAGGCCAAGGGTGTTCATCTGCCCATCATGATTTCTGGCACGATCACCGATCTTTCCGGGCGCACGCTATCCGGCCAAACGCCGTCAGCCTTCTGGAATTCCGTGCGCCATGCGAAGCCTTTCACAGTTGGCCTCAACTGTGCTCTCGGTGCAAACGCTATGCGGCCGCATCTGCAGGAGCTTTCGGCTGCTGCGGATACCTTCATCTGCGCTTATCCCAATGCCGGTCTGCCGAACGAATTCGGTCAGTATGATGAGACGCCCGAGATGATGGCGGCACAGGTCGAAGAATTTGCGCGCGAGGGGCTGGTCAATATCGTTGGCGGCTGCTGCGGTTCAACGCCGGAGCATATCGCCGCAATCGCTCAGGCAGTTTCGAAATATCCGCCACGGCAGCCTGCCGAGCATCGTCCCTTCATGTCGCTCTCGGGTCTGGAGCCATTCGAGCTCACCAAGGATATTCCCTTCGTCAATGTCGGTGAGCGGACCAACGTCACTGGCTCGGCGAAATTCCGCAAGCTGATCACCAATGCCGACTATACGGCAGCGCTTGCCGTCGCCCGCGATCAAGTCGAAAATGGCGCGCAGGTCATCGACATCAACATGGACGAGGGCCTGATCGACTCCGAAAAGGCGATGGTGGAGTTCCTGAACCTCATCGCCGCAGAGCCGGATATTGCCCGCGTTCCCGTGATGATCGACAGTTCCAAGTTTTCGATCATTGAGGCCGGCCTGAAATGCGTTCAGGGTAAGCCGATCGTCAATTCCATCTCGCTGAAGGAAGGCGAGGAGAACTTTCTCAAACAGGCACGGTTGATGCGAATGTACGGCGCGGCCGTCGTCGTGATGGCGTTCGATGAGACAGGTCAAGCAGATAGCTACAAGCGCAAGGTCGAGATCTGCTCACGTGCTTATAAACTGTTGACTGAAGTGGCAGGCCTGTCGCCGGAAGACATCATCTTCGATCCGAATATCTTCGCCGTTGCGACTGGCATCGAAGAGCACAACAATTACGGTGTCGATTTCATCGAGGCGACGAGGACGATCCGGAAGACCATGCCTCTGGTCCATATTTCCGGCGGTGTCTCAAACCTGTCCTTTTCGTTCCGCGGTAACGAACCCGTTCGCGAGGCCATGCATGCCGTATTTCTTTACCACGCCATTCAGGCGGGCATGGACATGGGCATCGTCAATGCCGGGCAGCTGGCTGTCTATGACAATATCGATCCGGAATTACGGGACGCCTGTGAGGACGTGGTGCTCAACCGCCGTCCGGATAGCACGGAGCGCCTACTTGAGATTGCCGAGCGCTTTCGCGGTGCCGGCAGCAAGGAGGCGAAGGCCCAGGATCTTTCCTGGCGCGAATGGTCGGTCGAGAAGCGGCTCGAACATGCGTTGGTCAACGGCATTACCGAATATATCGAGGCCGATACCGAGGAAGCGCGTCAGAAGGCTGAGCGGCCGTTGCATGTCATCGAAGGCCCGTTGATGGCCGGCATGAATGTCGTTGGCGACCTCTTCGGTTCGGGCAAGATGTTCCTGCCACAAGTCGTGAAGTCCGCCCGTGTCATGAAGCAGGCCGTTGCCGTGCTGCTGCCATACATGGAAGCCGAGAAAGCTGCCAACGGCGGCAGCAGCGAACGGCAGTCAGCCGGCAAGGTGCTGATGGCGACCGTCAAGGGCGACGTGCACGACATCGGCAAGAACATCGTCGGCGTCGTGCTTGCGTGTAATAATTACGAAATCATCGATTTGGGCGTCATGGTGCCGGCGACCAAGATCCTCGAGACAGCCGTCGCCGAAAAGGTCGATATCATCGGCTTGTCGGGATTGATTACGCCGTCATTGGACGAGATGGTGCATGTCGCCTCGGAGATGGAGCGGCAAGGCTTCGATATTCCGTTGCTGATCGGCGGGGCCACCACCAGTCGCGTCCATACAGCGGTAAAGATCCATCCGAGCTATCATCGCGGACAGACGGTCTATGTCACGGATGCAAGTCGTGCGGTCGGTGTTGTCTCAGCGCTGCTATCGCCCGATGCGCGGCAGGGCTATGTCGATACCGTTCGGGCTGAATATTTCAAGGTCGCTGCTGCGCATGCGCGGAGCGAGGCCGAGAAGATACGCCTGCCGATTGCAAGAGCGCGTGAGAATGCCGAAAAAGTGGATTGGTCGGGCTATAAGCCGGTCAAACCGCAGTTCCTCGGTACCAAGGTATTCGAGCGCTACGATCTGGCTGAGCTGGCGAAATATATCGACTGGACCCCATTCTTCCAGACCTGGGAGCTCAAGGGTCGTTTTCCGGCAATTCTCGAAGACGAGAAACAGGGCGGGGCGGCGCGGCAGCTCTATGCCGATGCACAAGCGATGCTCGAAAAGATCATCGCGGAAAACTGGTTTCGCCCGCGCGCCGTCATCGGCTTCTGGCCAGCGGGCACGGTCGGCGACGATATCAGGCTGTTCACCGACGAAAGCCGCAACGGGGAGCTTGCCACTTTCTACACACTGCGGCAGCAACTGTCGAAGCGGGACGGTCGCCCGAATGTGGCGTTGTCGGACTTTGTGGCGCCGGTTTCCAGCGGTGTCGGCGATTACGTCGGCGGCTTCGTCGTCACGGCCGGTATCGAGGAGGTGGCCATTGCCGAACGCTTCGAACGCGCAAATGATGATTATTCGTCGATCCTCGTCAAGGCGCTGGCCGACCGCTTTGCCGAAGCCTTCGCCGAGCGGATGCATGAGCGGGTACGTCGAGAGTTCTGGGGCTATGCTGCGGATGAGAATTTCACGAGCGAGGAGCTCGTTCTCGAAGCCTATGCAGGTATCCGTCCAGCACCTGGCTATCCGGCGCAGCCTGACCATACCGAGAAGGATACGCTTTTCCGCCTGCTGGATGCCGAAGCGACAACGGGCGTGAGGCTCACGGAAAGCTATGCGATGTGGCCAGGTTCTTCCGTCTCGGGCATCTATATCGCTCACCCGTCTTCCTACTATTTCGGTGTCGCCAAGATTGAGCGCGATCAGGTCGAGGACTATGCGGCTCGCAAGGGCATGCCCGTGGCAGAGGTAGAGCGTTGGTTAGGTCCTGTCCTCAATTATGTGCCGGAGAAGCGCGAGACCGCGGTCGACGACGCAGCCTGATCGCGAGTCATGTCAAAGACTTGCGGTGTTCAGCTTAGAATTTGATTCCATATACGAGCGCCACCTCAGCCATTCGGTTGGGGTGGCGCTTTTTTGATTCTGAGATTTTTACGGTTTCGCAGGCGTGGGCTAGTTCGCGCCGATCGTCAGTTCCGCGACGAAGTCATAGGCGTCACCGCGATAGAGCGAGCGTGTAAATTCGACTGCGCGGCCTGAACCGAGATAGGAGATGCGCTCGATCGATAGGCCGGCTGCTCCCACGGGAACGCCGAGCAATCCCGCATCGGCCTCTTTCATGTTGGTCGCAGATATGCGCTGAACGGCGCGAACGGGACGTACCTGGCGCTTTTCCAATTCCGCATAGAGCGATGTCGTTACTACCGACGGATCCGGCAGGAATTCACCGGAAACGCTGGCGTGCTCGATCGCGAGCGGTTGATCGTCGGCAATGCGCAGGCGACTGAGGCGCGATACCCGAGTGTCGGCGGCAAGCCCGAGAATCATCATCTCATCGGGGGAGGGCGTATGGATGCCCTTGTGCAGCCATTCCGAACGAGCCGTCATCCCGCGCCTCGCCATGTCCTCGGTAAATGAGGTGAGTTGCGACAGTCGCTGCTCCACCTTGGAAACGGGCTTTGCAACGAATGTACCCGAACCGTGACGGCGAACGAGAATGCCTTCCGCCACTAGGTCGTCGATCGCCTTACGCACCGTGACACGGCTGACCGCAGCAAATTCGGCGATGTCGCGCTCAGGTGGAAGCGCATCCCCATGTTTCAGCCTGCCGACCTTCACGGCCTCTTCAAGCCTGCGTCGTAGCTTGACGTAAAGTGGACCCGTCCCACCTCCGGAAAGGCGCTCCGGCGAGAAGATCGCGCTCAAGTCTTCAGTCATGCCCTGTTTACCTCTCCACCCAGCAGCAATTTCGCCGCCAACTCCACGGCTCCGCGCAGAACGTCCCCTCTTGGCTCCGCGAGAATCGCCTTGTGGCGTTCATCAAGCCAGGGGCGATAGGCTTGGGCAAGGCCGCCGAGAAGGCAGATCGAAGGGCATTCCGGCCAAAGCAGCGCATCCAGACTTTCGGTTATCGATTTTGCCGCAGTTCTCACGATGTCGATGGCGACTGCATCCTCCATTCCGGCATATTCGAAGATAACAGGCGCGTAGCGGGCAAAATCCTTGGGCTTGGAGGCGTGCGCAAATTCGACGATCCGTTCTGGATCATTACCGTATTCGGCCATGATCGATGCCGTCAGTGCCGAACCCGCCGTCACCTTGTCATGTGCCAAGACAGCTCTCTCGAGCAAATCTCGCCCAAGACGAGCGCCACTTGCCTGGTCGCCTATGACAAAACCCCAGCCGCCGATACCCCAAATCCTGCCGTCACGGCGGGCATTGTAGACTGAGCCGGTGCCGAAGGCGCCGATGACGCCATCGGCGTCGCCGAGAGCGCCTTGAAGCGCTGTCGTCGCATCCGTGACAACACGTGTGTTTGCAAAGGGCAGGGCGCCTTCGACCTTTTTACCGTAATTGCCGACATTGGCTCCTGCTGTTCCGATGACGGCCGGTAATTCCTGCAGCAGTTCGGGAGTGAGCCCAGCATCGATCAAGGCCTGCTTTGCCGAGGCGACGATATGAATCAGCGAATTTTCCAGATCGGAGAGGATGTTCGCCGCACCCGCCTTGCCGGTACCGAGCACCTGCCCGCTATGATCTATGACGGCCGCCCTGCAACTCGTGCCGCCGCCATCGATACCAATCGCAAACTGCCCCATCATGCCTCCGGATGCCGCCTGTTCCCCGTTTTTCACATAATACCAAAAAAATACCATTTACCAATAGGCAAAGCGAGCATTTTTGCTTGTCTTCATCTCATTGAATTACCTAGGTAAATTAATGAGTTTCAATCTTTTTGCATTCGAAAGTTAAATTTGGCTGGACAATTGGTATTTTTTTGGACTTAATTCGGAGTAAGGGAACAGTGCAAATGGACATCGGCAAAGCCGGCAGAAAAACAACAGCCGGTAAGTGAAGCGGAAGGGCGTGCATCTCGTCGTTGCGCCAGGCCGTTCAGGATCAGGAGGATCTCGTTTCGACGTTTGTCATAATTTCCCGCGTGGTTCTTGCTGTGTCTTCGTCTGGTGGCGGCGACAGCAATTGATAGGGCCGATCAGGCACAAAGCCTCTGAAGCCTTTTGCATGGAGGGGTCGGCAATATTGGCGGTCCCTATGGAGCGCTGACCGTTCCTCGGACAGGCCAGCGGATTTCAGATCGAGAACAGCGCCTTGCTATGGCGCGGAAAACAGGAGAGGGAAATGAAAACCAATGTTCTGAAAGGCTTGCTTCTTGCATCGAGCCTGCTGACCTCGGTCAGCCTGGCGCATGCGGCCGATGTGACGCTGACGGTTGAAAGCTGGCGTAATGACGACCTGCAGATCTGGCAGGAAAAGATCATCCCGGCTTTCGAAGCGAAGAATCCGGGTATCAAGATCGTCTTCTCGCCGACGGCTCCGACCGAATACAATGCATCGCTGAACGCCAAGCTCGACGCCGGCTCTGCGGGCGACATCATCACCTGCCGTCCGTTCGATGCTTCGCTCGACCTCTTCAACAAGAAGCACCTTGCTGATCTAACGAGCCTGAAGGGCTTGGAAAATTTCTCGGCTGTCGCCAAGGCTGCATGGTCGACCGACGACGGGAAATCCACCTTCTGCGTGCCGATGGCGTCCGTCATCCACGGCTTCATCTACAATAAAGACGCCTTCGACAAGCTCGGGCTGAAAGTGCCGGCGACGCGTGACGAGTTCTTCGCCGTCCTCGACAAGATCAAGGCCGATGGCACCTATATCCCGATGGCCATGGGCACGAAAGATCTTTGGGAAGCCGCAACCATGGGCTACCAGAACATCGGCCCGAACTATTGGAAGGGCGAAGACGGCCGTAAGGCTCTGATCGCTGGCAAGGAAAAGCTGACGGACGCGCCGTGGGTCGATCCTTACAAGGAACTGGCCAAGTGGAAGCCTTACCTCGGCGACGGCTTCGAAGCTCAAGGCTACGCTGACAGTCAGAATCTCTTCACGCTCGGCAAAGCTGCGATCTATCCGGCCGGCTCGTGGGAAATTGCTCTCTTCAACACCCAGGCGCAGTTCAAGATGGGTGCATTCCCACCGCCGGTGGCCAAGGCTGGCGACACCGCCTATATCTCCGACCATCCGGATATCGGTGTCGGCTTGAACACGAAGAGCAAGCATCAGGAAGAAGCGAAGAAGTTCTTGAGCTGGGTCGCTTCCGACGAGTTTGCCAACATCTATGCCAACTCACTGCCCGGCTTCTTCAGCCTGAACTCGCATCCGGTAAAGATGAGCGATGCACTTGCGCAGGAATTCGTCTCCTGGCGTGACAATCACAAGTCGACTGTTCGTTCTACCTATCAGATCCTGTCGCGCGGTAAGCCGAATCTGGAAAATGAAACCTGGACCGAATCCGCAAACGTGATCAACGGCACGGATACACCGGACGATGCTGCCAAGAAGCTCCAGAAGGGCCTCGACAGCTGGTACAAGCCCGGCAAGTAAATAGCTGCATCATGCGGGCGAGGGACCTTACGGGCTCCTCGCCCTTTTCATTGTTTGATAATCGAACCGGCGATCGCCTCGCCATTGCATTCGACACACCCGATGCTGTTTCACTTCGGCCATAAGCCGTAACTGCGGGTGGATTTGAACCTTAGAGCTGCTGCGTCGGCATGCAGCCAAGAAAAACAGGCAGAAAGCCATGAGCGACGCTGCGACATCAGATGCCCTTGAGGTCATGCCGATCAGGCGCTCCAAGCGCTGGCACATCCTCGTCTTCTTATTCCCGGCCTTTGTCGTTTATACGGCGGTCATGATCCTGCCGCTGATCGAGACCTTGCGGCTGTCGCTTTACAATGTCGTCGACAATCAGTCCGTCTTCGTTGGTCTGAACAATTTCAAGGTTTTGTTCGGCGACGAACGCTGGTCGCATGATTTCTGGAACGCGCTGCGCAACAACCTGATCTTCTTCGCCATCCACATGTGCGTGCAGAATCCGATCGGTGTGGCTTTGGCTGCACTCCTGTCTTTGCCGAAGCTGCGTTTTGTCGCCTTCTACCGCACGGCCATCTTCCTGCCGACGCTGCTTTCCTTCGTCGTCGTCGGCTTCATCTGGAAGCTGATCCTCTCGCCGCTTTGGGGTGTTGCGCCCGAGCTTCTGAATGTCATCGGTCTGAAATCGTTCTTCGCCCCATGGCTCGGCAGGCCGAGCACGGCGCTGATTACCGTCGCGCTGATCTCGGTCTGGCAATATGTCGGCATCCCGATGATGCTGATCTATGCGGCACTGCTCAACATCCCCGAAGAGGTCATCGAGGCGGCCGAATGCGATGGCATCACCGGCTGGAGCCAGTTCTGGAAGATCAAGTTGCCGTTGGTATTGCCGGCGATCGGCATCATTTCGATCCTGACCTTCGTCGGCAATTTCAATGCGTTCGACCTGGTTTATACCGTGCAGGGTGCCTTGGCTGGGCCGGACGGCTCGACGGATATTCTCGGCACGCTGCTCTACCGCGTCTTCTTCGGCTTCCAGCTGCAGTTGGGCGACCGTTCGATGGGCGCGACGATTGCGACGGTGATGTTCCTGATCATCCTGGCCGGTGTGTCTTTCTATCTTTTCATCGTCCAGCGGCGCATCCGCCGCTACCAGTTCTGAGGAGGGCGACTCATGTCCAAGGCACGCACTTCCCTTATCCGTACCGGCTTCGTCCATCTGGCGCTTATTGCCTATACGCTGGTTGCTATTTTTCCGGTATTCTTGACGGTCATCAACTCCTTCAAGGATCGCGCTTCGATTTTCCGCGCACCCTTGAGCGTCCCGACGCCATCCTCCTTCAGCATGATCGGCTATGACACCGTTCTGAAGCAGGGGGATTTCCTGACTTATTTCCAGAACAGCTTCGTCGTCACCATCGTCTCGATCATCCTGACATTGCTATTCGGGGCGATGGCCGCTTTTGCGCTGTCGGAATACCGCTTCCGCGGCAATACGGTGATGGGCCTTTATCTGGCGATCGGCATCATGATCCCGATCCGTCTTGGTACGGTCGCCATCCTGCAGGGCATGGTGGCTGCCGGCCTCGTCAACACGCTGACGGCGCTGATTCTCGTCTATACGGCGCAGGGTCTGCCGCTCGCGATCTTCATCCTGTCCGAGTTCATGCGGACAGTTTCCGACGACCTGAAGAATGCCGGCCGTATCGACGGTCTCAGCGAATATGCCATCTTCGTCCGTCTCGTCCTGCCGTTAGTCCGTCCGGCTATGGCGACAGTTGCCGTCTTTACCATGATCCCGATCTGGAACGATCTGTGGTTTCCGCTGATCCTCGCGCCGAGCGAGGCGACCAAGACGGTGACCCTCGGATCGCAGATTTTCATCGGCCAGTTCGTGACCAACTGGAATGCGGTGCTAGCGGCGCTGACGCTTGCCATTCTGCCGATCCTCATCCTTTACGTCATCTTTTCGCGTCAACTCATTCGCGGCATTACCTCCGGAGCAGTCAAGTGAGCTCATCCGAAAAGCCGATCCGCGTTCTCGTCGCCGGCCTCGGCAATATGGGCCGCAGCCATGCGCTGGCCTATCACAACAATCCGGGTTTCGAGATCGTCGGCCTCGTCAATCGCTCCAGGCCGGAGCTGCCTGAGGAACTGCGCGGCTATACGATCCATGCGGATTTCGAGGTGGCATTGAGGGAGCTGAAGCCGGATCTCTGCTCCATCAATACCTATTCCGACAGCCATGCTGATTTCGCCGTCATGGCTTTTGAGGCGGGTTGCCATGTCTTTGTCGAGAAGCCGCTGGCAACTACGGTGGAGGATGCCGAGCGCGTTGTCGCCGCTGCCAAGAAGGCCGGCAAGAAGCTGGCGATCGGCTATATCCTCCGCCACCATCCCTCGTGGATGCGGCTGATCGCCGAAGCCCGCAAGCTCGGCGGTCCCTATGTGTTCCGCATGAACCTCAATCAGCAATCGAGCGGCCCGACCTGGGAGACGCACAAGGCGCTGATGCGCACGACGTCGCCGATCGTCGATTGCGGCGTGCATTATGTCGACGTCATGTGCCAGATCACCGACGCCAAGCCTGTCGAGGTGCGCGGCATGGGCCTGCGGCTGTCGCAGGAGGTGAAGCCCGACATGTATAATTATGGGCATCTGCAGGTGATCTTCGAGGATGGCTCGGTCGGCTGGTACGAGGCCGGCTGGGGGCCGATGATTTCGGAAACGGCCTTCTTCGTGAAGGACGTGATGTCGCCGAACGGCTCGGTTTCGATCGTCATGGATCAGAACGCCAAGTCCGACGATATCGACATGCATACGAAGACGTCGGTCATTCGGCTCCATAGCGCCGAGACAGGGCCGAACGGCCAATTCATCCGGCCGGATCAGGATCTTCATATGGATGGTGAGCCAGGTCATCAGGAGCTCTGCGACTTCGAGCAGGCCTTCATGCTGAAAGCCATCCGCGAGGATCTCGACCTCAATCGCCATATGGCAGATGCCGTTCAATCGCTGCGCATATGCCTCGCCGCCGATGAGAGCGTGCGCACCGGCAAGCCTGTTTATCTATAAGGACAAGAGACTGTGGGATCGCTTCAACTGAAATCCATCCGCAAGGCCTATGGTACGCATGATGTGCTGAAGGGCATCGACCTCGAGGTGAAGGATGGTGAGTTCGTCATCTTCGTCGGGCCCTCAGGCTGTGGCAAGTCGACCCTTCTGCGCAGCATCGCCGGCCTCGAGGACGTGACTTCCGGCGCCGTGCTGATCAACGGCCAGGATGTGACGGTCACGCCGCCGGCCAAGCGCGGCATCTCGATGGTGTTCCAGTCCTATGCGCTCTATCCGCATCTGACCGTCAAGGACAATATGGGCTTGGGTCTCAAACAGGCCGGCACTGCGAAGGCCGAGATCGACAGCCGGGTCGAGAAGGCGTCGGGCATGCTGTCGCTTGCGCCTTATCTCGCCCGCCGCCCAGCCGAGCTTTCCGGCGGTCAGCGCCAGCGCGTCGCCATTGGCCGCGCCATCGTTCGCGAGCCGGAACTCTTCCTGTTCGACGAGCCGCTGTCGAATCTCGATGCCGCGCTGCGCGTGCAGACGCGTCTGGAGATCGCCCGGTTGCATCGCAGTCTCAAGGCGACGATGATCTACGTTACCCACGATCAGGTCGAAGCGATGACGCTTGCCGACAAGATCGTCGTGCTCAATGCCGGTGCGATCGAGCAGATCGGTTCACCGATGGAGCTCTACAATCGTCCGGCCAACACTTTCGTGGCCGGCTTCATCGGCTCGCCGCAGATGAATTTCATCCCGGCCGAGCGCCTCGGCCAAAGCGGCGCCAAGACCGTCGGCATTCGCCCCGAACATATCACGCTGTCGCGCGATCACGGCACATGGGCGGCCAAGGTCATCCATGTCGAGCATCTCGGTGCCGATACGATCATCTATCTCGAATCCGAAACCACCGGCCTTCTCACTGCGCGTCTCTTCGGGGAGCATCAATACGAGCCGGACGAGATGGTTTATGCAACGCCCGATGCGAACCAGATGCATCGTTTCGATGCGAACGATAAGGCAATCCGGGCGTAAATGGCCCCGCCGAGACGAAGCAATAGGCTCCGTCTCGGTTGTATCTTCACGGCTTGAGTTGCATCGTCATTCGCCTTGCGGTCGCGAAGGATCGCCCGCTGTCAGAGCAGCCCGCTCAATGACTTCGGCTATATGAACGGAAAGGGCGGGGTCGGAGACGGCGCGAGCAAGCGTCAGGCCACCGCTCAGCGTAGCGAGAAGAACGATGGCACGATCCTCTGCCGTTGCTTCACCAGAGCTTGTGCTTTCCGGCAGGCCGGCGGCGACATCGGTGATTAGTTTTTTCAATTCCACCGTATAGACGCGGCGTGTTTCCTCATCGGCACGCATGACATCGGGGGAAAGGCTTGGCAGCGTGCAGCTATCACCGAGATCGCAAGTCCGCTTGTAGCCGAGGTAAAAGCTGGCAAGCGCCTTCAGCCAGTCTTTCGGCTGGTTTTCCCTGAGCGCCAGGATTCCTTGACGGAGCTCTTGCAAGCCTTCCACGACGGCTGTGCGAAACGCTTCGCTCTTGGACTTGAAGTGTCCATAGAAGGCGCCGTTGGTAACGCCGGCCGCTTTCGTCAGCGCATCGATGCCCGCGCCGCCATAGCCTTCCTTGCGAAATACCTGCCCCGCGGCCGCGACGACACGGGTTCGGGTTTCTTCCTTGTGTTCGGCGCTATAGCGCATTGCCGCCTCCATTGAGAGTGATCTCTCTTTATTGCTTGCATAGAGAGAGATCGGTATGTATCGTTAAAGAGTGATCGGTATATATCAATTGCCGCCACGGGTCCAACAAGGAGATGTTCCAATGCCCATTACACTCACCGTATCCGAAGGGCTGCTTTCATCCGAAGCGCAGGCGCAAGCATTTGCCGGATTGACGGATGCAGTCCTCGATGTTGCCGGCTTGGCCGGGAATGAATTCATGACGGCCAATGTCATCGGGTCGATCAATGTGCTTCCGGCCGCACATGTGCTTGCAGCTGGAAAGCCCGTTGCGGCGGCCTTCATCGAACTCAAACTACCCGAAATCGCACTCGCGACCGCGGAAGCCAAGCGTGCCTTCATTGCAAGGGCGACCGATGTCGTCGAGCGGGCGGCCGAAGGACGGGTCAAGCGTGAGCATATCTGGTCGAATATAGTCTATGCGCCTGAAGGTGCTTGGGGCATCGCGGGGCAAAGCTACAGCAATGCCGATCTTATCGCTGCGATTGCAGGCGCCGCAGTGCCCGAGGTCGAAACTCGTCGCGCTTGAGATGGGGTAGTTGGCATCAATACGGGCGGCCGCGTGGGCCGTTCGTTCGACAACAAGGAAGGCAGGAAATGCAACTCGCTAATTATCTGTTTTTTACGACGCATTGCGATGAAGCCCTCGCTTTCTATACGGCCTGCGGGCTGGGCCAAGTGACGCTGTTGATCCGTCACAGTACGGATGATGGGATACCGCTTACAAACGAAGCGATGCGGGGCAGGGTAATGCACGCTCGCTTTGAGGGACCAGGCATCTTGTTCTTCGCCTCTGACAATCATGATGCTGAGCCGATGCGAGGTTCCGCTCATATGCTCATGGTGGATGACCGAGAGAGTACCGACAGGATTTTTGCCCGATTGGCAGAAGGCGGCAACGTGACGACACCACTCGCCGTGCAGCCATGGGGTAGCTATTACGGCAAGCTGACGGATCGGTTCGGCGTGCAATGGATGGTGGACTGCCCGCAGTAGGCGCCAACTGATCACGCGTGAGAGATTATCATTATTAGTCCGGTCGTCCGGATGAATTCACATGACTGTTATGAGACCTGGCTATCAAGGGTTCAGTCTACTCCAACAGCGAGAGTATCATGACGAGCGCAGCAACGACTTATGCAACCTGGCACAAGGAACCGCAGGGTGACGCCGCAATGGCAGAATCTCATAGCCCCTATTGGCGGCACTTCATCGAGACGGTGCCGGAGCGGGATTTCTCCTCGAAGACCGTCCTGGATTTCGGCTGCAACCGGGGCGGCTTTCTGCGGCTGCTTTATGCCATGCGGCCGTTCCGACGCGGCGTCGGTATCGATATTGCTTCGGAGTCTGTGGCTGCTGCCGTCGAAGCCGCAGGCAGCATGCCGCTCCAGTTTCGTGTCACGACCGACCTGGCGCCCTTTGCCGACAGCTTCGACGTGGCCTTCAGCTATGAGGTGATCTATCTGCTGCCGCAGCTGAAAGAGCATGCCGAAGGGATGTTCCGGGCCATGCGCAATGGGGGCGTCTACTACGCGGTGACCGGTTGCCACAACGAAATGCCGCTCTGGCCGAAGTGGCTAGAGCTGATCGGCAACAATAGCAATGCGCCCATGCAGGATCGTTCGCCGCAGGACTATATCGAGGCCTTCACGGCGGCAGGCTTCGATGTTTCCGTCAGGCGCTTCGGCTATGATGGTTTTGTGCGTGCCACCAAGGATCGGAAATATTATCCGAGCATTCTCGATGCACTGAGCTACCCTGCTGAATACAAGCTGCTGTTCCGGTTGGAGAAGCGTATCTGATATGGAGACGATCGACCGAAAGGGCGGCAGCGCGCTCTGGCATCAGATCGGCGAGATCCTGGCGGCCGATATCGCCACTGGGACAATCGCGCCCGGAGAGAAATTGCCAACCGAGCCGGAACTGATGCAGCGATTTGGCGTCAGCCGTTTTACCGTGCGCCAGGCGCTGGGGCACTTGGAGCAGCGTGGATTGGTCCGCGCCGAACAGGGACGGGGAACCTTCGTTCATAGGGGCGTGCTCGACTATACGCTGTCGAAGCGCACCCGCTTCCACAAAAATCTGATCGAGCAGGGTTTCGAACCGGGCGGCGAGCTGCTCGTTCACGAGATCGTGCCGGCGACCGAACGCGTCGCGGCCCATCTGAAGATCGCAATCGGCGCGCCGGTCATCCATCGTCGCGGCGTCATGACGGCCGACGGCATTCCGGTGGAATTGGGGGATTCCTATTATCCTGCCGAACGTTTTCCCGATTTCGATCATGCTAGATTACAGCATCCGACAATCTCGGCGGCGCTCGCCAGCTACGGTGTCACTGACTACGAGCGGTTATTGACGGAGATCGAGGCGCGTATGCCGACGGCCGACGAAGCGCGGATCCTGCGCCAGCCGAAATCCGTGCCGCTGCTGGTGACGCGCAAGGTGGATGCGGATACCGACGGAGTGCCGATCACCTATTCGGAATCGGTCTGGCCGGCCGAGCGCACCACATTCAATCTCGATCTGCGGTAAGAGTGCCGGGGAACCCTTGAGGCTCTCCGCGAGCTTGAACTAGCGGTGGGACAGGATATTGACGACCTTGCCGAACGGGTCGCGGACATAGAAGCGGCGGACACCCCATGGCTCGTCCGTGAGATCATACAATATGCCGAAGCCCATGGAGGTGGCGCGCTGATAGAGCGTGTCGACATCGTCGACTTCGATGGAAAGGTCGGGGACGAGCGTTCCCGAACCGCCTTCGCTGGCGACGCTGATCTGCGGCACTGTTGCCGCTTCGGAGGCGAAGGTGAGGATCCAGCCGTGATCCATGACGATGTCGAGGCCGAGAAGGTCATGATAGAAAAGACGAGCCGTGTCTGGATCGGCTGCCGGCAGGTTCGGGATGATGCGTAGGACGGCCACTGACTTCCTCCCTGGTGGACATGGAGGCGGGCAGATGCCGCGCCTCCACCATGCTAAGCTTAAACTGTGACGGCGGGCAGCAGCTTGCCGCGCTCCGCCAGGATGTGGCGGCAGGCGCTGGCGACTTCACGGCCCTTGATGATGAAATGTTCCTTGAAGAACTGGATATGCGCTTCCGATTCCTGGAAGTGATGCGGCGTCAGGACCGCCGACAGGATCGGCACCCCGGTATCGAGCTGGACGCGCATCATGGCATCGAGAACCGTATTGGCGACGAATTCATGGCGATAGATGCCACCGTCGACAACGAAAGCGGTGGCGATGATCGCGGAATAGCGGCCGTTACGGGCAAGCGTCTGAGCGTGCAGCGGAATTTCCAGCGCCCCGGGTACCTCGAAGATATCGATCGGCGGTGCGCCTTCGACCGTCTGCCATTCAGCAACGAAGGAATCGACCGAGCGATCGACGATATCGGCGTGCCAGCGGGCCCGAATGATCGCGATACGGCTCGGTTGGGTAGAAATCGAAATGGTCATGAATTTTGCCTTTCAAGGGTTGTTGTCAAATATCCCTTGGGCGAACACGCAACATCGCAGCACCCCTCGCGCGGAGGAGGTACGATCCTGCTTGCTCTCTTCCATCCGGACTATACCGTCGGCTCCGGCATCTCACCGGATCTGCTGACCCTTCCGAAATCCGGAAGGCGCTCGCGGGCTCGAGGAAACTCCCCATACCGCCGGTGGGGAATTGCACCCCGCCCTGAGAACGCGTGGACTATAGATGCTTTGCCTTATGGAAATCAAAGAAAAACGCAGGGGTTTTGGCCCGGCGTCTGCGAATAATTTTCCAAAATGACCCGGCGATGGAGGGCTCTTTCTCAGTCCTGAATGACGAGGAGGTCGGAGGAGGCAAAACGCAACGTCACCTTCTCACCAACACTCGGAGGCATCATGCCCGGGCTGTTGAACATGTCGAAGGAAATCGTGTTGCCGGCGACATTCATGCGGGTGCGGATGACCGAGCCCAGGAAATGTGCCGAGGAGACTTCGCCTGTGAGGGCTGTATCGCCCTTGGCCGATTCCGCCAGCGAACCGGCTTCCGGACGCAGGGCAAGCGATACGGTATCGCCCGGCTTGTAGGCGGTCACCGACTGCTTCAGGGTCACGCCCTGATCGCCAATCATGATGCGGTTACTGTCGGGATCGACGACCTTGCCTTCGATCAGATTCAGCGTGCCGACGAAGGAGGCGACGAAACGGGTTGCCGGCTTGTTGTAGATTTCGAACGGCGTGCCGATCTGATCGGCGCGGCCTGCATTCATGACCACGATACGGTCGGAGATGGACAGCGCCTCTTCCTGATCGTGCGTCACGAAGACAGTGGTGATGCCGAGCTGCTGTTGGATGGCGCGGATTTCCTCGCGCAGCGAGATACGGATCTTGGCGTCGAGAGCCGAGAGCGGCTCGTCGAGCAGGAGCACCTGCGGCTTGACGGCGATGGCGCGGGCGAGCGCTACGCGCTGCTGCTGGCCTCCGGACATCTGATAGGGATAGCGGCCGGCGAGATGATCGAGCTTGATGAGAGCCAGCATCTCCTTGACGCGTTTGTCGATGTCAGGCTTTGCCATGCCGGCCACCTTGAGGCCGAAGGCGACGTTGTCATGCACCGTCATATTCGGAAACAATGCGTAGGCCTGGAAGACCATGCCGATATTGCGCTGGTTCGGCTTCAGCGCCCGCTGGTCCTTGCCATTGATCGACAGGGTGCCGGCGGTCGGCGTTTCGAAACCTGCGATCATGCGCAGCACGGTCGTCTTGCCGCAGCCCGACGGTCCGAGGAAGGAGACGAATTCTCCCTTCTCGATTTGCATATTGAAATCATGGACGACGTGAATGTCGCCGAAGGACTTCTTGATGTGGGTGAGTTCGAGAAAAGCCATGGTGAGAAGCCTTACGCCTTAATCGGAGCGGATTTTGAGAAACGGGAAACGAGCTGCAACAGGCCCATGCTGAGCCAGGTAACGGCAAGCGCGATGATGGCCAGGGCAGAGGGCTCGTAAGCTCTATTGGCGCCCATGAGCTGCATGTAGGGCCCGAATGCCGGACGGTTGAGCAGCGATGCCATGGTGAATTCGCCCATGACGATCGCAAGGGTGATGAATGCTCCGGAAAGCACACCGCTCATGACATTCGGAAAGATGCATTTGAACATGATGGTTGTCCATTTTGCACCAAGGCTTTCGGCAGCCTCCGTCAGCGTGCCGACATCAATGGTACGCATCGCCGTATCGACCGAACGATACATATAGGGCAGCGACAATACAATGTAGGAGCAGACGAGCAGAATGTTCGTCGTCGAATTATAGCCGGTCAGCGGCAGGATCGACGACGAATTATAGAGCCGCAGATAGCCGAAAACGATGACGATGGCCGGAATGACCAACGGCATCAAGGTGATGAATTCCACGACAGGGCGGAGCTGCGGCAACCGCAACCGCACCCAATAGGCCGTGGGGACAACGAGCAGCATACCGAACATAATGGTCAAAAGCGCCATCAACATCGAGAAACCAAAGGCCGTTATGAAACCGAAATCCGAAAAGACGGAGGCATAGGCGTCAAAACTGTAAGCGTTGCGCCGCATGCGCAGCGAGAACTCCAGCGTACCGATGAGCGGCACCAGGAAGTAGATGAGGCCGATGGCAACGGCGATCCAGGCGAAGAATTTTTGCAGCTTCATTTCTGCCACCGTTCAGCGCGCATGCGCATCAAGATATAAATGACGTTCGAAATACCCGTAATGACGATCATGCCGAGCGCGAGCGCATAGCCCAGATTGGCATTGTGCAGCACGTCGCCGCGGATCTGCGCATAGAGTACGATGGGAACGATATTCAGCGAGCTGCCGGTAAGTGCAATTGCAGTCGCGATGGCGCCGAACGAATTTGCAAACAGTAGCAGTGTCGTGCCAAGCAGGCTCGGCCAAAGGATCGGCAAGGCGACCATCCGCCAATATTGTCCATTGGTTGCGCCTAGAATGGAGGCAGCTTCTTGCCATTCCTTCTTCATGCCGTCGAGCGCAGGCGTAATGATCAGCACCATCAGCGGAATCTGGAAGTACATGTAGGTAATGGTCAGGCCGAAGAAGCTCAGCAGGTTGAAGCCACTGCCGTAGAGGTTGAAGCCGAAATGAGCGAGCAATATCGTGACCAGACCCTGGCGGCCGAGCGTGGCGATGAACGAGAAGGCCAGCGGCACGCCGGCGAAATTCGATGCGACCCCCGAGAAGGTCAGGAAGGCGTGACGGATCCAAGTGGGAAGCCCGCCAAGGACCAGTGCCCAAGCCAGGTAAAAGCCGATGATCGCGCCACCGAGCGCCGAAGCGACCGAGATTTTGATACTGATCCAATAGGCGCTCATGATCGTCGGCGTGAACAGGTCGGCGATGTTCTTGAGCGTCAGGCTGCCGTCCGGCGTCAGAAAGGCGCCTGCTATCAAATAGATCGTCGGAAGAATCAGGAATAGCAGCGCGAAGATCAGGAAGGGTGCTATTCCCAGCCAATCGATAACCACACGCTTGTTGATCATCGGAGTGGAACTGACCGTTGATGTTGTGGCGATGCTCATGATTGGCCCAATCCGCGGCGTCAGAAAAACGGAAACCTCCCCGCCGAAGCGGGGAGGTCATGTCAGGTCAAATTACTGTACGTTCGAACCGACGACAGAATCCCACTTGGTGGTGATGGCGGTCTTGCCGGCAGCCTGCTCGTCGAGCGTCGGGAAGACTGCCTTTTCATAGGCGGCAGCCGGCGGCAGCTTGTCGAGAAGCTCCTGCGGGACCTTCTTGTTCTTCGCCAGATCGTTGAAGCGGATCGGGTGGCAATAGCCCTTGAGCCAGCCGATCTGGCCTTCGTCGGAATAGAGGAACTCCATCCAGAGCTTGGCAGCGTTCGGATGCGGAGCGAAAGCCGAGATCGCCTGGACATAGACGCCTGCGATAACGCCCGAAGCCGGAACGGTGACGTCAACCGGCGGGTTGCCGTTCAGGCTGTCGCGCCAGGAAAGACCGTTGTAATCCCAAGCAACGACGATCGGGGTTGCACCCTGAGCCAGCGAAGCGGACTTGCCGATGACCGGAACGAAGTTGCCGGCCTTGTTCAGCTTCGCGAAGTAGTCGAGACCGGCGGCGCCGACCTTGACTGCATCCTTCTCGCCAGCGGCGAGACCGGCGGCGTAGACGGCCTGAACGGCCTGGTTCGAGGTGCGCGGGTCGCCGGCGAGCGAAACGGTGTTTGCATATTCCGGCTTCAGGAGGTCGGCCCAGTCCTTCGGCGGGTTCTTCACAACGTCCTTATTCACGACGAAGGAGAGAACGCCGTAGTAGTCGCCATACCAGTAGCCTTCGGCATCCTTGGCGCTGTCCGGAATCGAATCCCAGGTGGAAACCTTGTAGGGCTGCAGCAGGCCTTCCTTCTTGGCCGTCGGGCCGAAGGAGAGACCAACGTCGATCACATCAGGAGCCTGCGGGCCGGTGTTACCCTTGTTGGCGCGGATTGCTTCGACTTCATCGCCCGAACCGGCATCCGGATTCAGTTCGTTGACTTCAATGCCGTATTTTGCCTTAAAGGCAGAGATCAGATCGCCATAACCGCACCAGTTGTGGGGCAGCGCGATGGTGGTCAGCGTGCCTTCCTTCTTGGCAGCAGCGATGAGATCGGCGCTCGGTTCCGCGGCGGCAATAGCCGTCGAAGCGACGAGCATTGCGGTAGAGATTGTCAGAAGACGATGAATTTTCGAGATCACTGCATTTCCTCCTTTAGGGTTTTCAGTGCCTGGCGTTGCTGTTAATGACGTTACATGAAGGTTGTGTGACGACTTCAAAGCGTTGGGTTTGCTGAAAACGCAGTCGATTTTTGCTTCTAATCGACAAGTATGACAGTCGCTGTATTCCACATCCTCCAAGAGCTGTTATTTTCTGTTTTCATTCCCCTTCAGCTTAGCTTGCGAAACAGCTTGGTTTGTTCGAAAAGACCTTCCAGTGTCTTCATGCGCTCGCTCGTTTCGTCCCATGTCGAGCTTTGGACGGCTTCGATCAGGGCTTCGACGATGAACAGGGTAACGACCGATGAATCCCAGGCGGATGGCGCCTCGATTTGCACGCGGAACGTGTGCTTGGCGTGTTTGGCGGCCGGAGTTGCCCACTGATCGGTGAAGACGATGATTTCAGCGCCATGGCGGCGGGCAGCCGCCGCGAGATTGACCATTTCCTGCTCGTAGCGCCTGATATCAAAGATGACGAGCAGGTCGCCCGGATTCATGTTCAGGACATATTGCGGCCATGCGCTTGAGTTCGAAGAGAGCAAGGTCGTATTCGGCCGGATGACCTGCATATGAGTGAAGAAATATTCGGCAAGCGCCCCGGTGATGCGGCCGCCTACGAAATAAAGTGCGCGTTTTCTTTCCGACAGCAGTGCCGCGACGCTGTCGAAGGTTGCCACGTCGAGGTCCGACAGGGTCTGCCGCAGATTGCCTGTGATGGTATCGGCAAAACGATTGAGGATATGCGTACCCGGAGCGTTCGACGCCCAGCGATCGTGCTTTGTCAGCGGGTTGGAGATCGTCGCTTCTACTTCCTGATGAAGATGGGCCTGGAAGTCCGGATAGCCTTTGTATCCGAGTTTCTGCACCATGCGCGCGACTGTCGGGGTCGAAACCCGCGCATTCTCGGCGACGGTGGTGATGCTACCCAATCCGGAAACGGGATAGTTGTCGAGCAAGCTCTTGGCGAGCTGCTTTTCGGCGCGCGTTAAAGTGTCAAAGCGCGCATTGATCACGTCCGAAACTGTCTTCGACGCATTGCTCACTCGATTTTTGCTCCCCAAACGGTCTGATGCCGTTTTCTTTCCAGGATATAACAACGCTGTCACAATTCGAGTCAATGTCACAAATGAAGAAATAATTTCAGTTTCCAGTTGACAGCAGGGAAAACCTGAAGAATTCTTTTCTTATAAAGATTTTATTAATCGGCACTGGGGCGTCTCTGATGCTTGCGCAGCAAGGCATTTTGTCGAAGGCGGACGGCGATTGCGTCGCGGTCGAAAGGCCGGACGGAAGCAGCGCAGTTTTGCTCGTTTGCGAGCATGCCTCGCGTGAGATTCCCGAGCGGTTCGGCGATCTCGGGCTTTCAGCCGAGGCGCGTTCCAGCCACATCGCCTGGGACCCGGGTGCACTCGCGGTTGCAAGGAAAATCTCCGCGGGCCTTGATGCCACTCTGGTGTTTCAGCGCTTCTCCCGGCTGATTTATGATTGCAACCGGCCCCCCGAAAGCGCCGGTGCCATGCCGGAGACGAGCGAGATCTATACGATCCCCGGCAATCAGCATCTGGGCGAAGCGGATAGGCAGGCCCGCACGGAGGGGCTCTATATCCCGTTCCACGATCGCATCCGGTCGCTCTTGAAGGAGCGTGCCGCACGCGGACAAAAAACCGTGATCGTGACAATTCACAGCTTCACGCCGATCTACAATGGCAAGCCGCGCGCAGTGGAGCTTGGCATTCTGCATGACGAAGACCGTTGGCTGGCCGATCGCATGTTGGACGCAGCGACCGAAGCGCCACTCTACAAGACTGAACGAAACCAGCCTTACGGGCCTGAAGACGGCGTTACCCATACGCTGAAGCTGCATGGGCTTGCCAATGGTCTGCATAACGTAATGATCGAGGTTCGCAACGACCTCATTCGGGATGACGTCGGCCAAGGGGTCGTGGCCGATTATCTGACGGGGCTTCTCCAGAGCAGTCTGGAAGCCTGAGCATAAAAGAAAAAGACCCCGGGGAGCAGTTCAACTGCGATCGGGCCGCATGGTGAAATGCCAGCGGCCAATGTGACACATGGTTCTCCGCAATCCCGCGGACGACCGGGCTTTAGGGGGAATGGCATGTCTGATTATTCAGAGTTAGACAAAAAGCAGGATATACAAATCCTGCACTCCATGGGCTATGCTCAGGAGCTGGAACGGCGCATGAGTTCGTTTTCGAATTTCGCCATTTCCTTCTCCATCATCTGCATTCTATCCGGCGGCATCAATTCGCTTGCACAGGCGACTTCTGGCGCGGGCGGTGCCGCCATTGGTATAGGGTGGCCGCTCGGCTGCCTGATTTCGGGCGTTTTCGCGCTCTCGATGGCGCAGATTTCTTCGGCTTATCCAACGGCCGGCGGCCTCTATCACTGGGGGTCGATCCTCGGCAACCGGTTCACCGGCTGGCTGACGGCCTGGCTCAATCTTCTCGGCCTGATCACGGTGCTTGGCGCGATCAATGTGGGTACTTGGGGCTTCTTCAGTGGTTCCATCGCCCCTTGGTTCGGCATTGCCGTCGATACCACCACTTCGGCCGGTTTTGCCAACCAGATCATTTTCGTTGCCATCATCACCGGCCTGCAAGCCTTGATCAATCATTTCGGCATCAGGCTCACGGCAAAACTGACCGATATGTCCGGCTACCTGATCTTTGCCGCCGCGATCGCGCTGACCATCGTCTGCCTGATCGGTGTCAAGAGCTGGGATATCAGCCGCATCTGGACTTTCACCAACTACTCCGGAACGCCGGAAGGTGATGCTTCCGTTTGGCCGAAGATGGACAATATCTGGTACGTCTTCGCTCTTGGACTGTTGTTGCCGATCTACACGATTACGGGATACGACGCATCGGCGCACACGTCGGAGGAGACCGTCAAGGCTTCCAGCTCCGTGCCGCGCGGCATGGTCTCGTCGGTCTGGTGGTCATCGTTGTTCGGCTACATCATGCTGCTGGCCTTCCTCCTGGCCATTCCGGACATGAACGAGGCATCGAAACAGGGCTGGAACGTCTTCTTCTGGACGATCAACAGCATCACGAATCCCGTGGTCGCCAATATCCTCTATGTTGCGATCTTCATCTCGCAGCTGCTGTGCGGCCTGGCGACCGTAACCTCCGCATCGCGCATGATTTATGCCTTCTCGCGGGATGGCGGCCTGCCATTCTCGAAGTCGCTCGCCAGCGTCAGCCCGCGGTTCCGTACGCCTTCGATTGCCATCTGGACGGCTGCGATCCTTTCGGTCCTATTCGTCTGGGGCGCTTCGCTCGTTACGATTGCTGGATCTTCGGCCTATACCATCGTCGTGTCGTGCACCGTCATCTTCCTGTTCCTTTCCTTTACCGTGCCGATCGTCCTCGGCATCAAGGCGATCGGAACTGCGAAATGGCCAAAGATGGGGCCTTGGAACATGGGCATCGGCACCTACAAGCTGGTTTCTGTTCTGGTGGTTATTGCCATGGCAGTCATCTTCATCATCGGTGTGCAGCCGCCGAACGAATGGGCGCTCTATATCACAATCGGCTTCCTGGTCCTGACTGCAATCATTTGGTTCGCCTTTGAGAAGCGCCGTTTCCAGGGTCCTCCGATCGGCGACATGATTGCCAAGCGCCAGGGCGATATCGCTGCTGCCGAACGAGCTGTCGGCGAAGTGTGATCCTCATTTCAGCATCAATCCGGCAGGGGCCGCAACCGCGGCCCCATCCAACTGACGAGCGGCTCCGGTAAGCATATCCGACAGCACCGCTGGCCGACCCACTTCCATCTTCTAGGCGGACCAAATTATGAGCAGCAGCTATACGTTCGACGACCTCAAGCGAGATGTGGCCGAAGGGCGCATCGATACGGTTCTGGCATGTCAGGTCGACATGCAGGGCCGGTTGATGGGCAAACGCTTCCAGGCGGAATTCTTCATCGAAAGCGCATGGAAGGAAACGCATAGCTGCAACTATCTGCAGGCGACTGATATCGAGATGGAGACCGTCTCCGGCTACAAGTCGACGAGCTGGGAGAAGGGTTATGGCGACTATACCATGAAGCCCGATCTCGCCACGCTCCGTCGCATACCCTGGCTTGAAGGCACAGCGCTCGTCCTCTGCGACGTGCTCGATCACCATACTCATGAGGAAGTCGCGCATTCGCCACGCGCTATTCTCAAGAAGCAGGTCAAGCGTCTCGAAGCGATGGGCATGAAGGCCTACATGGCTTCGGAGCTTGAATTCTTCCTGTTCGACCAAAGCTACGACAGTGCGCGTGAATCCGGCTATCGCAATCTCAATCTCGTCAGTGGCTACAACGAGGATTACCACATCTTCCAGACCACGAAGGAAGAAGATGTGATGCGGGCAATCCGCAAAGGACTGCAGGGTGCGGAGATCCCTGTCGAAAACTCCAAGGGCGAAGCTTCCGCCGGCCAGGAGGAAATCAACGTCCGCTACGCCGATGCTCTGACCATGGCCGACCGCCATGCCATCATCAAGAATGGCTGCAAGGAGATTGCCTGGTCGAAGGGCAAGGCCATTACGTTCCTGGCGAAGTGGAACTACAGCGCTGCGGGCAGTTCCTCTCATATTCATCAGTCGCTCTGGAGTGTGGACGGCAAGACGCCGCTGTTCTTCGACAAGGAAAAAGAACACGGCATGACGCCGCTGATGAAGCACTATGTCGCGGGCCTTCTGACGCATGCCAGCGAAATCACCTATTTCCTTGCGCCATATATCAACTCCTACAAGCGCTTCGTTGCCGGCACCTTCGCACCCACCAAGGCAATCTGGAGCACGGACAATCGCACCGCCGGCTATCGCCTGTGCGGCGCCGAAACCAAGAGCATTCGCATCGAATGCCGCGTCGGCGGCTCGGATCTCAATCCCTATCTGGCATTTGCTGCCCTGATTGCCGCCGGCCTTGATGGCATCGAAAACAAGCTCGAACTGGAGGCGCCCTTTGTCGGCGATGCCTATGGTGCGCGTGAAGTTCGCGAGATACCGCGCACCCTACGTGGTGCGACCGAGGCCCTGACCAATTCGAAGATGCTGCGCGCCGCCTTTGGCGACGATGTCATCGATCATTATACCCGCGCTGCCGAATGGGAGCAGGAGGAGTATGATCGTCGCATCACGGATTGGGAAGTGGCGCGCGGATTCGAAAGAGCGTAAGGCATTTGCGATCTGCCTCTCGCCCGATTTTCATTCTAGGATCGGGCAGGGGGCGCCGGGATGCTTGTTGACCTGCCGTTTCTTCTTAGAGGCGGCCAAAGGTTCTGCAACATCAGGCAATCAATTGGCTGACCAAGAAAACAGGAATTCGATCATGACCATGATCACATGCGTCTCCCCGGTGAACGGAGAGGTTTATGCCGAGCGGCCGGCGCTGTCGCTGGAAGCCGCCAAGGACGTCGTCGCGCGCGCCCGCAAGGCGCAGAAAGATTGGGCGCGTCGTCCGCTGGAGGATCGCGTTCAGCTCGTGCTCAAGGGCGTGGCCCGGCTCAATGAGATGGCCGAAATAGTGGTGCCGGAGCTTGCCTGGCAGATGGGCCGCCCGATCAAGTACGGCGGCGAATATCGCGGCTTCAACGAGCGCTCCAACTATGTCGCGTCGATCGCCGCCGATGCGCTGGCACCCTTGGTCGTCGAGGACAGCGCCAATTTTGCCCGCCGCATCGAGCGCGAACCGCATGGCGTCGTCTTCGTCATCGCGCCGTGGAACTATCCCTATATGACGGCGATCAACACGGTCGCCCCGGCGCTGATGGCCGGCAATACCGTCATTCTCAAGCATGCAAGCCAAACGCTGCTCGTCGGCGAGCGGCTGGTGCAGGCTTTCGTCGAGGCCGGCGTCCCCGCCGATGTCTTCCAGAATGTCTTCCTCGATCATGAAACGACTTCGGCGCTGATCGCAGCCGGAAGCTTCAACTTCGTCAATTTCACCGGCTCCGTCGAAGGCGGCCGGTCGATCGAGCGCGCCGCTGCCGGCACCTTCACCAGCCTCGGACTGGAGCTTGGCGGCAAGGATCCGGGCTATGTCATGGAGGACGCCGATCTTGACGCTGCCGTCGACACGCTGATGGATGGAGCGACCTACAATTCCGGCCAGTGCTGCTGCGGCATCGAGCGTATCTATGTGCATGAATCGCTCTATGACGCCTTCGTCGAGAAGTCCGTTGCCTGGGTTTCGAACTACAAGCTCGGCAATCCCCTTGATCCCGAGACGTCGCTCGGGCCGATGGCGCACAAGCGCTTTGCCAAGGTGGTGCGTGAACAGATCGCCGATGCGGTCGCTAAGGGCGCCAAGGCGCTGGTCGACCCGAAGCTGTTTCCGGCTGACGATGGCGGTGCCTATCTCGCGCCGCAGGTTCTCGTCAATGTCGATCATTCCATGGCCTTTATGCGCGAGGAGACCTTCGGCCCTGCCGTCGGCATCATGAAGGTGAAGAGCGACGCGGAAGCGCTGGAGCTGATGAACGACAGCCCCTACGGCCTGACGGCTTCGCTGTGGACGAAGGATGTCGAGCGCGCCTCGCGCATCGGCCGCGAAATCGAAACCGGCACCGTCTTCATGAACCGCGCCGATTATCTCGATCCGGCGCTGTGCTGGACAGGCGTCAAGGAAACCGGCCGCGGCGGCTCGCTGTCGATCATCGGCTTCCACAATCTGACGCGCCCGAAATCCTATCATCTGAAGAAAGTAACAGCATGAGCACTATCTCAGCCAATTGGAGCTATCCGAACGCCTTCAAGCTCGGCCGTGGTCGGATTAAGGAACTGGCGGACGCCTGCAAGAGCCTGGGCATGAAGAAGCCTCTCCTGGTCACCGACCGGGGACTTGCCTCGATGGCGATCACGGCGACGGCGTTGGATATTCTGGAAGATGCAGGTCTCGGCCGCGCCATCTTCGCTGATGTCGACCCGAACCCGAGCGAGAAGAACCTCGAAGTCGGCGTGAAGGCGTTCAAGGACGGCGGCCATGACGGCGTCGTCGCCTTCGGCGGCGGTTCCGGCCTCGATCTCGGCAAGTGCGTCGCTTTCATGGTGGGCCAGACGCGTCCGGTCTGGGATTTCGAAGATATCGGGGACTGGTGGACCCGCGCCAGCGTCGAAGGCATTGCGCCCATCGTCGCGGTGCCGACGACTGCCGGCACCGGTTCGGAAGTCGGCCGTGCCAGCGTCATCACCAATTCCACAACGCATGTGAAGAAGATCATCTTCCACCCGAAATTCTTGCCCGGCGTCGTCATCGCCGATCCCGAACTGACCGTCGGCATGCCGAAGATCATCACCGCCGGCACTGGCATGGACGCTTTCGCCCACTGCCTGGAAGCCTATTCCTCGCCGTTCTACCATCCGATGTCGGCCGGTATCGCGCTGGAGGGCATGCGGCTCGTCAAGGAATTCCTGCCGCGCGCCTATCGCGAGGGAACGGATCTCGAAGCCCGCGCCAACATGATGAGTGCTGCCGCCATGGGCGCCGTCGCCTTCCAGAAGGGGCTTGGCGCCATCCATGCGCTCTCACATCCGATCGGCGCCGTCTACAACACGCATCATGGCATGACCAATGCCGTCGTCATGCCGGCCGTCCTGCGTTTCAACCGCAAGGCTATCGAGGATAAGATTGCCCGCGCCGCAGCCTATCTGGGCATCTCAGGCGGTTTTGACGGCTTCTACGACTATGTGCTGCAACTGCGCTCGGAACTCGGCGTGCCGGAAAATCTGTCTGCCATGGGCATCGCGCCCGATCGGATCGACGAGCTCTCCGCCATGGCGATCGAAGATCCGAGTGCCGGTGGCAATCCGGTGCCGCTGACGCTGGAAAACACCAAGGCTCTTTTCCGGGATTGCTTCTGATACTGCGCTCAGCTCCCCGATATGCGGGATGAAATTGGCAGCATATCAGGCCAAACAAAAAAGCCGCCGAGTGTCACCCGGCGGCTTTTTTCATTGAAGCTCTGTCTGGTAATCAATCCACGAATTCTACGACGACGCCCGGCTTGACCATCTTGGCAAGTTCGGTCGCATCCCAATTCGTGAGGCGCACGCAGCCATGGCTCTGCGTCTTACCGATTCTCGAGGGATCCGGCGTGCCGTGAATGCCGTAGGTCGGCTTCGATAGAGCCATCCAGACCGTACCGACCGGGCCGTTCGGGCCTGGCGGAATATTGAGAACCTTGTCGTTTCCGGCTTGCTGGAAGTTGATCTTCGGATTGTAGGTATAGCCCGGGTTGAAGGCGACGCGCTCGACCGTGACTGTGCCTGACGGCGAGGGCGTGTCGGCGGAGCCGATGCTGGCCGGGTAGGCGGCGATCAGCGTGCCGTTGGCGTCATAGGCGAAAACCTGCTTGCGGCCCTTGTCCGCCAGGATCTTGGCGACTGCGCCGGTCTTACTGGGGCCGGTATTGACGACCTTAATGGTGCTGCCCGGCACGGTGAAATCGACGCCGGGATTGAGCGCCTTCAGATAGCCTTCATCCATGTGAAAGCGTTCGGCCAGCATTTCCGTCGTCGAGGTATAGCCGAGGGACGGCATCTGTGCCTTAGCCGCATAGTCCTCAGGAATAGAGGCGACATACGGGCCTGCGGCGTCGGCCGCCGTGATCGTGTAGTTGACGATCGGCATACCGCCGGACATGCGAAGCTGCTCGAGGATCGCGTCGGTATTGTTCGGGTCGAGCGTCTGGCCGGTCATCTGCTGATAGGCATAGATCGCCTTGGTGACATTGGCACCCATTCTGCCGTCAATCGCACCAGGCGAAATACCCTGCCGCGCGAGGAAGACCTCCAGCGCGGTGATCTCCATCTTCGATTTGCCCTTCAGCGTAATGACGGGTTCGGCCGGTGCCGGTTTGTTGACGATGTCGGGCGCGCTCTGCTGTGGATCGATCGACGCGTAGTCGTTGCCGTTTTGGTTCGTCTGGCCCTGGTTCTTGCCAGGCAATGGCTGATTGTCGAGCGGCTGGCGCTGGATATCGCCGTCGCGCGGAATTCCGCCGGTGACCACACCGCGATCCTGCTGGTCGTAACCATTGTTGGGTGCGCCGTCGTAATTTCCGTAGCTGTCGGAGCGATATTGACGATAGTCCTGGTAGTCGCCGTTGTTGGAAAGCTGCGTGTCGCCATACCGGCCGCCATTATTGCCATAGGTATCGCGGGCTGGGGCGCGGGGATAGTAGGTGCTGGCCCTCATCTCCGTGGCGACGACATTGCCGTAGGCATCAATCAGGACCCGGCGGCCGCGACCGTCGCGGGCCATGGAATATCCACCACCATAAGGATACTGATCGAGGATCCGGCCGTCAGGGGTGACAAGAACCGTGTTGCCGTTGCCGCTACGATAATATTGTGCCTGCGCGTCCGTGAGCGCGAGCATGGACACGGTGGCAGTCATTGCCAGGGCAAAACTTAATTTTACGAACCGGTTCACGTCTGTCGGATCCTCGGGATGGTCGTTCGGCTGACACACACATGGCAATTTTGACGCCAGTATGGAGATTTAGATTATCATGCTGAATAAAATATAAAAATTTATGTGATCAAGGCTTCAAGTTAAGATTTGGTAAGCCAAATAACCGCTTATTTCAGCCGCGCGCCAGCTTGGGAAAGCACCTGCGCTCGGCGCCAATCAGGGAGGGCTTTGGGGATGATGGATTTTTCTGCGGCGAAAGGGCCGAAATTGACGCTGGACGAGGGGTCCGTGCTGGATATAGGCGCCTGCATTGTCGAGGGCAATAATCTTGCGCCGGGAAATGCCGTTCCTGACGATGGAGATCCGCGGATCAGTCATTCCGTGGAAGGCTTCCTCTTCACCTGCGGGCCGGATCATATCCGCCATCCGGAGCCGATGTCGGGCGCATATGAAGGCAAGCGCTATCCGCTGCATGGTTCCTTCGCGTCCCATCCAGCCAAAATTCTCTGGACCAAATTCGAGAATGGCAACGCGGAATGCCGCGCCGATATCGATGTCATCACCGCCGAACGCCGCACCGCAAGGCTGGAACGTCTTTGGCGGATCGATGGCGCGACGGGCGAGGTCTCGCTTGCCGATCGTGTGGTCAATACGAGTACCGAGGCGATGCCGGTCTTCCTGATGTACCATATGAACATCGGCGGCAAATGGTTCGATAAGGGCACGCGCCTTGCCGGTCAGATGCTTGACAATGGCGGCTTTCCCTGGACCTTCGGCGAGGAGGGGGGCGATATCTTCTGTGTGCCCGCGCAGGACAAGGGCGAGGATTGGGCGGAGATCAGCCTTGGCCCCATCGCGGCCATCGGCGGCAAGACACTAAGGGTGCGTTTCGGAACGGACACGCTGCCATTCCTGCAGGTCTGGCGCAATCAGCGCGCGCCGGCGCATGTGCTCGGCATCGAGCCTGTTTCGCATCGCTGGGTCTCGCGGGCCGAGCTGGAAGAGACAGGCGAATTCAATATTCTCCAGCCCGGTCAAGCCCGCAATTTCATGCTCAATTTTGCCTTTGTTTGAGAGCGTGCCGCGGTTGACGCTCGCCCTATGGCGGCGTAGATCAAGGCCACGGTTTTAGAGAGGACATGAACCATGGATATCCGCCCGATCGACGATGAATACTCGGTGTCCGGCCAGATCACCGTAGAGGATCTCGACCAGATCAAGGCCCTGGGTTTCAAGTCCATCGTCTGCCATCGCCCCGATGGCGAAAGCCCGGATCAGACGCCGTTCGGTGTCATCGAAGCCCGCGCCAAGGAACTCGGTCTGGAGATCACCCAGGTGCCCGTCGGCCCGATGGGCGTGACTGAAGAGGCCGTCCAGGGCATGGTTGATGCGCTGGACGAGTTTCCGCGGCCGATGCTCGGCTATTGCCGCTCCGGCGCACGCTCGACCGCGATCTATCAGAAGACACATCACATTCGCGGCTGAACGGGTTCTTTCCCCCGGCCTTTTGATTGCAGGGCAGGCGGTGAGCTATGCCCTGCTTGCCTGTCGAAGAACAACATCAGGAGAACACCATGAGCATCAAGCGTATCGACGTTGGCGCCCGCATGAGCGGCGCTGTCATCCACGGCAACACCGTTTATCTCGCTGGCCAGGTTGGCGATGGCGAAAGCGTCACCGATCAGTGCAAGTCTGCGCTGGCTGAAGTCGACCGCCTGCTCGCTGCAGCCGGCACCAACAAGTCGAAGATCCTGCAGACGCTCATCTACCTCTCGGACATCTCCTACTTCGCCGAAATGAACGCCGCCTGGGAAGCCTGGGTCGATCCGGCCAACACGCCGGCCCGTGCGACCAGCGAAGCCAAGCTTGCAGCGCCGAAGTACAAGGTCGAATTCATCGTGACGGCAGCTCTCTAGGTCGCGCCATCCGTGATTTTTCAAGGCCGGTGGGCTCGCGCTCACCGGCCTTTTGTCTGGGCGATTTCCGTCAGAGTGCGGGAGGGGGTGATCGCTTCCGGGTCGAGCGCAATCTCGATGATGGCCGGCTTGCCGCTCGCTCGCGCCCGTTCGAAGGCCGGGCCGAATTCTTCCGTCGCCTTCACTGTTTCGCCGTGGCCGCCATAGGCGCGGGCAAGGGCCGCGAAATCCGGATTGTCGAGTGCGGTGGCGCTGACCCGGCCGGGATATTCCCGCTCCTGATGCATGCGGATTGTACCGTACATGCCGTTGTTGATGACTAAAGCGATGAGCGGCAGTCCATACTGGACAGCCGTCGCAAATTCCTGACCATGCATCATAAAACAGCCGTCGCCGGCAAAGCAGATGACTTCGCGATCGGGAAAGAGCTGTTTTGCGGCAACCGCTGCCGGCAGGCCATATCCCATCGAGCCCGACGTCGGAGCCGCCTGCGTGTTGAAGCGGCGGAAGCGATGGAAGCGGTGAAGCCAGGTGGCATAATTGCCGGCGCCATTGGTGAAGATCGCATCATCGGCCGTATTGGCTTCGATCCAATCCATGACGCGGCCCATGTGAACCGCGCCGGGGCTCTTTTCCGGTGTTTTCGACCAGGTGAGGTAGGCTGCGTGCATACGTTCCGTGCGCTCGGCCCACGGAGTCGCGGTTGGCGCATCGAGTTCCGCCAGAGCTGCAACGAAGTCCGCTGGGCTGGCACAAATGGCCAGGTCCGGCCGATAGACGCGGCCGAGTTCTGAAGGGTCGGGATGTATGTGGACGAGCTTTTGGCGCGGGTAGGGGATATCGACCAGCGTATAGCCGGAGGACGGCATTTCGGAAAGACGTCCACCGAGAAGGATGAGGAGATCCGCCTCTTTGATTTCCTTTGCCAGCGCCGGATTGATGCCGATACCGACATCGCCGGCGTAGTTTGGATGCAGATGGTCGAATAGCATCTGCCGGCGGAAGGAGCAGCCGACCGGCAGCCTGAAACGCTCGGCGAATTGTCTGATGCCGGCAACCGCTTCCTCGTTCCAGCGCGTGCCGCCGAGAATGACCATCGGCCGCTGCGCAGCCGCAAGACACTGGTTAAGTTCTGCAAGCTGGCCGCGGCCCGGATGGGCGGCAACGGGGACATAGGGCAGCGCTTGCGGCGCTTCGACCTCGTCACGCAGCATGTCCTCGGGCAGGGTCAGTACAACCGGACCTGGGCGTCCCGACGTGGCTACCGCAAAGGCACGGGTGACGAATTCCGGAATGCGGGCGGCATCGTCGATCTCGCCGACCCATTTGGTGAATTCGGTAAAGGCGCGGCGAAATTCGACCTCCTGAAAGGCTTCGCGTTCGCGGGCATCGCGCTGGACCTGGCCGATGAACAGGATCATCGGGATCGAATCCTGCCGTGCGATATGAAGGCCGGCAGAGGCGTTTGTGGCGCCGGGACCGCGGGTGACCATGCAAATGCCCGGCTTGCCCGTCAATCGGCCCCAGGTGTCCGCCATCATCGCCGCGCCGCCTTCCTGGCGGCAGACGAGCACCTTGATATCGCTGTCGTGCAGGGCATCTAGCACGGCGAGAAAGCTCTCGCCCGGCACGCAGGACATGCGCTGCACGCCATTGGCCTTCAAAGCCTCGACGATAAGTTGCCCGCCCGTTCGCTTCATCTCCTCGCCTTCCCCTCCAGTTCGGCCAATTCGGCCAGAACTTCCTCCTGATGTTCGCCGAGGCGCGGGCTCGGTCGCGTATAGGTCAACGGCGTTTCCGACAGCACGATCGGCGTGCGGACGCTCGGAATGACAGCGCCGGTGCTATCTTCGAGATCGATCCTCAGTCCGCGCGCCACAATCTGCGGATCGGCGAACATGTCCTCGATCGTGTTGATGGCGCCGACCGGCACGGCGTTGGCCTCGCAGGCTTTCAGCAGCTCTCCCTTGTTCCACTTCAGCGTTGCGGCCGAGATGAAAGCCCGAACCTCGTTGCGGTTCGCAACGCGGGCCTTGTTGGTCGCATAGCGCTCGTCGTCGGCATTGGTTTCCATGCCGAGAATGGCGCAGAGGCGCCGGAACTGCCCGTCGTTGCCGATAGCGAGAATGAGATAGCCGTCGGCGGTGGGCACGACTTCATAGGGCGAGATATTGGGATGGGCGTTGCCGAGCCGCACGGGCGGCTTACCCGAAATCAGATAGTTCATGTTTTGATTGGCGAGCACTGCGGATTGTACATCGAGCAGCGCCATGTCGATGAGTTGTCCTTCCCCGGTCTTCAGCGCATGGATCAGGGCGGCCTCGATTGCCGATACGGCATAGATGCCGGTGAAGATATCGGCGATCGCGACGCCGGCCTTCATCGGCTGGCCATCCGGCTCGCCTGTGATCGACATGAAGCCGGACATGCCCTGCACGATATAGTCATAGCCGGCGAGACCGGCATAGGGACCGGTCTGGCCGAAGCCGGTGATCGAGCAATAGACGATGCGGGGATTGATCTTCTTCAGGCTTTCATAATCCAGCCCGTACTTTACCAGGCCGCCGAGCTTGAAATTCTCGATCACCACATCGGCTGTCTTTACCAGCCGGCGCACCAGGTCCTGTCCATCCTCGGTCTTGAGGTCGGCGGTAATGGAGCGTTTGCCGCGATTGGCAGAGTGGTAATAGGCGGCAGAGAGATTCTCGCCGTCCTTGCCTTCGACGAAGGGCGGTCCCCACTGGCGCGTGTCGTCGCCGCCGTCGGGATTTTCCACTTTGATGACATCGGCGCCGAGGTCGGCCAGCATCTGCCCGGCCCAGGGGCCGGCGAGAACCCGGGCAAGCTCAATGACGCGAATACCGGAGAGCGGAGGCTTTTTGGTTTTCTGGTCCGTCATGTCGATCCGCTCTCCCGCTTACGGCGTGAATGCTGTTTCAGATGTATCGGATACGGGCTTGGAAGCAAAGCGCCGCTCGCGCCAGAGAATGTAAAGCCCCGAGCCGGTGATGATGAGGATGCCGAGCCATTTGATCGCATCCGGGAAATTGTCGAAGACGAGCCAGCCGAAGATCGTGGCGGAAACGATCTCGAAATACTGCAGCGGCGCAAGTGTCGAGGCCGGCACGGCGCGATAGGCATATACCGTGAGGATACCCGCCGCTGCCGCAGTAACGCCAACGCCGAGCAGATAGAGCGTGGCCATCAGATCCGGAATGACCGGATCGAGGATTGTAGATCCCGTCGTTCGACCGATGGCAAGCAGGACCACACTGATGCCGGTCCCCCATAAAGCCGTCCGGAACTGCATCGACCATGCGTCCTCGCTATGGGAGACCACGCGCGTGATCATGACGTAGACGGCGACGCAAAACGCGGTGACGATAGGAAGCAAGGCGAAAAAGCCGACTTCCTGAAAGCTTGGCTGGATGATCAGCATCGCGCCGAAAAAGCCGACGGCACAGGCGGTATAGCGCCGCCAGCCGATGGTTTCCTTCAGGAAGATGCTGCTGAGGATGGTGAGTATCATCGGCTCGACGAAGAAGATTGCAATGGCATCGGCCACTTCCATTATCTGCAGCGTGGTCACGAACGACACCATGGACAGCGTGAGCACGGCGGCACGGATGGCATGGACGCCGCTGCGCCGCCAACTCCACACGCCCCATTTCCCGCGCATTGCCATCATGGGGAGCGCAAAAAGAGCCTGGAAGATGAAGCGGGCGGCGGTCACTTCGCCCGGCGGAATCGTGGTCGCCGCGAGCTTGGAGAAGATATCCATGACTGGCGAGAGGACGACGGAGAGAAACATCGTCACCAAACCGAAGGTCAGCTCCGACTGCAGCAATCGCGCCGAGGAGCCGCTGGAGGTGTTCATTGTGGAATTCCCATGAGAATCAGTTGTTTGCCGCTACCCTCTTGCACCAGTCGGCGAAGTTGGAAATGGCTTCCTCGGCACCGATTTCGTTGAGAGTCTCGTGCCGCATGTCGGGATAGATTTCGGTGGTGATACGAGAGAATCCGGCTTTTTCCAAATGCTTTGCCAACCAGGAAATCGCTTTCGCACCGTCGGTCGCGGGATCCTTGCCACCGCCGACGAGATGGATCGGCATGTCACGTCGGAGACGATCGAGATGTGCCTTCTGTGGCGCGCGGAAAGTGAGTTCGAACAGGTCCAGCCAGAGCGAGACGGATGCGTCGAAGCCGCAAAGCGGATCGGCGATATATTTGTCCACCTGCTCGGGAATGCGCGAGAGCCAGTCGAAATCGGTGCGGCGGTTGGCGATCGATTTACCCCAGGTGTCGAAGGTCAGTTTCGGCAGCGGTCCACTCGGAACGTCCGATCCCTTGAACATGCGCTCCGTTTTGAGGATGAGTTGGGCGGCGCGGCCGGCAAGGCCCGGATTGAAATTGGAATTCCAGACGGTGACGGCATCGAACTTGGCTGGATGCGTGACCACAGTATTCAGGCTAATCAACCCGCCCATGGAATGCCCGAACAGGATGATCGGCAGACCAGGATGGGAGCTTGCGGCAAGCTCGCGCACGGCGAGCACATCGGCGATGACCTGAGCGACGCCATTTCTTCTGGCAAAGCGGCCGATGGGTGCATCAGGGGCCGTCGTCTCGCCATGGCCGCGATGATCATGAGCATAGACATGAAAGCCTCGGCCCGCCATCGCATCCGCGAAGGCCTCATATCGGCGGGAATGCTCGGCGAGACCATGCGATATCAGCAGGATGCCGCAAGCATCGGTTGCTGCCGGCAAATGATGATAGGCAAGGGTTGCACCGGTCGGACTTTTCAGGCGCTGCGTCTCGGCGAACATATATTTGCTCCTCCCCAGTTAGACGAAAGGTTATCCTCCGCTCGATTGCAATGGAGAGGTGGTAAAGCTCACAGAAATAAATCTTTCCGAGCGCCGTGATTCAGGATTGCGCCTGCTCGCTCAAACTGCTTATTTGTTCCCATAATGTTCTAGTTGGAGGCAGGAATGAAGCAGTGGCTTCGAGTATTTGCAGTTGTACTTCTTTCGGTCGGAACGGCGGCGAGCGCCATGGCTCAGGAACATAGCCGCGGACGGACGCGCTTTATCCTGGCGGCGAGCTGGGAGCCGGCATTTTGTCAGACGAACCAGAAAAAGGCGGAATGCCGGAACCAGTCGTCGAACAATCATGATGCCACGAATTTTTCTCTGCATGGCCTCTGGCCGATGCGGCAGGAATATTGCGATGTTTCCGAGGATCTGAAGCAGGCGGATCGTGGCCGCGACTGGAAGGATCTGCCTGCCGTGCAACTTTCCCAAGACGTGAAGGCGAAGCTGGACAAGGCAATGCCAGGCACTCAATCCGGCCTGGAGCGGCATGAATGGATCAAGCACGGCACCTGCACGAAGCTCAGCGCCGACCAATATTTCTCCATCGCCGCTGGCCTGATCGCCGAACTCAATACGTCTGCCGTGCGGGATCTTTTCGCGCAGAATATCGGCAAGGAGCTGGATGCCGAAAGCATCAAGGCGGCCTTTGATCAGAGCTTCGGCGAGGGCGCCAATGCGCGCATCAAGATGAGCTGCCGCCGCGTCGGCGATGTCCGAATGATTTCGGAGCTGACCATCGGTCTCTCCGAAGATGCGATCGATCCCCAGCAGGGCAGTGAGCCGCGGCTCGCCAAACTGATCCAGGGGGCCGGCAGCACCTCCTTCGGCTGTGATCGGGGTGTGGTGGACGCGGCCGGTTTCTGAGAAAATACGGCCTTTCTGACGCGGATAATGCCCTCGGACAAGGTTTCGCCGTTGCCCGAGGGCGGGGTTTCGCCTACATAGCGGCACAAATCGCAACGCTATTCGCCCGTGGAGCAACCCAAGCTATGGCACGTCAGTTCATTTATCATATGGCCGGTCTGAATAAGTCCTATGGCGCCAAGAAGATTCTCGAGAATATCCATCTCTCCTTCTACCCCGATGCCAAGATCGGTATTCTCGGCCCGAACGGTGCAGGTAAGTCGACCGTGCTGCGCATCATGGCCGGCCTCGACAAGGAATATACCGGCGAAGCCTGGCTGGCCGAAGGCGCCACCATCGGCTACCTGGCGCAGGAGCCTCAGCTCGATCCCAACAAGACGGTTTTCGAAAACGTCATGGAAGGCGTTGCCAAGAAAACCGAAATCCTCAATCGCTACAACGAATTGATGATGAACTATTCCGACGAGACGGCGGAAGAGGGCGCCAAGCTCCAGGATATCATCGACAGCCAGAACCTCTGGGATCTGGAAAGCCAGGTGGAGATGGCGATGGAAGCCTTGTGCTGCCCGCCGCGCGATGCCGAAGTCACCAGCCTTTCAGGCGGTGAGCGCCGCCGTATCGCACTGTGCCGTCTGCTTCTCTCGCAGCCAGACCTGCTGCTGCTCGACGAACCGACCAACCATCTCGACGCTGAGACCATTGCCTGGCTGGAAAAGCACCTGCGCGACTATCCGGGCGCCGTGATGATGATCACCCACGACCGCTACTTCCTCGACAATGTTACCGGCTGGATTCTCGAACTCGACCGCGGTCGTGGCATTCCCTACGAAGGCAACTATTCCGCCTATCTGCGGGCCAAGGCCAAGCGCATGCAGCAGGAAGCCCGCGAAGAAGCTGGCCGCCAGAAGGCGATCAGCCGCGAACAGGAATGGATTGCCTCCAGCCCCAAGGCCCGCCAGGCCAAGTCCAAGGCGCGTATCAACGCTTACGAACAGCTGGTCGATGCTGCCGAAAATCAGCGTCCCGGTGATGCGCAGATCATCATTCCGGTCAGCGAGCGTCTCGGCCAGGTGGTGATCGAGATGGAGGGCATCACCAAGGGCTTCGAAGGCCGCACGCTGATCAACGATCTGTCGATCAAGCTGCCGCCCGGCGGCATCGTTGGCATCATTGGCCCGAACGGCGCCGGCAAGACGACCCTGTTCAAGATGATCACCGGGCAGGAAAAGCCGGATGCCGGCACGGTCCGCATCGGCGAGACGGTGCATCTCAGCTATGTCGACCAGAGCCGCGATGCGCTTGACGGCAATAAGACGGTATGGGAGGAGATCTCCGGCGGCGCCGAAGTCATCAAGCTCGGCAAGTTCGACATGAACTCGCGCGCCTATTGCGGCGCCTTTAACTTCAAGGGCGGCGACCAGCAGCAGAAGGTCGGCAATCTCTCTGGCGGTCAGCGCAATCGCGTTCACCTGGCCAAGATGTTGAAGGCTGGCGGCAACGTGCTTCTGCTCGACGAACCAACCAACGACCTCGATACGGAAACGCTGGGGGCGCTGGAAAGCGCGCTTGAAAACTTCGCCGGCTGTGCCATCATCATTAGCCACGATCGCATGTTCCTCGACCGCCTGGCCACGCACATCCTGGCCTTTGAAGGCGAAGGCCATGTCGAATGGTTCGAAGGCAATTTCGAAGATTACGAGCAGGACAAGATCCGCCGTCTCGGCCCCGATGCCCTTAATCCGGGCAGCCAGGCGCATAAGCGCCTGACACGCTGAGCTCCCGGTTTGGCTCTTTGAAAACCCCGGCTTGTCCGGGGTTTTCGTTTATGTAGCAATCGCCCTCGATATTCTGTTTTCGCCGGAAACTAACGGATTTCCGACGTCGAACTCCCCTGGCTAGCCGATTGGCTCTTGCCAAGAAAACCAAAATCACATAAAGATATCTTTATATCTTGATTGGGTGCGGAATGACAGATCTGGTTAAACTCGGCTTGGATGACGTAGTGGACGTGTTGAAGGCGGTCGGAGAGCCGACGAGGCTGCGTCTTCTCGCGCTTCTCGCTGCCGGCGATCTCACGGTGACTGATCTTACCGAAATCCTTGGCCAGTCGCAGCCGCGCATTTCCCGGCATTTGAAGCTGCTCGGCGAAGCCGGACTGATTGATCGTTATCAGGAAGGCGCCTGGGCTTACTTCCGGCTGAAGCAGGAGGGCAAGGCCGTGACGCTGGCCCGCAGCCTCCTGCGCCATACCGCCGAAAAGGATACGGTGCTGCTGCGTGACGGCGAACGTCTTGCTTCCGTGAAGCGTATCCGGGCCGAACGCGCCCAGGCCTATTTCAGCCGCAATGCCGCCGAGTGGGATGAACTGCGTCGTCTCCATGTCGCCGACGAGGATGTCGACAAGGCGCTGATCGACCTGATCGGCCCGCAACCAATCGACTCCTTCCTGGATCTCGGCACCGGCACGGGCCGGATGCTGCAGCTTCTGACCGGGCATTACCGCCGCGCCATCGGCATCGATGCCAGCCGTGACATGCTGGCGGTCGCTCGCGCCAATCTCGACCGGGCCAATATCACAAGCGCCTCCGTGCGTCATGGCGATATTTTCAACCTGCCGCTCGAGCAGCAGGATTTCGATCTCATCACCATCCATCAGGTGCTGCATTTCCTCGATCAGCCGGAGGTCGCCATTAACGAGGCGGCGCGAATGCTTCGGCCCGGCGGCCGGCTTGTCATCATCGACCTCGCGCCGCACGGGCTTGAATATCTGCGTGACGAGCATGCGCATCTGCGCCTCGGCTTCTCGCATCAGGCCATGTCGGATTGGCTGAAACTGGCGGGGCTGGATGTGGAGCGTGTGCAGGATCTTCATTCGGGGAGGGAAGGCGGACAGGCGCTGACCGTTACCATCTGGCTGGCGCGCGACCCGCGGTTGCTGATTGCGGCCGGCCAGGGCCACCAGTCATCCCCCATTCTTGCCGGGAGTGTTTGACATGTCTTCGAGATCAGAAAGCCATAACGCGGGTATCCGCATCTCCTTCGAGTTTTTTCCGCCGAAGTCGGAAGAGGCCGAACAACAGCTGTGGAACACCGTCGAGGAACTCAGCGATTGGGACCCTGAATTCGTTTCTGTGACCTATGGAGCGGGCGGCTCGACCAAGGCGCCGACGCTTTCCGCCGTGCGAAAGATGATCCACGAGACGCCGTTCACGACCGCATCGCATCTGACCTGCGTCGGCGCTACACGCGAAGATACGCATCGTGTGATCGACGAGTTCCTGGCTACGGGTGTTCGCCGTTTCGTCGCGTTGCGCGGCGATCCGCCGGGTGGTGTCGGTTCGGCCTATCAACCGCATCCGGGCGGTTACGCCAATGCCGCGGAACTGGTTGGCGCTTTGCGGGAGCGCGGCGATTTCGACATTTCCGTTTCCGCCTATCCCGAAAAGCATCCGGAAAGCCGCGATACGGCAGCCGATATCGACATGCTGAAGCGCAAGGCAGAGAACGGTGCTGATCGAGCCTTGACGCAGTTCTTCTTCGATAATGACGCCTTCGAGCGTTATCATGATCGCGTTCGCGCAGCGGGCATCAAGATTCCCGTCGTGCCGGGCATCATGCCGATCCAGAACCTGACGCAACTCAAGCGCTTTGCGGGTGCATGCGGCGCCAGTATCCCTTCCTGGCTTGATGAGCGTTTCGACGATCTCGACGACAATATCGAGGAACGCGCCAAGGTCGCAGCCGACGTGGCTGCCGAACAGATACAGGATCTCGTGCGCCGTGGCATTCACGAGTTTCACATCTATACGATGAACCGTTCGCCGCTTGTTTCCGCCGTGCTTGAGCGGCTCGGTCTGCAGCGCAAGGTGGCTTCCCAGGCTGGCGCTGCTGCCTAAACCGCTTTGCGAAGCGTGACGATAAAAAGCGCATGTCCGGCCGGACATGCGCTTTTCTAATAAAGCAGGGGTTTTGTTAACTTATCGGAGTTTGGTCGTGTGCGAATTTCACTGAAGCCGTCAGATGAAAAGCATCGTCACGACGAAAGCGAAGGCCGCACCGACCACTAGGACGTTGATGGATCGTGTTAATCCCATGTCTTCCTCCTCAGTCAGCTGTTAAATGTTATGTCGAAAATGTGTTGCTTGGAAAGAACATTCGATGCTGCGACGCGGTATCGAGTTCGCGGTGTGATTCATGAGCTTTCGGCAACATTTTGATATTACGTTATAAATATCGATTTCTGGCTCGATGACGGGTTGTGAATAAATATTAATATGTTGTGACTGCAGACCATACGAATGGAGCGGGAGATCATGTTTCCCGCGTCCTAACGCCGCGTTTCACCCATAAGAAAAACCGCCCATCGAGGACGAGCAGACCTGCGGCGATGAGCAGCATGCCGGCGATTTCGGTTGGCCCCATCCGCTCGCCGAGAAAGAGGAAGCCGAGCAATAGCGCGCTCGGCGGCACGAGCAGAGTGACGAGGGAGGTGTTGGTGGCGCCGGCGAGCTCGATGATGCGAAAATAGAGGATGTAGGCAAAAGCGGTCGACAGCAGCGCCAGGCCGAGAATGGCGGCAATTGCCGTTACCGGCGGGGTGGCAAGCGCCCAAGGCTGGTCGATCATCAGTGCGACCGGCAGCATGATGAGCGAGGAGCCTGTCAATTGGCCCGCTGCTACAACCGGCGGCGCGATGCCTTTGAAGCGTTTGGCATAAATCGCTGCGAATCCGTAGGAGATTGCCGCGAGAATCGGCAATAGGAGTGCCCAGAAGGGTACCGAGTCACCGCTGGTAACGCTCGGTCCGAGCAACACGATGGTTCCCAGGAGTCCAGTGAGGCAACCAGCCAGCTTGGCCGATGTCAGGCGCTCATCCGTTGTCAACTGATTGCCGATCAACACGGTCCACATCGGCGTTGTCGCGTTCAGGATGGATGCGAGCCCGGCACCCATCTGCGTCTGGCCGCAGAAGATCAGCGTATGCGGTATCGCATTGTTGATTAAGCCCAGCAGCAGAAATTGCGGCCAATGACGGCGCAGGGACTGATAAATGCCGAGGCGGCCGGCTAGATAGAGATGCAATGCCACAGCCGCCAGCGACAGACGCAGAAAGACGAGCGTGAAGGGCGGTACGTCGTGAACGGCGATGCGGGCGAAGAAGAACGAACCGCCCCAGATCAATCCGAGCAACAGCAGCAGGCCCCAGGTCGAGGCGCTCATTCGATGTTCGCCATTCATGGCATCTCTCCTCTTTCGAGGCATCTAAACCGGAAGGAGGGTAGGCTCTCCACCCGTTTCTTGCTGTTTGGGAATTGTGGATGCTCACGAGTGCGAGGAGAGCAGATACAAAAAAGGCGGCCTGGAGCCGCCTTTCGATCGATATATGGAAAAATCAGAGCGCGTTGAGCAGTGCCGTCGTCGCCCAGCCGTCAGCTGGCATGCCCAGGCGGAACTGTTCCTTCTGGATCGCGACACGCGTGCCGGAGCCAAGAATGCCGTCGATCTTGCCGACATCATAGCCGCGGGCCACAAGCTTGGTCTGAAGCGCCTTCATGTCGACGTCGTTCAGGCCCGGCTCGGGATTGCCCTTGTTATAGGGCGGTGCGCCGGCGAAACGCGTGGCGAAATAGGCGGCCGATGTCGTGTAGATGAACGACTGGTTCCATCCGAGAAAAGCATTGTAGTTCGGATAGGTCAGGAAGGTGGGACCTTTGCGGCCCTGCGGCATGATGAGCGCAGCCGGCAACGAGGCGAAATTCGTATTGCCGTCGCGCGGCTTGACGCCGAGCTTGAACCAGTCACCGGCCGTCAACGTGCCGCCGATGCCGGATTTTTCCCAAGGCAGATTGTCTGGTACCGAAACCTCCTGCAGCCAGGGTTGATCGCGAACGAAACCGAGACTTTGGAGAAATTTTGCCGTGGTCAGAATGACGTCAGGCGCGCTGGTCTTCAAGTTGACGTGGCCGTCGCCATCGCCATCGGTGCCGTAAGCAATGATCGAGGGCGGGAGCATCTGCGTCTGGCCAATTTCCCCAGCCCACGCGCCGGTCGTCGTTGCCGGATCAGCGTCGCCGTCCTGCACCATCTTGATCAGGGCGATCAGTCGCGGGCGGAAGGAATCCGGCCGGCGGCAATCATGAGCGAGGGTGACCAAGGCGTTGCGGGTGTTGAAATTGCCCTGAACTGCGCCGAAATCTGTTTCCATGGCCCAATAGGTTGTGATCACGGCCGCAGGAATACCATAGTCCTGTTCGGCCTTGGCGAAGACGTCGGCATATTGCTTCATCTTCTGGCGGCCGATGTCGAGACGGCCCTGGCTTACGGTGCGCTGGGAGAATTCGAGGAAGGTCTGTCGGAAGACACCCTGACTGCGGTCCATGGCGAGAACCTTCTGGTCAATCTGGGCGCCGGCGAGCGTCTTGTCGGCAGCGGCAGCATCTGCGCCATCGGCAATCGCCTCAGCCTTCACACCGGCCAGAAATGCGGTGAGATCGCCGCCGCAGGCTACCTTCGGAGTGGCATCGCTGCTCGCGGGCGGCACTGCAGCCGGAGCCGCGCTTTGAGCCAATGCCGTACCGGTCATGGCTGAGGCGAAGAGCAACGCAAGCGCGCCGCGTCGAATGGTGTGACGATCCATGAGCGATCCTTTCCAGTGATAGAATAGGGTCGCTTTCACAGAAGATTGTGACATAAGCAAGAGAGAATTGGCTGCAGTCTCAAGAATTTCCTTGCTTCTCTACTGCTGCTACCCAGTTGTGCCAATTTTGTTCGGAACCGGCAAAAACATTGATATCCGTCGGGCCTTTGATGCCGGGAATGACGCCCGTCGAGGTATATTGCCAGAAGGCCCAGCTGCGGTCTGCGTAGGTCTCTTTCGGATGCTTGGCGACGGATCGGACCCAGAAGTGATAGTCCTTGAAATAGCCGACTAGATTTTCGCGGTGAAAGTCGACCGAAGTATAAATGATCGGGCGTTTGCCGTAATAGGCCTGCAGGCGATCCATAAAGCGCTTGATCTCGCTGCGTACCGTTTCGGGAGCCGGTCTGGTCTTGCAGGTCGGGGAGCCCGGGTTCCATTCGACGTCGACGACGGGCGGAAGCGCCATGGCATCCTTCGGCACGTTGCGGATGAACCAATCGGCCTGCTCATCGGCTGTCGAGCAGAAATAGAAGAAATGATAAGGTGCGTGCAGTAATCCAGCAGTACTGGCTTCATTCCAATATTCGGTGAAGCGTGGATCGATCCGATCCTTGCCCTCTGTCGCCTTGATGAAGACGAAGGCGACGCCGGAGCCTTTGACTGCCTTCCAATCGATATCGCCCTGCCATTTGGAAATATCGATACCATGGATCGGATGGCGCTGCGGATGATCACGGCCGAAATCTTGCGGCTTTGTATCGGCGAACCTGGTCTTGGGAAGGGCCGCCGTCGAGAGGGCGTCATAGCCCGTTGTGCAGCCAGTCAAGGCAAGAGCGAGCGGCAGTAGGCATGCCAGAAGCCGGCGCATAGATATCCTGTTATGGCCCGAGTGATCTTGCTGCCCCAAGATTTGGCTTCCGTAATGTGGTCCCCGAGACTCCGAAAGAGCGGCAGACCATACCGTTGCCAGCAGGTCTTGCCACTTTATTTACCATATCAACGTAAAAAATGCGTTATCTTCAAGCAAAATCTTATGTTTGGCGCCTTCCGAGGCCGGATTTTGCGCTGGAATCTGTCGCCGCTCAGGCGCCGTGCCGGGTCGCTACAGCCCGCCAGGCGTAACCACGGCCGATCTTTTCGGTTTTCACCGACATGCCCCGCACTGCAGCCTTCTCTTCGAGCACGGTCAAAAGATCGGCGCGGGGAGTGACGTGGAATTTCTTCAGCCAGCCTTTGAGCATGGCACGGAACCAGCCTGGCAACCCTTCCTGCTGGCCGAAATCGACGATGTGAAGCTCGCCGCCCGGTGCGACTGCGTCGAGCGATGCGTCGATGGCATTTTTCCAGTCGGGGATCATCGACAGCGCGTAGGAGACCATGACACGGTCGAAGCCCTCGGTGCCGAAATCGTCGGGCGAGAAAGCGGTGGCATCGGCGACGCGAAAATCCGGCATCTGTTTCAGGCCGCGGAAATTATTGCGGGCGGAGATCAGCATTTCCTGCGAGATATCGAGGCCATAAAGGCGGGCAGAAGGGAAGCGCCGATAGGCGAGCAGCATATTGCGGCCGGTACCGCAGCCCACTTCCAGAAGCGAGCCGCCGACGGGAACATTCAGCTGTTCGATCGTTCGATCGCGGCCGAATAGGTAATATTTGCGGGTAAGGTCATAGATGTGACGCTGATAACGGTACATGCCGTCCATCAGCTTGGCGTGGTTGTTCGCGCTGGTTTCTATGCCTGTGTCCGCCTGGCTCACGCTTTTTTCCCGTAGATGTGGAAGCCGCCATAGATGGCCGAGCGATCACGAACGTTGAGTTCCTGCGAACGCTCCTCGAAATAGACCCACTGGTCGCGGATCGCTTGAGAAAGACGGCCTTCGATGATGCTCTTTTCGGCGGCCGTGCGGAAGATGACACGGGCGCCTTCGCGCGCTGTCCGGGTGATCTCCGCCCAGAGGCCATTGAGCTGCTCGTCGGTCATCCAGTCCTGCGCATCGAGGAGGATATAGCGATCGCGCGAAGCTGCCGGCTTCGAAGCGAGAAGCTCGGTGAAATTGGCGTGATGGACGCTTACACGATCGGCATTGGCGCGAATCGCCGCGTAGTGCTCCGGCTTGAGATAGGTGGGCAGAGGCCCTTGATGCTGGGCAGCGTAGCGCCGAGAGAATGCCTGCCAGGCAAAGTAATTGTCGCGCATCGGAAAATGACAGGCGAGCTTTTCCAGGCGGTGTTTCAGCACGGCAGAAATGGAATCGTCGCCGGCCAGGCTCGCAAGCTCGTCATATTGTTGCGGCGGAATGCCGAGGCCAAAGAGCGAGCTCTTGCGGCCGAGCAGCCAGCGAACTGCCGGTTTGTCGAAGATCGGAGCGATTTCTTCCTCGAAGAACTGACGCTGCTCGCGCATGGTACGGGCTTCAGTCATCTTTTGGAGGCGAACGCCGTGCAGGCGTGCCAGTATATGGGCAGCGCCGATAAACCGGCCGAGAAGGCCGGTCTTGTAGATATTGCGGTTGAAGACCGTGATGCGGCGGCGGCCATAGAGATCGCGACCATCCCAGTAGTCAGCCGTTGCCGTGTCGAGGCGCGGCGCGATGAACTGGTCGTAGGCTTGGCTATTGCCCGAAAAATTGGCCGTTCCGAAGAAACGCACCAGGTCCGTATGGCCGGGAAGCAAGCGGAAGGCTGCAAGCTTCAGCTTGTTCAGTGCGATGTGATGGCGATTGAGATCGACGACATCGATGGATGCGGGATTTTGCGAGAGATAGGCGAGCATGTTGCAGCCGCCCGAACCGATGGTGACGATGCGATGATGCGCTTCCAGCTCCATCGCCTCCATATCGATATCCGGATCCTCCCAAATCTGCGGATAGACAAGGCCGGAAAACAACATGCCGAACAAGCGCTCGGAAAGGCCTGCCTTAGACAGTGCCTTGTGCTGCAGCAGAGCGTCCTTGAGTTTCCGGTTCTTTTGGAGACCGGCATCCGGGGCGAATTCCGTCATCTGAGTCTTGTCACCGATTTGTGAAGTTCAGGGCGTGTAACCCGGCAATGCTACAGTCTGATGACGCGGGCTGTTGGCAGATCCAGCTGCAAAGCATCCTTGCACATATTTAAGGAGCCCTGATCATCATAGGTCTTTCATCTTGCTGCGTTTCCTGATTGTCTCCGCCTACCTTTCTGGAGAGTATGCGACATGCGTTTGATATCGAGAGTGATCGGGGCTCTTATTGTTCTGCTGCTGATCATTGTCGCCGGCGGAGCCGTCTGGCTCTCTCTTTATCCGCCGGAATTGCTAAAGGTCGGCGACGGCTACGCGGCAAAGATCGTCTGCTCCAATACGTTCGTGGCCAAGCGGGACCCGGACAAGGTGATGGAGGAAGATGTCCAGGCTCCCGGCAATCCGGCATTGAAGCTCATTCGCGTCTATGTCGATCGGGACGAGGGTGTGGTGACGGCCCGTTTCCTGGGATTGTTCGCGCCGAACCGTGCGCTTTATCGCGGTGCGCTCGGCTGTGCGCTGGTGCCGGACGGTGATCTGCAAACGGCTCGCAGCGCCGTCTTCCTCAACAAGGTGAAGGCGCCGAAGAGCGATGCGGTTTGGCCCGATGGAGATACGGTAAACCTCGGTCAGGGTGACGTGGGGAAGAAGCTTGCCGATGTCGTATCGAATCCGGATCTCGCCGGGCCGGCCATGCGTGCGATCGTCGTCGTCAAGGATGGCCGTATTGTCGCCGAGACCTATGGCGATGGCTTCAGCAAGGCAACGCCGCTGATAGGCTGGTCGATGACGAAGACGGTGAATGCCGCGATTATCGGCCGACTCATGCTGGCCGGGCGCATGTCCTTCGACGATCAGAATCTTCTGCCGCAATGGAGCGCCGACTCGCGCAAGAACATCAAGCTCAGCGATCTTCTCGCCATGGAAAGCGGGCTTGCGTTCAATGAATCCTATGGCACCGTATCGGATGTAACGCGCATGCTTTATCTCGACGCGGATGTGACGAGCCTAGCAGCCAATGCGCGTCAGCTGGCAGCGCCGGGCGAGCGTTTCAGCTATTCCAGTGGCACGGCTGCGCTGCTTTCCCGCCTCTGGATGAACCGGCTGCCCAATCTGAGCGCTGCCATCTCCTATCCGCGAGAGGCACTCTTCGGGCCGCTCGGCATGTATAGCGCCGTTTTCGAAGCCGACGAGCGCGGCACCTTCGTCGGCAGTTCCTATCTCTATGCCAATGCCCGGGATTGGGCGCGCTTCGGCATGTTTCTGCTGCAAGACGGGGTCTGGAATGGGCATCGTCTGCTGCCGGAGGGATTCGTCGGCGCCATGCGCACGCCGACGAAGGCTTCCGAGGGCGTTTACTCGCAGGTTCAGGCCTGGCTTGCGGGGCCCGGCGGCTCTAACGCCCAATTCGGTCTGCCCGCGGATGCATTTTGGATGACCGGTCATGACGGCCAAACGGTCGCAATCGTCCCGTCGGCCAATCTCGTCGTCGTGCGGATGGGGCTGACGCCGACCTGGGCGGATTATCGGCCGCAAATCCTGCTGAAGCGGATCATGGATGTGATAAAGCCGGCCACGAATTAGGCCGGCTTCTCAGAACTATCTAGATAAAATCAGTAATTGCCGTTGGCGACGTCAGTCAGGCCCTTGCGCTTGGCGTCGTAGTAATAGCCGCGGGCATAAAGCTGCACGGCATTGGCTTCCTTGTTTTGAACCTTGCTGTCGGCCGTCATCCATGCACCGCGTAGATATTTGGCGGCATATTTGATGTTGGTTTCCGCGTCCAGGAGGCCGGACGCCGGGCCTTCGTAGCCCATGGACTTCGCCGTATTATACTTGATCTGCATCAGGCCGAAATATCCGGCGCGATTATAGGCTTTCGGATTGTAACGGCTTTCGCGGTGAACGACGCGATGGATCAGGGATTCCGGAATTTCGTAAAGCTTGGCGTATTTCTGGATGAGCTTCGAAACGTAGCTCTTTTGCTCAGCCGGAACATCGGAATCGTAATTCGCAGTGTTGGGGGTGGTCATGACGGCCGGCACGACAGTCGGACCGCTACTGTCGAAATTGAAGTCATAATGCATGCGATTGTCGGCATAGCGCGGAACGCCCATCTGCGCGGGCGTGGCGAAAGCGACTTCAGTCTGCGGTGTCGAACCTGGACGCGGCGTCGGCACGGCGACCTGAATGGCCGCAACATCCGATGTCATCGGAATGCCGGGCTGGCTCTGAGCCACGGAGGAGGAAACCGGCGTGAGCGCGGCATCACCAGGGCGCGCCGGATTAGGCATCGGGATAGCGACCACGGAAGGCACCAGCGGCACGTCGGACGCGGCATAGGCTGCTGCGGCTGAGTTGCTGCCAACTGGAGCGCCTGTTGCGGCAGCGATTGCGGCGGTTCCCTGATTGGCAGCGCTCGCAACAGGCGTGCCGAAACGTCCCGCGTCCATCTGCTGTTGGCTTGCAGCAGCAACGTTTGTCGAACCTGGGACAACACGGCCGGACTTTGCCATTGCCATCTGTTGCGGCTGCCGCGGACCGATGAAATTCGGCGGTATCGCGGCCACTGCCACGCCGCCTACTGCAGGCGCGGCCGTGCCAGTTGCGGTCAGGGTCGTATTCGGATGCGGCACGTTGGCGTGTGCCGACGGGAGTTCTGCCTGAGACGTCTGCTGCTGAGTGCTTGCACACCCGGCGAGAGCGCCGCACATCATTGCCGACAAGGCAACGCTGCGCTTCAGGCTGGGAAATCCGATCGTTACCATTCTGTCACTTTCGAAAAAACCAAACCTAATTTCGATGCAATTCGGCCACAGGACCGCCAAATTCGGTCACAGGATCGATAAAATTATGAATCCCCATTAACCTATCCGTGATCGCCTCGCAACCCTGCACCGCCTCAGGCGGCCATCCGGCGGTATCCGGCGGTCACTGCACCGGCTGCAATCAGCAGGGTTCCCCCCGTTCTGTTAACAGCGCGTTGCACGCTTGCCTTGCGGATGAAGCCGCGTGCCATATCGGCGACGAAGACGTAAATAAGCGAATTCAAGGCCGCTAAAGTGAGGAAAGTTGCCTCTAGAATAAGCGTTTGCTGAAGAAATGGCTTCGACATGTCGAGAAATTGCGGAACGAACGCAATAAAGAAGACGATGCTCTTCGGGTTGAGGGCGGTCACAACGTATGAGTGTAAGAGAATTTTTAACGGTTTTTCCTCTGGGAGATTGTCGTTGTCGCCCATCGGTCCCGTCACAATAGGGGCTCTCCAGAGCTTGATTCCGAGGAAAACGAGATAGGCTGCGCCGATCAGCTTCAGAATTGTGAATAGTGTCGCTGAAGTGGCAAGGAGGGCGCCGAGACCGGCGAGCGAAGCGGTCATTGCCGTGAAATCGCCAAGCGTGACGCCAGTCACCGTTGCCAGCGCCGTCTTGCGGCCGTGGCCTAGTGCATAGGATATGACGAGGAGAATGGTCGGGCCTGGTATGGCCAGCATAATGCAGGATGCGGCGGCGAAAGCGAGCCAGGTTTCGATGGACATGGAATCCTCCCTAATTCCTATTTCGCCGCCAGCAAAGACATCGGATTAGCGATCCGTCAACCGCTTGATTGACAATCGGGTCGCCTGATTATCAATCAGTCCGTTGATCACAGATCTATCAGGCCTGTGTGTATTTCTGGCCGATATGATCCATGATCTCGGCGAACCAGGGAGTGGAGGTATCGAAGGCCTTGCCGCCCTTGATGCGCGGAAATTCGATGACGCGTAGCTTGCCGCCCTGACCTTCATCATGGCCGGTGACGCCTGATACTTTGTTGAGCGCACTTTCCACGGCGAGATCGACCATGCCCTGGATCAGACGAAGGTCCTCGGCGTTTGCCGGCGCGGAGCGTGCAAAATAGCCCGACTTCTGCACCATCGAGCGTTCGGCGCCGATGATGGCTGCGAATTGCTTCTGGAACCAGCCACCGACATTGATGGTGTCGATCTTTACGTGACCGAATGCATCGCGCTTGACGGTTTCGCCGGCTGCTTCGCGCTCGGCGACGATCGCGTCGAGGCCCGCGCCTTCCGAAACGAACAACGTCACCTGGCCGGTCTTTTCCATGTTAGTGCGCAGGCGTTCGCCTTCAGCCTCGATGTCGAAGACCATTTCCGGCAGATAGAGGCCGTCGATGCGCTTCAAATCGGCATTCATCATGAAGCCTTCGACATATTCGTTGGCGCTGGTCTTCTGAATGTAGGCGCGCGCGGTTGCAGCGGTCAGCCAGCCACAGTGGCGGCCCATCACTTCATGGATGACGAGGGTTTTTGGGGCCGCGGTCTGTTCGTTGCTGACATTGTCGAAGAAGTCGGCACCGACTTCGGCAGCCGTCCAGGCGCCGAGAGACTGGCGGATCGGCACGACGTCGTTGTCAACGGTTTTCGGCAGGCCGACTACCGTCAGGTCGTAGCCATTGGCGCCAAGATAGGCGGCGAGATCGGCGGCCGTCGTATTGGTGTCGTCGCCGCCGATCGTGTGAAGAATGGTCACGCCGTCGGACGCCAGCCGCTCGGCTGCGACGCGCAGCGGGTTTTCGCCTTCCTTGACCAGGCCGCGCTTGACGCAATCGGCGATGTTGGTGAGCTTGACGCGGCTGTTGCCGATCGGCGAGCCGCCGTAGCGATGCAGCAGGTGGGCCTTTTCGCGCATGGCCGGCGTCACTTCGATGCTGTCTCCCAGCAGAACTCCCTGGTAGCCGGAACGATAAGCGATTATGCCGAGGTCAGGTGCCACATCGCTATAGCGCTGAATCAGCCCGCCAACGGCAGACGAAAGGCAGGGCGCCAGTCCGCCTGCAGTGAGCATTGCGACTTTCTGTTTGGCCATGGAGATCCTCCTTGCAGTCATGCTGCGTCATTTCAGTGGTTGCGGTGGGAATGGATGCGACAGGCGGACATGGGTGTAAAGTAAAGAATTTAAGAAATCCGCGGTTTGTTTCGCCCCCAAAGGCCGGATAGGACGCTTGGCTGGTTGCTCGCAATGCAGCATCATTACCAAATTGTGAAAAGTGTTTTCGCCCTTGCGACGAATGGACTGCTTGCAATGGCAACTATTATTTGATCAAGGTGTTCTACTGTTTAGTGGATATCGAGACCGGCATGTCGTTCTGGGAAAAATTGCTGAATGCTATCGGTAGCACTGCCGGCAATGCCCTGTCGGCGGTCGTCGAGGCCATTCGCACTGTCTTTGAAGGCGATCCGGAAACGCGCCGCAAGGTGGCGTTTTCCGTTGCTATAATCGCCCTGTCCGCCAAGATGGCGAAGGCAGACGGCGTGGTCACGGAAAACGAGGTCAACGCATTCCGCGAGATCTTCGAATTTCCGCCCGATCAAGCGAAAAATGTCGCTCGTCTCTATAATCTAGCGCGCCAGGATGTGGCCGGTTACGAAGCCTATGCGGAGCGGCTGTCCTCCCTTTGCGAAACCTGCACGGAGAATTGCCCGGTGCTGGAAGACGTGCTCGATGGTCTCTTCCATATCGCCAAGGCTGATGGCCTGATTCATGAGAAGGAAATGGCCTTCCTTCAGCATGTCGCCGAAATCTTCCATATGAGCGAGGGGCGGTTCGAGCAGATCATGGCGCGCCATGTCAATGTTGGCGGCCGCGATCCCTACAAGGTGCTCGGCGTCTCCCGTCAGGACGATTTTCCGACGATTCGCCGCCGCTACCATGGCCTCGTCTATGAGAACCATCCGGATCGCCTCATGTCGCGTGGGGTGCCGGAAGAGTTCCATGCCATCGCCAACGAGCGCATGGCGGCTCTGAATGCGGCTTACGCCGAGATCGAGAAAGAACGCCGCGCAGCATGAGTGCATTCAAGGCCGATTTCGCTCGCGCCCATGTGCAGCCTTCGCCGAACCATGGCGAGAGGCGAGATGGGCGTCGGCCTGACATCATCCTTTTGCACTATACCGGCATGGGCACGGCTGAGGGCGCTCTCGATTGGCTCTGTCGTGCGGAGAGCCAGGTTTCCAGTCATTATTTCGTCTTCGAGGATGGGCGCGTCATGCAGCTTGTCCCGGAAGGGCGCCGAGCGTGGCATGCGGGCAAGAGCTCCTGGCATGGCGAGACCGATATCAATTCATCGTCGATCGGCATCGAGATTGCCAATGCCGGCCATCCCGGCGGACTGCCTGAATTCCCCGATGCGCAGATCGAAGCGGTGATCGAACTGTGTCGCGATTGCGGCCAACGCTGGGCAATCGCGCCCGAACGTGTGCTTGGACACTCCGATGTCGCGCCTGTGCGCAAGGTCGATCCGGGTGAGAAATTCCCCTGGGCGCGGCTGGCTGCGGCCGGTGTCGGGCACTGGGTTGAGCCGGCTTCGATCACCGGCGGTCGCTTCTTCCAGAAGGGCGATATGGGTCAGCCGATCGAGGCCTTGCAGTCGATGCTCTCGCTCTATGGCTACAGCACTGAAATAAATGGCGAATTCTCGGAAAAGCTGAAGGGCGACGTCGAAGCCTTTCAGCGCCATTTCCGGCAGGAGCGCGTGGACGGCATCGCCGACTTTTCGACGATCGATACGCTTCACCGCCTACTGGCCGCGTTGCCCGGCTATTCGTGAATTCGTTCCATCCTGTCATGGGTGTTTATAGCCGGCTATAGATGCAAAAACGCGTAACACCCTGCTACGCCATAGCTTTTCCCTATTATTTCCGCATTGCATTGGTCTAACGGCGCTCGCTGAACGGCGGTCGCGCCGTCTGGGTTTGTGTGTCGCGCGGCCGTAGACGACTAATGGGGACTGTGCACTCCGGCGGCTCTTTTTGCCTCCAGCCGGACGTGATGGCTTTGGCTATCCGCGGTCCCACCCCTGGAGACAAAAGACTACATGAAAAATTTGATTGTTGCGGCTGTGGCATGCATGGGCGTGCTGCTGATGGGATATGATTGCGCCTCTGCGGGCGAGCGCCACGCAAAGCAGAAAACTGTTCCTCTCAAGATCGTCAGCCGCACTACCGGCTTCCCGGTTCCCAATGTTCCCGTCGAATTGCGTGATGCAGAGACCTCCTTCGCACGGCAAAATCGCTACTCCGTATTGATTGCCAAATATGCCAAGCAGAACGGCGTTGCAGTTGAACTCGCGACTGCCGTCATCCGGATCGAAAGCAATTTCAATCCGAAAACTCGTGGAAGTGCAGGCGAAATCGGCCTGATGCAGATCAAGCCGGCGACGGCCAAGCTGATGGGCTATACGGGTCGCGCCCAGGGGCTCTACGATCCTGAAACGAACATCAAGTTCGGCATGAAATATCTCGCCATGGCGCAGGATCTTGGTGGGGGACCGACCTGCAACACCATCCTCAAATACAATGCCGGCCATGGCGCCACGCGCATGAACCCGATCTCGAAGCGCTATTGCGGCAAGGTGCTTGCACTTCTGGACTGACAGCCAAGCCAGGATTCGGGTAGGGCGGAATCGCTTTCCGTGCTATCGAAACCGCGACTATCGGTGAGGGTTACGGTATGGCAGCGGATTTCAGGTTCATCGTCGTCGGTCGAGGCATGATGGGGGCAGCGGCTGCCCGTCACCTGGCCAGACAAACCGACGGCATCGCCGTTATCGGGCCGGATGAACCTGAAGATCGCGCCAATCACCAGGGTGTTTTCGGCAGTCATTATGACGAGGGCCGTATTACCCGCACGATCGATCCGGATACGGATTGGGCTCGTCTCGCAAACCGTTCGATCGGCCGTTATGCGGATATCGAACGAGATAGCGGCATTCAATTCTACGCCCCGGTCGGCTGCCTTGTTGTCGGGCCGAAGCGGGGTGATGAAATAGCTTATGTCGGTGATGTCGTAGAAGCGGCCAGGCGGCTCGGCGTGCAAACCGATATCCTCGATGATGCCGAACTCAAGGTGAAGTTTCCCTTTTTCTCCTTCGCATCGGGAAGCGAAGGGGTTTTCGAACCGCGTGGGGCCGGCCACATCAGCCCGCGCCGGCTCGTCAAGGCACAATCCCTGCTGGCGGAAAAGGCCGGCGCGCGGGTCATCAAGCAGACGGCGCTATCGATCCGCGACGAGGGCGGCCTAGCTGTCGTGACGACCGCCGAGGGAGAGACATTCAGCGCCGAAAAGATATTGCTCGCCGCCGGCGGTTTCTCCATTGCCGAGAATCTCTTGCCGCGACCTGTTGAGATGAAAGTTTATGGCCGCACGGTCACCTTCTTCGAAGTGAGCGAGACGGAAGCCGAAGCCCTTTCCGGCATGCCGTCGCTGATATCCAAGGCAGCCGATGATGTGGACAGCATCTATATGCTGCCGCCGATCCGCTATCCGGACGGCAAATATTACATGAAGATCGGTGGCGATCCCGATGATCTGCAATTCACGACCGAGACGGAGCTGCGTGCCTGGTTCCGCACGGCCGGTCGCGACAAGGCGCGCGAGCATCTGGTGCGCATATTCCACGGGCTAGTCCCGGGCGTCAGACGGCCGCCGGCTTTCACCAATTCCTGTGCCGTTTCCTATTCGCCATCGGGTTACCCGATGATCGGCTACACCTCTTCGCCACGCGTGGCGGTTCTGACGGGCGGCTGTGGCATGGCCGCCAAGAGCTCCGATGAAATCGGCCGGCTCGGGGCGGAACTGCTGCTTACAGGTCGAATCAAGGATGAAGGCTACGGCACGGATTTCTCAGCGTATTTCCGCAATTGACATCCGCTCTTCACAAACCAGCATATTTCGGTGGCAATTGCCGGCGGTCTCGGTTAATGAGCCTGTGCCAGTTGGCTGGGCAGCCGCGCTTCATCAATGCCGAAAGGCGATGGGGTGAGGAAAGTCCGGGCTCCACGGAAACACGGTGCCGGATAACGTCCGGCGGGGGCAACCTCAGGGAAAGTGCCACAGAAAGCAAACCGCCCGATTTTCGGATCGGGTAAGGGTGAAAGGGTGGGGTAAGAGCCCACCGCGTCTCTGGCAACAGCGACGGCACGGAAAACCCCACCGGGAGCAAAACCGAATAGGGATGACACGGAGCGCGCGAGCGCTCCAGCCTGTTTCCGGGCCGGTCATCCGGGTGGGTTGCATGAGGCGTCGCGTAAGCGCCGTCCCAGATGAATGGCTGCCACGTTCCGGCCTTGGCCGGAGCCATACAGAACCCGGCTTACAGGCCAACTGGCAAATCATCGCGTCACTTCGAGCGGCGCGTCCAACGCTTCCGCAACTAATTTTCGAAGCTGTCGAATGCCTTGAATTTCAGGGCTTCCGGGCCTGACGAGCGAAGGTTTTAACCTGTGAAAACAATCCGTTTCGGGACGTATCCTGAAGCCGATCCTAACCTTTCGTTAAACTTAACGTCTTATGAATATTCAGGCTGTGGCCACGTCTGACGTGGCTTCATCCCATTGACGCCCATATGGTCCCATGGTATCCCAAAAGAACACTGCACAAGGGCAAATCAGAGCCCAATCATCGCAAAGCCATGGTCGCTCCTGTTCTGGGGGTGTCGAAGGGGTGTCGGCTCTTTCGGCTTGCGAAGCTGTGTCCGATTTTGGCTGTGCCTGTAAGCGAGTAGCGGCTTGCGGGTCATGGGGGACGGGTGTTTCGCGTCATGAACCGCTTCCTGTCGAATGCGACCAACCGGATCGATGCCAAGGGGCGGGTTTCCGTTCCTGCGGCGTTTCGTTCCGTGCTGGCCGAGCGCAATATCCAGGAGCTGTACTGCTTTCAGGATTTTGTGTTTCCGGCAATCAGTATCGGCGGTCTCGATCTGCTCGATCGCTTCGAGCGGCAGATTGCGGCGGACGATCCGTTTTCGCCGGCGGCGAACCAGATGTCGCTCCTCATTCACGGGGGCGGGGTCTTTATGAAGCTCGATGCGGAAGGGCGGTTGATGGTCACGGATTTCATTCGCGACTTCACCGGAATCGCAAGCGAAGTGACCTTTGTCGGTCGGGCGGATCATTTTCAATTATGGCGACCGGAGGCCTTCCTGGCCTTGCAGTCGCAGGCACGAGAGGAGCGCAGGCTGGCGGGCAGGCGCTCGGAATAGAGCGGGGAAACGGAATGGCGGCGAATTCAGGCGGAGGTTCTTCTGATGTCGGTGGCGGACCGGTTCGCCACATTCCGGTTCTTCTTTCGGAGGTGTTGGAGGCGCTGGCTCCGGCGCCCGGCAAGATCATCCTCGATGGAACGTTCGGGGCTGGCGGCTATACGTCCGCCATTCTTAATGCCGGCGCCGATGTAATCGCGCTTGATCGCGATCCGACGGCAATTGCGGCGGGGCAGGCGCTCGTTTCCGCCCATGCTGGTCATCTCAAACTCGTTCAGTCGCAGTTTTCTCAGCTGGCCGAGCATGCTCCCGAAGGTGGCCTTGATGGCGTCGTGCTCGATATCGGCGTCTCCTCCATGCAGCTCGACGAGGCGGAGCGTGGGTTCTCCTTCAACAAAAACGGTCCGCTCGACATGCGCATGTCGGCAAGCGGCGTATCGGCTGCCGATGTCGTCAACCGTGCAAAGCTTGCCGATCTCATTCGCATTTTTGTGTTTCTAGGCGAGGAAAAGCAGGCGCCGCGTATCGCGCATGCGATCGAGAAGCGGCGTACGGAAGTCCCTTTCGTGACCACCCGCGATCTGGCAGGTCTGATCGAGGTCGTCACGCCGCGAAAGGCGAAGGATAAGATCCATCCTGCGACGCGGGTTTTTCAGGCTCTGCGCATTTTCGTCAACGACGAGCTCGGTGAGCTGGCTCAGGCATTGTTCGCAGCCGAGCGCGCCCTCAAGCCGGGTGGGCGCCTTGTCGTCGTGACCTTCCATTCGCTGGAAGACCGGATCGTCAAGAAGTTCTTCGCCGATCGCTCGGGCCGTGCTGTTGGGTCGCGTCATATGCCTATCGTAACCGAGCGGCCCGCCACCTTCGAGCCGGTCGGCAAGTCGATGATTTCTGCGAGCGATGCCGAGGCGGAAGTCAATCCGCGCGCTCGTTCGGCCAAGTTGCGTGCGGGGGTTCGCACCTTGGCTCCGGCGGAGGCGGCAGATCTTTCGATCTTCGATCTGCCCAGTCTCGCCAGTCTTGGAAAGCTTGGGGGCTAAAATGCTGAAGACCTTTGACATCGTGCTGATCGGCGTCATGACGGCAATGGCCAGCGTGACCTATACGATCAAGCATCGTGCCGAGCTGAAGCTGGAAGAGGTTCATCGCCTCGAATCCGAAATCAAGCTTGAGAGGGATACGATCGATCTCCTCAAGGCGGACTGGGCGCTGGTTTCGCAGCCGAACCGGCTGGAACGCCTGGTCAATAATTACAATAGCGAACTTCAGCTGCAGCCGACGCTCTCGACGGCGATCGTTCAGCCGAGTGAATTGCCGATGCTGCGCTCGCAGCTTCCGCCGCCAACGGTAACGGCCTCCAATGATCCGAAGAGCGGCAAGGCAGGCGGTGCCAAGAGCGGTGCGTCGGTGGCCTCGAGCAATGGCGATACGACGGATGCGCAGATCAGGAAGGCCATCGCCGATGTCGCCGCTGCGCCGGCGCCGCGACCGAAGCCGCCCGCTCTTGCCAAGCGCAAGAAGCCGGATGTCGACAATATGGCAACGGGATCGGTGAGGGATTAATGTCTTTTCTTTCGCGTATCATGGTCCTGAAGAGCAAGGCCCATTTCTCCACAGACGGCAACAATCGCCCCAACGATGGATTTTCCCGTTCGACATTCGAGGGTGCGCGCAAGCGCAAGTCCAACCAGGCAAAAAGCCGTGTCGTACTGCTGGTGGGGAGTTTCATCGCAATCTACTGCGTGATTGGTGGTCGTATTGCGCAATTTGCCATGACCAAACCAGATATTACGTCAAGCATTCTGCCGCCGGATCGGCTGATGGCCTCGCGTCCTGATATCGTCGACCGCAATGGCGCCCTGCTGGCAACCGACATCCGTACGGTCTCGCTGTTTGCCGAGCCGAACAAGATCATCGACGCGGACGAAGCTGTCGAGGAATTGCGCAAGGTTCTACCGGATCTCGATACCAAATCCACTTACAAGAAGCTTTCGGCGAAGTCCTCGCACTTTGCCTGGCTGCGTCGGCAGCTGACGCCGAAGCAGCAGAACCAGATTTTGGCACTGGGCATTCCCGGCATCGGCTTCCGTCCCGAGAAACGCCGCTTCTATCCGGGCGGGACGACCGCCCCCCACATTCTCGGCTACGTGAATATCGACAATCGCGGCGTTGCCGGAATGGAGAAATATATCGACGACCAGGGGCTCGCCGACCTCGCTGCCGCGGGCATGACCAACGATCAGCCGCTGCAGCCGGTGAAGCTTTCGATCGATCTGCGCGTGCAGGGCATCGTTCGTGATGCGGTCGTCAATGCTGTCAAGAATTTCCAGGCCAAGGGCGCGGGTGCAGCGGTTCTTGACGTCCATACCGGCGAGGTTCTCGGCATGGCCTCGGCTCCGGATTTCGATCCGAACTATCCGAATGAGGGCGCCACGGAAGGTTGGCTTAATCGCATGACGAACGGCACGTTCGAAATGGGATCGACTTTTAAGACCTTCACCATGGCGATGGCGCTGGATGATGGCAAGGTGACGTTGCGTAACGCCTTCGATGCCACCAACCCCATCCGTATTGGTGGCTTTACCATCAAGGATTTCCACGGCCAGCGGCGCGTTTTGACCGTTCCCGAAATTTTCCAGTACTCCTCGAATATCGGTACGGCCAAGATTGCCGATCTCGTCGGTATCGAAGGCCATAAGGAATTTCTCACCCGTATCGGCCTGCTCACGAAGATGCAGACCGAATTGCCCGAGGTGAAAATGCCGTCGCAGCCACGCGTCTGGAAGAAGATCAATTCTATTACGATCTCCTTCGGTCACGGTGTCTCGACGACGCCGCTGCAGACAGCTGTCGCGGGAGCGGCACTTGTCAATGGCGGTAAGCTGATCGAGCCGACCTTCCTGCCGCGCACGCGCGACCAGGCCGACGCAATCGCCAAGATGGTTGTCAAGAAGAGCACCAGCGATGACGTGCGCTTCCTGCTTGAGTTCAACGGCACCAGGGGTTCGGGTCGTAACGCGCGCGTTCCCGGCTACAATGTCGGCAGCAAGACCGGCACGGCCGATAAGGTGGTCAACGGCCGGTATTCCAATACGCTGAACTTCAATACCTTCATGGCCGTGTTTCCGATCGACAATCCGCAATACATTGTCATGACCTTCATCGACGAGCCGAAGAGCGGCGAGCGCGGCGGCGGGACGATTTCGGCCTTCACGGCCTTGCCGATCGCCCGTGATATCGTCGCCCGCGCGGCGCCGATTCTCGGGGTGCAGCCCAATTTTGGAAAAGATGACTCGGCCTTGCTGGCGTCTTATTAAGCGTGAAAGAATACACACGTCGATTCGCGAGGGGCGGACTGATCGAGAAGGCGAAAAGTACATTCGATGAACTTGCGGGATATTGCCGGAAATGAGTTTCCGGAACTCAACACACATATTGGCGGAGCGCTTGGCGATCTTGAGATAAGCGGGATCTCCGCCGATAGCCGTAAGGTGGCGCCAGGCGTGGCTTTTGTTGCCGTCGCCGGCACGAAGGCGGATGGAGCAAGTTTCATTGCCGATGCAGTTTCGCGCGGTGCCTCAGTTATAGTTGCTGGTCATGCGGCCGATGCCGGTAATGTGCCATTGCTGCAGGTTGGCGAGCCGCGCCGATTCCTCGCTGTCGCCGCTTCCCGCTTCTACGGGCGTCAGCCCGAAACGATGGTGGCGGTGACGGGAACTGCGGGCAAGACCTCCGTTGCATCTTTCACGCGCCAGATCTGGGCCTATGTCGGCCATCCGGCCGCCATGATAGGTACAACAGGCGTCGTTTCTCCGTTCCGCAATGAATATGGCGCGTTGACGACGCCCGATCCGGTGTCGCTGCACAAGCTTCTTGCCGAATTGGCGGACGAGGGCGTTACCCATGCGGCCATGGAAGCATCCAGCCATGGCCTCGATCAGTTCCGACTCGACGGCGTGAAGCTTGCCGCCGCCGCGTTCACCAATCTCGGCCGTGATCACATGGATTATCATCCGACGGTCGAGGACTATATGGCCGCCAAGATGCGGCTGTTCCGCGACTTGCTGCCGAAGGGTTCGCCAGCCGTTATCTTTGCCGATGATGTTTGGTCTGCGTCGGCGATTGCCGCCGCACAGGCGGCCGGGCATGATGTCCAAACTGTCGGGCGCAAGGGCGATTTCCTGACGTTGAAGCGCGTCGAGCACTTCCGCCATAAGCAGATCGCCGAGGTGCATGTCGGCGACGACATCTTCGAGGTTCATATCCCGCTTGCCGGAGATTTCCAGATCGCCAATGCGCTGGTCGCCGCCGGTCTCGCGATCTCGACCGGTGTTGCCGCGCCGGTTGCCATGGCCGCGCTGGAGAAGCTGGTCGGTGCGTCGGGTCGTCTGGAACTCGTTGGTCACACGCATGACGGCGCGCTTGCCTATGTCGACTATGCCCATAAGCCGGATGCGCTTGAAAACGTCCTGAATTCGGTGCGGCCGTTCACGACGGGACGCGTCATTGTCGTCTTCGGCTGCGGCGGCGACCGCGATCGCGGCAAGCGTCCGATCATGGGCGAGATCGCCTGCCGTCTTGCCGATGTCGTCGTTGTCACCGACGACAATCCGCGCTCGGAAGATCCGGCAACGATCCGTGCGGAAATCATGGCGGCTGCAGCCTGCGCGACCGAGATCGGTGATCGCGCCGAAGCGATCCGCAAAGCTGTCGGCCTGCTGAAATCCGGCGACACGCTGATCGTCGCCGGTAAGGGGCATGAGGAAGGTCAGACGATCGGCAGCGTCACGCTGCCGTTCTCCGACCATGCCGAGTTGCGCAAAGCATTGGAGGATTTGAAGTCTTGAGCTGGTTATGGACAACTGAGGATCTGATCGCTGCAATCTCCGGCCGCTCTTTCGGAGCGTTGCCGGAGGGCATTACGGGCATTTCCATAGACAGTCGCTCCATCCAGCCTGGGGAAGCCTTTTTCGCCATCAAGGGCGATCGCGTCGATGGTCATGACTATGCCAATATCGCTATGGCGAACGGTGCAGCCTTCATCGTCATCAGCGAGGCGCGCCTGCCTGCCATGGGCAGTCTGACCGTACCGAAGGTTGTCGTGGATGACGTCTTGGCGGCGCTTGCGCGGCTCGGTGTTGCCGCCCGCAAGCGCACGCAGGCGAAGATCATCGCCGTCACGGGTTCGGTCGGCAAGACGACAACCAAGGAGATGCTGCGGCGCGCGCTGACCCCGTCAGGCAAGGTGCATGCCTCCGTTGCTTCCTTCAACAATCATTGGGGCGTCCCGCTGACGCTGGCGCGTATGCCCGAGGACACCGATTTCGGCGTTTTCGAGATCGGTATGAACCATCCCGAAGAGATCAGGCCGCTGGTCAAGATGGTGCAGCCGCATGTGGCGATCATCACCACGATCGCGCCGGCTCATCTCGGCAACTTCAATAGTATCAGTGAGATCGCCGCCGCCAAGGCGGAAATTTTCGACGGCGTCGTGCCTGGTGGCCATGCCATTCTCAATCACGACAACGATCAGTTCGAGATGCTGGAGAAGGCTGCCATGGCAGCCGGTATCGAGCATATCCACAGCTTCGGCCAGCATGCGAAGGCGGATGTCCGTCTTGCCGAGTTCAATGCTTCTGAAGAGAATTCAACGCTTTGGTTGACGATCGGCGGCGAGACCATGGAGGTGGCGCTTGGCGCACCTGGGCGCCATATCGCGGAAAATGCACTCGCCGTACTTGGCGCCGTCATGCTCGTCGAAGCTGATCTCGACCAGGCGGTCGATGCGCTAGCGGACCTGCAGCCGGAAAAGGGCAGGGGACAACGCCACAAGCGCGCGATCGGCAACGGCTATTTCACGCTGATCGACGAAAGCTATAACGCCAATCCCGCTTCCATGCGCGCGGCCATCGCGCTGCTAGCGACGACCTCTCCGCATGCGGGAGCCGGCGGCCGGCCGGGTAGGCGGGTCGCCATGCTCGGCGACATGTTGGAAATGGGGGATTATGCCCAGCGCGTTCATGCCAACCTTGCAGGGCCGCTGCTTGCGGCCGGTATCGAGCATGTCTGGCTGGCAGGTCCGGAGATGGCGGCTTTGAGGGATGAGCTGCCGGAAAGTGTTCATGTCGAATATCACGAGACGACTGAGGAGCTCTCGGAATTCGCGCTCAATTCTGTCGCCCCCGGCGATGTCTTGATGGTGAAATCGTCGCTGGGAATGGGATTCGGAAAGATCATCGCGGGCTTGCTTGACAAATTTCCCGCATTTTCCGACACGGGCCCCCACACCCATCAGGGGCTTTAGAAAGGGCTCTTATGCTGATCTGGCTTGCCGAACTGTCGGACCATATTCATTTTTTCAGTACCCACTTCAGATTCCTCAATCTGTTCAGATACATCACGTTTCGTACCGGCGGTGCCCTGTTCACGTCAGCGTTGATCGTTTTTCTCTTCGGGCCGCGAATCATCTCTTCCCTGCGCGTGCGTCAGGGCAAAGGGCAGCCGATCCGCGCCGACGGTCCGCAGACGCATTTCAAGAAGGCCGGCACCCCGACTATGGGTGGCTTGATGATTCTGGCCGGCATCGTCGTCTCGTCGCTGCTTTGGGCTGATCTTGCCAACGTTTATGTCGTTGCCACCCTGCTCGTGACGCTCGGTTTCGGCGCGATCGGCTTCTATGACGACTATCTCAAGGTGACCAAGCAGAGCGACAAGGGCTTTTCCGGCCGCGCGCGCCTCGGTATCGAATTCGTCATCGCGGCGATTGCTGTGTATTTTATGATGACGACGGCGCTGTCCTCCGGTCCGGCCGGCTCTACCTTCGGCTCGTCGGTCGCCTTCCCCTTCTTCAAGAGCCTGTTGCTCAATCTTGGCATGTTCTTCGTGTTTTTCGGTGCATTCGTCATCGTTGCCGCCGGGAATGCCGTCAATCTGACCGATGGTCTCGACGGGCTTGCTATCGTGCCCGTCATGATCGCAGCCGCGTCCTTCGGCGTCATCTCCTATCTCGCCGGCAACTTCGTCTTTGCCGATTACTTGGCGATCAATTTCGTGCCGGGTACGGGTGAGTTGGCCGTAGTCCTTGGTGCCGTCATCGGCGCCGGCCTCGGTTTCCTCTGGTTCAATGCGCCGCCGGCGGCCATCTTCATGGGCGATACCGGCTCGCTGGCACTCGGCGGCATGATCGGCTCGGTCGCCGTCGCCACCAAGCACGAGATCGTCATGGCGATCATCGGCGGTCTCTTCGTGCTCGAGGCGCTTTCCGTCATCATTCAGGTCGGTTTCTTCAAGATGACGAAGCGCCGCGTCTTCCTGATGGCGCCCATCCACCATCACTTCGAGAAGAAGGGCTGGACGGAAAGCCAGGTCGTCGTGCGTTTCTGGATCGTCGCCGTCATCCTGGCGATGATCGGCCTCTCCACCCTGAAGCTGCGGTGAGGCGTCGATGATTCCTATCTCCACGCTGAAAGGAAAGAAGGTCGCTCTCTTCGGCCTCGGCGGCTCCGGCTTTGCCACGGCGCGCGCTCTCGTTGCAGGCGGCGCCGATGTCACGGCCTGGGACGATAATCCGGACAGCGTGGCGAAGGTGGCTGCCGAAGGGATAGCGGTCGCCGATCTGAGAACGATCGACTGGAACGGCCTGTCGGTATTCGTTTTGTCGCCCGGCGTGCCGCTGACGCATCCAAAGCCACACTGGACCGTCGATCTCGCTCATGCAGCCGGCGTCGAGATCATAGGCGACGTGGAGCTTTTCGTCAGGGAGCGGCGGGCGCATGCGCCGGATTGCCCTTTCATCGCCATCACCGGGACGAATGGCAAATCGACGACGACTGCGCTGATCGCTCATATCCTGCAATCAAGCGGCCGCGACACACAGCTCGGCGGCAATATCGGTACGGCGGTGCTGACGCTCGATCCGCCGAAGGCCGGACGTTTCTACGTTGTTGAATGCTCCTCCTATCAGATCGATCTGGCGCCGACGCTCAATCCTTCGGCGGGCATTCTCTTGAACCTGACACCCGATCATCTAGATCGGCATGGCACGATGCAGCATTATGCCGACATCAAAGAGCGGCTTGTCGCGGGCAGCGACGTCGCTGTCGTCGGTGTCGACGACAGCCATTCCTCCCTGATCGCCGACCGCATCGAGCGAGCCGGCGGCAAGGTCACACGAATTTCGCGCCGGCACGCATTGGCGGATGGCCTCTATGGTGAAGGTAGCCGCATCCTGCGGGCGTCGAATGGTGCGGCAAGCGAAATCGCCGATCTCGACGGTATTCAAACGCTGCGCGGCGGCCATAATGCACAGAATGCGGCAGCGGCAATCGCCGCCTGCCTCGCCGTCGGCGTTTCTGCGGAGGAAATTCGCGCTGGTCTGAAATCCTTCCCGGGGCTCAAGCATCGCATGCAACCCGTTGGGAAGCGCAGGCGCGTCGTCTTCGTCAACGATTCCAAGGCGACCAATGCGGATGCGGCAGCGCCTGCGCTTTCGAGCTACGAGAATATCTACTGGATCGCCGGCGGCCTGCCTAAGGAGGGTGGCATCACCAGTCTGGCGCCGCTCTTCCCGCGTATCGCCAAGGCCTATCTGATCGGTGAAGCGGCACCCGCCTTTGCGGCGACGCTCGGCGATCAGGTGCCTTATGAAATTTCCGGCACACTGGAACGCGCCGTGGCACATGCCGCCGCGGACGCTGACAGGGACGAACGTGAGTCTGCGGCGGTGATGCTGTCACCGGCCTGCGCAAGCTTCGATCAGTATAAGAATTTCGAGGTCAGGGGCGACGCCTTCGTCAGCCATGTCGCTGCTATCGATGGCGTCACCATGCTGATCGGTTCAGCAACTGGAGGCAAATGATATGGTAAGCCGCGTTGAACGTGGGGCCTTGGCCGAATGGTTCTGGACCATCGACCGCGTGTTTCTCGCCCTTTTCATCCTCTTGATCGGCATCGGCTTCATGCTGTCCTTCGCGGCTTCGCCGGCGGTGGCGGAGCGCATCGGGCTTGAGCCGTTCCACTTCGTCAAGCGCCACGCCCTCTTCCTCGTCCCGGCGATCGCGGCGATGATCGGCATTTCCTTCATGACGCCCCGACAGGTGCGAAGGACCGCCGTCATCCTGCTGATCGTGTCGCTGGCCATGATGCTTTTCGCGCTTTTCTTCGGCATCGAGGTCAAGGGCTCGCGGCGCTGGGTCAATATCGCCGCCTTGTCGATCCAGCCTTCGGAATTCATGAAGCCGGCTTTCGTCGTCGTCTGCGCCTGGCTGTTTTCCGAACATGCGCGCCAGCCGGAGATCCCCGGCAATCTCTTCGCCATCATTCTTTTCGGAATCGTCGTCGCCTTGCTCGTCGCCCAGCCTGACCTTGGCCAGACCATCCTGACGACTGCCGTCTGGGGCGGCATGTTCTTCATGGCCGGCATGCCCTGGCTGTGGATCATCGTGCTTGGCGGTCTTGGCGCGGGCGGTTTCGTCACCGCTTATTATGTGTTCGATCACGTCGCGCAGCGCGTGAACAAGTTCCTAACCGGCGAGGGCGATACGTTTCAGGTCGATACCGCCAAGGAAGCGATCGTCCATGGCACCTGGTTCGGTGTCGGCCCGGGCGAGGGCACCGTCAAGCGCATCATTCCGGACGCCCATACCGACTTCATCTTTTCGGTCGCGGCTGAAGAGTTCGGCGCCATCTTCTGCATGGTGCTCGTGCTGATCTTCGCCTTCCTCGTGCTGCGCGGCCTGTCGCATGCCTACAAGGAGAAGAACGATTTCAACCGTTTTGCCGTCGCCGGGCTGGTGCTGCAGATCGGCATCCAGTCGATCATCAACATCGGCGTGAACCTGCAGCTGCTGCCGGCGAAAGGCATGACGCTGCCGCTGATTTCTTACGGCGGTTCGTCGATGACCGCGATCTGCGTGACGGCGGGCTTCATTCTGGCGCTGACGCGTCATAGGCCGGAAAAGCGTGCGCAGGATCGGACAATGTTCCGCGTGACACATGGTTTGCCGGCGGAGTGAGCGTCTTGGGACTACCGGCCATCTGCTCCTCATATCTCCTGCCTGCCGCTCATTCTCCGGTCGCTTTTCCCGAAGCACCGGTCTATGAGGGGGGCTTGGCCCGCGCCGATGACGCGGTCGGGGCGACTTCCTATATTAGGGAGATGCCCCGAGTAGTGGGGTATTCGCGGGAGCGAAAATTATGAGTAAAGGCATTGTCCTTCTTGCCGCCGGCGGTACCGGCGGCCACGTATTTCCGGCCGAAGCACTGGCCTATAAGCTGAAAGAGCGCGGCTATTCCGTGCACCTCGTCACCGACAGCCGTGCCGAACGCTATGCCGGCAAATTCCCGGCCGACGAGATCCATGTCGTGCCCTCCGCAACGATCGGTTCGAAGAACCCCGTTAAGGTCGCGCAAGCCCTCTGGACGCTGTGGACCGGCATGCGCGCAGCGCGCAAGCTGATCCAGCGCATCAAGCCCGTCTGCGTCGTCGGCTTCGGTGGCTATCCGACAGTTCCGCCGCTTCTCGCGGCGACGCGTATGGGCGTACCATCCATGCTGCATGAACAGAATGCGGTCATGGGCCGCGCCAACAAGATGCTGGCGACGCGCGTGCGTGCGATTGCCGGCGGCTTCCTCACGGAAAACGGCGCGTTTGCCGAGAAGACGGTGACCACGGGCAATCCCGTGCGTCCGGCCGTCATCGAGGCGGCCAAGCGTCCGTATGTGCCATCTGGTCCGGAAGATTCGTTTAACCTCGTCGTGTTCGGCGGCAGCCAGGGAGCACAATATTTCTCCAAGGCCGTACCGACAGCTATCAGCCTGCTTGAGGAGCCGCTGCGCAAGCGCCTGCGGATCACTCAGCAGGTGCGCCCTGAGGATATGGAGACGGTCAATAGCTGCACGAGAAAGCTTGAGATGGGCGCCGATGTCGCGCCGTTCTTCAACGACATGGCGGAGCGCATCGGTGCTGCGCATCTGGTTCTCTGCCGCTCCGGCGCCTCCACGGTTTCGGAGCTTGCCGTCATCGGGCGCCCGGCGATCCTGGTTCCCTATCCGCATGCGCTCGATCACGACCAAGCAGCCAATGCGGCCGCACTCGCGGCAACCGGCGGTGTCAAGGTCATCGCGCAGTCGGAACTGACGCCGGAGAAACTTTCCACCATCCTGCGCGGTGCCATGACCATGCCGGAAAAGCTCGCAAAGATGGCGGCATCAGCCAAGCAGGCAGGCAAACCGGATGCGGCAAACTTGCTTGCCGACATGGTTGAGGCTATTGCCGCGGGACGTTCAATTCAGCAATTCAAGGGGGCAGGCGCATGAAGCTGCCGAAGGCAATCGGCCTTGTGCATTTTATCGGTATTGGTGGCATCGGAATGAGCGGTATCGCCGAGGTTCTGCATAACCTCGGCCATCGCGTACAGGGTTCCGATCAATCGGAAAGCGCCAACGTGCAGCGTCTGCGCGATAAGGGCATTCCGGTCCATATCGGCCACAAGGCTGAGAACCTCGGCGATGCCGAAGTCGTCGTTGTCTCCACGGCCATCAAGAAGAGCAATCCCGAGCTCGTGGCCGCGCGTGAAAAGTTGCTGCCGGTCGTGCGCCGTGCCGAAATGCTCGCCGAGCTGATGCGCTTCCGCAACGCCATTGCCATCGGTGGCACGCATGGCAAGACCACGACGACATCGCTGGTGGCGACGCTTTTGGAGGCCGGTGGTCTCGATCCCACAGTCATTAATGGCGGCATCATCAATGCCTATGGCACCAATGCGCGCATGGGCGAGGGTGAGTGGATGGTGGTCGAGGCCGATGAATCGGACGGCACCTTCCTGAAGCTGCCGGCCGATGTCGCTGTTGTCACCAATATCGATCCCGAACATCTTGACCATTACGGCAATTTCGATGCCGTGCGTGCCGCCTTCCGGCAGTTCGTCGAGAACGTACCGTTCTACGGTTTCGGCGTCATGTGTATCGACCATCCGGAAGTGCAGTCGCTTGTGGGGCGCATCGAGGACCGCAAGGTGATCACCTATGGCGAGAACCCGCAGGCCGACGTGCGCTTCTCGAATGTACGGATCGATGGTACGCGTTCGCTGTTCGATATCGAAATTCGCAAGCGCCGCACCGGCAAGGTGATCCAGATCAAGGATCTCGTCATGCCGATGCCTGGTCGCCACAATATTTCCAATGCGACGGCTGCCGTCGCTGTTGCCAACCGGCTGGGGATTTCCAGCGAAGCGATCGCCAAGGGGCTTGCATCCTTCGGTGGCGTCAAGCGCCGCTTCACGCTGACCGGCGAATGGAATGGGGTCAAGGTCTTCGACGATTACGGTCACCACCCCGTCGAAATCAAGGCGGTGCTGAAGGCGGCGCGCGAAGCCTGCAAGGGCCGCATCATCGCCGTCCACCAGCCGCATCGCTATACGCGCCTTTCGAGCCTCTTCGAGGAATTTGCAGCCTGCTTCAACGATGCCGACAGCATCTTCCTGGCGCCTGTCTATGCCGCTGGCGAAGAGCCGATCGAGGGCGTGGATTCGCAAACGCTGGTTTCGCGTATCAAAGCCAGCGGTCATCGCGATGCACGCTTTCTGCAATCACAGGAAGATCTTGCCGCCATGGTTGCAGAGATTGCGCAGCCAGGGGATTTTGTGGTTCTGTTGGGGGCTGGTAGCATCACGTATTGGGCAGCATCATTGCCAAAGGAATTGGAAGGCCTCTCGGGTAAGTCCGCATGAAACAAGTAGATGGGGAAAAGCTTCTGGCGTCGCTCGGCGACGGTGTAAAGGACATCAGGGGACGGCTGACGCCGGACGCTCCGATGGATCGCGTAACGTGGTTCCGTGCCGGCGGGTTGGCTGAACTGATGTTCCAGCCGCATGATACGGACGATCTCGTTGCGTTCCTGAAGATCTTGCCGGAAGACGTGCCGCTGACGGTCGTTGGCGTGGGTTCGAACATATTGGTGCGTGACGGCGGCATTCCGGGTGTCGTCCTCAGGCTTTCGGCCAAGGGCTTCGGCTCGGTCGAGCTGGCCGGCGAGAACCGCATTCTGGCCGGTGCGATCTGCCCGGACAAGCACGTCGCAGCCATGGCGATGGATAACAGCATCGGCGGTTTCCATTTCTATTACGGTATTCCCGGGAGCATCGGCGGTGCCGCGCGGATGAATGCTGGCGCCAATGGTGCCGAAACCCGCGAGCGCGTCATCGAAGTGCATGCGGTCGATCGCAAGGGCGACAAGCATATCCTGACCAACGCCGAGATGGGTTACAGCTACCGCCATTCCGATGCATCTGAAGATCTGATCTTTACCCATGTCCTCTTCGAGGGATATCCGGAGGATCGTGCCAAGATCCGTACCGAGATGGATGCCGTGCGCGCGCATCGCGAGACGGTGCAGCCGGTACGCGAAAAGACCGGCGGCTCGACCTTCAAGAATCCGGACGGTTTCTCTGCCTGGAAGCTGATCGACGAGGCGGGTTGCCGTGGCCTGGTCATTGGTGGCGCCCAGATGTCGTCGCTGCATTGCAACTTCATGATCAACATGGAGCAGGCGACGGGCTACGATCTGGAATATCTCGGCGAGCAGGTGCGTCGCGAGGTTTTTGAAAAATCCGGCATCAAGCTGGAGTGGGAAATCAAGCGTCTCGGAAACTTCATGCCGGGTCGGGAGGTCCGCCCGTTCCAGGGTGTGACGACCGAGTAGGTCCCGACTGCAATTGGTGCCGTCTTCATAAAATGATTCAGCAAAAAGGCCGGGTTTTCACCCGGCCTTTTCAATTGGTTATACATGTTTTCTCAGACTTCGTCATTGCCCGAGAGCAGGATGCCGATCAGCGAGAGCACCGCTGCGCCGGCGAGGTAGTAGCCGACATAGACAAGGCCGTAATTGGTCGCGAGCGATGTGGCAATGTAGGGTGCCAGGGACGCACCGACGATCCCGCCGAGATTGAAGGTCATCGAAGCGCCTGTATAGCGCACCGTGGTCGGGAAGGGTGCCGCCAGCGCCGCACCGATGGGGCCATAGGTAAAGCCCATCAGGGCAAGACCGATGATCGAGCAGGCGAAGGCACCGGCAAGGCCAGCCGTCAGCAGCGACGAGTAGAACAGGCCGAAGATGAGGATGCCGATCGTCGTCAGGATGAGGACGAGGCGGCGGGAATAGCGGTCGGACAGGAGGCCAGAGACCGGGATCATCAGGCCAAAGAAGACGACGCCGACGAGCTGAACGACCAGGAACTGGCCCTGCGAGTAGCCGAGGCCGGCCGGAAGCGGGCCGTTGCCTGGTGGGCGGGTGCCCCAGCTCAGTGTGAATGCCGTCATCAAATAGAACAGCACGAAGGTCGCCACCGCGATGATGGTGCCGAGGATCAGGCTGCGGAAGTGCGAACGGAAGATGACCGCGATCGGAACGGAAACGCGCTCTTCCTTCTCGATGGCACGCTGGAACTCCGGTGTTTCGGTGATCTTCAGGCGGACATAAAGACCGACTGCTACCAACACGATGCTGATCAGGAAGGGAACGCGCCAGCCATAGTTGAGGAAGTCCGCATCGGCCATGGTTTCCCGCAGGATGAGGAAAAGGCCGGCCGACAGAATGAAGCCGATAGGGGCGCCGAGTTGCGGGAACATGGCGTACCAGCTGCGCTTGCCCTCCGGTGCGTTTTCCGTCGCAAGCAAGACGGCGCCGCCCCATTCGCCGCCAAGGCCAAGGCCCTGGCCGAGGCGGCAAAGCGCCAGCAGAATCGGTGCGAGAACGCCAATCGACTCGTAGGTCGGCAGCATGCCGATCACGACGGTCGAGAGGCCCATGGTCATCAGAGCCGCGACCAGTGTCGCCTTGCGGCCGATTCGATCGCCGAAATGGCCGAAGATCATCGCGCCGATCGGGCGCGCGAAGAAGGCGATGGAAAAGGTCGCGAAGGACTGCAGGGTGGCGGACGTCGGGTCGCTTGCCGGGAAAAACAGCTTCGGGAAGACGATAACCGCCGCCGTTGCATAAACATAGAAATCGAAAAATTCGATCGTTGTGCCGATAAGGCTCGCGATCAGAACACGTGCCGGGGAATTCGCAACAGCATTGTTCGATGACGAGGGGGTCGGCGATAAAGGAGATATCGCGTCAGTCATGTTCCCACCATTTCAGAGGATGCTAAGGCGCGCTTAGCGGATAAAAATTGTCCTTAGCGTAATTTTTGTTCAACGCAAACGTTAACTGCGCAAGAAATCAGCGGTTGCGTGCTACTATTTTGACGTAATTGTTGATTCGTGAGCAATCAGTCGGGCGTTTGTTATTGGAGAGGCGTGCTCCGGCTAGTCCTTACCGGAATCTTTTTCACCAATGGCCGATTCTCGCTTGGATTGCGGGCTGAGGAGAAGGGTTTCATGCAGAAAAAACTCATCGCTGAGTTTCTTGGGACGTTTTGGCTCGTTTTCGGCGGCTGCGGTAGTGCGATCTTCGCAGCAGCCTTTCCGAGCCTCGGTATTGGTTTTCTAGGCGTTGCCTTTGCGTTCGGTCTGACTGTGCTGACCATGGCTTTTGCCGTCGGCGGCATATCAGGAGGGCACTTCAATCCGGCCGTTTCGGTCGGCCTGACGGTGGCTGGCCGCTTTCCCGGCGGGCAGCTCGTTCCCTATATTATAGCGCAGGTCATCGGCGCCGTTGTCGCGGCGGCCGTGCTCTATCTGATCGCAAGCGGCAAGGCCGATTTCCAGCTCGGCGGGTTCGCGGCGAATGGCTATGGAGAACATTCTCCCGGCGGCTATTCCATGGTGTCGGCATTGGTGGCCGAAATCGTGCTGACGCTGTTCTTCCTGGTCGTGATTCTGGGTTCGACGAGCAGCAAGGTGCCGGCCGGCTTCGCGCCGATCGCCATCGGCTTGGCGCTGACGCTAATTCATCTGATCTCGATTCCGATCACCAATACGTCGGTCAATCCGGCCCGCTCGACGGGGCAGGCCATATTCGTCGGCGGTTGGGCTCTGCAGCAGCTTTGGCTGTTTTGGGTCGCACCCATTGTCGGCGGAGCGTTGGGCGGACTCGTCTGGAAGCTGGTCGACGACAGCGAGTGATTTCAGCCTCATTTAAAAGCCTTGAGCCCCGCATCGGTCCCTCGATGCGGGGCTCATTGTTTAAAAAAATCTAAATGTAGCGATTTCAAAAGTAGCAACTCCATGATTCCAATGGCAGAATTCTTTAAGTCGGTTTGATTCGAACCATTCGGTCATCGCCAGGACGGCGGAAAGTTAACGAAAGTAAACGCTTCATTAACCTTAATGTCGTTCTAATCGACCTATTGAAAGCGGGGCGAGAATCGCGGTTAGGCGAGGCCCTGCAAACGCAAAGTTAGAGACCGTGGAGTCGGGGGTATTGATGGGTGGCAAGCATGTGGCTGTCCTTTTGGGCGGATTTTCCTCGGAGAGGCCGGTCAGCCTTTCCTCAGGAAAGGCATGCGCCGATGCCCTTGAAGCGGAAGGCTTTCAGGTTACCCGTGTCGATGTCGATCATGACGTTGCCAGTCGGTTAACTGAGTTGAAGCCCGATGTGGTTTTCAATGCATTGCATGGCCCTTTCGGTGAAGACGGTACCATTCAGGGCATTCTGGAATATCTGCAGATTCCCTATACGCATTCCGGCGTGCTTGCCTCAGCGCTTGCGATGGATAAGTCGCGCGCGAAGACTGTCGCCGCTGCTGCGGGTGTCCCGGTCGCGAGTTCGATCGTCATGGATCGTTTCGCCATTGTTGGCGAACACCCGATGAAGCCGCCCTATGTCGTTAAGCCTGTGCGCGAAGGTTCGAGCTTCGGTGTCGTTATCGTCAAGGAAGATCAGGCGCATCCGCCGCAGATTGTTACTTCTGCCGAATGGCGTTATGGCGATGAGGTTCTGGTCGAGCGTTATATTTACGGGCGCGAACTGACCTGCGGCGTCATGGACGGCAAGGTTCTCGGCGTGACTGAAATCGTGCCGCTCGGCCACAGCTTCTATGATTATGACGCCAAGTACGCCAAGGGTGGGTCAAAACATGTCTTGCCGGCGGAAATTTCACCGAATCTTTACCAAAAGATACAAACATTATCGTTAAGGGCGCATGAAGCTATCGGCTGCCGCGGCGTTAGTCGATCTGACTTCCGTTTTGACGATCGCTTTTCCGAAGAGGGCGAACTTGTCTGGTTGGAGATCAACACCCAGCCCGGCATGACTCCTACCTCCCTGGTGCCTGAAATGGCTGCTCATGCCGGCTACTCTTTTGGTGAATTTCTCCGGTGGATGGTGGAGGACGCGTCTTGTTTGCGCTGACGGTCAAAAATATGAGGCGGTCCCGTCATCGCGTCCCGCTCGCCATCGACGAGGTTGAGGACGCATTTGTCCTCCCGCGTCCGCTGCGTCGTGCCGTTCGCTTCCTGGTAAGTCTCGGTTCGGGTCGCATTAACATCCCTGCTCACACGGGAACTGTCTCGACCCTCGTTCTCCTCGCGGCGACTGGCCTTTATGGCATGTCCGTTGGCGGTCACACTCAGGTTGTCGCTGAAGCGACGACCTCTGCTGCCGGCTTTGCTATCGAAGATGTGAAGGTCTCCGGCAACGACGAGACCTCCGAAATCGAGATCCTGCAGCTGCTCGGTCTTGATGGTACGACCTCGCTCGTCGCTCTTAATGCCGATGCGGCCCGCCTGAAGATTGCGAATCTGCCGTGGGTTCAGGACGTCGAGGTTCGTAAGGTCTATCCGAAGGCCGTCGAAGTGAAGCTCAAGGAGCGCAAGGCTTATGCCATCTGGCAGCACGGTTCGGAGCTTTCGCTGATCGAGAAGGATGGCAGCGTGATTGCGCCGCTGCGCGACAACAAGTTTGCAAAGCTGCCGCTCTTCGTCGGTCGTGATGCCGAAACCGCAGCCGCCTCCATCGACGACCAGTTTGCGAAGTGGCCCGAAATTCGCAGTCATGTGAAGGCTTTCGTGCGGGTCGCCGGTCGCCGCTGGGATCTCTATCTGGACAATGGCGTGATCATCAAATTGCCGGAAGACAATATCGATGGCGCGCTGGCGCGGCTGACCAAGCTCGACAAGGATCAAAATCTTTTGCAGCGCGATATCGCTGCCGTCGATCTCCGGATCGATGACCGTACCGCCATTGAATTAACTCCGGATGCCGCAGTTCGTCGCCAGGCCGCAGTCGATGCAAGAAACAAGGCTTTGAAGAAAGCAGGTCAGGATACATGAGCTTATTTGGTTCGTCCCATTTCGGCCTGCCTCGGTTGAAGCCGCTCTCTTCGAAGCGGTCGCATATCGTCTCGGTCCTTGACATCGGCTCGACGAAGGTCGTCTGCATGATCGGTCGGCTGACGCCGCGCGAGGAGAGCCAGGTTCTCCCGAACCGCACGCACAACATCGAGATCATCGGTATTGGTCATCAGCGTTCGCGGGGCATTAAGACTGGCGTGATCGCCGATCTCGACGCCTTGGAAGGTGTCGTCCGGCTTGCCGTCGATGCCGCCGAGCGCATGGCCGGCCTCACGGTTGACAGCCTGATCGTCAATGTTTCGGCTGGCCGTCTCGGCAGCGATATCTACACCGCGACCATCGATCTCGGCGGTCAGGAAGTCGAAGCCAACGATCTCAAGAAGGTTCTGGCTGCAGCCTGCCAGCAGTCGATCCGCCAGGAGCGCGCCGTGCTGCATTCGCTGGCGACGGGCTATTCCCTTGACGGCGAGCGCGGCATTCGCGATCCGCTGGCCATGTTCGGCGACGCTCTTGGCGTCGACATGCATGTGGTGACAGCCGAGCGCGCGGCGCTTCGCAACCTCGAGCTCTGCATCAATCGCGCGCATCTCTCGGTCGAAGGCATGGTGGCAACACCCTACGCCAGCGGTCTTGCAGCCCTCGTCGACGATGAAGTCGAACTCGGCTGCGCTGCGATCGACATGGGCGGCGGTACGACGACGATCTCGGTCTTCGCCGAGGGTAAGCTGGTGCATACAGACGCCGTCAGCCTTGGCGGCCATCATGTCACCACCGATCTTGCCCGCGGCCTTTCCACCCGCATCGAGGATGCGGAGCGCTTGAAGGTCGTCCATGCTTCGGCGCTCGCGAATTCTTCGGAAGAGCGTGAACTGATTTCCATCCCGCCGATCGGCGAAGACGAGCGTGACCAGCCGACACAGGTGCCGAAGGCGCTGGTGTCGCGCATCGTCAAGGCTCGCATCGAGGAAACCCTCGAGCTCATTCGCGATCGCATCCAGCGTTCGGGCTTCAGCCCGATCGTCGGCAAGCGCGTCGTCCTGACGGGCGGCGCGAGCCAGCTGACCGGTTTGCCCGATGTGGCACGCCGTGTTCTTGCCCGCAATGTCCGCATCGGTCGTCCGATGGGCGTGTCTGGCTTGCCGACGGCAGCCAAGGGTCCGGCTTTTTCGACCGCGGTCGGTCTGATGATCTATCCGCAGGTCGCAGACATGGAAACACATGCGCCGAGCAGCGGTCTGCTCTCGTCGTTTGGAGGCAATAACAGCCGGATCGGCCGCGTCGGCCAATGGCTGAAAGAGAGTTTTTGAGTGCCTGATCCCGGAAATCCATTCCGGGGCAAGCGTCAGGCAAGTGAAATCGAGTGAATTGGCCGGCGTGGCGATGCGGCCATAAAGAGAAGGAACGGGTACAATGACTATCAAGCTGCATAAGCCAGATATCACCGAGCTTAAGCCGCGAATCACCGTGTTCGGTGTTGGTGGCGGTGGCGGCAATGCCGTCAACAACATGATCACGGCAGGCTTGCAGGGCGTCGATTTCGTCGTCGCCAACACGGATGCTCAGGCACTGACCATGACGAAGGCGGAGCGGATCATTCAGCTCGGCGTCAATGTCACGGAAGGTCTCGGCGCCGGCTCGCAGCCGGAAGTCGGCCGTGCAGCTGCAGAAGAATGCATCGATGAAATCATCGATCACCTGAACGGCACGCATATGTGCTTCGTCACCGCCGGCATGGGCGGCGGTACGGGCACGGGTGCCGCTCCCGTTGTCGCACAGGCCGCTCGCAACAAAGGCATCCTGACCGTCGGCGTCGTCACCAAGCCGTTCCACTTCGAAGGCGGCCGCCGCATGCGTCTCGCCGAGCAGGGCATCCAGGAACTGCAGAAGTCGGTCGACACGCTGATCGTCATTCCGAACCAGAATCTGTTTCGCATCGCCAACGACAAGACGACTTTCGCCGACGCGTTCTCGATGGCCGACCAGGTTCTCTATTCGGGCGTTGCTTGCATCACCGACCTGATGGTGAAGGAAGGTCTCATCAACCTCGACTTCGCCGACGTCCGTTCGGTCATGCGCGAAATGGGCCGCGCCATGATGGGTACCGGCGAGGCTTCTGGCCAGGGCCGTGCAATGCAGGCTGCTGAAGCTGCGATTGCCAACCCGCTGCTCGACGAAACCTCGATGAAGGGCGCACAGGGCCTGCTGATCTCGATCACGGGCGGTCGCGATCTCACCTTGTTCGAAGTCGACGAAGCCGCAACCCGCATCCGCGAAGAAGTCGATCCCGACGCCAACATCATCCTCGGCGCCACCTTCGACGAATCGCTTGAAGGCATCATCCGCGTTTCTGTCGTCGCAACCGGTATCGATCGCGCGATGAACGAGGCGTCCGACAGGGGCATGGAATTCCGCCCGGCCGCAAAGCCTGCTATGCGTCCTTCCGCGGCCGCCGCTCCGGCAGCGGCCGCAGTTCAGCCTGCCCACGTCTCGCAGGCCCAAACCGCACAGGCCGCCGCTCCGGCTCCTCGTACCGTGGATCCGGTCGCTCAGACCATTCGTGCGGCAGAAGCCGATCTGGAGCGCGAACTGGAATTCCAGATGAGCCGGCAGGCTCAGGCACCGCAGCAGCCGGTCATGCAGCAGGCCGCAGCGCCGGACGATAACTTCCGTCCGCAGAGCCGCATCTTCGCAGCTGCTCCGGAGCCTCAGCCGGTCCGTCAGGCCCCGGTTCAGCCACAGCCGCAGGCGCCGATCATGCATCAGCAGCCGGTCATCCGTCAGGCTCCCGAGCAGGTCCGCATGCCGAAGGTTGAGGATTTCCCGCCGGTCGTTAAGGCTGAAATGGAACATCGCGCCCAGCCGGCCGCTGCCCAGGCGACCGAGGAGCGCGGCCCGATGGGGCTGCTGAAGCGAATCACCAATTCGCTCGGCCGCCGCGAAGAAGATCCGGCTTTCGACGACATGATGGCTTCGACGAACAATGCCGCTCCGCAGCAGCGTCGTGCGCCGTCGCAGGAAGCAAGCCTCTACGCTCCGCGTCGCGGCAATCTTGACGATCATGGCCGCCCGGTCCCGCAGGCGCGCATGGCAAGCCATGAGGACGATCAGCTCGAGATTCCGGCCTTCCTGCGCCGGCAGTCGAACTGACTCGCAACAGGCAGCCCTTTAATAGGTTGCTAACCATATGGAGGAAATCCGGGGCCGAAAGGCTCCGGATTTTCTTATTTTATAACCATTGTCTTATTTAAAATTATCCAATGAATTCAATTGGCTGCTTTCGTAACAAAACGAAAGAAACAGTGATTTGGAATGCGGTGTCTCGACGCGTATGTAGATATCAAGCAAGCCCGCTGAATCACATTCGAAGACGAATGTATGTGAGGTGCGTGGCATAATTAACAGACTGAACCGGCAATAAAGGGTAAGCGTCCGAAGATGACCGCCCAGCCTGGATCAGACAGACGAAGGCAGAATTACATGGCAATCGGATTGCTTGGTTTTCAGACCACCATTGCAAACCCTGTGACACTTTCCGGTATTGGCGTTCATTCCGGTGCCAATGTGTCGATCACTTTCTATCCCGCCGAAGCCGGTACCGGTGTCGTTTTCCAGCGCCTGCACGACAATGGCGATGTGACCGAACTTCGCGCCGTTTCCTCCCAAGTCGGCAATACGGATCTCTGCACGGTTCTCGGTTTTTCCTCGGCGCGCTCCGTCGCGACGGTCGAGCACGTCATGGCTGCGATCTATGCGATCGGCCTCGATAACGTCGTCGTCGAGGTATCCGGCGCGGAAATGCCGATCATGGACGGCAGCTCCTATCCCTTCATCGAGGCGATCGAGCAGGCGGGTATCGTCTCGCTCGGTGTCAAGCGTCGCTACATCCGCGTCATCAAGCCGGTGCGGATTGAAGCTGGCGGTTCCTGGTGCGAGTTCCGTCCCTATGACGGCACGCGCTTCGAAGTTGAGATCGATTTCGAATGCCCGCTGATCGGCCGCCAGAAGTGGCAGGGCGATCTAACGGCCGAAACCTTCAAGACGGAACTATCGCGCGCCCGTACCTTCGGCTTCATGCGCGATGTCGAACGCCTCTGGGCATCGGGTCATGCGCTGGGTTCGTCGCTCGAAAACTCAGTCGTCATTTCCGATGACAATACTGTTATCAACGTCGAGGGCCTGCGCTACGCCAAGGACGAATTCGTTCGTCACAAGACGCTGGACGCCGTCGGCGATCTGGCGCTGGCTGGCGCACAATTCATCGGCTGCTACCGCTCTTACCGTGGCGGCCATCGCATGAACGCGAATGCCCTGAAGGCATTGCTCAGCGATTCCAGCGCCTATGAGGTCGTCGAAACTTCGGCTCCGCGCCAGCGCGCTCACAGCCGCGAATTCGTGCCGGTTAACGCGCCAGAGTTCGCTCCCTGGTCGGCATAACGCTGCGGAATTTGAATAAGACAAGCTGCCGCTCCGATAAGGGGCGGCTCTTTTTTTGACAGGCGAATCAGGCGGTTTACCGTCGGCCTTCGCAAGACGGACAGCGTGCGCGGGCCGATATGAGAATTCCCTGTTAAAACAGGCATTAAAGGCTGCGGATATGCGGTCTTTGCCACAAAAATGCGTTAATGCACCATCAATGCGTTGCCCTGATGGTGTTTTTGCGGCTAGAAACGCCAGCGAGAGAGAACGCCGTCTCCGCAACGACGGTTATGGGACAGTCATCCGATGGGTTTTGCAAGGTCTGAACGCATGAATATCACAGCACGGGCTTTGCTCGTATCGTTCCTTCTGGCCGGTACCGGTGCGGTGGTGACAGGGTGTAACACGAAGAAGGATATCGACATCACCAAGCTTGGTGTCGAGACCGATCCGCCGGAGATGCTCTACAATCAGGGCCTTGCCAACATCAAAGCTGGCAACATGACGGAGGCCGGCAAGAAGTTCGATGCCATCAATCAGCAACAGCCTTTCTCCGAATGGGCGCGCAAGGCATTAGTGATGAGCACCTTCGTGAAATACCGCACAGGCCGGTATGACGACGCGGTGCAGACCGGTAATACCTATCTCAAGCAATATCCCGGCTCGGAAGATGCCGACTACGTGCAATATCTGGTCGGCTCGTCCTATGCCAAGCAGATCGTGGACGTGACGCAGGACCAGCGTGCTGCACAGCAGACGATCGAGGCGATGACCAAGCTCGTCAACACCTATCCGAAGTCGCAATATGTCAGCGACGCTCAGGAAAAGATCCGCTTTGCCAAGGACCAGCTTGCCGGCAAGGAAATGCAGGTCGGCCGTTATTATCTGGAGCGCAAGGATTATCTGGCTGCTATTTCCCGCTTCCGTGTGGTGGTGGAGCAGTATCCGACGACGAACCAGATCGAAGAAGCGCTGGCGCGACTCGTCGAAGCCTATTATGCAATGGGTATTGTTCCGGAAGCCCAGACAGCCGCCGCGGTTCTCGGTCACAACTATCCGGACAGCCGCTGGTATAAGGATTCCTATCAGCTGCTGCAGAAGGGTGGCGTTGAGCCGAGCGAAAATTCGGGCTCCTGGATTTCCAGGGCGGGCAAGAAACTTCTTCTTGGGACGTGAGATTGAGCGCAGATGCTGATCCAGCTTTCGATCCGCGATATCGTTTTGATCGAGCGGCTGGATCTTGCCTTCGAGTCCGGGCTTTCGGTTTTGACCGGCGAGACGGGTGCGGGCAAATCCATCCTGCTTGACAGCCTGTCGCTGGCCCTGGGCGGGCGTGGCGATGGCGGGCTGGTGCGCCATGGCGAAGAGCGCGGCCAGGTGACCGCTGTATTCGATGTCGGCACGCAGCATCCGGCCCGCAAGCTCCTGCGCGAAAACGGCATCGATGATGACGGCGATTTGATTTTCCGCCGCGTTCAATCCGCCGATGGCCGCACCAAAGCCTTTGTCAACGATCAGGCCCTCAGCGTTCAGCTCATGCGCCAGATCGGGCAGCTTCTCGTCGAAATTCATGGTCAGCACGATGACCGCGCGCTCGTCGACACGGATGCGCACCGCATCTTGCTCGATGCTTTCGCTGGTCTCGCTGATGAGGCACAGGAAGTCGGCAGGCTTTACAAGATCTGGCGCGATACCGATCGCACGTTAAGGAAGCACAGAGAGCAGGTGGAGCGGGCTGCCCGCGAGGCCGACTATCTTCGCGCCTCTGTCGAGGAACTGGGGAAGCTCTCGCCGCAAGATGGCGAGGAGGACGAGCTTGCCGAGACGCGCTCGCGGATGATGAAGGCCGAGCGCATTGCCGGCGATATTGCCGAGGCTTCGGAATTTCTCAACGGCAATGCATCGCCCGTGCCGCATATCGCCTCGCTGGTGCGCCGGCTGGAGCGCAAGAGTCATGAGGCGCCGGGCCTTCTGGAAGATACCGTCGCATTGCTGGACGCCGCTCTCGATCAGCTTTCCAACGCGCAGATGGAGGTTGAAGCCGCGCTGCGTAAGACGGAATACGATCCGCGCGAACTGGAGCGGGTCGAAGAGCGTCTCTTCGCGTTGCGGGGCGCCTCGCGTAAATACTCCGTGCCGGTAACGGAATTGCCGGCCCTGGCCGCACGCATGATTTCGGATCTCGCCGATCTTGATGCCGGCGAAGAGCGGCTAGCGCGTCTTGCTGCCGAGCTTTCCTCCGCCAAGGCAGATTATGACGTTGCAGCGCGCAGCCTGTCGGAGAAGCGCCGGCACGCAGGCGAGGCGCTTGCCGCGGCCGTCATGGCCGAATTGCCGGCCCTGAAGCTCGAGCGTGCGCGTTTCATGGTGGAAATATCAAGCGATCCCGAAGCCGGAACGGCCGATGGGATCGATGTCGTCGAATTCCACGTTCAGACCAACCCCGGTACGCGTCCAGGCCCGATCACCAAGGTTGCTTCCGGAGGCGAGCTGTCGCGCTTTCTCTTGGCATTGAAGGTTGCGCTCGCCGATCGCGGCTCGGCGCCGACCCTCGTATTCGATGAAATTGACACCGGCGTCGGCGGTGCGGTAGCGGATGCGATCGGCCAGCGGCTGAAGCGTCTGTCCGATCGCGTGCAGGTGCTGTCGGTTACTCATGCACCGCAGGTCGCCGCTCGTGCTGCAACGCATCTGCTGATCTCCAAGGGACCGGTTGCGGACGGCTCGGAAAAGATTTCCACGCGCGTTGCTACCATGGAGCCGAAGGATCGCACCGAGGAAATCGCCCGCATGCTCGCGGGCGCTTCTGTGACCGAAGAGGCGAGAGCGGCCGCCAAACGCTTGCTGGCCGGCAACGGCTGATCTCGCGACTGTCCATGGAGCAGATATCGGCGACGATCTGCCACGGACATCTCGCTCGGTCTTTCGGCAGTCCTGCGTCACATATCCTTCATCGTCTCCGGCTAGGCAGGCTAGAATCCGGAGACCGTCAATGCACTCGACCGCACAGCCAAATCGCCCCAAAATCGCGGAAACCGTTATCCACCCGACGGCGAATATAAGAGATTCGCGGGTGGGCATGTGCTGCGAGATTTTGGAAGACACGTCTCTGCACACGGTCGAACTTGGGGATTTCTCCTATCTCGGGCCGCGCTGCATCGTCGGTGATTCAACGATTGGAAAATTCTGCGCCATTGCGGCAGAAGTCAGAATCGGCGCTCCCAATCATCCGATGGACCGCCCGTCCATGCATCGCTTCACCTATTGTCCGGAATATTACTCGGTGGACGCCGTGCGGGATCATGCGTTTTTCGATCGGCGCAAGCAGGATCGCGCTATTATTGGCAACGATGTCTGGATTGGTCACGGCGTGATCGTTCTGCCAGGCGTAAAGGTGGGAGACGGTGCCGTGCTTGCAGCAGGTGCGGTCGTCACCAAAGATGTCGAACCCTATACTATTGTCGGCGGTATTCCCGCCAAATTTATTCGAGAGCGGTTTACGCGAACCGTCGCAAAGAGGCTTGCGTCCATCGCCTGGTGGGATTGGCCTTTCGAAACCATCATGGCGCGGCTTGCCGATTTTCAGACAAGCGACATTGAGGCCTTTTGCGAGCGCTGGTCTTGATCTGCTCCTAAAGACGGACGGTCAGCGTTTGCCAGTGATCTTACGAAATCGGACCGTAGGCTGTGAACGAGTTCGGCCGATGCGCGAACTTCTGCGCGACATGCATCAGAGCCGGCACTTAGGATCGATCATATCCTCCGCGGACCCGCGGGATTTGTGTGCTTTGTTTATTCTCGCCAGAACATAGAAACCATGCTGCCCGTCAGGCAATACGGCGCCAAAGACGCCGACCACCACGTTTTCCATATTTGAACGGGCGCCATCGATGCCATCCGCGACGAGCTGCAGGGGGTTCAAATTCGAGAGGTCATCGGCCATGTGGAAACTTGCCCACCAGCCGGCTCGGGTCTTCAGGTCCGTAAACCGGCCGCTTTCAATCTCCGTCACATGAGCCTTCAAGAGCGCCCTGAAGCGAGGTGTCTCGCACCCCATATGAATGTGAAGCCGATCTTGCGTGCGCCAGCTGGCGGCGTTTATCGCCAGAGCAAAATTCTGCCTCGAAGCCTTCGCTGCACGCGGATCGATTGCCGATAACTCTTTCCACGCTTCCTCAAAATAGTTCGGCGCTCCCGTGGTCAGAAGGCGAGGGTCCTCAATACCGGGAACGTCGGCGAGGGGCGCAAGAATGGTTCGTTCTTTGTCAGCCGGTTCGCGAAGGACAACATAGGATGACAGCGGATCCGGCGACTCCACTATCTTGAGGCACGGATATGGCGACCCCGTCAGGGTGGAGTTGATCTCACAAGCTCTAACGACCAGCCCCAAGGCAGAGCGGCTGACGAACGAGCTCATAATCAACACTGCACCGATGAGAGAAATGGAGAGAACGGCAAGACGATACTTCATGCGTGATTTCGAATTTCTGCTGACGATCCGATCATTTCCAGAGGTCTCGCTCTCATAATAACTTATCTTAAATCCCCTGTGATACTCGGGAAAGAGCCGCTGCTCGGGAATTGGAAAGAGAATTCCACCAAGGCTGGCTCGATGCTGATATCTCCCGCACCTGTAACATCAAGAACGACCGATCATGGCGTAAAGTTGTCGTGAACGCTACCATGATGGTCATTGGCATTCGGTAACTGAAATGCAGATTTTTCCCTTTGTTTTTACGTGCTCCGGGGCGAAAACCGCTTCGCACTTTTTGCTGAAGTGCTCTAAAACATCTCCGAAATCGGGGAGTGTAGATTCATGAGCACCGAACAGAAGCCCGTGGAAGATTTGAGCGAAGAGGAAGCGGCCGCAGCGCTTGCCTATTTGGCTGCAGAGATCGCGCGCAACGACGCACTTTATCATGGCAAGGATGCGCCGGAGATTTCGGATGCCGAATATGATGCGCTGAAGCGGCGCAATGATGCGATCGAGGCTCGGTTTCCCGCATTGATTCGCGCTGATAGCCCCTCGCGCCGGGTCGGTGCCGCACCCTCGGAGACCTTTGCGCCTGTCGTCCACGCAAGGCCGATGCTCTCGCTCGACAACACCTTCTCGCAAGAAGATGTCGAGGATTTCGTCGCCAGCGTCTATCGCTTTCTCGGTCGCCTGCCTGATAATTCCATCGCCTTCACGGCGGAGCCGAAGATTGACGGTCTTTCCATGTCCATCCGCTACGAGAACGGCCGCATGGTGAGCGCCGCGACGCGCGGCGACGGCACGACAGGCGAGAATGTCACCGCCAATATCAGGACCATCAAGGAAATCCCGCAGACCTTGCCTGCGGGCGCTCCCTCGGTCGTCGAGGTGCGCGGTGAGGTCTATATGGCCAAGAGCGACTTCCTGGCGCTCAACGCGCAGATGGAGGCCGAAGGCAAGCAGACCTATGTCAATCCTCGCAATACGGCCGCCGGATCGCTGCGCCAGCTCGACGCGAAGGTGACGGCCAGCCGCAAGCTGAAATTCTTCGCCTATGCCTGGGGCGAGATGTCCGACATGCCGGCGGATACGCAATACGGCATGGTGCAGACCTTCAAATCCTGGGGCTTTCCCGTCAACCCGTTGATGGAGCGCTTGAATTCGGTTGCCGATATTCTCGCGCATTACGATCAGATAGGGCTGCAACGGCCGGATCTCGATTACGATATCGATGGCGTCGTTTACAAGGTCGACAGCCTGGAACTGCAGGCTCGCCTTGGTTTCCGCTCCCGCTCGCCGCGCTGGGCGACCGCGCATAAATTTCCGGCGGAACAGGCATTCACGCGTTTGGTCGATATCGATATCCAGGTCGGCCGCACCGGCGCTCTGACGCCGGTCGCGCGCCTCGAGCCGATCACCGTCGGCGGTGTCGTGGTGACCAATGCGACGCTTCACAATGCCGACTACATCAAGGGCATCGGCAACAAGGGCGAGCCGATCCGCGATGGCCGCGATATCCGCGTCAGTGACATGGTGATCGTCCAGCGCGCAGGCGATGTCATCCCGCAGATCGTCGATGTCGTGCTGGAAAAGCGGGAAGCCTCGAGCGCGCCCTATGAATTCCCCAAAGTCTGCCCGGTTTGCGGAAGCCACGCGGTGCGCGATATCAATGAGAAGACTGGTAAAGTCGATGCCGTCACACGTTGCACCGGCGGGTTCATCTGCCGGGCGCAGGCGACCGAGCATCTCAAGCATTTCGTTTCACGCAATGCCTATGACATCGAGGGTCTGGGCTCGAAGCAGATCGATTTCTTCTTCGAGAGCGAGGATCCGGCGCTACAGATAAAGACCGCGCCTGACATCTTCACCCTGGAAAAGCGTCAGCAGACATCACTGACGAAGCTGGAAAATATCGATGGTTTCGGCAAGGTCAGTGTTGGCAAGCTTTATGCCGCGATCAATGAGCGGCGCCAGATCGCCCTGCATCGCTTCATCTTCGCGCTCGGTATTCGCCATGTCGGCGAGACGACGGCGAAGCTTCTGGCGCGTTCCTACGGCACCTATGCGGCCTTCGAGGCAGGGATGAAGGAAGCGGCCCCCCTTAGCGGTGACGCATGGAACGACCTCAACAATATCGAGGGCATCGGCGAGGTAGTGGCGCGCGCCATCGTCGAATTCTACAAGGAGCCGCGCAATACCGAGGTCATCGCGAAGCTCCTGGAGGAGGTGAAGCCTCAAGAAGCGGAGCAGCCGGTGACCTCGGGCAGTCCGGTGGCCGGCAAGACCGTCGTCTTTACCGGCTCTCTGGAAAAATTCACCCGCGACGAAGCCAAGGCGAAGGCCGAGAGCCTGGGCGCCAAGGTTTCCGGCTCGGTGTCGAAGAAGACCGATATCGTCGTGGCGGGGCCGGGCGCCGGCTCGAAGCTGGATAAGGCGCGCGAGTTCAATGTCCAGGTCATGACCGAGGACGAGTGGCTGGATTTGATCGGCTGACGATCGGAGCGGCGGAAATCCCGTCCGCCGCGCCTTGATTGCTCAGAATTTTAGCCGTGCCATCGTGAATGCATCCACATATTCGCCATTGCGGAAACCGAAGGCACGCAGCCGGCCTTCGGTCTCGAATCCGAATTTTTGGTAGAGCTTGATCGCTGGCGCATTGTCGACATAGACGGTCAGTTCCAGCCGCTTGATTGCCAGCCAGTTGTCTGCGGTATCGATGAGGGCGCCCAACAATGCGGAGCCGATGCCGCAGCCCGTAAAATCGTCATGCACGCCCATACCAATACTACCGCTGTGGATCCGGCGGCCGGCAAGGCGGTTCAGGCCGGCATTGCCGACAATCCGCCCGTCAAGCACGGCGACAAGGCCGGTCGAATTGGGCGATGATTTCTCCAGCCAGTGCCGTGTTTCCTCGACGCTTTGAAAGGGCAGGCGAAGCGTGCCGGCGCGAAAGCCGGGTAGATTGGCCATGGCAGCAATTCCTTCCGCGTCGGATGGGTGCGAGGCACGAATCTCTAAAGCGCCAATCTTGCCTGATCGTCGTTTGGCGGGTTCTTGCTCTTTGAAAGACATGGGCTCTCCTTGATATTGATGAGGAGAGCAAGGAGGCTTCAACCCTGCTCGCCTCGGCAGGGTTGAGATGGATCGCGGTCAGCTTAGCGCAACACAGCTTCCACTCGCCCTGCAAAGGGAGAGATGGTGTGAAGGTGCATTACTGTGGTCCGGTTTGCGATCATGGGCGGATGATCCGATGTGGCGCGGAGGTTGTCAATCGTTCCTGGATAAATCCTTCGATTGCCGTGTCTTTGAGGCGCAATGCGATTGCCTCGTCTGCATGCTACTTGACAGGCAACCATTTGGTTGCTTATAAGGTCGTAAAAGGCAACCAAATGGTTTCGTATCCGTGGATGATGATGCAGTCTTCAAGGCGCTGGCGGATGCCAGCCGGCGGCAATTGCTCGACAGGCTTCATGAGCGGAACGGGCAGACCCTGAACGCCCTCTGCGAGGATTTGGACATGAGCCGACAGGCAGTCGCCAAGCATCTTGCCATTCTGGAGGAGGCCAATCTGATTTCCTCGGAGAAGCATGGGCGAGAGAAGCTACATTTCATCAACGCGGTCCCGATCAACGGCATCGCCGAACGTTGGATCAACAAGTTCGAGCAGCGGCATCTGAATACGCTTTCGGCCTTGAAAAAGGCGCTGGAAGGCGAGGGCGGGCAGTGAGCTCAAGAACAGAGGAATAAAACGAGGAGAAATGGCATGACTGGAAGCAAATTCGTCTACGTCACCTTTATCCGCACCACCCAGGAAAAGCTCTGGTCGGCGCTGACCACGCCGGAATTCGTCAAGCAATACTGGTTCGACATGATCCACGAGACCGAGTGGAAGATTGGATCGCCGTGGAAAATGCTCTTTCCGGATGGCCGCGTTGCCGACACTGGAGAGATAGCGGAATTGGACCCGCCACGGCGGCTTGCCATCAAATGGCGCAACGAGTGGCGCCCTGACCTGAAGGCTGAAGGTTGGTCGCGCTGCGTGATGGAGCTGGAGCCGGCGGACGGTGTTGTGAAGCTGACGGTGACGCATACAATCGAGGTCGAGAACTCGAAGCTGATCGAAGCCGTTTCCGGTGGGTGGCCGAAGATCCTGTCCAACCTTAAATCGCTGCTGGAAACCGGCACGGTCGCCATCAGTCAGAAGTGAAATGATGCGTTATCCTGCGTGTTTCCGGACGCCGTTGCTTTGACGGCGTCCTCCTGGCGACCTGCGGCCTGCTGTTGGCGAGGCGTGGCCGCTCGGAGATGGATCTCTTCATCTTGCAACGATCGTGAGCCATCTTACCTTAGCCGTGCCGCTCTTGCTCTGGCGGCTGTTGTTGGAGGATGATCGATGCGTTCACCCAAACTTTCTGCCGCCATTGCCGCGTCTCTTCTGGCTCTGGCGCCCGTTTCCGCTTCCGCCGAAATTGTCGGCAAGGTGGGCGTGGACTGGACGGGCAATGATATTCTGGTCGATGCCGTGCCGGACCCTGAAGTCTCGGGCATCACTTGCCACGTGACCTATTTCGACCGCAGCGTGATCGACCGGCTGCGCAAGGGCAACTGGTTCGAGGACCCTTCCAACAATTCCATCGCCTGCCGTCAGACCGGTCCGATCGAGATCGGCGATATCAACCTGTCCCAGAGCGGTGAGGAGGTATTTCGTGCCGGTCTGTCGCTCATCTGGAAGAAGCTGGTCGTCACCCGCATTTACGACAAGAAGAATGACACGCTCGTCTATCTTATCCATTCGCGGCAGCTGACGGATGGCTCCGCCAAGATGGCCATTTCGACGATCCCCTTGTTCGGCCAACAGGTTACATGGAAAAACGGCAAGCCGAAATAATGGTATTACAATACCGAAAAATAGCTCGTAGAAAGATAACACCAAAAAAAGTCATACTCTTGGGTTGTCGAATTCCTTCTGGTTGCTTTCGGTTTGCACCTTTTTGATGCAATTTCAAAAGCGAACGGGAAGGCGACTCTCGCCTCTGTTCACGGCCTGCAATACCGCGTCCTTGGCTACACCCCTGCCAAAACCGGTTATACAAAAAGCGACCGCCCTGGAGTTCCGCTCCAGGGCGATCTGTTTTGTAAGCCGACTATTGAAATTAGGCTGCCTGCGCCAACTGATCCGCAATGACCGTATCGAGGTTGAGGAAGCAGACCATGGTCTTTTCCAGCGCCACGATGCCGCGGCAGAAGGCGCGCTGCCCTTCGGGGATGATTTCCGGAGCCGGCTGCAGATCTTCGCTCTTGATGGTCATCATGTCGGATACCTGCTCTACCAGGAGACCGACGAGCTTGCCCGCAATATCAGTAACGATGATTGCGGAGCGCTCCGAAGGTTCCGTCATCTTCATGCCGAGGCGGCAGGCCATATCGATGACCGGGATCACCGCACCGCGCAGGTTGATGAGGCCGAGCACGTAAGGCGGTGTATGCGGCATCGGCGTCACCGGCGCCCAGCCGCGGATTTCGCGGATGGCCATGATGTCAATGCAGAACTCCTGGTCGCCAAGATGAAAGGAGACGATTTCCAGATAGGCGCCCGATTGCTTGATGGCGTTCGTCATGTTCGAGAACTTCCCGTTTGGCATCGCCGCAAGCGACGCTCGCGATTGAAAAGAGAGATCGGCTGGAGCGGCTTGGGCAGCGTCAGCATCCGGTGCTTTGGCGACAAAGACGCCTTGCTTCCGGCGGGCGTCATGCCCTTCTGGGATAAAGAGGTTCGCCGCGCTTTCGGGCGGTGGCCGAAAGCGAGTTCGACCGTTGAAGCCGATGTTGGCGCGGACTGGTTAGGATTGATTTAACATCCATCGGGATTTTATCTCTCAGGCCTCAGAGGAGTGGCAAAATGGAGTGAACAAGGCTCGGAAGATCACCGAACCGCATGCTGCGACGATTTCGGCCTCCTCTGAACATCTTCTTGAATTGCGTCCTCCACTTCGAGCCGCTACATCGGCTAGGAGGGCGATCGCACTGCACTTTCGGTGCGATCGTCCGTATTGGTAAGGAATAGCATTCATGAGAAGCGTGCGGATTGCAGTTTGGGTGGCCGTGTTGATCGTGGCCGGACTATTGGGCTGGTTCAGCTTTGGTGGCGGCAAGTCGCCGGAGGTTGCGGCATCCGGGCCTTATGGTGTCCCCTTCACGCTCGTTTCACAGAGCGGCCAGCCGATCAGCGAGCAGGCATTTCGCAGCAAGCCCTCTGCCGTCTTCTTCGGCTACACGCATTGCCCGGATGTCTGTCCGACGACACTGTTCGAGCTGAACGCCTGGCTGCAGAAGGTCGATCCCGATGGCACCAAGCTCAATGCCTATTTCGTGACCGTTGATCCCGAACGTGATACGCCTGCCATCATGGACCAATATGTCTCCAACGTTTCGAAGCGCATTACCGGCATTTCCGGTGATCCAGCTAAGGTGATGGACATGGTCAAAGGATTCCGTGTCTATGCCAAGAAGGTGCCGGTCGACGACAAGCAGCCAAATGGCGACTATACGATGGATCACACCGCTTCCGTCTTCCTGCTGGATTCGCAGGGCCGCTTTGCCGGAACCATCGCCTATGAGGAGGACCCGGACGTGGCGGTGAAGAAATTGGAGAACCTAGTCAAGAAGGGATAGGACCTGCATGGGCGAGGGGATTGGCGGACAGGGAAAATCCAGATCCATTCTGATCGTTGGGGCCGGGCCTGTTGGTCTTGCCGCCGCTCTCGAACTTGCCCGCCGCGGCTTCTCGCCACGTATTGTCGATGACGGCACTGGGCCGACGCCTAAGGAAGAGAGCCGCGCGTTGGGTGTCAACGCCCGCACGCTGACGCTGCTGTCTCCCTCTGGCGTTGCGGAGCGCATTATCGCCGCTGCGCAACCGATCGAGCGCTTTCGCGTCCGCTCGAATAAGAAAATTCTGATCGGGCTGGATACGCGAGAGGTAAAAGGTCGCTTCAGTGCTATTTGCGCCCTGCCGCAGGGCAATACCGAGCGCCTGCTGACGGAGGCGCTTTCAGCCTATGGCATCTCGCCCGAATGGCAGACGGCCGTGGTTGCAGAAGCCATGGTAGACCTTCAAAAACCGGAGGTCACGCTGCGCCGAGCCGATGGTACGTCGGAAACAGCGCGGCCGGATATATTGATCGGTGCTGATGGCGCCCATTCTGCGGTGCGCAAGGCATTCGGCGCCGGCTTCCCGGGCGAGGCGCTGGAGGCTTATTTCTATCTTGCCGATTTTCGCTATGCGGAGCCGGTCGATACGCATTTCGGCGAGATATCGCTCTTCGATCCCGGCATGGTCGGCCGCCTACCTGTCTCGGACGGCATCATTCGCTACATCTCGACGCTGGAGGATTTCGAAAGCCGCATCGCGCATCCGGCTGCGGTTTCGGAAAAGACCTGGGCCTCGCAGTTTCGCATCCACTTCCGGCATGTCGAGCCGATGGCCAAGGGGAATGTCTTTCTTGCCGGCGATGCCGCGCATATTCATTCGCCGGCCGGCGCGCGCGGCATGAATCTCGGCATCGAAGATGCCTGCTGGCTTGCGTGGCTCATTGCGGAAGGCCGCGAACAGGAGTATTCGGCCTTGAGAATTCCCGCCGTCAAGCAGGTCTTGAAACAGACCTATGGCCTGACACGATTGGTGACGATGCAAAACCCGCTGGCAGTTGCGGCGCGAAATTTCCTTGCGCCGCTGTTGCTGCGCTTTGGCCCGGTCCGCCGGCAATTGCTTCGGGGTGTGGCCGGCTACGACACGCCGAAACCGCCCTGGATCGACTGGGCCGAATAAGAACGAGAAAGAGCGACGAGTTGAGCGAAATCCGCCTTTATGTGACGACGAACGAGAAGAAGGCCGGGCAGGTTCTGGACCTGATGACGCCTGTGTTCGAAGACGAAGAATTGCCGATCGCAACGACGGAGATCGACGAGAAGAACGATGTCTGGGAAGCATCGATCTATCTCTACGCAGCGGATGAAGATGAGGTCCGTGATCGCTTCGAAGCGCTCCTGAAGCCGACTTTCGCCGATCTCGTCATTCAAAAGGAAGTGCTTCCCGATATCGACTGGATCGCCAAGTCGCTGGAAGGGTTGAAGCCTGTGCGTGCCGGCCGCTTCCTCGTGCACGGCTCGCATGATCGCGACAAGGTCGGCTCCAGCGACATTGCCATCGAAATCGAAGCAGGACAAGCTTTTGGCACTGGTCACCATGGGACGACTGCTGGCTGCCTTGAGACGATCGAGAAGGTTGTTGCGAGCCGCCGCGTGCGCAACGCGCTCGATCTCGGGACGGGCAGCGGCGTGCTGGCGATTGCCGTGCGCAAGCTGCGCAACATTCCGGTTCTGGCGACCGATATCGATCCGATTGCCGTCCGCGTCGCGAAGGAAAATGTCCGCAGCAACGGCATCGCCTCGGGTGTCACGCTGGAGACGGCACCGGGATTCCATTCCACGGCCTTTTCCCGTCATGGACCGTTCGACCTGATCATCGCCAATATTCTGGCGCGTCCGCTCATCAAAATGGCGCCGCAGCTTGTGGCGCATCTGGCACCGGGCGGTTCGGTCATTCTGTCGGGTATTCTTGCCGAGCAGCGCTGGAAGGTTCTCGCTGCCTATAACGGCGCGCACCTGCGGCATGTGCGCACGATCTGGCGCAACGGCTGGGTCACCATCCACCTCGACCGGCCTTAAGCCGGTCACTTCCCGCATCAACAATTGCAAAAAATAAAAAAGGCGGTGCCGAAGCACCGCCTTCAGATCGGTTTTCGCCGATCTTGCCCGCGAGCGTGTGGAGGAGGAGTGCTCAAGCGGGCTCTAAGCGTTCTGATCATAATCCGAGGGAGGAGGAGAACCGGATTGCGATCGACTTGGAACGCGTAGATCGTAAACTTGTTAGCGGCGACCGCCGCGGCTGGCACCGATTGCCTTTGCGGTTTCGACTTCGAGCTGACGAAGCGAGCCGACGGAATGGCGTACGGTGCGACGCTCGCCAGCCAGCGCCGGGCTAACATATGCGGAGCGAGAGATAGGCATTGTCTTAAGTCCTTGGTTTTGAGCTGGTTCTTCGTGAACCCCGTTTGATGCCGGCGATATAGCGACTCGCCCGTCGGCGTGGCAGGGGGGCGGCTTCATGGGAGCTATGCGTAATATGCATGTTTCATGCCGTGAAGTTGTCATAATCGGACTGACATGCTCACGAAATGGGCGGATTCGTTAACGGCCCGACATGAGATAAACTACTCTCATCCGGTGTGATATTGCAGTCATCGTACATAGCGTCTTAGAGATCGAAAATCACGTCGCACTTCCGATCGTGATGCTCTAACATACTGGCAATATTCAGTTTCACGAACTCTCCATCACTACCGGATCAGCCCATGTTTCAGTCTTTCGACGTCACTTCCACCCCGCAGTTCGGCCGCGAGCGTGTTACCGGTTTGCGTGCTGCCTTCGACGATCTCGGCATTGACGGCTTGCTCGTGCCGCGGGCTGACGAGTATCAAGGCGAGTATGTGCCCAAATGCTCGGAGCGTCTCGCATGGCTCACGGGCTTCACTGGATCGGCAGGTGTTGCGCTTATCACACACTCTCAGGCCGTGGTTTTCGTGGATGGCCGTTATGTGACTCAGCTTGCCGAACAGGTGGATCGAAGCGTCTTCACTGGAGGCGATCTGGTGAACGAGCCGCCGCATGTCTGGCTGCCGCGTCACGCGAAGAAAGGTTTCCGGCTCGGCATCGATCCGTGGCTGCATACGGGTGCCGAAGTACGCCGACTGGAAAAGGCCTTGGCCGAGATCGACGGCAAGCTCGTCTTCCTACCCCATAATCCGCTCGACAGGCTCTGGACCGACCGGCCGCCCGAGCCGCTGGGCAACGTTATCATTCAGGATATCGCCCAGGCCGGTATCCTCGCCAAGGACAAGCTTGCGACGATTGCGAACGGCCTCAAGGAAAAAAACCTCAAGGCGGCGCTGATTACCGATCCGTCCTCTGTCGCCTGGATCTTCAATATCCGCGGCAGTGACGTGCCGCACACGCCGCATCCCTTGGCCCGCGCCATCATCTATGCGGAAGGTGAAGCGGCGCTCTTCCTCGACAAGCGCAAGACCAAGGTCGAGGCCGAAGCCTATCTCACGCAGATCTGCAAGCAACTGCCGCCGTCGGAACTTACCAAGCGCGTGGCCGCTGCGGCCGCGAATGGCGGGCGCATCCTGGTTGATCCGGATCTTGCCTCCTACGCTCTGACCAACATCATCCGTCGTGAAGGTGGAGAGGTCGTGGAGGGCAATGATCCCGCCAAGCTGCCGCGTGCCTGCAAGAATGCTGCCGAAATCAACGGATCGGCCGCGGCGCACCTGCAGGATGGCGCCGCCATGGTCGAGTTCCTTTACTGGCTGGAGACAAGCAAGCATGGAACGGTGACGGAAATCGCTGCGGCGGAACGGTTGGAAGCTTGCCGCGCCCGCGTCGGCGAAAGCATGCAGAATCCGCTGAAGGATATCTCTTTCGATACGATCTCGGGTGCTGGCGAACACGCGGCCATCATGCATTACCGCGTGACCACGGCGAGCGACCGGTTGATCCAGGCCGGCGAACTGTTTCTGATCGATTCAGGTGCGCAATATATCAACGGTACCACCGACATCACCCGTACAGTTGGCATCGGTGCCGTCTCCGAAGAGCAGAAGCGCCTCTTCACGCTGGTATTGAAGGGAATGATCGCCATCAGCACGGCACGTTTCCCGAAGGGTACCCGTGGCTGCGATCTGGATCCGCTGGCACGCATCGCGCTGTGGAAGGCGGGCGTCGATTTCGCCCATGGCACAGGCCATGGCGTCGGCTCCTATCTCTCCGTCCATGAAGGCCCGCAGCGCATTGCGCGCCTTGCCGTGCAGGAGTTGCTTCCCGGCATGATCCTGTCCAATGAACCCGGCTATTATCGCCCTGGTCATTTCGGCATCCGCATTGAAAACCTGATCTACATCCGCGATCCGGAGGAGATCGAGGGAGGGGACATGCCGATGCTGGGCTTCGAGACTTTGACCTTCTGCCCGATCGATCGCAGCCTAGTCCTCGTCGAACTGCTGACGCATGAGGAGTTGCATTGGCTGAACGAGTATCACGCCCGGACGCGCGAAGCGCTGATGCCGCTGATCCATGATCACGACGTACGGGCGTGGCTGGAAAATGCCACGCTCGAGCTTAGCCATTGAGAAATATGGACCCCACCCCTTTGAAAAAGGGGATGGGGTCCGTCTCAAGCGCCTATGGAATGGCGCCATGCCATGACGACGATCCATCCGGTAACGAGCATGTAAGTCGACGGGTAGCGCAGGCCGACGAGAAGAGCTGCGAGCATCGCCACCTTGATATCCCACCCGCCGATAAAGAAGGCGGGTGCGACGAGGGTCGTGAGTACAGCGGCGGGCACGGCATTGAGCGCTGCCTCGACGCGCGGCGGAATGCGGGTCATCTTGACGATCAGGATATAGCCGCCGATGCGCGTCAGAAAGGTCACCACGGCCGCAGCCGCAATCAGCAACACCATATGCGAATTGAAATCGAACATGGTCAGACCTCGTGGCTTTCGTGCGCGATATCAGGCTTGCGATTCGCTTTGACCGGCGGCAGCATTGCGGCAAGCGCGACGCCCGCCAATGCGCCGATGCTGACATGCCAGGGTGAGCCCACATAACGATGGGCAATGGCCGATGCCACGGCGCTGACGGCGACGACGGGCAGGAAGTTGTCGCGCGTGCGGAAGCCCATGACAATGCCGAGGAAATAGACCGGCAGCAGAATATCGAGGCCGATGGCTTTGGGATCACCGATGAAACTGCCGAGAAGACCGCCGATCAGGCTCACCATCACCCAGGGAACATAGATCACCGCCGCAAAACCGATGTACCAGGCGAAAGTCACCGGCTTGCCGCTTTCATGGCGCTTGATCGTCTCGGCGAATTGCGGATCGACCAGCAGGAAAAAGGTGAAGAACTTCTCTACAGCGGAAAAGTGTCTGATATAGCGAGCGATCGCTGCCGAATAGAGCACATGGCGGAAATTCACGGCGAGGATCGACAGCACGATGAGCCAAGCCTGAACATTGTGGCCGAAGAGATCGATCCCGACCATCTGGCTGGCACCGGCATAGACGGTGCCGCTCATCAGGGTCAGTTCGCCAAGGGACATGCCCTGATCGCGCGCCAACGCACCGAAAAGGGCGCCGAAAGGCGCTGCAGCGAGGCCGACGGGAATACCACCCTTCAAGCCTTCAAGAAATTCCGCGCGACTCATGGTCCGCTTTGTCCTTTGTGGAAAATCCGGTGCTTTCGTCCGGATGTTGTGTCGAGGGCGCGCATTCCGCATGGAAACAACGATGGTTGCATCCTTGCGCATTTGTTGCCGCGCTGTTCAATGGCGGGAGGTGTAAGCCGAGCTTTTGGAGCCAGCAATTGAATTTCCTTGATGGATCAATTGATTTCCTTGATCCAGCCCTTGGAGCCCGCTCGCAAAATGGGAGATGGAAAGATGAAGAAGATCACCTTTTCGAAGGAGGAGAAGGCAGCCACGATTGCACGCCTTCAGCGCTATTTCGCCGATGAGCTGGACCAGACGCTCGGCACCTTGCCTGCCGAATTCCTGCTCGATTTCTTCACCGCCGAGATCGGCCCTTACTATTACAATCAGGGTCTGCGGGATGCCCATGCGGCATTGATGAGCAAGATGGAGGATTTCGGCGAGGCGATCTATCTGCTTGAGAAAGAGCCGACCAAGAGCTGATGGCGCCTCATTTCTTCGGCGGGAAGGTATGCTCTAATGCCGGAAACGTGCGGGCCTTCACCTCTTCGGCATAGGCTTCAGCCGCTTTCGAGATCATGGGCGCCAGCTCCGCGAAGTGCTTGACGAAGCGCGGCTTGAAATCGTTGAACAGGCCGAGCATGTCATCGGAAACGAGGATCTGCCCATCGCAGGCGGCAGATGCGCCGATGCCGATGGTGGGAATGGCAACGGCGGCGGTGATCTCGCGGGCGAGCGGTTCGACCGTGCCTTCGATGACCATGGCGAAGGCGCCGGCCTCTGAGATCGCCTTCGCATCGCGTCGGATCTTGGCAGCTTCCTTGTCCGAGCGGCCGAGCGAACGATAGCCGCCGGTCGTATTCACCTGCTGCGGCATGAGGCCGACATGGCCGAAGACTGGAATGCCGCGGCTTGTCAGAAAGGCAACGGTGTCGGCCATCTCTTCGCCGCCCTCAAGCTTCACGCCATCGCAGCCTGTTTCCTTCAGGATGCGGGCGGCATTGCGAAAGGCTTGTTCCTTCGATTCCTGATAGGAGCCGAAGGGCATGTCGACGATGACGCAGGCATGTTTTGCGCCGCGCATGACGGCCTGGCCGTGGGCGATCATCATATCCAGCGTGACGCCGACGGTCGTGTCCATGCCGTAGAGCACCATGCCAAGGGAATCGCCGACCAGCAGCAGGTCGCAATGCGGATCGAGCAGACGGGCAATCGGTGTCGTATAGGCCGTCAGGCTGACGATGGGACGGGTCCCCTTCATCGCTTCGATGGCCGCCGGCGTCGTGCGCTTGGTATGTCCGACGGTGCTCATTTCAGGCGACCCCTTCGTTGGCGGATTTGCTGCCAATAACCCGGTTGTCGAGCAAGCGGGTGGTGCCGACGCGGACGAACAAGGCGATGAGGATCCGCTGCCCCTGCAGTTTGGTCAGCGGTTCCAGCGTTTCGGGATGACGAACGGCGGCGACTTCCACGGTCGCGAGTGGCTCCCTTTCGATGAAGGCGCGGAGCGCCTCTTCGAGTGCTGCTGGATCGTCCGCGCCGAGATCGTAAAGCCTTGCGGCTTCCGACAGTGCCTGGGGGATAATAACAGCGGCGGCACGCTCTTCCTTCGACAGATAGACATTGCGCGAGGAGAGAGCCAGGCCATCTGCATCGCGAACGGTCGGTACCGGTACGACCCGGACAGGCTGGGCCAGGTCCTCGACCATGCGGCGGATGATCGTGACCTGTTGATAGTCCTTCTCGCCGAAATAGGCGCTGTCGGGCTGGGCGATGTTAAAGAGCTTGGTGACGACGGTGGCAACACCGGCGAAGTGCCCCGGACGAACCGCACCTTCCAGCTCCGCCCCGAGCTTCGGCACGTCGACCACCGTTTCCATCGGTCGCGGATACATGTCGATGACACCGGGTGCGAAGAGAAAATCGACGCCGGCGTCACGCAGCATGGCACTATCCCGCTCGAGATCGCGCGGATATTTCCCCAGATCCTCATTGGCGCCGAACTGCAGCGGATTGACGAAAATGGAGGTGACGACGACGTTGTTCTCGGCTTTTGCACGAGAGACCAGTTCCATGTGACCGGCGTGCAGATAACCCATGGTCGGCACCAGGCCGATTTTCCTGCCGGCTTTGCGGTGTTCGCCAAGCCGTTCGCGTAGAGCGGCAATCGTGTGAACGATCTCCATCGTGGCACTCCTCCCCAGGCAATGCCGTTTCCGTATCGCCGGTTTCCATCCCTCAAAATTGCCGGGACTTCTAACGTGTGCAGTGCAAAAAGGCAATTCGCCCGCGCCACCGGCGACGGTTTCGCTTTCAGGCTATAAGGTTCGCAGGCCAACCCAAGGCGATTTAATCTCCGCTGTTGTGCTCCAAACGGTATCACTCTCCCAAGGGGTGCCTGAGAGAGCGAAAACGAGATGATGCTGTTTTGTGTAGAGGCTAGACCGAGCGGGTCAGGCCGCCATCGACTTTGAGGTTTTGGCCGGTGATATACCCAGCGCCATCGGAGGCCAGAAAGGCGACGGTGGCGGCGATCTCGGCGCTGGTGCCATAACGCTGCATCGGCACGCTGTCGCGGCGCTCTTCGGTCGCCGGCAGGCTGTCGATCCAGCCGGGCAGGACATTGTTCATCCGCACATTGTCGGCGGCGTAGGTGTCTGCAAAAATCTTCGTATAGGAGGCAAGGCCCGCACGGAATACCCCCGAAGTGGGGAACATTGCAGATGGCTCAAATGCCCATGCCGTGGAGATGTTGATGATCGCGCCGGATTTCTGTTTCTGCATGATGGGGGCAATGAGGCGCGTCGGACGGATGACATTCATGAGATAGACATCGAGGCCGGTGTGCCATTGCTCGTCGGTGATCTCAAGGATCGGGGCGCGCGGACCGTGGCCGGCGCTGTTGACGAGCACATCGATCCGCCCCCATTTTTCCATCGTCGCATCGACCAGGCGCTTGAGATCGTCATTCGACTGATTGGAGCCGGTAACGCCGATGCCGCCAAGTTCCTGAGCCAGTGCCTCACCCTTTCCGGAGGAGGAGAGGATGGCGACATGGAAGCCATCGGCGGCAAGCCGTCTGGCGCTTTCGGCGCCCATGCCGCTGCCGCCCGCCGTGATCACTGCCACTTTTTCTATCGACATTTTCGGTTCCTCCTTCATCTTGTTCTGCTAGAACTGATTGCCTCGAAATTATCGATGAAATATCATCGTCTTCGCGCGAGAGCGAAGCAGATAAACTCCTGTTTGCCAGTAGAAAAACTATCGCATGAATGGTTCACCCAGTAAACTTCCCTCGCTGAACGGTCTGAAGGCATTCGAAGTGGCCGCGCGCCATTGCAGCTTCAGGCTCGCGGCCGAGGAGCTTAGGGTTACGCAGGGCGCCGTAGCGCAGCAGGTGCGCGGGCTGGAAGCCGAGCTTGGCGTAAAGCTGTTCGAGCGAATGCCGCGGACTTTGGCGCTAACGGGCGAGGGACGGGCCTATATCGCCGATATCAGGCGTGCCTTTGAAATTATCGCACAAGCGACTGGCGATCTCAGGCCGCAGCCCGTCAGGCTCACCATCAGCACCACGCCGACATTCGCATCGAAATGGCTGATTCCGCGCCTGCCGGATTTTACTGCTCGTCATCCCGATCTCGATCTTCATATCCTTGCGACGGAACGCATGTCAGGCTTCCAGGCTGATGGAGTGGATCTTGCAGTGCGCTACGGGCGACCACCTTTCGGGCCGGGGCTGGCGACTGAACTGCTCTTCGAGCAAGAGATCATTGCCGTTTGCAGCCCGGCATTGCTGCAGGACCGAAAGCCGCCGAGGACCGCGGAAGAGCTTGTCGATTACGCGCTTCTTCATGATGCCCATAATTCCTGGCCCGAATTCATCGACAAGCATTTCGGGCGGGCGGCTCACGCCTCCTATAAAGGGATCAGCTTCAACCAGACATCGCATGCGATCGAAGCGGCGATCGCCGGGCAGGGAATCGTTCTTGCCAACCGCGATTTCGTGGCGCGAGATATGGCGGAAGGTCGCTTGACGCAGGTTATCCAGGGGTCGCTAAGTGGTTCATCCGACTTCTATCTCGTCTGGCCGCGCTATCGCAGATCCGCAGCCCTTGAGACGGTTATCGCCTGGATGAGAGGAGAAGCGAGCAGGAAATAAGGGATACCGCTCGCCTAATGTTGGGAGCAGGTTTTTCAGGAATGAAATGCCCCCGGTTTTCGAAGACGGCCCATCAGGCGCGGTCGCGCTGCCGAATGCTGCAATTGTCCTTCCGGGGTTAGCGCTTTCCTCAATCTTTTCCTGTTATCTGAAGCCATGGCGAAGATCGTGGCATTGGCTGCATATTTCTATCAGGCTGCGGTGGCTTTCGGGCTGCTGATCGCTGTGGCGCATCTGCTGACGCCAGCGGATTATGCCGCCTATTCGCTGTTCATCTCGATCAGCCAGTTTGCGGCGATCCTCTGCTTCGAATGGGTTCGCTTTGCCTGCAGCCGCTTCTATCCGGGGCAGGGGCCTGGGAGCGAGGCGCTGGAGCGCAAGGCGCTGACGGTAGAATTCTCGGCATGCTCGGCAATCTGCCTGATCGCCGCTTCCGTCTCGATCTTCTTTTCTGTCTCTGCAGAGATTGCCGTGCTTGGCGGCCTGGTTGCGATCTTCCAGGGTGGCAGCGACCTGCATCTTACCATGCTGCGCTTTCGTCAGGAATTTCGCGTCTTTTCGCGGCTGCAGGGTTCGCGTGCGACGATTTTGGCGATCGGTACGCTTGCGGGCGCGACGATTGCCCCGACTTTCACATGGACCGTCGCCGGTCTGATGGCCGGCTATCTTGCCTATGGGCTCCTTGCCGCATTTCTGACCCGCAACAGTCTTCACGAGGCGGCTTCGTTCGAGAAGGCGCGGGTACGTAAGCATTTCGTCTATGGCAGCGTCGCCGCGAGCGCCTCCGTTATCGGCATGCTGACGCCGCTGGGATTGAAGTCCATCCTTACGGCCATGTTGGGAGCGGGTGGCGCTGCCGGCGCACTTCTGGCGCTTGATCTGCTGCAGCGACCCTTTATCCTGATCGTCTCTGCACTGCAGGCCATTCAATATCCCGATGTCGTTACGACCTATGATCGCGATGGATCGACGCCTGCATTCACCAAGCAGCTCGGAGAATATTATTCACTGCTGACTGGTCTGACGCTGATGACGGCCACCGGCATTTTCGCGCTATTGCAGCCGGTCGGCCAATTGGTCATCGCGGCTGGTTTGCGCAAGGAGTTTCTTGCCGTCGCCCCCTTTGTCATCGGCCTTGCGACCTGCCGTGCGCTGACGGCCAATATGCTGCCCACCCCTGCGCATCTACAGCACCGGTTGCTGACGATCTTTCTGCTCGCGGCACTGGATTGCGTGTTGCTGAATGCGGGCACGATCATCGGCGGCTATCTCGGCTCTTATGATGATGCTGCGCTTATGGCCGGTGGCATGATCGGTGCGCTGTGCGCCATGGTGATCGGTGTGAAGGTGATGATGTCCCTTGCCTTCGATTTCGTCTGGCCGCCCGTTATCTTGTCCGCCATCGGGCTCGTCCTGCCGGTGCTGGCGACGATCGGCTTTGGGTACTCGCTATGGATATTCGTGGCCGGGGGCGTGGTTGGCGGCGCGCTCTTCTGCCTGCTCGGTCTCTATAGCTATTTCGTCATCATGTTCCGGCGGCAAGCTCCGCTATAAAGCTTCAAAGCGTTTCCAGCATGGAGAGGACGCGATCCGCGCTGCCGTCCCATGAAAAGCGCTTGATGTTCTCGTAGCCGCGCCGGCGCAGATCTTCGCGGAGCGTCTCATCCGTCACGATCCTGCGCATGGCATCGAGGAGCTCGTCCTGTCGGAATGGATCGAAGTAGAGTGCGGCGTCGCCCGATGCTTCGCGCACCGCAGGAATATCAGCCGCAAGCACCGGGCAGCCTTGAGTCATTGCTTCCAATGGCGGGATGCCGAAACCTTCGTAGAGGCTCGGAAAAACGAAAGCCGTGGCATGGCGCTCCAGCGCGGCGATTTCCGCGTCGGCGAGCCGGCCGGGGAAGAGCAGGCTGTCGTTTGATTGCTGGCTGTCCGATTTGAACACGGTCGGTGCGGAGCCGCCCACGACGACGAGCTTCTGATTGGTATCTTTGAGCGCCTCGAAAGCGCGGATCGCGAAATCGAGGTTCTTGTTGGGTTTCATCGTTCCCACAAGCAGGAAGAAGCCGTTCGTCTTCAGGCCAAGCCGCAGCATGACGGCCTCATCCGGCTCGATGGCGGCATAGTGATCGACGGCATTGTAGACGACGTCGATACTAGTCGATGGCACCCGGAAGACGGAGGCGAGCTCCTGCCGCGAGAACTCCGAGACGGTGCCGATCTTGGCGGTGCGTGTCAGCACGGTTCCAAGGGCGCCATGCAGCAGGCGGTAGCTGCGCTTGAAGGACTGCGGATGGCGGAAGATCGTCACGTCATGAATGACGACAGCCTGGCGGCGATGCAGAAGCGGCCCGCTGCCGCCGAAGCCGATGAGCCGGCTGCCGCGCGAGCGTGAAAGCAGCGACGTCTGCTCCCAAACGTGACCTGGCCCAGCGCCGAATTCGTCGATTTCGATAGCGGAGAGCTTGAGATCGATAGGCGTGTTGCGCGGCACGGCCAGCCGCCAGCGCACGCTTTTCAGAGAGGCTGGCAGGGCGCCCGCGGAAATCTTGCGGTCGAGTGCCAAGGTGAGCTCCCGCGCAAAGCGCTGCACGCCCGAAAGGGGCTGGCCGAGGAAACGCCCGTTGATGACAATAGATTGCACGCGCAAAACCCGATATTTCATTGATCGGGAACAGCTTGCATCATTTTGTTTAGAGAAGGTTTAGCTGGACTTGCGCGATTTTACGCAAGCGCATCCTTGCTGCTGATCACGGCAACACCACGGGCTCGCATCTCATCGATTGCCGATTTGACGCCGGCGAGATCGATGCCTCGGCTGGCATCTTCGATGAAGCGGACGGTAACGCCAGGCAGCATTTCAACGGCATCGAGGGCCGAGAACTTGACGCAATAATCGGTTGCCAGCCCGCAAAGGTCGAGTTCGGTGACGCCTTTGTTGCGCAGATAGGCGGCCAGCCCGGTGAGGGCGGCTTGATCGTTGTCACGGAAGGCGGAATAGCTGTCGACTGCAGGGTTCTGGCCCTTCTGCTGGATGAAATCGACGGCGTTGATATGGAGGTCCGGGTGAAACTCGGCATCTTTGCTATTCTGAACGCAGTGATCGGGCCACATCATCTGCGGCTTGCCCGAGAGCATGCCGATTTCAAAGGGTTTCTTGCCCGGATGAGCGGAGGCGAAGCTACCGTGACCGGCCGGATGCCAGTCCTGTGATGCGACGATGAGATCGTATCGGCCGCTGTCTATGAGCTCGTTGGCGACAGGCACCGTCAGATTTCCTTCGTGAACGGGTAGGTTGCCGCCAGGGCAGAAGCCGTTCTGGATATCGATGAGCAGCAGCGCTTTCATGAGGCCTGTCCTTCCGTTTTGTTGCGCCGCACGATGCCAAGCGGCGCGTTTCGGATCAAGCCCTTTGCGCCTCGCCGATGAAGGCGGCGAGGCGCGACGGTTTGTAAAAGCTTATGCCGGCTTGTGGCCTTTGAGGCCATAGAAGGCAATGTAGACGTAGCAGATGATCGGCATCAGGAAGGCGAGGTGAATGCCGATGGTATCGGCAAGACCGCCCTGAATGACTGGCAGAATCGCTCCCCCGACGATGGCAAGGCACAGAATGCCCGAGCCTTGGCTCGTATATTTGCCGAGGCCATGCAGCGCCAGGCTGAAGATCGTCGGGAACATGATCGAGTTGAACAGGCCGATCGCCAGCACGGACCACATGGCGACATGGCCTGTCGTCAGCACCGTCACCAGCAGAAGAATGATCGCGATAGCGGCGTTGAACGCAAGCGCCTTGCCATCATCGATGTGGCGCATGATTGCCGAGCCGACGAAGCGTCCGACCATCGCGCCGCCCCAGAAATAGGAGACATAGTGGGCGGCATCGGACTCGGAGAGATGGGCGATATCGGGCTGGCTCAGGAAGTTCACCAGGAAGCTGCCGACGCTGACTTCGGCGCCGACATAAACAAAGATGCCGACAGCGCCGAGCACGAGATGACGGTACTGCCAGGCGGAACCGCCGCCGCGCATCGGCTCGACGGTTTCTTCATCTTCGACCTCGGGCAGCTTCAATGCGGCAAAGACGGCAGCAAGCACCAGGAATGCGGCAGCAAGAAGCAGGTAGGGGAATTTTACCGCACCGGCCTCGGCAAGCCGCATGGCGTCGAGCTGCTCCGGCGTCGCGTTGGTGGCCGCAACGGTCGCGGCGGACAGGATAAGCATTGCGCCGAAGTAAGGTGCAATCGTCGTGCCGAGGGAGTTGAATGCTTGCGTCAGGTTCAGACGGCTGGCGGCCGTATCCGGTGGTCCCAACACGGTGACATAGGGGTTGGCGGCGACCTGCAGGATCGTGATGCCGGTGGCGAGCACGAAAAGCGCGCCCAAGAAAAGGGCGTAGACTCGGTAGGTGGCGGCCGGAATGAACAGGGCGCAGCCGACAGCCGCGATCGCGAGGCCGACAACGATGCCCCATTTATAGGTGATGCGCTTCACGAGCGTGCCGGCAGGAAGCGATATGATGGAGTATGCGCCGAAAAAGCAAAGCTGGATAAGCATTGCCTGGGTGTAATTGAGCTGAAAGACGCTTTTCAGGTGCGGGACCAGAATATCGTTCAGGCAAGTGATGAAGCCCCACATGAAAAAGAGTGAGGTGAGTGCGATGAGCGCGAATTGGTAGTTGCCCTGGCCTTGGCGTGCGGATGCACGGGCGCTGGTGGGCGCAGAGCTTGTTGCTGAGCCAGCCACTTTTTTATCCTCGGTTCTTGTTGTTGCCAGGCTTCGAGATTCGAGCCGGACGAAAAGCCCGAACGGGCCGAAAGAAGAAACTGGCAGCGGCTTGCCGAGACCCCCGCAGGAAACGCAGAATCCCGAAGCCGCTTCAATCGATATAATCGATTGGATTATCATTGGTAGCTTGCTAGGCATGCGGATTCTGCAATGCTGCAATGCAATCGCTTGCAAGAGTGGAATGTCTAGCCATGCCTTACGGTTTTTGGGCGGCCTATTCGATTGGGGCCCGCAGCCGACGTCAGTCAAGGCTGTGCAAATAACCAAGAACGGCGCGTTTCACGCGCAGAGCCAGCTGGTTTTTATCCGTGTCGCCATGGTCCCCTGCGGCATCGACCATTCCCTTGACGATGGCGACCACGTCGCGGCTTGCCACTTCTATATCGACCTGCGGCGGCAAATCCGGTCGCAGCAGGGTTGCGCGCGTGAGCTCCAAGAATCGCCGTTTGACCGCTTCGGTGGCGGCATCGAGCGGCAGCCGCGCCTCCTCGAAATCGAGCAGGCGGGCTAGTGCCGGCCGGCGAAGCTGCTGTTCGACGCAAGGGAGGATGAGCGCCGATAGCGCCTCGCTGCCGGTGGTCTTGTCGGCGGCAATTTCCGCTTCTGCGACGAGGCGCGAAGTCTCGCGCAGGATCAAGGCTCCGATCAGCGCATCCTTGCGTGGAAAATACTGATAGAGCGAGCCGACGCTGACGCCAGCCTTCTCCGCGACGGCATTGGTGGAGAAGGCTTCATGGCCGTGCTCCTCCAAAATGCGAGCTGCAGCCTCCACGATCGCTTCGACTGTTGCAAGCGACCGGGCTTGCTTTGGCGCTTTTCTCGGCGTGGCTCGGCTGTGGAGCGGGCTTTCGGACATGTTCCTGGAATGCGAGTAGCAAAAAGCGAATTATCGCTCATATTACAATTCGCGACCCAATGAAACAAGCATTTCAGCGAACATGCTGGGATTGAGTTCCCAGGCATGACGGAGAGCGCTTGTGCGAGCGACAAGGAGATTTGACGCATGTCCAACGAAATTAGAACCGCGATCGTAACCGGCGCATCCAAAGGTATTGGCGCCGCCATTGCGAAGCAGCTTGCCGACGATGGCTTTCAGATCGTCGTCAATTACTCATCGAGTTCCGAAGAGGCCGGCGATGTTGTCGCCGGTATCGCCGCGGCGGGTGGTCGCGCGATTGCGGTCCGTGCCGATGTCGCCGACGCCGCGGCCGTAACCGCATTGTTCGATCGCGCCGAAGCGGAGTTCGGAAAGGTCGACGTGCTCGTCAACAATGCCGGGATCAGCAAATTCTCGCCATTGGCTGAGGTTTCGGATGAGGATTTTCGGCAGCAGGTTGCCGTCAATCTGACAGGCACCTTCAATGGGATGCGAGAAGGGGCGAGGCGGGTGCGCGATGGCGGCCGCATCATCAATCTCTCCACGAGCATCATCGGTCACTACTCCCCGGGCAACGGCGTCTATGCCGCGACGAAGGCGGCAGTAGAGGCAATGACCCATATTCTTGCCAAAGAGCTCGGTCCGCGCGGGGTCACCGTCAATGCAGTCGCGCCGGGGCCGATCGCGACCGAATTGCTGTTCAAGGGGCGGTCCGAGGCGCTAATCCAGCGGCTGATAAGCGACATTCCGCTCGGGCGCCTCGGGCTGGCGGAGGATATCGCCCAGATCGTATCGTTTCTGGCCGGGCCGCAGAGCGGTTGGGTCAACGGCCAGATCATCAGGGCGAATGGCGGGCGCAACTGAAGTGGCGCAGCGAGGCGCAGAAGCCTTGGCAGCAGAAGGATCGTCTCTTGCCTAGTGACGCGATACTGAATGATGCCATCGCGAAACCGGTCGTGTCTCGCGATAGCTTTCCCGTCGCTTCGTTGCGGGCTCAGTCGAATGCCAATCCTTCCTCGGCGATGGACTTCTGGACGGCCTCCCGTTGCCTCATGCGGCGATACCAAGCTTCCAGATTATGAAGTCCGTCGAAATGGATACCGGCTTTGTAATAGGATTTCAGCCACGGAGCCTGACCCCAACCCGTCAGTGCAAACAGATAGGCGTCGGCAACCGTGAATCTATCGCCCATCAGGAAGGGACGGTCGGCGAGATGCGCGTCGATCCATTGATATCGTTTTTCAAGCTTCGGCCTTGCGGTCTCGACATAGTCTCCCGCGAGCCGCGCATAGAGAAGCGGAATAAACCCCTTGTGGATTTCCGTCGACAAGAAGCCGAGCATTTCCTGCAGCCTGTAGCGCTCCATCGTGCCGGGGGCGGCTGCCAATCCGGCCTCCGGCTTCAGATCCGCCAGATATTGGACGATCGCCGGCCCTTCGCGCAGAAGATTGCCGTCGCCGAGATCAAGCAACGGGACATAGCCATGCGGATTGATATCATAGAAATCGAGTCCGGTTTCGGTCTTGTGGCTGGCGTGATCGACCTTGATCACGTCCACGTCCAAGCCAAGTTCGTTGATGACGATATGGGGCGAGAGTGAGCAGCTTGCGGGCAGATAGTAGAGCTTCACGAGGGTCTCCATGGTGTTTCCGGTGCCAGCTTTCGCTTGGAAAGACTGTCGTAGAACCATGTAATCCCTGCAGTATAGAATAGTAAGAACGGAAAAGTTTGACATCTAGGTACAAAAATTATACCGCCATGCACATGAGGTATGCGCGATGAAAAAGACCGTGACGGGTTGCTCCGTGGAAGAGGCGATGCACTTGCTGGGAGGCCGCTGGCGGCTGCTGATCGTGTCCTATCTGGTCGATGGACCCCAGCGCTTCAACGAACTGCGACGGCTGATGCCTGGCATTTCGCAGAGGATGTTGACGCTGGACCTGCGGGCGCTGGAGGAGGCGGGTCTTATCAAGCGGACGGTCTATCCGACAGTTCCCGTTAAGGTTGAATATTCGCTGACGGAGGATGGGAGGCGTTTGGAGAAGGTTGTCGCCGTAGTGAAAGAATTCGGGTTGTGGCTGAAGGATCGGGATGCGCAGGCTACCGGGAAGCGTGAGGATTCACCAGAGCTCGTAGTATAAGTCCCGCCAATCCGGATTTGTTTTTTAGACTAGATCGATCTTCCACTGTCGATACCAGCGTTTCAGCGATTTTTCTTTTTGTATGGCTGAAACGATGTCTGCGTGGTCTTCATACCAAACCAACCGCGTGCATCCCTATTTCCAAGCGAATCCCGGTGTTAGAGGCCTTCGCGATGTTCGTAGATGCGACGCTCGAGATCGGCGGTGACGCCCATGTACAGCGTGCCTCGCTTGTGATTGGTGATGATGTAAGTGTATCCACCCATGCGTGTACGACGCTGGTTGGGGTAGTGGTCGTCAAGGGTCGCTAGGGATGACGGATGATCTATTGATGCCGGATCAGTGCTCGCATTTGCCACCGACGGCATACCCCACACTCCGTCATCCTCGGGCTTGACCCGAGGATGACGGAGTGGAGGAAGATGAGGAGTCCCATCGCGACCTTCGTATATGCGCGGTCCGCATCAGCAGGTGATTCTATGGCCCCAAACCCGGAATCGCTCCCGATCAAACCCTCTCCACAAACCCGTCCAACACCCTTTTCTGCCCGGCGCGGTCGAATTCGATCGTCAGCTTGTTGCCCTCGATTTCCGAGACGTTGCCGTTGCCGAATTTGATGTGGAAGACGCGGTCGCCTATAGCGAATTTGGAGGGTTCGGAGGAGGTGGATTTGGCCACCAGTTCGCCGTCAATGGTGCGCACCTTCGGGCCGCTTTCGCCGTAGCCGATGCGTTCGACGGCGTGGCCGGAGCGGCTGCCCCAGTTGTCGCGGGTTGCATCGTTGCGGTTGGCCTGGGCGCGTTTCCAGCCCGGGGTGGAATAGGTATTGGCGAAGGGATCTGCCTTGTCGAAGCGGGACTGGCCGTAGCCGCCGCGGCCGTACCCGCCATAGGATTGCTCGACTTCGGCGACCTGAACATGGGTTTCCGGCAGTTCGTCGAGGAAGCGGGAGGGGATCGTGGATTGCCAAAGACCGTGGATGCGGCGGTTGGAGACGAACCAGATGTGGCAACGGCGCTTGGCGCGGGTGATGCCGACATAGGCGAGGCGGCGCTCTTCCTCGAGGCCGGCGCGCCCGCTTTCGTCGAGCGAGCGCTGATGCGGAAACAGGCCTTCCTCCCAGCCGGGCAAAAACACGGTGTCGAATTCCAGACCCTTGGCGGAGTGGAGCGTCATGATGGAGACGGCGTCGAGATTCTCGTTCTGCTCGGCATCCATGACGAGGGCGACGTGTTCGAGGAAGCCGCGCATGGACTCGAAGCTGTCCATGGAGCGGATGAGTTCTTTCAGGTTTTCCAGGCGCCCCGGCGCTTCCGCCGATTTGTCGTTCTTCCACATGTCCGTATAGCCGGACTCTTCGAGAATCTGCTCGGCAAGCTCGGTATGCGGCGTGTTTTCGAGCAGGCCCTGCCAGCGGCGGAAGGACTGCACGACGTCGAACAGCGCCTTGCGCGCCTTCGGCTTCATCTCATCCGTCTCGATGATATCGGCCGCTGCCGCCAGCATCGGGATATCGCGTACGCGGGCATAGTCGTGCAAAGCGCGGACGGTGGTGTCGCCGAGGCCGCGCTTCGGCGTGTTGATGATGCGCTCGAAGGCGAGATCGTCGGCCGGCTGGCAGACGAGGCGGAAATAGGCCATGGCATCGCGGATTTCGAGGCGCTCGTAGAAGCGCGGGCCGCCGACGACGCGGTAGTTGAGACCGAGCGTGACGAAACGGTCTTCGAATTCGCGCATCTGGAAGGAGGCGCGCACGAGGATGGCGATGTCGTTAAGATTGTGCTTGTTGCGCTGCAACTGCTCGATCTCTTCACCGATAGCGCGCGCTTCCTCCTCGGAATCCCAGGAGGCATGCACCTGCACCTTTATATCGTCCGGATCGGAGCGGTCGGTGAACAGCGTCTTGCCGAGCCGGCCTTCATTATGGGCGATCAAATGCGCGGCGGCGCCGAGAATATGCTCGGTGGAGCGATAGTTGCGCTCCAGCTTGATGACCTTGGCGCCCGGAAAATCCTTCTCGAAGCGCAGGATATTGTCTACTTCCGCACCGCGCCAGCCATAGATCGACTGGTCGTCGTCGCCGACGCAGCAGACATTCTGCGGCTCGCCCTTCTGCCGCTGCGCCAGCAGGCGAAGCCACATGTACTGCGCCGTGTTGGTGTCCTGATACTCGTCGACTAGGATATAGCGAAAGCGCTGGTGATAATCCTTGAGGATATCAGGATTCTGCCTGAATATATTGATCGGATGCAGCAGGAGATCGCCGAAGTCGCAGGCGTTCAGCGTTTTCAGGCGGTTCTGGTAGGCGGCATAGAGTTCGCGGCCCTTGCCGTTGGCGAAGGCGCGCGCATCGCCTTCCGGAATATCGGCGGGGCTCAGGCCCTTGTTCTTCCAGGTATCGATCATGCCGGCAAACTGCTTGGCCGGCCAGCGCTTGTCGTCGAGCCCTTCGGCCTGGATCAGCTGCTTGATCAGGCGGATGACGTCGTCGGTATCGAGAATGGTGAAGCTGGAGGTGAGGCCGACCAGCTCGGCATGACGGCGCAAAAGCTTGACACCGATCGAGTGGAAGGTGCCGAGCCAAGGCATGCCTTCGACCGCGCCGCCGACGAGCAGCGCAATACGCTCCTTCATCTCGCGGGCCGCCTTGTTGGTGAAGGTGACGGCGAGGATCTGGCTGGGGAAGGCGCGGTTGGTGGAGAGGATATGAGCGATGCGTGTCGTCAGCACGCGCGTCTTGCCGGTGCCTGCGCCCGCAAGCACCAGAACGGGGCCGTCGAGCGTTTCCACGGCTTCCGTCTGTTCGGCATTAAGGCCCGAGAGATAATCCGGCCGGCGGCCGCTGTCGCGTGCCGCCATGGCGCGTGCCGCGATGCCGCCGCCAATGCTGCCGGCAGCCGGCGCAGAACGGCGCGGTACGGTGTGCTCCGGCTCCTCGTCAAAGAAGGGAATGTCGTCATGTCCAATGGTCATGCCGCCCAATGTAATGATTCTACCCCGAAAGGCAAAAGAAACGGGCCGAAATTAGAACAAAAAGTGCACATTCGCAGCTCTTGATGCGCGTTTTGCATCATGGAGCGGACATGCCGACGAGCCAGTAAAACGTGTCGTTGTCTCACCGAAGATTACAACTTTGTTTGTATCTAAATTGTGGTTTAGCAGTCGATTCATGGGAAGCAACGGCCGCGTGAACGGCGCGGTACACGATGCTCGCCAATCGCCGCGCCGCGGAATAGCGACGAGCCCTCGGGGCTGAGCCAGTTATCGCCCCCGCGCCCAATTATGGTGAATTATGCGTTGTTCTTAGCGCATTTTTAAGCATGTTTGCTAATCATGGAGATATGTAACCGCCAGAGCGCAGGTGTTGTTTTTGCCTGGCTCCTGTTTGCCGATGCGATCGGCCCGCGCGCATGAGCGCCCGCGGCAAGGTTCCGATGTCTCCTTGTATGTGTTGCGTATTGTTGCGTTCGGAGTTCATGTGCCGTGAGTATTTTTTCGACCTTCATCAGGGTCAGTCCCTCTATGAATACAGCGCTGGAAGTGCTGAGGGACACCCAGGCCAAACTGGGTAATGCCGAACGACAGATGTCGTCGGGCCTGCGGGTTCAAACGGCGAGAGACAATGCTACGTACTGGAAAATCTCGACTTTGACGCATACCGACGTCGGTGCGATTTCGTCGGTTCAGGATGCGCTCGGTCTCGCCGCCTCGACCGTCAGCACGGCTTCTACGGGTGTCGGCAGCGCGATCGACGTCGTGACCGAGATCAGGACAAAGCTTGTCAGCGCCTATGAGACCAGCGTCGACAAAACGAAGCTTAATGACGAGATTGCGCAGCTGAAACAGCAGCTGCGCAGCGTCGGAGAGTCTGCGACCTTCAATGGCGTCAACTGGACGGTGCTGCGGGATGGCGCCGATCCTACCGATCCGCACGAAGTGCCGGGTTCGCTGATCCGCGGCAGCAACGGGACAGTGACGATCGGCATGCTGAGCTATGCCGGCGTGAGCTCGACGACAGGTCCGATCACCTCCGCCGATGCGCGTTATCTGATCGATGATCAGTCGAGCGGCTCCGGCGGATATGGCGTGCTGACGTCGACGTCTTTCGCGACCGAGGCCGGGGCTGCAAGGAACTATGTGCTCGTCAGCACTCAGAACGGCAATACGAGCGGCCAGGTGGAGATCTCGCTCGATGCGAATACGACCCAAGGGGCCATCGCCGACATGGTCAACACAGTGACGGGAATGTTGAACCAGCTCAAGACGATCGGGTCCGCATTCGGCTCCCTCGAATCGCGCATCAATCTTCAGACCGAGTTCGCCAAGAATTTGAGCGATTCCCTGACCAGCGGTGTCGGGAAGCTTGTCGATGCCGATATGGAGCAGCAATCGAGCAAGGTTCTGGCGCTGCAGGCTCAGCAGCAACTCGGGCTGCAATCACTCTCGATCGCCAATGCCAGCTACAATACGGCTTTGCAGCTTTTCCAGAATCTCTGAGAGCCAACCAGAATCATAAGAGGCAGAGTTATACGTATCCGCATTGCCTCGGTGGCTTTAGCCGTTTTTTCGCTTGGCTGGAGTGTTCGCGATGCTGTCAGAGGCAGCATCAATGCGGTGGTGATATGGCTCGGCTTCTGGGTCTGATGTCTACTATTGAAAGATTGTTGCGGAAATTGCTTCCATCCCAAAGATATAAGGGCGTCATAGATTTCTCTTCACGATATTGCCGCAATGCTTCATATCTGCTGCGGCCATCGAACCGGAGAGCGATGATTCCATGATGAAGAGAATTGCCATTCTTGCCCTAGCGGCAGCCTTTTTGAACGCATGCACGACCACCGATCCCTACACGGGTGAGCAGAAAGTTTCCAATACGGCCGGCGGTGCAGCGATCGGTGCCGGTGTCGGCGCTGTCGCAGGCCTTCTGATCGGCCATTCGCCGGCCTCGCGCCGCAATGCCGCGCTGATCGGCGCAGGCGTCGGTGCGCTCGCAGGTGCGGGCATCGGCAATTATATGGACCAGCAGGAATCCGAACTGCGTGCGCAGCTGCAGGGCACCGGCGTCTCCGTTACGCGCGTCGGCGACCGCATCATCCTCAACATGCCGTCGGCAATCACCTTCGACATCGACCAGGACGCGATCAAGCCGGAATTCTTCCCGACGCTGAATTCTGTCGCGATCGTTCTGCGCAAGTTCAACCGCACGCTGATCGACGTCAACGGCCATACGGATTCGACCGGCAGCCTGCAGCATAACCAGGATCTGTCCGAGCGCCGCGCCGGATCGGTTGCCTCCTACCTCGGCAGCCAGGGCATCGATCAGCGCCGCATGTCTGCCATCGGCTTCGGCCCGTCGCAGCCGGTCGCAACGAATGCAACCGAGGCTGGCCGCGCCCAGAACCGCCGCGTCGAGATCCAGATCGCACCGATCACGCAGAACGGCTAAGCTTTTTCAACAAAGACGGCCGGGTCTCACGATCCGGCCGTTTTCTTTGCGCGTCCGATCACGCGTGCATGCTGGCGCCCTTGGTGATCTTGTCGACGATTTTCTTGTCCGCGCGCAAGGCGATGCCGACGACCTTGGCGTCCTCGGGTGCGAATTCGGAAAAGACAGCGCGGTTGGCCGCATCATGGCCAGTTGAAAACATTTCCTCGATGAAGATGGAAGATGTGACGCCACGCTCCAGCGAGCGGCGGTGGATGGCGGTAATGCTCTCCTTGTCGGCCGAGAGCACGATGATGGGCTGGATCGACAAAGCGTTGTAGACGTTGCCGGTGCGATCGCGATAGGCTTCTCCAATAATATCTGGATGCTGTCCGGCTATGCCTGTCGACAGGAAGGCCGTTACATTCAGTTTTTGCCAGGATTGAAGGTCGCTTCGCAGAACGATCGCGATTTTGGTATCGAACATCGATGGTCACTTTCATGCAGTCTGGAAATGGGACATTGCGCGAAGATGTAACCGGACAGATCTTCGAGGGTCTTGAACGTTTGTGCGTGACGCCGGAAGCCAATCGCATCCTTTCCGCGCCGGCCTATCCGGGCATCGAACGCATCCAGGCGCAGTTTCGCGGCGATGCCTTCGAACTGCATCGGCACGATACCTATGCGCTTGGAGTCACCATGCGCGGCGTGCAGACATTCCGCTATCGCGGCGAACAGCGCTACAGCCTGCCCGGGCGGGTGATCATTCTTCATCCGGACGAACTGCATGACGGCGGGGCCGCGACCGATGACGGGCTCGTGTACCGGATGCTGTATCTGGAACCATCGGTACTGTTTCAATGTCTTGAGGCGGCGCGTGTCGGCCTGCCTTTCGTCGATGACCCCGTGGTGGAAGACACTCGTCTCGCCGGCTTGTTGCTGGCGGCGCTTGGTGAGCTCGATCGGGAGTTGGATGAGCTCTTCGTTGACGATTTCGTCTCGCGGCTCACCGACGGACTTGTCCAGCATGCCCGTTTGCCGCAACGGCCTTTGGGTAGCATTGCCTGGGGGCAGGTGAAGGCTGCGCGGGACTACCTCGAAGCGCATGTCACGCGGGGTGTGCGCTCGCAGGAGCTTGAGCGCATCACCGGTCTCGATCGCTTTGCGCTTGCGCGGCATTTCCGTGCCGCCTTTGCAACAAGCCCGCATCGGTTCCTGCTGATGCGGCGGCTGCAGCAGGCAAAGGCGATGATCGGCGCGGGAGAACCGATCGCGGAGGTGGCTGCGGCAACCGGCTTTGCCGATCAGAGCCATCTGACCCGACATTTCAAGAAGGCGTTCGGCATTGCTCCAGGTGCCTGGAACACTATGGTTCAAAGAACCGCTTAGCCGAGCTTGCCGACCTTCAATGCAGGCCGAGGAACTGCTTGAGTTCAGGCGTTTGCGGGTTGGCAAAGACTTCGCTCGGCGGTCCGATTTCGTGCACGCGCCCCTGGTGCATGAAGACCACGCGCGAGCAGACGTCCCGGGCGAATTTCATCTCATGCGTCACCATCAGCAGCGTCATGCCTTCGCCGGCTAGTTCTCGCACGACAGCAAGAACTTCCGCCACCAGCTCCGGGTCCAGCGCGGAGGTGATTTCATCGCAGAGAAGCGCGATCGGCTGCATGGCGAGTGCTCTTGCGATGGCGACGCGCTGCTGCTGGCCGCCGGAGAGTTCGTCCGGATAAGCGTCGAACTTGTGCCCAAGGCCGACGCGGTCGAGCATGCGCCGCGCCATCGCCTCGGCTTCGGCCTTGGCGGTCTTCTTGACGACCATCTGCGAGAGCATGACGTTGCGTCCCGCGCTCAGATGCGGGAAGAGATTGAATTGCTGGAAGATCATGCCGACCTTCAGCCGGAGCGCCTTCAGATGTAGGTCGTCGGGCAGAAGCTGCGCGCCGGCGACGGAGATCGAGCCGTCATTGATCGTTTCCAGCCCGTTGATGCAGCGCAGCAGTGTCGATTTTCCGGAGCCGCTCTTGCCGATGATAGCGATGACTTCGCCGGGCTCGACATCGAGGTTGATGCCCTTCAGGACTTCATTGGTGCCGAAGCTCTTGCGGACTTCAGTGATTTCGATGAGCGACATTGAGCTTCCTCTCCAGGATCTGGCTGCTCTTCGACAGCGGCCAGCACAGGGCGAAATAGATGAGCGCGACGAAGCCGTAGACGGTGAACGGCTGAAAGGTCGCGTTGGTGATGACGGTGCCGGCCTTCGATAGCTCGACGAAGCCGATAATGGAGGTCAACGCCGTGCCCTTGACGACCTGCACGGAGAAGCCGACCGTGGGCGGCACGGCGATGCGCAGCGCCTGCGGCAGGATGACGTAGCGCATCTGCTGCAGATAACCCATGCCGAGACTTGCCGATGCTTCCCATTGGCCTTTGGCTACAGCCTCGACGCAGCCGCGCCAGATTTCCGTCAAAAAGGCAGCCGACCAGAGGGTGAGTGCGACGCCGGCCGCCAGCCAGGCCGGTACGTCGATGCCGAAGAGCCCGAGGCCAAAGAAGGCGAGGAAGAGCTGCATCAGCAGCGGCGTGCCTTGAAACAATTCGACGAAGTATCTGACGGCGACACGGCCGGCCTTGGCTTTGCCGATACGCAGAAAGAGCAGGATCGCACCGACGATAGCGCCGCCCGCAAAGGAGACGAGAGAGAGGAGGATCGTCCACCGCGCTGCCAGAAGCAGGCCGCGCAGAATATCCCATGTGGTGAATTGGATCATTGGCGGACCCTGCGTGGAAAGATCAGCTTGCCCACGACCGCCAGTGTCTGCCGAAGCAGGACCGCCAGCGCGAGGTATATCGCCGTGGATACGAAATAGGCCTCGAACGCGCGAAACGAGCGCGACTGGATGAAGTTTGCCGCGAAGGTCAGGTCCTCGGCGGCGATCTGCGAGACGACGGAGGAGCCGAGCATGACGATGACGACTTGCGATGACAATGCCGGCCAGATGCGCTGCAGGGACGGAACGAGGACGACATGCCGGAAGGTCTCGAACCGGGTCATGGCAAGGCTGGCGCCGGCTTCGAACTGGCCGCGTGGTGTTGCCTGTATGCCGGCGCGGATGATCTCGCAGCTATAGGCTCCGAGATTGATGATCATGGCGAGATTAGCGGCGGTCATCTCGTTCATCTGAACGCCGATGCCGGGCAGGCCAAAGAAAATGAAGAAGAGCTGGATCAGAAATGGCGTATTGCGGATGAGCTCGACATAGGCAGCCACGAAGGGTTTGAGCCAGCTCGGGCCAAGTGCGCGAGCCCAGGCGCAGGCAATTCCGAGGATAATGCCAAGCACAGCGCCTATAAGGGTCAGCTCCACCGTGACGAGAACGCCCTTGATCAGCGTGGGATAGTATTCGGCAAGCCAGCCGAAATCGAAGTGATAGCGCATGGGAGAAAGCCTCGCTGAGACCGATCACGCCGCCGAATGACGGCGCGATCAGTCCTGCGTTGATCAGAAGCCGGCCGGCAGGTCGGCGCCCAGCCACTTCTGTGACATCTTGTTCAGTGTCCCGTCCGCCTTGGCGGCGGCAATGATGTCATTGACCTTCTTCTGCAATGCCTGCTCGTTCTTGTTCAGGCCGATGAAGCAGGGGGAGTTGGTGATGAGGAATTTCATCTCGGGCTTCTTCGGCGGATTCCTGGCAAGAATGGCCGCCGCGACGACATTGCCGGTTGCAACCAGCTGAACCTGTCCGGACAGGAAGGCGGAGATGGTGCCATTATTGTCCTCGTAGCGCTTGATCGTCGCATCTTGCGGCGCGACCTTGGTCAGCGCGAGATCCTCGATCGCGCCGCGGGTGACGCCGATCGTCTTGCCGGAAAGGTCTTCCGGCTTCGCGGCCGCGACATCGCCGGGACCGAAGACGCCGTTGAAGAAGGGCGCATAGGCGTCGGAGAAATCGATGACCTTTTCACGATCCGGATTCTTGCCGAGGCTTGAGATCACCAGATCGACCTTGTTCGTCTGCAGATAGGGAATGCGGTTGGCGCTGGTAACCGGAACGAGCTCCGTTTTCACGCCGAGTTTTTCGCCGATCAGATTGGCCATGTCGATGTCATAGCCCATGGGTGCCATGTCCGTGCCGACACTGCCGAAGGGCGGAAAGTCCTGCGGAACGGCGACGCGCAGCGTGCCGCGGGAGGTTATGTCGCTCAGGGCATCCGCCCGAGCTGCGCCAGGGGCGGAAATTGACCCCATCGCCAGCATCGCGATACCGAGTGCCATGAGCATTTGTCTGCGCTTCATCGAATGTCCTTCCAATCGTGGCTGTATGAAAGCTGAAAGGCGAAAGGCAAGACATATGCCAGTCGACGGAAGACTGCCTCGCGGTGTCATGGTATGGATGAAAGTGAATGTTCGGTGATCGTTGAGGTGATGGATTGATTAAAATATAGGCAAAATTCTGCTGCGATGCTTTTTCCCGCCGACCGATCGTCGCACCTTTGATCAATCGCACAAAACTTGAACTTATGCGCGATAGCGGCTCACTTTCATCACTGGACAGCCCCGCCCCAAATGCCCCATAGAACCGAGAGGGGTTAACGCCCTGGACGACCGCGATGGGAGATTCGGACTATGGTTTTGGCTGATGCAAAGGCGGGAACACGCAACGAGGCCGGCATATCCGCCGTTCTCGGCATTCTGAAGCAGGCCTTCGGTGAACGTTTCCAGACCGGCGAAAGTTTTCGTGCCCAGCACGCTCACACCACCACTTATATCCCATCGCAGCTGCCGGACGGCGTGGTCTTTGCTGAAACGAGCGAGGACGTGCGGACTGTCGTGAAGGCATGTGCCGAACACAAGGTCCCAGTTATTCCTTTTGGCACTGGCTCTTCGCTGGAGGGACAGGTGAATGCGCCGCAGGGCGGCATTTCCATCGATTTCAGCCGCATGAACCGCATTCTCGAAATCAATGCCGAGGATCTGGATTGCACGGTCGAGCCCGGCGTCACCCGCGAGCAGCTTAATACCTACCTGCGCTATACCGGCCTGTTCTTCCCGATCGATCCGGGCGCTAATGCTTCGATCGGCGGCATGGCATCGACGCGCGCATCGGGTACCAACGCTGTGCGTTATGGCACGATGAAGGACAATGTGCTGTCCGTGACCGTGGTTACTGCCAATGGCGAGGAAATCCGCACCGCCCGCCGCGCCAAGAAATCATCCGCCGGTTACGATCTGACACGGCTCTTTGTCGGAGCGGAAGGCACGCTCGGCGTACTGACGTCGATCACCCTGCGCCTGCAGGGCATTCCGCAGAAGATCGCCGGCGGGGCCTGCGCTTTTCCGGACATCAAGGCGGCTTGCGATGCCGTCATCATGACCATCCAGATGGGCGTTCCCGTCGCGCGCATCGAGCTGCTCGATGCCATGCAGATGCGGGCCTGCAACCGCTATTCCGGCCTGACCTATGACGAGAAGCCGACGCTTTTCCTTGAATTCCACGGCACTGACGAGACGGTAGCGCTGCAGTCGGAGCAATTTGCCGAGATCGCGGCGGAATGCGGGGGCGGCGAATTCCTTTGGACAAGCAACGCCGAAGAGCGCAACAAGCTTTGGAAAGCCCGCCACGACGCCTATTGGGCCTGCCGCGCGCTGGCGCCGGCGTTGGCTGCGCTATCGACAGATGTCTGCGTGCCGATCTCACGCCTTGCCGAATGCGTAGCGGAAACCCAGGCCGATATCGAGGCGCATGGCCTGCTGGCGCCGATCGTCGGCCATGCCGGCGACGGTAATTTCCATGTGCTCGTCCTGTTTGACGACAAGACCCCTGAAGGGATCGCTGTCGTCGAGGAATTCGTCGCTCGCCTTAACGCGCGTGCGCTCGCCATGGACGGCACATGCACCGGCGAGCACGGCATAGGGCAGGGGAAGATGGCATTTCTGGAGCAGGAGCTCGGCGATGCCGTCGATCTGATGCGTCAAATCAAGGAGTCGCTTGATCCGGATGCCATTTTCAATCCGGGGAAGATATTCCGCAGGCACTGAAAGATGGAATATTTTCATGATCTTGGCTTGCTACAAACGCGAATGACGCTAGGCTGCATCCGCACTTTTCCGGTTTTTGCCATAAAAAGCCACTGACACGCGCTAGAGGAGGCATACCTCTTAAAAAGAGCTGCTGTGACAGGCGGAGATCGGGTAGAACCGTACATAGACTAAATTATGCCGTGTATGCGCTCTGACAAGCGACGCCTGCATACGTTGGGAATGAAGATTGGAGACGACACGCGTTGTTAGGTAGGGTCCTGGTTTTTCTGGGTGGATTGCTTGTGGTGGTGCTGTTCCTGGCGCTGCTCGCTCCGCTCTTCATAGACTGGACCGATTTTCGCAAGAACTTCGAGGATCAGGCGAGCCGCATCATCGGCAAGAAGGTGACTGTTCATGGCACCGTGGATGCCCGTCTTCTGCCGTTCCCGTCGGTGACGCTGCATGACGTCCGCGTCGGCCAGGAGGCTGATGGAACGCCGCTCGTGCAGGTGGCCGAATTCTCTATGGATGCGGAACTTGCGCCTTTCCTTTCCGGCGAAGCACTGATCTTCGATATGCGGGTGTCCAAGCCCAAGGTGCGGCTGCGGTTGCTGAAGGACGGCACGCTCGACTGGATGCGCGGTAGCCAGCCGGAAATTCCCGCAAAGTCCGTCGTGCTCGAAAGCGTTCACGTAGAAGACGGCGATATTCTCTTCATTGACGAGCAAACGGGCAGGACCCGCCACGTCACGGGCCTGAATGCCCAGATGTCGGCGCGGTCGCTTGCCGGCCCTTGGCGTATCGAGGGCGATGCGGCCCTCGACAACGAGCATGGCAATTTCACGGTTTCCAGCAGCCAGCCTGACGACAACGGCGTCCTGCGCGTCCGCACCCGGCTGATGCCGGACCGCCATCCGCTTAATGTCGATCTCGATGGCGAGCTTAAACTCGTCGACAGCAAGCCCGATTACATGGGCTCCTTCACGGCCGGGGTCAACGACAAGCAGACGCGCGATTCTGCCGATCAGAAGGCGCAGCCCCGCATCAAGGGCCGTTTCGAGTTGACGAATGACCGTATTCGCGTTCCGGAATATCGCCTTGAAGTCGGCGCCGATGACGATCCTTATGTCGTCACAGGCGAGGCGACGCTGGATACAGGTTCCAAGCCGGAATTCCTGCTGACGGCCGATGGACAGCAGATCGACGTCAACCGTCTCGGCAACAACAAGGGCACCAACGGCAAGACCAATCGCAACCCGGCAATCTCGGCACGTCAGCGCCTCAACAATCTGATTGCGATTGCGGCTGAAATTCCGGTGCCACAGGTTCCCGGCAAGGCGACCTTCCGGCTGCCGGCGATCGTGGCGGGCGACACGACCATACGCGACGTGCAGCTCGATCTCGAACCGGCGGGAACGGGATGGAGGATCGATCATGCGATCGGCACGATGCCCGGCCGCACGCAGGTCGAAGCGCGCGGCAATCTCATGCTGCGGGACGAGCCCAACTTCATCGGTAATCTGGTCGTTGCGTCCAACCAGCCGTCGGGATTGGCCTCGTGGCTTGTCGGGGCCGTCGATCCGGCAATACGCCAGCTGCGTCAGGCCGGCTTCTCCGCCGATGTCAGCCTGAAGCATGACGAGCAGCGGTTCGAAAATCTGGAGATCGCAATCGGTTCGGCCACGCTGAAGGGCCGGATCGATCGACAGAGTGGGACAGACAAGACCCCGCCGAAGCTTGCGGTCGATCTGACCGGCGATGCTCTCGACCTCGACGCGCTGAGGGCGCTGACTGGGCTCTTTGCAGGCCAGGATACCGAGGAATCTCTCTTCGATCATCGGATCACGGCGCATCTGCAGGCCGGCAAATTCATGGCCTTCGGTGTGCCGGCCGATAATCTCGATACGTCCTTCTCTGTTGCCGACGGCGCTCTGACGATCGACAAGCTTTCGGTACACAATGTCGCCGGCGCCGAAATCACTGCAACTGGCCGCGCCGACGGCACGCCATCCGACTACAAGGGATCGGGCGAGATCACCTTCAAGGCCGCCGATCCCGGGCCGTTTTTCGAAATGTTGCGCCAGCATTTACCGCACCATCCCGTCATGGACCGTTTGGTGCGCAATGCAGCCTGGTATGGAAACACGGCTCTTCGCGGGGCGGTGACGCTTGGCGGCGATCAGGACAACGCGCTGACGGTGACGCTTGCCGGTGTTTCCAACGGCAGCCGCGTCAATTTCGATTATCGCATGTCCGATCTTTCGGCGTTCAAGGGCAAGGGCACCACGACGCTCGAGGGAACGCTGGAAAATTCGGTGACGTCGATCCTGTTCGGCCAGGCGGGTCTCGATCCGTTGCCTGTTGAAGCCGATGCCAATGGTCGTCTGACGCTGAAAGTGTCGGCAAGCGGCACCGATCCGGCGGATGCCGCGCTCACTTTTGCGACCGACAAGACATCGTTTACCGCAAACGGCAAGGTGGATGTCCGTCCAGCTACCTTCCTCAACGGCAACATAGCGCTATCGTTCGAAAGCGCTGACATCGATCCTTATTTCGTGATGAACGGCATCGGTATTCCGCAGATGGGCGCCGGTTTGCCGGTGAAGTTCCAGACTAATGCCGCATTGAACCCGGACAAGATCGTATTTTCCGATATGAAGGGGCTGTTTGCCGACAACAACATGTCCGGCATGCTGACCGTCGATCGGAAGGCGCCGAATCTAAAGGCCTCGGGTGAATTGTTGCTCGACAAGATGGATCTCGACTGGCTGGCGGAAGCCATCTACGGGCCGATGAGCGATCCGAAAACAGGCGCGCTCAACAAGGATAAGCTCGGCCTTCCAGCCTTCAGCGGCATGGACATCGGCGTCAAACTCTCCGCAAAGCAGGTATGGCCTGGTCTGTTCGGTCCTATTTCGAATTTCACCGCCAATGCAGCTTACAGGGGCGAGGAGTTGCGGCTGAATGATCTGACGGGTGGCTGGAATGGCGGTACGCTGACCGGGAGCGCGATGTTCGCCAATTCGGATGGCACCGGCCTGCTGCAGACGAAGCTCAGCCTCGCCAATGGCGATCTTACGGCTGTTGCCTGGCAGCGCGATGGAGCGCCGCTTGCGACCGGCCGCTTCGGCCTTGCGATGAATGCCGAAGCGAGCGGCAAGAGCATTGCCGACCTTGCCGCGAATGCAAGCGGTTCGGGTGAAATGAAGCTCGGCGAGACGCATGTGCGTGGCCTCAATCTCTCCGTCATGCCGCCGCTCCTCTCGGCGACGGATCAGATTCAGGGCGATATCACTGCCGCCAAGGTGCTGCCGATCGTGCAGACGCTGCTGAACAATGGCGAAGCGGTCCTGCCGGCGACCAGCATCCCTTTCAACATTTCCGCCGGTGTAGTGCGAGCGACCAATATTGTCGCCAGCAATGATCTGGCAAAGCTTTTGGGCAACGCCGAAATCAGCCTGCCGGACGAGCGCATGCGCGGCTCACTCGGTATCGCCTTCAAGGCGGGTGCCGAAGCGCAGAGCGGGGCGGAGCCGGCCCTACGCCTCGATTTCGCCGGACCGCTCTCCGCACCTGGCCGAACGATGGATATCACGGACGTCACCAGCTTCCTGTCGGTCCGGGCATTCGAGCGCGAGCGCCGTCGGGTGGAGCGCTTGCAGGCCAATGTGCTTGAAAAGCAGCGGCTGCGGCGTGAGGTGGCGCTGTACAAGTATGTTGCAGGCGTGCGCGAGGCTCAGCGCCAGCGCGATGCCGCCATCGAGCAGCAGCGCCGCGCGGAAGAGGAACGGTTACGCAATCTGGCTCAGCAGGCGGCCGCTCAGAAGCAGGCGGAGGAAGAGGCGCGCGCCAAGCAGGCAGCGGAGGAGGCGGCCAAGGCCAAGGCAGCGGCCGACGCGCGAGCCAAGGCCGAAACTCAGCATCCGACGGCACCTTTGAATTTCAATGAGCTGCCGGGAGTTGCCCAGTAAACCGGAAGGTCGTGGATTGATCCACATCTGGTAGGTAAAGCGCGCTCACGGCATCGTCGTGAACTCCTCTGCAACCACTCAGTTGCGATCTTTCAGCCATTTAAGGACATAGAGGCGGAGCGCCGAAGAGAGATTGCTGCCGGCTTCGCGGCCGTCGTCGATCTCAGAGATCAATGCTGCGAGCGACGTGCCGCGCGCGTTGGCGATCGCCTTCAGTTCTGTCCAGAAGGCATCCTCGAGGGAAAAGCTCGTGCGATGGCCATGCAGCGTCGCGGAATGTTTACGGATCATCGGCGGATCGATCAAAAATCGGAAATGGCGGGATATTTCTGAAAGTGATTCAAAATGCGGAAGTAAGCAACTGATTTCTGAAGTTTTTTGTCTCAGGGCCTAAATTAGTCTTCGGTCTTCTTGGTTTCGATTCGGCCGGCCTCGTGCGCCTTTGCGGCCTTTTCGTTAAGCGTTGTCGTCAGCTTCTTCTCAGCCTTGGTCCTTCCGAAGGCGATGCGGTTGTGCTCAGCCTGCGTTTCCTTATCCGAGCGGGCCTGCTTCTTGCGAAACTGGCGCAGATTGACGATTTCGGCGCTCATTAATTTCTTCCGTTACCGACATGAAAAAGGGAAGCGGATGCTTCCCCTGCAATGGCTACTGCTTCTTGCGGAACGCGTCGAGAGAGACAACCGATCCCGGCTTCTTTTCCTCACCTTCCTTGGCTGCAGCCGCAGGCGCTTCCTCGCCTTCGACCGGCACCGGATAGGCCGTGATTTCGCCGGAGGAGGTCTCTTCTTCTTCGTCGGCCAGCGGCACGTCGAATTCCAGTTCGAAATTGACGGAGGGGTCGTAGAAGCCGCGGATTGCATTGAAGGGGACGACCAGCTTTTCCGGAACGTCGGAGAAGGAGAGGCCGATCTCGAATTGGCTTTCCGTGATCTTCAGATCCCAGAACTGGTGCTGGATGACGATGGTCATCTGTTCGGGATATTTCGCCTTCAGGTGCTGTGAAATGCGCACGCCCGGGGCGCCGGTCAGAAAGGTGATGAAGAAATGGTGGTCACCGGGCAGGCGGCCTGTAGCGCCGACCTCGGTCAGCACCTTGCGGATTACTCCCCGCAGGGCGTCCTGTGCCAAAATGTCGTAGCGGATATGATCCTGCCCCATGCTTTCCTGTCTTTCGTTGGCCATGCTTTTTATAGGCTTATGCCACGCTGAGCGCCGCCGGAAAAGCCCTATGCGCGAGTCACCGCGTGTCGATCCATAATATAGCACTGGAGAAGAAGGTGAAGGCTTCTGTTGCCAGGTGCCTTCGAACCCCGCCTAAGAGTGCGACCCCTTAGGACTTTATTTGAAGTGTCACACCGCGATTAAGCAGCGAGACGAGCTTCCGCATAGTTGTCGTTTGCAACTACAATTTTAGCCCGATAACGGCGGTACAATGCCGAGCGAAAAGTCGATCTTTACACCCTTGTCGATCCTGTTTCGCCCCCATCAAAAGCCGGTCTGTCGCAAGTTCTGCTGGCCGGTTTTTGGTGGAGGCGCCGGGTACCGCCCCCGGGTCCAATAGGTTTATTACACCGCTCATTTATCGCCATAGCCGGCCCGAAGACCGGCAAGGGTGATATAGTGTTTTCCGCGAGCGAAGGGAAGGGCAATTGTCACAAATGCTTCGTGGAAACATCGGTTTGCCTGCAAGGTCGCGAGATTTACCTGAATTACGCTTCGCCGCGGTTGGTTTCGCGTGGGCTTGTCATTAAAATTGCGAAAAAGGAATCGGCAGGCGGCTGTTCAGGCAGGCCTTACGGCCGGAAATTTCAAGCGATTTCGGAGCAGAAGATGGCTCGTCACCCAGAGTACCAATATCTCGACCTGATGGCGCATCTGCTCGAGCACGGCGATCGCCGTATCGATCGCACCGGCGTCGGCACCTTGAGTGGTCTCGGCGCGATGATGCGCTTCGATCTCTCAAGGGGACAGATCCCGATCTTCACGACGAAGCGGGTTTATTGGAAACTCGCCGTCAAGGAGATGCTCTGGTTCCTGACGGGCGACACCAACATCCGCAATCTCCTGAGGGAAAATGTGCGGATCTGGACCGACTGGCCGCTGGCGAAATATCGCAAGGCGACGGGCGAAGAGATCGATCAGGTCGCTTTTGAAAAGCGCATTCTGGAGGACGAGGCCTTTGCTCTGCAATGGGGTGATCTCGGCCCGGTTTATGGTAAGCAGTGGCGGCAATGGCGCGATGCCGAAGGCCGCGTGCATGACCAGCTCGCCGCGGTCATCAAGGATCTCAAGACCAATCCCAGCAGCCGCCGGATGATCTTCCACGCCTGGAATGTCGGCGAGCTTGCCGATATGGCGCTGCATCCCTGCCACATGGTCTATCAGTTTCATGTATCGAACATCTCGGCCGAAGGCGGCAAGCGCCCGCGTCTCAGCCTGATGGTTTTCCAGCGCTCATGCGACTTGTTCCTTGGCAATCCATTCAACATCTGCCAGCAGGCGGTTTTGCTGGCTATGGTCGCGCAGCAGGTCGATATGGATATGGGCGAACTGGTCTGGTCGGGTGGTGACGTCCACCTCTATCTCAACCATCTGGATGCCATCCGCGAGCAGCTCAGCCGGGAGCCGAAGCCGTTCCCGACCTTGCGTCTGCTACGCCGACCCGACAGCATCGACAATTATCGTATCGAGGATATCGAGGTTCTCGGATATGAGCCGCACGCGGCGATCGCGGCCGAAGTCGCGGTTTAGGTCGTCGGCTTGGCGTCGGGATCGGTGCGCTGATCGAGGAGTAGTTGCAGGAAGGCGAGATCGAGCCAACGTCCGAACTTCGTGCCGACCTGTGGAAGAAGTCCGACCTGCTGGAAGCCGAGCTTTTCATGCAGCCGGATCGAAGCCTCGTTGCCTGCCTCGATGCCTGCGACCATCGCATGCTTGCCGATCGCTCGGGCGCGCTCGATGAGCTCGATCATCAGCGCCTTACCGATGCCGCCGCGATACTGATCGTTGCGGACATAGACGGAGTGCTCGACTGTGTGCCGATAGCCGTCGAAGGCGCGCCAGTCACCGAACGAGGCGTAGCCGACCACGTCACCGTGATCGTCGGTCGCGACGAGGACCGGATAGCCGAGCTTGTGCCGATCCTGCAGCCATTGCTTGCGATTGGCGATATCGACCTGCGCCTCGTTCCAGATCGCGGCGGTATTGGCGACGGCGTCGTTATAGATCGCGGTTATTCCCGCGAGATCCTCGTCTCTCGCATCGCGAATTTGCATCGGTCGCTCCGTAGACACTATCCATCAGATTGGATGATCGTATCGTTTGTTCTTCATGCTGTCATACACTGATTTCGACGCCTGTCTACTATGTTATTACATGGCTGCATCAGAGATCAAACTCAGCTGCGTAAGAGTTAAGCTTTTTCAGTGATTCGCCTCGATTGTCACTCCCGTGAAAGTCCACTATAGTAAACGCATGTATCAGCTTGATGATATCGACAAGCGCATCGGCGCACGCATTCGCATCGAACGGGAAAGTCGCGGCTGGTCGCTGACGGAGTTGGCCGAACGCTCGGCCGTTTCCCGGGCCATGATCCACAAGATCGAGCGTGGCGAAAGCAGCCCGACGGCGACGCTGCTCGGTAAGCTTTCCGGTGCTTTCAGCCTAAGCATGTCGGCCTTGATGGCACGTGCGGAGATGCAGCAGGGCCGGCTTCTCCGGAAGGAAGAGCAGCCCGTCTGGGTCGATCCGCAGACGGGCTATGAGCGCCGGCACGTTTCCCCGAAGTCGGACCTGCCGCTCGATCTCGTCCGCATCGAATTGCCTGCCGGGGCGGAGGTTCCGATGCCCGCATCGGCTTATGCCTTCGTGCGGCAGCTTATCTGGGTGCTCGAGGGACAGCTGACCTTTATCGAGGGAGATACGAAGCACTCGATGTCGGCGGGCGATTGCCTCGAGCTCGGTCCGCCGACGGATTGCGTTTTCAAGAATGAAAGCGGAGAGCCCTGTATCTATGCCGTCCTCGTGCTTCGCGACGCTTGACGGCCCCCGTTAAACTTAGTGTTACCGCAAGGCATTGCGCTCGTCCGGCCGGACGATAGGCGATATGCTGCCGTCTTCCTCGATCGGAAAAGGAGACTGGCCGTGGAGATCGCAGTCATCGGAGCCGGTGCCATGGGAAGCGCCATTGGCCGGCGTTTGATCGAAAATGGGGCGAGGGTGCTCACTTATCTCGACGGACGCTCGGCTTCGACCATCGAACGAGCGAAAGCAGCCGGCATGGAGCCGGTTGGATTGGACGCTATCGCCACGTCGCGTCTCATTCTTTCCATCGTTCCGCCGGCGGAGGCTGTTGCCGTCGCTGAGCAGATTGCCGCTGAACTGCGTCGGATGGGCGCGAAAACGACCTTCATGGACTGCAATGCGATTTCGCCGAGGACCATGACCGAGGTTGCGGCGATTTTCGGCCGCGACTGCGGCGTGGTTCTCGACGGCTCCATTATCGGCGGTCCGCCAAAGCCCGGCCAGAAGGGGCCGAAACTCTATGTGAGCGCCGATGCCGCGAACGACAGCGGCGTGCTGGTCGAATACGGACTGCAGGTTCGCCACATCGATGGGGCAATCGGCGCGGCCTCGGCATTGAAGATGTGCTATGCCGGCATCAACAAGGGCGTGACCGGCCTCGGCGCCGCCATGCTGCTTGCGGCGATCCGTTCAGGTGCCGATGCCGCCCTGAAGCGCGAACTTCAGGAAAGCCTGCCGGGTCTCGATGCGAAATTCGTCCACGGCATTCCGGACATGTATCCGAAAGCCTACCGATGGGTCGCGGAGATGGAGGAGATTTCCGAGTTCCTCGGTGAGGATGATCCGGCCGCCTTGATCTTCAAAGGCATGGCCGGGTTCTATCGGAAGATGGCTAGGGATCGGGAAGAGCGAGGTCTATTGGCCGGCCAGCTCGATAAATTGAATAGCGGTGGCTGATATTAGGCCGAGATAGTTGCGTTCCATCTGCCGCCGCCGCCTTGATGATGTAAAGTCGCCTCGCCGACTCGTATTGGCGTCGGCGAGGCAGATTGAGGGAGACGTATGACCCAGCCGATCAAGACCATCGTCGTTGCCGTATCGCGCAACGGCATCATCGGACGCGAAGGCGACATGCCCTGGCGATTGTCATCCGACCTCAAGCGTTTCAAGGCGATGACGCTCGGCAAGCCGGTGATCATGGGACGTAAGACGTTCCAGGCGATCGGCAGGCCACTGCCGGGCCGGCCGAATGTCGTCATTACCCGCGACACCGATTTTACCGCCGAGGGGATAACGGTCGTGCACTCGCTCGACGAAGCGATTTCGGTTGCATCCCGTCTGGCCAAGGAGAGCAATGTCGACGAAATCTGCATCCTCGGCGGTGGCGAAATCTATCGGCAGGCGATTGATCTCTCAGACCGGCTACTGATCACCCACGTCGAGGCGGACGTGGACGGCGACACGTCCTTTCCAAAGATCGATCCCGGCATCTGGCAGGCAGATAGCGAGCTTGCCGTGCCGGCTGGAGAAAAGGACACGTATCCGACGCGTTTCGTTCGCTATTTCAGGCGAAAGGCATAAGAGCTGGCCCTAAAAAGCAAATATTTTCCAATGAATCCGACGAACTTCCTGAAGTCGCGTTGAAAGCAGGTGCTTCGATACCTATAACGGGAAACAATCGCTGCCACCCACGGATTTCGTGGGCTTGGCGCGATATCGGGAGTCAACAAACAAAGAGGTTTTGATGCCTTGGAGCAATCAGAATGGCGGCGGCGGTGGCCCATGGGGCGGCGGTGGCGGCGGAAATAATCAGGGACCTTGGGGACAGGGACCGAACCGGCCGCGGGGCAGCGGCAATGGTGGGCCTCCGGACCTGGAGGATATCATTCGCCGCGGTCAGGACCGATTGAAAGGTTTCGTGCCCGGTGGCTTCAATGCAGGCGTCGTTCTCATCATCATTGCAGTGATTGCCGTTTTCTGGCTGATCCAGTGCATCTATACGGTGCAGCCGGACGAGCGCGGCGTTGAGCTGCGCTTCGGCAAGCCACGTGAAGAAGTCTCCATGCCTGGCCTGCATTTCCATATCTGGCCGATGGACCGCATCGAATTCGTGAAGGTCACAGAGCAGCAGCGCAATATCGGCGGCCGCTCCTCGGCCGGTTCGAATGCTGGCCTGATGCTGACGGGCGATCAGAACATCGTCAACGTGCAGTTCTCTATCCTCTATACCGTGACCAACCCGCAATCCTATCTGTTCAATCTCGAGACCCCCGACGAGACTTTGCAGCAGGTTGCGGAGAGCGCCATGCGTGAAGTGGTCGGTCGCCGTCCGGCTCAGGACATCTATCGCGACAAGCGTCAGGAAATCGCAACCGAAGTCAGAAGCATCATCCAGGATACGATGGATCGCTACGGCTCCGGTATCTCCATCAATGCCGTCCCGATCGAGGATGTCTCGCCGCCGCGCGAAGTGGCCGACGCATTCGAAGAAGTACAGCGTGCGGAGCAGAACGAAGACCAGCAGGTGGAAGAGGCCAATCAATACGCCAACCAGAAGCTCGGTCAGGCCCGCGGCCGCGCGGCTCAGATCCGCGAAGAAGCGGCTGCCTACAAGGATCGTATCGTGAAAGAAGCTCAGGGTGAGGCGCAGCGCTTCATCTCGATCTACGACGAATACATCAAGGCGCCCGAGGTCACGCGCAAGCGCCTGTTCCTGGAAACCATGGAGTCCGTCATCGGCAATTCCAACAGCATCATCATCGACGACAAGCAGGGCGTCGTGCCTTATCTGCCGCTGAATGAAGTCGGCAAGCAGTCCACGACCCAGGCGGGCAAGCCCGCTGCTGCAACTCAGCCGGAGGCCAAATAATGACATCCAGCCGTTTGCCAGCCATTCTTATCGCGCTCGCGGTAGTACTGCTGCTTATTTATTCGTCGGTTTTCGTGGTCAACGCCCGTGAACAGGCGATTGTCCTGCGCTTCGGCCAGATTCGCGCCGTGAAGACGGAGCCGGGCATCTACTTCAAGCTGCCTTTTGCGTTCATGGATGCCGATCGCGTCCAGTATGTGCAGCTGCAGGAACTTCGCTTCGATCTGGACAATATCCGTGTCCAGGTCTCGGGCGGCAAGTTCTACGAAGTCGATGCCTTCGTCGTCTACAAGATCATGGATGCGCGCAAGTTCCGCGAGACCGTCTCCGGCGATCGCGATGCGGCTGAATCGCGTCTCAGGACGCGCCTCGACGCTGCTCTGCGTCGCGTCTATGGTCTACGCGGCTTCGAGGCGGCGCTTTCCAACGAGCGTGCCGCGATGATGACGGACGTGCGCAACGATCTCCATCGCGATGCGGAAACACTCGGCCTCAACATTGAGGACGTCCGCATCCGCCGCACGGACCTGTCTCAGGAAGTGTCGCAGAACACTTACGACCGCATGAAGGCCGAGCGTCTGGCGGAAGCCGAGCTGATCCGCGCGCGCGGTAACGAAGAAGGTCAGCGCCGCCGGGCGGTCGCGGACCGTCAGGTCGTCGAGATCGTTGCCGATGCGCAGAAGGATTCGGAAGTGCTGCGTGGTGAAGGCGAAGCCGAACGCAACGGCATCTTCGCGGATGCCTCGAAGCGCGACCCGAACTTCTATGAGTTCTATCGTTCGATGGCTGCCTATAACAAGGCGCTTGGCTCGGGTGGCAAGACGCTTGTCCTGCCGCCAAACCAGTCGGACTTTTTCAAGTTCTTCGACAGTCCGGCAGGTGCTGCGCCCAATTCCGGGGCGCCGGCGCTTGCCAATCCGACGGCGCCCGCGAACTAAGCTGGCGGCGCAAGAAATGAAAGGGCTGCCTTTGGGCAGCCCTTTTCTTTACGGCAGATTGCATCACCTTCGCCATCTCCACATCGGCGGGACGGAGGTCCGAGGATTTCGCAAAAAGGTGATTTCACGCTTCATCATTCCGCCTTATGTTGATGCTTATACAAGTTTTCCCTTTCTTTATGAGGATGCCTGATGGCTTCGACCAATCGCCTGCCTTTCAGCCGTTCGTTTGCCTTGCTCGCAAGCATTGCACTGATTGCCGGTCCCGTCGCGGGCGTTACCGAACAGGCTTATGCGCAGACGCAGAACAGCGGTGCGGCCGCGGGCGCCCAGCCGCCAGCAACGCCGAACAATCAGCCGCCGGCCGCATCTCCCACGATCACTACGAATCCAGTGATGAATGCAGGGCCGGCCTCGGTTGCGGATCTCGCTTCCGGCCTACTCGACGCGGTCGTCAATATTTCCACATCGCAGAAGGTCAAGGATGAGGGGAATGGGCCGGCGACCCCGAAGGTGCCGGACAATTCGCCCTACCAGGATGAATTCAAGGATTTCTTCAACAACAAGAAAGACGACGACAGCAACCGCAAGGTGAGCTCGCTCGGCTCCGGATTCGTCATCGATCCAGCAGGCTATATCGTCACCAACAATCACGTCATTGAAGGAGCCGACGATATCGAGGCGATCTTCCCGAACGGCACGAAGCTGAAGGCCAAGCTGATCGGAACGGATACGAAGACCGATCTTTCGGTTCTCAAGGTCGAGCCCAAGCATCCGCTGACCTCAGTCAAATTCGGCGATTCCTCGAAGATGCGAATCGGCGACTGGGTGATGGCGATCGGCAACCCATTCGGCCTCGGCGGCTCGGTGACCATCGGCATCGTCTCGGCGCGCGGCCGTAACATCAATGCCGGCCCCTACGACAATTTCATCCAGACCGATGCGGCGATCAACAAGGGTAATTCCGGCGGTCCGCTCTTCAACATGAAGGGTGAGGTGATCGGCATCAACACGGCCATCATCTCCCCGAGCGGCGGCTCGATCGGCATCGGCTTTGCAGTGCCGTCCGAACTAGCGGAAGGCGTCGTCAATCAGCTCCGTGACTTCGGCGAGACACGTCGCGGCTGGCTCGGTGTGCGCATTCAGCCGGTCACGGACGATGTCGCTAATAGCCTCGGCCTATCCGAAGCCAAGGGCGCGCTCGTGGCCGGTGTCATCAAGGGCGGCCCTGTCGATAACGGCTCGATCAAGGCGGGCGATGTCATCCTCAAATTTGACGGCAAGGATGTGGAAGAGATGCGCGACTTGCCGCGCGTCGTTGCCGAAAGCACTGTCGGCAAGGAAGTCGACGTGGTCATCTACCGCGATGGCAAGCAGCAGACCGTCAAGGTGACACTCGGTCGTCTGGAGGACAGCGATCAGGCGGCAGCCGCAAGCGCCGACAAGAACAAGAAGCCGCAGCTCGCGCCCGACGATAAGGGCAATGGCGATGGTGTCATCAATCCCGACCAGGGAGACGAGGGTGACGACGACGGCATGGATGGGCAGGATCAGGGAGGCGATCCGCAGCAATCGCCGCAGGCCCAGCCGCCGGTCCAGGCAACCTCGAGCATTCTCGGAATGAAGCTCTCGACGCTGACCGCCGAAAACCGCAAGAGCTTCGGCATTGCGGACAGTGTCGATGGCGTTGTCATCACCGAAGTGGCACCAGGCTCGGCGGCGGCGGAAAAGGGGCTGAAGCCCGGCGATGTCGTCGTTGAGGTTGCGCAGGAATTCGTCCAGACTCCGAGTGCTGCCTCGGAGAAAGTGGCTTCGCTGAAGCGGGAAGGCCGCCGCAATGCGCAGATGATGATCGCGTCTCCGAACGGTGACTTGCGTTTCATCGCCGTCGCGCTTGAGTAGAAGTCAGCTCCCGGCTTGCTCCGTCTGTTGCGCCTGCCACTCGGCGACGCCCAGACGATAGAGGACGTGGCGCTTTAGGTGCGGATGAGTGTCGGGAACATTGGGGTGACGGAAATCGCCGTCTTCGACGCGATGCATGCCGATCCGCTCCATCACGGTGGTCGATCTGACATTGTTGTGCACGGCGAAGGAAACAATTTGATTGAGGCCGAGCTTTCCGAAGCCATAGGCTAGCAATGCCCGCGCCGCTTCGGTGACCAGTCCCTTGCCCCATTGTCGTGCTACGAGCCGCCAGCCGATCTCGATCGTTCCGACTGGGACGAATGGCTCAAGGTGATTCGTCCGCATCAGCCCGCAATAGCCGATTGCCTCGCCGCTTTCCTTCAGCTCCAGTACATAGAGGCCAAGCCCGGTTTCCGCGACCATGGACTGGACGCGATCGAAGAAGGCGTCCGCTTCCGCGCGATTGCGGCGAAACGGAAAGAACTCCATGACGGCCTCGTCGGAATTGATCTCGTAGGCCAGATCGCGATCCGTCTCGCGCCAATTGCGGATGATGAGGCGTTCGGTTTCGGTGATGATCATCTGCGGCCCCTGACTTCAGCGATTTGGACTGCTCTATGGTTTGACAAAGTCCGTCTTGCGGTAGCCCTGGATATAGAGCAGGGCAGTCAGGTCACCGTGGTCGATGCGCATTCTGGCCTGTGCCGAAACGGTTGGCTTGGCATGGAGCGCGACGCCGGAACCGGCAAGCTGCAACATTCCAAGGTCGTTGGCGCCGTCGCCGACAGCCAGCGCGTCATCGGTGGAAATGCCGAGCCTCTCGGCGATTTCATTCAGCGCATCCACCTTGGCCTGCTTGCCGAGGATGGGTTCCTCGACGAGGCCCGTCAGGATGCCATTTTCTTCCAGCAGGACATTTGCCCGGTTCTCGTCGAAGCCGAGCGTGGCGCCGATGCGGCTGGTGAAGACAGTGAAGCCGCCGGAAACGAGGGCGGTGTAATAGCCCTTCGCTTTCATGGTGGCGATGAGCTCGAGGCCGCCTGACGTGAGCGTGATGCGCTTGGCAATGACCTCATCGACCACGGAAAGCGGCAATCCTTTGAGGAGAGCGACGCGCTCGCGCAGGGCTGGTTCGAAAGCGATCTCACCATTCATGGCGCGTGCCGTGATATCGGCAACCTTCTCCTTGAGGCCGACTTCGGCCGCAAGCTCGTCGATGCATTCCTGGCCGATCATCGTGGAATCCATATCGGCGATCAGCAATTTCTTGCGACGGGTTTCGGCTTCCTGGATCACCAGATCGATCGGCGCGCTGCCGATCACCGCCAGGATATTGGCTTCCGCTGCCTCGATATCGGTGTCGTCGCGCAGCGCGATATCGCAGGCAATACCGTCGGCAAGCCAATAGAGCCCGGACGCTTTGACAGCATCAGCCGCCTGTTCTGCGATGGCCGGAACAAGAACGGGGTTTGACGGATTGGCAATAAGCGTGGCAACGAAGGCCATGAGCAGAAACCCTATGAGCAATATCGACGCGATCCTGATAACCGGGCCGACCGCCAGCGGCAAGTCCGCACTGGCGGTGGAATTGGCACGTTCGCATAATGGCGTCGTCATCAATGCCGACAGCATGCAGGTCTATGACACCCTGCGCGTGCTGACCGCGCGGCCGGATGAAGCAGATATGGAAGGCATTCCGCACCATCTTTATGGCCACGTCCCGGCGAGCCAGGCCTATTCGACCGGCGCCTGGCTGCGCGAGGCCGGCACCTTGGTCGAACGCTTGCGCGGGGAGGGCAGAATGCCTGTCTTTGTCGGGGGGACGGGTCTTTATTTCAAGGCGCTGACGGGCGGGCTTTCCGATATGCCCGAGATTCCGTCCGATATCCGCGATCGGCTCCGCGGCCGGCTGCTGGCGGAAGGGGCGGAAACTCTGCATCGCGAGCTTGTGGAGAGCGATCGTAGCGTTGCGGAAGCGCTGAATCCGCAGGACGGGCAGCGTATCGTTCGCGCCCTGGAAGTGATTGAAGCGACGGGCCGGTCCATCGCCGCTTTTCAGGGTAAGAACGGACCAATGATCATTAATCCCGACCGTGCGCGAAAAATCGTGGTTCTGCCTGAGCGCGCTATCCTGCATGAACGCATCAACAGCCGTTTCGAGAAAATGCTGGCGATGGGAGCGGAAGACGAGGTGCGGGCTCTGCTGGCACTGGATCTTCCCTCGGAAATGCCCATCATGAAGGCGATCGGGGTCGCGCAGATCGCCGCGATGCTGAAGGGGGAGATGACGCGTGCCGAGGTCATCGAAACCGGATCCGCGGCGACACGGCAATATGCCAAGCGGCAGATGACCTGGTTCCGTAATCAGATGGACGAGAGTTGGGAGCGCTTGAGCCCGTAGTCCGGTATCAGTCCTTGTCGTAAAGACTGCTGAGCGGCTTTCTCAAAATGCTGTCCCGCAAGGACAAGCCGGGCTCGCGCCGCAGGGATGGAGCGGGCTCTCTCGGCGGTACCGAGCGCGTGCCTCCTTCGTCGCTGCGGAATTCGCGGCGCAATTCCGCAAGCTTGCTGTCAATCGACGTTTGTGAAGCCGCTGCCGGTGCGGCGGTACGAGGCAGCATGTCTGGACGATAGGGTTCGATCGGCGGCGGGTTCGGTTCCACGTGGGGCCGGATTGGCTGCTCGACTGGCACTTCGTCGAAATCATCCTTGATATCCGTCACGGGCATAGCATTGTAGCTTTGCTGCAGAGGACTGATATCGGGGCCTGAAATCGAGCGCATGCGGCCGACAATCGTACGCAAATCGACAGTGTCCGGCGAGTCCTCGCTGGTTTTCGCGACGCTGCCGCTCGCTTTCGGCAGCAAATGTCGATCGACCTGGGAAAAGCGCATGCGCATCGGCACTGCGATAGCCTCGCCGAAGGCGATAGCTTCGCCGTTGCCGATCGATGACAGGAAGCTGGTTGTCGATATCGAGGAGTTCGGGATGGCTGAGCGGATGATTTCCTGGTCGCGATCATTGGCAAGGCGCATGGCAAACAGTGTCGAACACTGCGACAGGATCGTCTGGTCCAGTTCGCCCGGCCGCTGCGTGATGATGCCGAGCGATACGCCGTATTTGCGTCCCTCCTTGGCAATGCGGGCGATCGCCTGGCGCGTGGGGAAGAAGCCAAGGTTCGGATCGGCGGGAATGTAGCGGTGCGCTTCCTCGCAGACGACGAGCATATGGATTGCGCCGTCGCTCCAGAGCGCCAGTTCGAAGGCCATGCGGCAAAGTACTGACGCGACAGAATTGATGACTTCCGAGGGGATGCCGGCGAGCTGGAACGTGCAGATCGGCTTGCCGTCGCCTGGAATGCGGAAGATCTTGGCAATGGTCTCCATGATCGTGTCGGTGATCGTATTGTTGGAGAACATGAAATGATAGCGGGGATCGTTGATCGCCGAGATGATGCGCATCTTCAGGGAGCGCAGGTGCGGCTTTTCCTGACGGCCTTCAAGGCGACCGATGCGTTCGTCTATCAATGCCAGCAGATCGGCCATGCGATAGGGGACTGGCGTGTCCGCCGTTACCGAAGACTTTTCCGTCTGGCGGCGCATCAGAGCTGAATCGCTGCCTCGGAAGGCACGGCGCGCTTCGGGAATGAGATCGCGCAGAGCATCGAGTTCCTCAGGCACCGCCGGCCGGCCACGGAAGATGACTTCGCTAAATTCGTCCAGACGCATCAGCCAGAAGGGCAGATCAAGCGTGTCAGTGTCGATGACGACAGCGTGCCTGGGGAAGGCGGCAGCGAATTCATTATGCGGATCGAGGATCAGCACGCGCAATTTCGGATCGGCTGTGATTGCCTTGTGCAACAGCAGCGATACGGCGGTGGATTTGCCGACACCGGTCGATCCCACGACCGCGAAATGTTTCGCCAGCATCGTGGGAATGTGGATGGCGGCGTCTATGCTTTCGTCTTGCGTCAGCTTGCCGATGACGCAGCTACTGCCCTTGCCGGCATCGAAGATGCGCATGAGATCGGCGGCACGGATGCGATGCGCGATGGCCCCGAGATAGGGATAGGCGGTAATGCCGCTCGAAAACTCCTCGCGCCCATCCGGTCCGACGCGGACTTCCCCAAGCAATTCCACCTCGATGCGAAAGAGATTGTCCTGCCCTTCGCCCCAACCGACGCTCTGCGTATTCATCGAATAGACGAGGGCTGCGACGCGGTTCTTCCCGACGCTGATGGAAATCAGTCGGCCGACCGACCAGAGTTCGGTCAAGTCCGTGCCGCCGGCCTCGGCCACAGCGGCGATCGTCGCTCTGGAACCGTTGCACGCGACGACGCGACCGAGAAAGCGATTTCCCGGTTTCAACTTGTCGCGGCGATCAAGATCTCCCGCGCTGCCTGATGTCTGCAGATCGTTATTCAGCAAACAATTACCCCAATTTTAGATGTCGGAGCATAGAGACGTGGGCTTAATAAAACCCTGTCTGCCATCCGCTCTTTTTATGGGGTTATGATGCAGCCGCGATTTTTTATTGCTTCACGCGTTGACGCTTCGAAATTTTCTGTCTATCACTTCGGCCCATGAAAAACTCGATCGTTCTTATCGTGGTGGGAAGGCGCATGGGCAGGATGGTGTAACCATCCGGCGATAGCCACCCATGCGCTAGATGACAGGCTCCCGAAGGGGCCTTTTTTTATGCCCGAAATCGAGATTTCATCTTTCCAAACCTCCAGCAGACAGCGGAACAAACGTATGACCGGCACAGATAATCAGGCGAGCGGCAATCGAATGACAGGCGCGGAGATCGTGTTGCAGGCGCTCAAGGACAACGGCGTCGAACACATCTTCGGTTATCCGGGCGGCGCTGTGCTTCCGATCTATGACGAGATCTTCCAGCAGGGCGACATCAAGCACATTCTCGTCCGCCATGAGCAGGGCGCCGGCCATGCGGCCGAAGGCTATGCCCGCTCCACCGGCAAGGTCGGCGTCATGCTGGTCACCTCCGGTCCCGGCGCGACCAATGCGGTCACGCCGCTGCAGGACGCCTTGATGGATTCGATTCCGCTCGTCTGCCTCAGTGGTCAGGTTCCGACCACGTTGATCGGCTCCGATGCGTTCCAGGAATGCGATACGGTCGGGATCACGCGTCCCTGCACCAAGCACAACTGGCTGGTCAAGGATGTCAACGAACTGGCCGCCGTCATCCACGAAGCCTTCCGCATCGCGCAGTCAGGCCGTCCGGGCCCCGTTGTTGTCGACATTCCGAAGGACATCCAGTTTGCGACCGGCACCTATACGCCGCCGGAAGCCCATGATGTCCAGAAGAGTTATCAGCCGAAAACCCAGGGTGATCTCAACAAGATTCACCAGGCGATCGAGCTGATGAAGAATGCCCGTCGTCCGGTCATCTATTCCGGCGGCGGCGTCGTCAACTCCGGTCCAGAAGCTTCCAAGCTGCTGCGCGAGCTGATCGAGCTGACAAATTTCCCGATCACATCGACGCTGATGGGCCTCGGCGCCTACCCGGCATCGGGCAAGAGCTGGCTCGGCATGCTTGGCATGCACGGTTCCTACGAAGCCAATATGGCGATGCATGATTGCGACGTCATGGTCTGCATCGGCGCGCGCTTCGACGACCGCATTACCGGCCGCCTGAACGCCTTCTCGCCGAATTCGAAGAAGATCCATATCGATATCGATCCATCCTCGATCAACAAGAACGTACACGTCGATATCGGCATTCTCGGTGATGTCGGCAATGTTCTGGAAGACATGGTTCGCCTGTGGCGCGCCCTGCCGCAAAAGCCTGCAGCGGACCGCCTCGGCGACTGGTGGGCCGATGTTGCGCGCTGGCGTGCGCGCAACTCGTTCGCCTACAAGCCGAGTGACGACGTCATCATGCCGCAATATGCGATCCAGCGCCTTTATGAGCTGACCAAGCATCGCGATACCTACATCACGACCGAAGTCGGTCAACACCAGATGTGGGCGGCGCAGTTCTACGGCTTCGAACAGCCGAACCGCTGGATGACCTCGGGCGGTCTCGGAACCATGGGCTACGGCCTGCCGGCTGCGCTCGGCGTTCAGATCGCTCATCCGGAGAGCCTGGTTATCGACATTGCCGGCGATGCCTCGATCCAAATGTGCATTCAGGAAATGTCGGCCGCGATCCAGCACAATGCGCCGATCAAGATCTTCATCCTCAACAACCAGTACATGGGCATGGTTCGCCAGTGGCAGCAGTTGCTGCACGGCAATCGCTTGTCGAACTCCTACACGGAAGCGATGCCCGATTTTGTCAAGCTTGCGGAAGCCTATGGCGCCGTCGGCCTGCGCTGCGAAAAGCCGGGTGACCTCGATGCGGCCATCCAGGAAATGATCGACGTCAATAAGCCGGTCATCTTCGATTGCCGTGTTGCCAATCTCGCCAACTGCTTCCCGATGATCCCCTCGGGTAAGGCACATAATGAGATGCTGCTCCCGGACGAGGCGACCGATGAGGCTGTCGCCAACGCGATCGATGCCAAGGGTCGCCAGCTGGTTTGATCGATAGCCGGGCGCGGCACAAGCTGCGCCCGGCCGATCTCGCTGGCATACCGAACAAGAACCGAGGAAACGGAACAAGGATCATGAACGCACACCTTCAACCCACGGGCTCCGCCTACTTCATTTCGCCCGAAACCGCGGCGGCCGAGAGCCACACGCTTTCGGTGCTTGTCGACAACGAGCCCGGCGTTCTTGCCCGCGTCATCGGCCTGTTCTCCGGCCGCGGTTACAACATCGAAAGCCTCACGGTTTCGGAGACGGAGCATCAGGCGCATCTGTCGCGCATCACCGTCGTCACGCGCGGCACGCCGCAGGTGCTGGAGCAGATCAAGGCGCAGCTCGAGCGCATCGTTCCCGTACACCGCGTCGTCGATCTGACGGTACGCGCCCGCGAACTCGGCCAGGAACGGCCGATCGAGCGCGAAGTGGCGCTGCTGAAGGTGACCGGAAGCGGCGAAATGCGCGCCGAAACGCTGCGGCTCGCCGACGCATTCCACGCCAAGGTGGTGGATGCGACCATCGAGCACTTCATTCTCGAGATCACCGGCAAGTCCTCGAAGATCGACCAGTTCATCGCCATCATCAAGCCACTCGGCCTCATCGAAGTCTGCCGCACCGGCATCGCCGCGATGAATCGCGGCTCGCAGGGAATGTAAGAGCCTGTATCGTTGACCGGTTCGCGGGCGTCGCTTAATTTCTGCGATGCCCGGTCCGGATTGTCGGCTCTATTTGCAGCGGGGGTAGAAGGTGGCAGTCGTTACCGGCGAGACTTTGCCTGATATCGGCGAAAAGCCGTGGCATCCGCCGGCGGATATGCCTCTCGGCGCCGCGTTTTTCGTGCGCGTCGACTTTCCCTGGCTCGGACATTATTTCGGTTCGCGTAGGCTTGCCTCGGCGTTGTCGCCCGGTATAGGCGGCATCGTTTCTTGGGGCGGTCGCGCGCCGGCAAAAGCGGGGGCTCGAATTGCGCGGTTCCGCGGATTGCGGCACTGGAATCTGGAAGACGGCTTCCTGCGGTCCATGGCGCTTGGCAAATCTGGCGCCGTTCCGCTCTCCATCGTCATCGACGACCTCGGCTTGCCAGTCGATGCCGGGCGACCGTCAAGGCTTGAGCGCCTTATTGAAGGTGCTGGAGAGGCAGGAGAGCTTGGTCGTGCTATCCGCGATCAGATTGTCCTCAACAAGCTATCCAAGTACAACCATCTTCCTCATCGACCGCCCAACATCGAGCGGACGAACAAGCGCCGCATTCTCCTGGTTGACCAAGTCGTTGGTGATGTTTCCGTTGGCAGAGCACTCGGGTCAAAGGCCTCATTCGAAAAAATGCTTGCCGACGGATTGGCGAGTGGCGCGCAATGCCTGATCCGCACCCATCCGGATGTCATGGCCGGCCTTCGCAAGGGGTATCTCACGCGTGACGCCTCGAAAGGTGATGCAATCCTAGTCGATGACGAGGTATCCGTGGCGTCGATCCTTGACGTCGTGGACGAGGTCTGGACGGTTTCCAGCCAGTTTGGCTTCGATGCGCTTCTGCGCGGCATTCCGGTTCGCTGCTATGCCGCGCCCTTCTATGCCGGCTGGGGCGTGACCGAGGATCATTTCGGCGTTTACACCAAGGCAGCGCTCGCCGGACGCCGGACGAAGCGGCGGACGGTCGATCAGATCGCCGCCGCCGCCTTTTCGCTCTATCCGACCTATCGCGATCCAGCTGACTGGCGCGAAATCGACGTCTTCCGGGCGATCGAGCTGATCGTCGCGCAGCAGAAGGCGGCCGCCTGAACCTACAGCATGTCCAGGGACTTCTTTCGCGACGGCGGCGGGAAGGCGGCATCGAGCACGGCCCAATCCTCATCTGTAATATCGATATCGACAGAGTCACGATTTTCCTCGATGCGCTGTGCGTTCGAGGATTTCGGGATCGATATGACGCCGTCGCGCTCCAGCAGAAAGGCAAGCGCGATCTGGGCCGGGGTCGCCTGATAGGTCTTGGCGACGCGAATCAGCTCGGGATGATGGAGCAGGCGGCCTTGCTCGATCGGTGAATAAGCCATGATCGGAATGCTGCGTTCCTGGCACCAGGGCAAAAGGTCGTATTCGATGCCGCGCCGGGAGAGATTGTAGAGCACCTGATTGGCCGCGACATTGCCGCCGTTCGGCACGGAAAGCAGCTCATCCATATCGTCGACATCGAAATTCGAAACGCCCCAGGCCTCGATCTTGCCCGCAGCCTTCAGGCCTTCGAAAGCTTCCACTGTCTCTTCAAGCGGGTAGTTGCCGCGCCAATGCAGTAGATAGAGATCAAGGCGATCGGTATTCAGGCGCTTCAGGCTGCGTTCGCAGGCTTCGACCGCGCCTTTGCGGCTGGCATTGGCGGGATAGACCTTGCTGACAAGAAAGACCTCGTCGCGACGGCCTTCGATCGCCTTGCCGACGATTTCCTCCGAGCCGCCGTCTGCGTACATCTCAGCCGTATCGATCAGTGTCATGCCGAGATCGAGGCCGGTCTTGAGGCTGGCGATCTCATCCCTGGCGCTTGCGCTATTCTCGCCCATATTCCACGTTCCTTGGCCAAGCGCCGGAACCTGGATGCCGGAAGGAAGGGTGACGGTTGGGATGGGCTCGCGCATGGTCATTCCTCACTGCAGAAAACCGAAGGATAGGAGCATTCAACCGGATTTCAATCGACATCCGTCATGTCACCGTGACAATCACCCTATGGCTTTCGTATGGCTGGCAAACTAATGTCGGATTAAGATGCGCTGTCATATTCCACGCGCATGAAGACGAATTTCGGATGCCGCCTTGTCGCGATACGGTGTCCCGGGAGGCATCATGGCGCTGGATACATTTCTGGCTCTTCTACTTTTCGCATTTACAACCTCAATCACGCCCGGACCGAACAACATGATGTTGTTTACCTCAGGTGTGAACTTCGGTTTCCGTCGCACCATTCCACACATGCTCGGCATCGGCGTCGGCTTTTTTGTGCTGCTGATTGCCGTGGGGTTGGGGTTGGGCGCGCTGCTGCACACGGTGCCGGCGCTCTATACCGCGCTTAAATTCGCCGGCGGAGCTTACCTTGTCTGGATTGCCTGGAAGATCGGCACTTCGCGCAGCCTGAGCGAGGCGGAAAGCGATGCAAAGCCGATGAGTTTCATCAGCGCTGCTGCGTTTCAATGGGTCAACCCCAAGGCGTGGGTGATGGCCGTCACCGCCATGGCCACTTACACAAATGAGCAGCTCTATCTCTTCACTGTCCTTCTCGTCGGGTTCGCGTTTGCCGCTGTGAACGTCCCCAGCGTATCGACCTGGGCCGGCTTTGGCTCCGTCTTGCGCGATTGGCTCTCCGATCCCGTCCGGCTGAAATGGTTCAATATAACCATGGCCGTTCTGCTGGTGCTCAGTCTCTGGCCGATGCTAAAGTAGGCGCGAAGAGACAGGAGACGGCCATGTCCCACGACCACTCGCATGATGACGACGATCATCACCATCACCATCACCATGACAACCACTATTCGGATATGCAGGCGCGCGTGAAGGCGCTCGAGACGCTGCTGACGGAAAAGGGGTTGATCGATCCGGTCGCGATCGACCGCATCGTCGAGACATATGAGACAAAGGTCGGGCCGCGCAATGGCGCGCATGTGGTGGCGAAAGCCTGGAGCGATCCTGATTTCACCGACTGGCTACGGCGCGACGCGACAGCGGCGATCGCAAGTCTCGGTTTTACAGGTCGTCAAGGCGAGCATATGCGTGCGGTGTTCAATACGCCGGAAACGCATAACCTGATCGTCTGCACACTCTGCTCCTGCTATCCCTGGGCCGTGCTCGGGCTGCCGCCGGTCTGGTATAAGGCGCCAGCCTATCGTTCGCGTGCGGTGATCGACCCGCGCGGCGTGCTCGCCGAATTCGGCCTGACGTTGCCGCAGGAAACGAAAATCCGGGTATGGGATTCGACGGCGGAACTTCGCTATCTGGTGATCCCTGAGCGACCGGCCGGTTCCGAAGGCATGGACGAGGCTGCGCTGGCGGATCTCGTCAGCCGCGACGCGATGATCGGCACGGCGGTCGTCAGAATGCCGGAGGCAGGGCTGTGAACGGGCCGCACGATCTTGGCGGCCAGATGGGCTTCGGCCCGGTCGCGCCGGAGCCAAACGAGCCCTATTTCCATGCGGAATGGGAAAAGCGCGCGCTCGGCATCACGCTCTCCTGCGGTGCGTTTGGGGCCTGGACGATCGACGAGAGCCGGCATGCGCGCGAAAACATTCCGCCGGCCGACTATCTGGGTGCCAGCTACTACGAGATCTGGACCCGCGCAGTCGATATGCTGTTGGAGCGGCATGGTTTTGCCACGGCGGAGGAGTTGCGCACCGGTCATTCCCTCGAACAGGGCAGAGTGCCGAAGCGGATTTTGAAGGCGGATATGGTCGACGGTGTGCTGGCCAAGGGCGGCCCTTGCGACCGGCCGGTCGATACTGCACCGCTCTTTGCCGTCGGCGATCACGTCCGCACCAAGAATTTCAATCCGACTGGCCACACCAGATTGCCGCGCTACGCCCGCGCCAAAATCGGTGTCGTGGAGGCCGTGCAGGGTTCTTTCGTCTTTCCCGACGACAATGCCCATGGCCGGGGCGAAAATCCGCAATGGGTGTATACGGTGGTCTTCGACGGTGCGGAGATCTGGGGTGAGGGCGCTGATCCCTCGTTGACCGTCTCGATCGATGCCTGGGAGAGCTATCTTGAGCGCGTGTGAGGTTCCATCGCCTCTGGCGCAATCGCCTGGATTGCCAAAGTCTGCCGATGGTGAGCCGGTCTTTCCAGAACCCTGGGCGGCAGAGGTTTTCGCCATGACCGTGCATCTGCACGAGACAGGTCTGTTTTCCTGGAGCGAATGGGCGGAGCGCCTGTCTGGCGAGTTGCACAAGCCGGGCCGCGCGGTCGACGGCAGCGACTATTTCGATTGCTGGGTGGCAGCGCTGTCTGGCTTGCTCGTGTCGAAGGGTATCGCGGATGCCGATGCGATCCTGGCTTTGCAGCAAAGCTGGCAACGTGCGGCGGAGGCAACGCCGCATGGAAAGCCGATCGTGTTGGAAAGCGATCCTCAATATACGACATGAGCGCCTCGTAGCGGCGACGGCTTTTTACCGCTTGCTTCCATCAACCGAATCCTGCCAAGTCGAACCATGCAATTCGCGCCGCAACAAGATGAAGCGCTCAAGGCCGTCGCAAACTGGCTGAAAGAGGGGCGCTCGCCGTTGTTCCGTCTGTTCGGTTATGCCGGCACGGGCAAGACGACGCTTGCGCGGCATTTCGCCGAGCATGTGGATGGCGACGTGCTGTTTGCGGCCTTTACTGGCAAGGCGGCGCAGGTGCTGCGCTCGCGCGGCGCCTCCAATGCCAAGACCATCCATTCCTTGATCTACCGGCCGCGCGGTGAAGAGGCCGTAGAGGACGAGGAGACGGGTAAGACATCGATCGCCCCGATGTTCACCATCAACCGCCAGAGCCCGGTCGCCAAGGCTGCGCTGATCATTGTCGACGAATGCTCGATGGTGGACGAAGCGCTCGGCAAGGATCTGATGAGTTTCGGCACGCCCATTCTCGTGCTTGGCGATCCCGGACAGCTGCCGCCCGTTTCCGGCGGCGGGTTCTTCACGAACGAAGAACCGGATTATCTGCTAACGGATATTCATCGTCAGGCGCGCGACAATCCGATCATCCAGCTCGCCATGCAGGTGCGTGAGGGCAAGGAAATCATGCATGGCGACTATGGCACCGCGCAGGTGATCTCGAAGAACGAGGTCACGCAGCCGCTGGTGCTGGAGGCCGATCAGGTGCTAGTCGGCACCAACAGGACGCGTCGGCGTTACAATCAGCGCCTGCGCGAGCTGAAAGGATTTACGGCCGACTACCCGCAATCCGGCGACAAGCTGGTCTGCCTGCGCAACGATCCCGCCAAGGGGCTACTCAACGGCTCGCTCTGGCAGGTCATGACGTCCTCCCGGGAAACGACGAAGCCGGGCATCAATCTTCTGGTGCGTCCGGAAGACGACGACATGGATCGCGGTGCGGCGAAGATCAAGCTGCTGAAACAGGCCTTCGAGGATGTCGAGGGCGAGATTCCGTGGTCGACCCGCAAGCGCTACGACGAATTCGATTACGGCTATGCGCTGACGGTGCATAAGGCCCAGGGTTCGCAGTGGAACAATGTGGTGCTCTTCGACGAGAGCTGGGCGTTTCGCGATACACGCGAGCGCTGGCTCTATACGGCCATCACCCGCGCTGCGGAGACGCTGACGATCGTCCGATAGGGCAGCGTTTGCGGTAACAAATATCTGCAGGAGGACGTTGCTGCCGATGCGTCACTGCATGGTGATGCTGCTTTGTCGTGCTCATCAAAGTTTTGCATGGAACGATGTCGGAATCTCGTTGGTTTTGTTGACCATAATGGCATAAAACGACACTACCATCCGCTTTGAAAATCAGGGATTTCGATCATGCCCGCCAAGCTTTCCGTGAACCTCAACGCCATCGCGATGCTGCGCAACCGGCGTGATCTTCCCTGGCCGAGCGTCACGGGCTTGGGACGTATCGCGCTGGCGGCCGGCGCCAGCGGGTTGACGGTTCATCCACGTCCCGATCAGCGGCATGTCCGCTTTTCCGATCTGCCAGACATCCGCGCGCTGATCGATGACGAGTTTCCGGAGGCGGAGTTCAATATCGAGGGTTATCCGAGTGACGAATTCTTCGATCTCTGTGCTTCGGCCGAGCCCGAGCAGGTGACGCTGGTGCCTGACGATCCCTCGCAGGCGACATCGGATCACGGCTGGGATTTCCGCAAGAATCGCGATCTGCTGGTCGATGTCGTCGCCAAGTACAAGACGATCGGCTGCCGCGTCTCTCTGTTTGCCGATGGTGATGGCGATGCTGAGGCGGTGAAGATTGCCAAGGAGGTCGGTGCTGACCGCATCGAACTTTACACCGGCCCCTATGGCGGCTGCTACGATGATCCGCAGAAGGCCGCTGTCATCCTCGAAGCGCTCGGCAAGACCGCCGACGCCGCTTTCGCCAATGGTCTCGATGTCAATGCGGGTCACGACCTGACGGTCGCCAACCTGCCGGCGCTGCTGAAGCGTATCCCGAAGCTCGCGGAGACCTCGATTGGCCATGGGTTGACCGCGGATGCGCTGGAGTACGGCATGGCCGAAACGGTGCGGCGTTTCCGCCGGGCTTGCGGACAGGTGGCTTGAGGGACTGGTTTGGAGTTGGTCAGGCGAGGGCGTCTTTGATGCGCCATAGTGCCTAGCCCCTCATCCTAGCCTTCTCCCCGCTTGCGGGGAGAGGGTCGGGGTAAGGGGCCTGGTACAAGGGTGCGGCAAACGAAGCCTCACCTGACCCCTTCCAAAACTCAGCCAGCCAATGCGGCCTTGTGTTCCTCGAAGAAGCTGCGCAGCGTTTGCGGCTCCTTGCCGGTCAGCTTGTTGAAGTCGTTCGTCAGGATGTCGAATTTGCCGGCGCGGGTGTTGGCGTCGGCGGAGACGAGCATGTCGACCACGAAGGGCGGCAGGCCGGCGCCTGCGAGGCCAGCGGCGAACTGTTCGTCGTTGACCTGAACGACCTCAAGCGGACGGCCGGTGATCCTGCTGACGACGCTGGCCACATCTTCGATCGTCAGGGCGGTGGAGCCCGTCAGCGTATAGATGGCGCTTTCCGTCGCGTCGGAAGCCAGGGCGGCGGCGATGGCGAGTGCGCAATCGTTGCGGCTGATATTGCTGACGCGGCCGTTGCCGGTGGCGGTGTACCATTTGCCGACTTCGAGGCTGTGTGGCAGGCCCATGAGGTAGTTATCGAAATACCAGGCGTCGCGCAGGATCGTATAGCCGATGCCGCTGGCCTTGATGGCGTTTTCCGTGCCGAGGTGGTCGGGCGCGAAGCTGACGAGCGAATCTTCCGGAGCGGGCATGGAGGTGTAGAGAATGTGCTTCACACCAGCCTTCTTCGCGGCTTCGACCGCAGCCGTCTGCTGCTTCAGGCGCAGGCCGGGTACGGCGAGCGCATCGGTGCTAATGATCAGCAGCCGGTCGACGCCGGCGAAAGCGGCCGGCAGGGCGTCGGAGTCGTCGAAATCGGCCTTGCGGGTGACGACGCCCTTGGCGGTGAGGTCGGCAAGCTTCTCCGGGCTGCGCGTGGCCGCAATGATGCGGCCGGGTGCGACCTTGTATGTCTCCAGAAGGTGATGGATGACGCGCTGGCCAAGCTTGCCGGCGGCGCCGGTGACGAGAAGAGTGCTGCTCATGTGTTTTCCCTTGTTGGACCGCCGCACATTCGCAGAGGCCTTGTTGCTCTCAAAAAGAGACTAGCACTAGAATAGGAATTGACTTCGCAGTGTAAAGGAGGCAGTTTTTCGGCTCCAAGTTACCAAAAGGGAACCGGCATGGCAGCTAGCGCCGTCGTCAATCTGCGTGACAGCATAAATCCGCCGTTACGCGACGTCGATCTCAGCAATCTCGATTTTAGTAACTGTCCGGTGCGGGATCTGATCTCGCAGATCGGCGGAAAATGGTCCGTGCTGTTGCTGGAAACACTGGCCAAACGGCCATACCGTTTCGGCGAGTTGCGCCGTCTTGTGCCCGATATCTCCCAACGCATGCTAACACAAACGCTGCGCGACCTCCAGCGCGACGGCTATGTCGATCGCGAGGTCTTTCCCACCAAGCCGCCAAGCGTCGAATATCGCATGACGGCTCTCGGCCATTCGCTTTACGAGCCACTGGCGCTGCTTCTGAATTGGGCGGAGGCCAATCATGAGGCCGTCAAGGCCGCAAGAGCCCGTTTCGATCAATCGCCGGACTGAGCCGTCACAGTGAAGCCCTTGAAGATCGCTATCGTCGGCGCCGGGCCTGCCGGTCTTGCCGCCTCTCTCTTTCTCACTCGCGCCGGCCATACGACCGATATCATCGAACGGTTCGATAGCCCGGCTCCCGTCGGCTCGGCGCTGATGCTGCAGCCGACTGGATTGACCGTGCTGGAATCGCTCGGGCTTGGTCCCGCCACCCACGCCGCCGGCAACCGCATCGATCGATTGTTCGGCACGGAAACCACCCGCGGCCGCATCGTCCTCGATGTGCGCTACAATGCGTTGGCGGGCGGGCGCTATGGGCTTGGCGTTCATCGTGCGGCCCTGTTCGATACGCTTTACGACGAAGTCTCCGCGCGGCAACATCCGATCCATACCGGCCAGCGTGCTATCGGTGTGGCGGAGGAGGGCGGTGAAAGCTATCTCTCTGTCGAAGGTGGCGAGCGCCTCGGACCTTATGATCTCGTCATCGACGCCAGCGGCGCGCGCTCGGAACTGGTGACGGCATCGCCCGTTGCGCCGCGCGCACGAAATCTCGTCTACGGCGCCTTTTGGGCGACGCTCGATTGTCCGGATGGGCTGGTGGATCAGGCAGCGCTGACGCAACGCTATGACAAGGCGAGCGTGATGATCGGTGTATTGCCGATCGGCAGCAGAAGGCCGGATTTGCCGAAGCAGGCCGCTTTGTTTTGGAGCTTGAAGGTGGCGGACGCCGACGAGGTGCGCAGGCGTGGGCTTGAGCGCTGGAAGCAGGCAATCCGCGGCTACTGGCCTGAATGCGAGCCTTTGCTGGAGCAGATTACAGACTGGGACCAGTTGACGCTGGCGCGTTATGCCCATCGCACGGTGATGACGCCCTATAGTGGGCGGACTGTTTTCGTCGGCGATGCCGCCCATTCCACCAGTCCGCAGCTCGGGCAGGGCGCCAACATGGCGTTGCTCGATGTGGCCGCGCTCGCGCACGCTTTGGCGGGACATGAAACGATCGATGCCGCTCTTGCTGCCTATGCCAAGGCACGGCGAATGCATGTGCGGTTGTTTCAGCTGCTCTCAGCGGCCTTCACGCCCTTCTACCAATCGGACTCTGCGGCACTGGCCTGGATCCGCGACCGACTGGTCGCAACCATCGCCAAAGTACCGCCGGCACCGCAGATCCTGGCCGGCATTGTCTCCGGCACCCTGGTCGATCCGTTTCATGGCGCAGGCTTGCGGGAATGTGACTGGCTGCGGCTGGCGGTGCCGCAGCCGTCTTGATCAGTTCTTGCGCTCGGTCAGATAGGCAAGCAGCGCGATAACCGGGAAGGCGACGCCGATCCAGGAGGCCATATTCCAGCCGCCGGTGGCATAGGCCCAGCCGCCAAGCGCCGAGCCAAGGGCGCCGCCGGCGAAGAAGGTCGCCATATAGAGGCCGTTGAGACGGCTGCGATGCTCGGCGCTGAGCGCAAAGATGGCGCGTTGACCGAGTACCAGATTCGTCTGAACGCCGAAGTCGAGCATGATGCCTGACAGTGTGAGCGTGATCAGCGCCAGCAATGAACCGCTGCCGGAAAAATGGCCGATCAGGAAGGCGATAATGGCGAGCACCAGGGCGAAGGCTGTCGCAAGCTTCGTCCAGCCGCGATCAGCGACGCGTCCGGCAATCGGTGAGGCGATGGCGCCCGCGGCTCCGGCAAGTGCGAAGAGGGCGATGCCATTTTGCGTCAGGCCGAAGGCAGGGCTTGCCAGCAGCAGCGGCGTCGTCGTCCAGAAGAGGCTGAAGGCGCCGAACATGCAGGCCTGATAGAGCGCACGTCGCTGCAGGACCGGCGTGCGGAGCGCGAGGTGGCCCATGGAGGACAGCAGCTGCCCATAATGCAGTTTCGTATGGGGCACGCGAGTCGGTAGAACGAGGCGCAGGATGACGATCAGCCCGATCATGACGCCGGCTGAGATGATGTAGACCGCGTGCCAGGAGAGAAGCTCGGACAGGAAGCTCGCAGCCGGGCGAGCGAGCATGATGCCGACGAGCAGGCCGCTCATGACGTTGCCGACGACAGCGCCGCGGCTGGCGTCCGGCGCCATATGGGCGGCGAAGGGGACAAGGACCTGCACAGCAACGGATGCAAGGCCAATGCAGAGCGAGGCGAGCAGGAACAGTGACGGCGACCATGCGAAGGCTGCGCCGACAAGCGCGACGGCGGCAAGCGCCACCAGCGTCAGGACCAGTTTCCGGTTCTCGAGAAGATCGCCGAGTGGGACGATCAGCAGGAGGCCGAGGCCGTAGCCGATCTGCGTCAGCGTGACGATGAGGCCGGTCGCCGCCGGGCTGAAGCCGAGTGACTGGCTGATGGGGCCGGCAAGCGGCTGGCCATAGTAGAGATTGGCGGCCACCAGCCCGCAGGCGGCGGCGGACATGAATGTGAGAAGCGGCGAAATGGTCTTTTCCGGGAGCGGCGTGCTCTCCCGTCTGGCGGCGGCAGTTGCGGGCATGTCTCGTCCTCAATAGGAGCGGGGGTTACGTTCCCCGAAATTTCAGTGAAAATCAGTTCAGCAGTTTCATGGCCGTCTCGGCGACGGCGAGCATATGTTCGGTCTTGCGGCCAGTCTTGCCGATCACGCGCATGCCCTTCGTCAGGGCTAGCAGCGTGCAGGCGGTGCTTTCCGGATCGACATGCTTCGATATGGAGCCATCCTCCTGTCCGAGATGGATCAAATTGAGGATACGCCTTTCGTCGAAATCGAAGGCGACGCCGACGCGACCGGCGACTTCTTCGTCGAAAAGCGCAAGTTCGGTTGCGCTTCCGACGACAAGGCAGCCGCGGCGGCCGATCTCCCCGCATGAGGCTTCCGCGAAGAACGTCACCAAGGCACGAAGTTTTTCATGAGCATTCGGAGCTTCCGCAAGCGTCTCGTCGATGAGTTGCTGGCGGACCTGGCGATACCGGCTGAACGCGGCGAGGAAGATCCCGCGCTTGTCGCCGAAAGCCTTGTAGACGCTTCCTGCGGTCAGACCCATGGCCTCGGTCAATTCGCTGATCGAGGCGGCATAATAGCCGCGCTCGGAAAAAACGCGCAGCGCTTCGTCCAGCGCGGAATCCATGTCGAATTCACGCGGACGTCCACGAAGCTTCGGTGCGATGTCGAGAGTGTCTGTCGTCATGTCATTCTTTTAGGAAATGATCGTTTCCAAATCAAGTGAATTTTTGCATCGCAGCAAGAATCGGAAGAATATTGATTGCGACCGGCCCCGCTACTCGTGGAAAAACGCCATGTGGATCGCGTCCTTATAGCGGCCGTCGATGCGTACGGAATTGCGAGCGAGGCCCTCGCGGACGAAGCCGACTTTTTCGTAGAGCGCGATGGCTCTGTCATTGTCGGCATGCACACTGAGTTCGACGCGTTCTATTCCTGCATCCCGCGCGGCATGCAGCGTCGTCTCTATCAATCGACGTCCCAATCCCCGGCCGCGATAGGCGGAGACGATGCCCATGCCGAGCTTGCCGGCGTGGGCATGGGAAGGAAAGCCATGACGGCTGATGTCGCACCAGCCGATAACTTTCCCATCGTCTAGGGCGACGAACTGCGGATTGCCTTTTTCGATCATGCCGAGCACGAAAATGCGTGTTTCTTCCAGCGGAAAGGCTTCGAGCAGCGACAGATATTCTCGCTCACGCGCGACCGTGTCGAGCGCCCTGTGAAAACCTTCGATATGCTCGGTTGATATGGGTTCTATCCGGATTTCGCCACTTTCGGCCATCGTTGGTATCTCATTGCAAATCAGGGAAGCATTGAGGATATGGGCAAAACCAGAGGGTGTCCATTCACGCAGTCAGCCGCCTGCGTTCAGAGATCGAGTTCCCATGTCTGACCGTTCAGTTCCGGGCCGAACATGCGGTGCTTCTCCTCTGCGGCGAGCTTGAAGCCCGCCTTGATGTAGATGGCGCGTGCAGTGTCGAGAATGTCATTGGTCCAGAGCGAGAGTGTTCCGTAGCCGGCATCGCGCGAAAAACGGATGCATTCGTCGACCAGCATCTTACCGAGGCCGAGGCCGCGCGCCGTCTTATCCACATAGAGCAGCCGAAGCTTCGCGACGCCGTCGCCGCCATCGGCGATCATGGCGGAGCCGACATTGAGGCCGCCTCGCTCGGCAATCCAGCACCGATCTTTTTGCGGGTTGAAATTAGACAGGAATTTGCCGGCGACTTCGGCTACCAATCCTTCGAAGCGATCGTCCCAGCCGAATTCTTCGGTGTAAAAGCGCGCCTGGCTTTGTACGATCCAGCCGATGTCACCGGGTCGATGATTGCGAATGAGCGCGGGGGGCGCTTCGGTTCGATCGGGGCCGAGTACCTCCTGTATCGTCTGCATCGCTGCAACGACACGCTCGGGTTCGCCGGGCGCGAGTTTTTCGAAATATCCGGCGATCTGCGCGCGTGAGCGGCGGACGAACTCCTCGAACTGCGCCTGTCCCTTGTCGGTGACTTTTATGACCTGGCTGCGCGCATCGTTCGCATCCGGTGTCGTTTCGACCAGCCCGTCCTCGCGAAAGCGCTTGACGATACGGCTGAGATAGGCGGGGTCGAGATGCAGCTCGCGTGTCAGCGCGGAAGCTGCGACGCCACCGCGGAAGCCGACTTCGAACAGCACGCGCACATCCGTGAGCGTATAGGGGCTGTCGAGATAGGCCTTGTTCAGGACGCCGAGGAAATTCGTATAGAAGCGATTGAAGTTACGGACGGCATCGATGGTCGTGAAATCGGCAGCGGCGGGCATGACATCGTCTCCTCAGGTATGGAGACGATGTTGGTTATTTATTGGACTCAGTCAAGTAAATTGATCGAGGTCAGGCAGCGCAGCTTTTGCTGCTCTTTTCATTCGCAAGCGCGAAGTCGACGGCCGCCTCGGCATGGATCGTCGTCGTGTCGAAGCCTGGCAGGATCAGTGCCTTCGGATCGAGGATGAGGCAGATCTCGGTGCAGCCGAGAATGACGCTGTCGGCACCTTCCGCCTTGGCGCGCTCGATGATGCCGTTCAGCTTCCGGCGCGACTCGTCCTTGATGATGCCGGCGCAGAGTTCGTTGAAGATGATATCATGCGTAACGGTGCGATCCTCGGAACCGGGCACCATGATGGAGACGCCGTTTTCAGCCATACGCTCGGCATAGAATCCGTGTTCCATCGTGTAGCGTGTGGCGAGCAGCAGTGGCTTGACCCTGCCGGCGGCCTTCAAGGCCGCAGCGGTCTCATCGATGATATGGATGAGCGGAGCTGAAACGCGTGTGGCAACCTGAGGTGCGATCAGGTGCATGGTGTTAGTGCAGATGAGCACGCATTCGGCCCCGGCCTTTTGCAGGCCTTCCGCCGCATCGCCGAGGCGCTCGGCGGCATCGTTCCAGCGCCCGGCCTTCTGTAGCGCGACGATTTCCTCGAAGTTGACGGAGTACATGACCAGCTCCGCAGAGGAGAGGCCGTCGAGGCGCTCGCGGACCATTTCGTTGATCAGGCGATAGTAGACTGCCGAACTCTCGAAACTCATGCCGCCGATCAGGCCAATGGTGCGCATAATGCTGTTCTCCGCTCGTGGATTTTGAATGGAGGAATAGTGCGGCGTTTCACCCGCCGCATGTTTGCGTTTTTTGAAGCTTATCAGGATCTATCTGCAAATGTTTGCGCATTTTTCGATTTATGTGCAAAATATTGGCGTATATATGAGGAGTTGCCGTACATGCTTGATGAACGTGACCGAAAGATTCTTGAATTTCTGCAGGCGGATGCCGGCATCTCCGTCACCGAACTTGCCGATCGCGTTGCCCTGTCGGTGTCGGCCTGCTCGCGCCGCATACAGCGGCTTGAGGAAAGCGGGCATATCGCCCGGCGTATCGTCGTGCTCGATCGCGAGAAGATGGGAGTGCCGACCACGGTCTATGCGATGATCAAGACGGCGCATCATGCCGACGAGTGGATCGAATCCTTCCGCAAAGTCATCGGAGATATCCCTGAGATCGTTGAGGCGCATCGGCTTACCGGGAATTATGATTATATCCTCAAGATCGTGTTGCCGCGTGTCGAGCATTACGACGTCATCTACAAGCAGCTCGTGCGCAAGATCGAGCTCTTCGACGTCTCGGCGTCGATCTCGATGGAGGAACTTAAAAGCGGCGCCTCCGTTCCTGTCGGGTATGCACACTGAACCGGGGCGGTCGCGTGTTATTTCTGCATATCACCTCGGCAAGCTCCTATGGCGAAGTCCGGCCTTTAAGTTGTAAAATGCGTGCTGTGATTATCGCCACAAGGGCAATCTGCCATGCGCAACACCGATATTCAAACCTACTTCCTACCCGGTGAAAAACTGTTATGGCAGGGCAGACCGAAGCAAGGCTTCATGGCCAGCAAAAAAGATCTGCTGCTTGTCCCCTTTTCACTGATGTGGGGTGGCTTTACGGCCCTCTGGGAAGTCACGGTCATACGCCAAGGCAACGCGCCAATCTTTTTTAAGCTATGGGGTGTGCCTTTCGTGTTGATTGGCCTCTATCTCATCGTCGGTCGTTTTGTGGTCGATGCATTCGTTCGCGCGAGGACCCAATATGCAGTCACCGACCAACGCATCATCATTTTGCGCGAAGGCTGGTTTGCGAAGGTTCTGACCGTGTCACTGGATCGCTTGCCGGCGCTGGATCTTGATCAGAATGGTAACGGGACCGGTACGATCAATTTCGGAACCGATACCGAAATCGGCTTCGGTCGCCGTGGCGGCGGTATGGGCATCTGGACGCCTGCGCTTTCGAACGTGCCGCGGTTTCTTGGCGTCGCGGATGTGCGCGACGTATTCAATCTCATCGTGCGTGCCCAATCCACGAGAGTATCGTAGCTCTCAGCGTGAGGAGGGGGACGCAGAGGTGCCATGCATAAAAGATGGTTGCTGCATATCCTTCTCAACCCTACGTTTTTGAGCAGAGTTAGTCGCGAGGTGTTGCCATGCAGGATCATCATGTCGTCGTGGTCGGAGGCGGCTTTGGCGGGGTACAGCTCGCCAACGATCTGAAGGGTGCTCCCGTCCGCATCACGATGATCGATCGGCGCAATCATCACCTCTTTCAGCCACTTCTTTATCAGGTCGCAACCACTCTGCTTGCGACCTCCGAGATTGCCTGGCCGATCCGCAATTTCTTCCGCGATCGACCTGACGTGACGACCTTGCTCTGCGAGGTTGTCGGCGTCGATAGCGCGGCGCATGAGGTGCTCCTGAAGAACGGTCAGAAGATCCATTACGACACGCTGGTGCTGGCAACCGGCGCTACCCATGCCTATTTCGGCCATGACGAGTGGGAGCCGGTGGCGCCGGGATTGAAGACGTTGGAGGATGCAACCACCATCCGCCGGCGCCTCTTGCTGGCCTTTGAGCAGGCGGAAATGGAAACCGACCCGGCTGTCCGCGAGGCGCTGTTGACTTTCGTCATCGTTGGCGCGGGTCCCACGGGTGTCGAGCTCGCCGGTATCATCTCCGAGCTGGCAAGGACAACACTGCCGAAGGAGTTCCGCAATATCGATACCCGCAAGGCGAAGATCATCCTCGTCGAGGCCGGCCCAAGGGTGTTGCCCGCTTTTGCGCAAGAGCTCTCCGACTATGCGCACAAGGAGCTGGAACTGCTTGGTGTCGACGTCCGCTTTGGTAGACCGGTCACCTCATGCACGGCTGAAGGCGTGACGATCGGCGACACCTTCGTGCCATGCCGTACCATCGTCTGGGCGGCGGGTGTCGAGGCGTCGCCGGCGGCGAAATGGCTTGGCATTCCAGCCGATCGTGCCGGCCGCGCCATTGTCGACAAGGATCTGAGGGCGCCGGGCAAGGAGGATATCTTCATCATCGGCGATACCGCAGCCGTCATGCGTGACGATGGCAGCCCCGTGCCGGGGATCGCTCCGGCTGCCAAGCAGCAGGGCGCTTATGTCGCCAAGGTCATCAAGGCAAAGCTTGCGGGCAGACCGTCGCCCGGACCGTTCCACTATCGCCATCAGGGCAGCCTTGCGACGATCGGCAAAAGTGCTGCGATCATCGATTTCGGCTGGATTAAGCTGAAGGGATGGCTCGCATGGTGGGTCTGGGGGCTTGCCCACATCTATTTCCTGATCGGCGTGCGTTGGCGCATCGCCGTCGCCTGGAGCTGGCTTTGGATCTATATCAGTCGGCAGCACAGCGCCCGGCTGATCACGCAGAAGGAAACCATGCGCGAGGAATGAAAAAGGGCAGCCGTAACGGCTGCCCTTTTCGTATGAGTTGCTGCGCAACAGTGCTTATGCCAGCGAAGCGATGTCGATGACGAAGCGGTAGCGCACGTCGCTCTTCAGAACACGCTCATAGGCTTCGTTGATTTCCTGGATGTTGATCTTCTCGATCTCGGCTACGATGTTGTGCTCGCCGCAGAAGTCGAGCATTTCCTGGGTTTCCTTGATCGAGCCGATCATGGAACCGGAAAGGCTGCGACGGCCGGGGATCAGTGAGAAGGCATGCACCGGAACCGCATGTTCGGGAACGCCGACCAGTACCATGCTGCCGTCATATTTCAGCAGGTTGAGATAGGCGTTCCAGTCGATCGCCGTGCCGACCGTGTTGATGATCAGATCGAAGGTGCCGGCGAGTTTCGTGAAGGTCTCGGCATCGGTGGTGGCGTAGTAGTCCTTCGCGCCCAGCTTGAACCCGTCTTCCTTCTTCGACAGCGTCTGGCTCAGAACCGTGACATCGGCGCCCATGGCATGGGCCAGCTTCACGCCCATGTGGCCGAGGCCACCCATGCCCACGATCGCGACCTTCTTGCCCGGGCCGGCTTTCCAGTGGCGCAGCGGCGAAAAGAGCGTAATGCCGGCGCAGAGCAGCGGTGCGCCCGAATCGAGCGGGATATTGTCGGGAAAGGAGAGGACATAGCCTTCCTTGACGACGATCGAGTCGGAATAACCGCCGAAGGTCGGCGTCTTGCCGTCGGCTTCGACGTCGTTGTAGGTCTGGACGAGACCGGGCATGTAATGTTCGTAATCCAGGTCACGTGTGGCGCAGGTCGTGCAGGAATCGACGAAGCAGCCGACGCCGACGCGGTCGCCGACCTTGAACTTCGTGACCTCGGAACCGACGGCGGTCACGATGCCGGCGACTTCATGGCCGGGCACCATCGGATACTTCGAGCCGCCCCATTCGTTGCGGGCCTGGTGAATGTCGGAATGGCAGACGCCGCAATATTTGACGGAGATGACGACGTCGTCCGCGTTCGGGTCGCGACGGTCGAAAGTGAATGGTGTGAGCGGCTTGGACGCGTCGGTTGCTGCATAACCCTTTGCGATAGGCATGGGAGATTTCCTTATCTTTTCGGATGGGTTGGGAGTAGAATTTCGATGCCCCACCATGCATCAGGTCTGGGCCATAGTGTTAGAGCGATCCTGCAAGCTTTATGTACGATCCTGCGAATCTAAATGCGCGGCAGGTCTTTCGCGATCGAACGGTGTTACCTAGATAGACATCGATATCTGCTCGAAAACAGTTGGTTGCGCATGACACTGCCTTTCAATCCCAATCAGGAACTCGCGTCGATCATTGCACGTTTCGCCACGTGCGACGGCGAACATCGCACGCCGATAGACAATCTCAATCTCTATCGGCAGTCGGCCGCGACCGTGTGGCAGCATGGGGCCTATCGGCCCTGTTTTGCAATCGTGGTTCAGGGGCGCAAGAACCTGACAATCGGCGCCGAGACCTACAATTACGGTGTCGGCGAGTATATTTTGACCGCGCTCGACCTTCCGGTATCGACGCAGGTCACCAATGTCGGTAGCGATACGCCTTATCTTTGTTTCGGTATGGCGCTCGACAGCGAACTGTTGAAGGAGCTCCTGTCGCGCGTCAGCATTCCGCGTCAGGCGTTGACCGAGCCTGTGCGCGGAATTGCGGTCAATGCCGCTTCGCCGGAACTGCTTGATGCCTCGCTACGGCTGCTCCGATTGCTTGATCGGCCCGAAGATATTCCAGCCATGGCGCCTTTGATCGAGCAGGAAATCCTCTATCGCCTGCTGACCGGTCCGAATGGCCCTCGGCTGCTGCAGATCGCGATGGCGGAGAGCCAGAGCAACCGGGTGGCGCGGGCCGTCGCCTGGCTCCGCGGCAACTATACGCAACCGCTGCGCATCGAAGAACTCGCCGAACGCGTCGGCATGAGCGTTTCGTCGCTGCATCACCATTTCAAGACTGTTACGGCACTATCGCCGATGCAGTATCAGAAGCAGCTTCGGCTTCATGAGGCGCGCCGGCTGATGATCGTGGAGCAGCTAGATGTCGGATCGGCAGGCCATCGCGTCGGATATCAAAGTCCTTCGCAATTCAGCCGGGAATACAGCCGCCTTTATGGCCTGCCGCCACTGAAGGATGTCGAGGCGATGCGCAATAGCGTGGTTGCCGCCGAGTAGGTCTCGGGCCGAAGGCAGTTAGCTGATCGGCGCGTTGCAGCTGCCGCCATTCCATGTGTAGCTCGGCGTGACGTCCTGCGGCCCCCACAGACCTTCGAAACGATGATAGCCGGCATCGAAGCGGATCGTCAGCGAGCCCATTCCATATTTGTCGAACCATCGCAGTGTTCGCGCTCTGCCGGGTGTCGTTCCGATTTCCGAGAGTGTGCCGACCGTTGTCTCGCCATCGTCGTTGAAACGATAGGTCCCCGCTATGTGGCCCTTCGCGTCGACCTGGAGCGACGTTTCAACATCGACCAACCGATCGCTCGAGAGAAGCTTGCCGCAATAGTGCCCGGCGGGACGCGCCAGGGATTTTGACGCTGCATCCGCCGGCACGGGTAGATGAAATAGTCCGCTCGCAAAGCAGATTCCGGTAATCCAGGTGATTGCCCAGCGTTTACCGCTTTCCATGCATCCGACGCGCCAGGCTGGCGCCGTTTTATAAGATTGATTGACCACGGGTTTCACCGAGCGATCTCGCAGCAATAGAGACCGACATGATCTATCTATTGTGCGCATGCCATGACAAGTGTCCTCCGTCTTTTTAACGCGGTGCAGCAACGAATTCCGCTTGACGGCTGCGTCGGTGTCCTGCATAAAGCGCCACGAACCGTACCGTACGGTACGCATTTGGGAGTAACCATCGTGCTGAGCGAAGCAGGACAGTCGAGCGAGTTTTCGCCGCGCCAGAACGCCGTTCTGGAACAGGCGTTGCGTCTGCTCGTCGATGGCGGCGAGAAGGCGCTGACGACCTCGGGCGTTGCACGCGCCGCCAATTGCTCCAAGGAAAGTCTTTACAAATGGTTCGGCGACCGCGATGGCCTGCTGTCGGCGATGATCACCTATCAGGCCAGCAAGGTTCGCACCTTCGAGCGCAATGGCGAGCGGCTGAATACGATAAGTCTGCACGATCATCTCGTGATTTTCGCGCGTGATCTGCTGGAGGTTTTGGCCGGCGACGTTTCACTTGCGTTGAACCGTCTGGCAATCGGTCAGTCGAACCGTGACGGCTCCAAGCTCGGCAAGCTCCTGCTGGAGCGCGGCCGCCGGCAGATCGACCGCCGCGCCATCGGTCTCATCGATGCCGGCAAGCGGGCAGGGCTGCTGCGCTTTACCGATGCCGACGAGGCATATCACACGCTTTATGGGCTTATCGTCTCCGATCTGCATGTGCGCATGCTGCTCGGCGAGCCCGGTTTGAAGGATACGAGCCGTCAGGCTGAGAGGGCGGTCAGCGCCTTCCTCAAGCTTTACGGCACGGAAAAGGTATTGGCGGAAGCAGCAGCGACCGTCTGACAATTTAAAATCTGCACCCAGACAAGCAAAGGGAAGGACAAACAATGCGCGTCTATTACGATCGTGATGCCGATCTCAACCTCATCAAGTCGAAGAAAGTCGCCGTCATCGGCTACGGTTCGCAGGGCCGCGCTCACGCGCTGAACCTGAAGGACAGCGGCGCACAGAACCTTGTGATCGCACTGAAGGCCGGTTCCCCCACGGTCAAGAAGGCCGAGGCCGACGGCTTCAAGGTCATGACCGTTGCCGAAGCTGCTGCCTGGGCCGACCTGATGATGATGGCGACCCCGGACGAACTGCAGGCCGACATCTACAAGGCCGACATCGCTCCCAACATCCGTGACGGTGCTGCGATCGCTTTCGCCCACGGCCTCAACGTTCACTTCGGCCTCATCGAGCCGAAGGCTTCGGTCGACGTCGTCATGATTGCTCCGAAGGGTCCGGGCCACACGGTTCGCGGCGAATACCAGAAGGGCGGCGGCGTTCCCTGCCTCGTTGCCGTTCACCAGAACGCTTCCGGCAACGCGCTTGAACTCGCTCTCTCCTATGCTTGCGGCGTCGGCGGCGGCCGTTCGGGCATCATCGAAACCAACTTCCGCGAAGAGTGCGAAACCGACCTCTTCGGCGAACAGGTCGTTCTCTGCGGCGGTCTCGTCGAGCTCATCCGCGCCGGCTTTGAAACGCTTGTCGAGGCCGGCTACGCTCCGGAAATGGCCTATTTCGAGTGCCTGCACGAAGTGAAGCTGATCGTCGACCTGATCTATGAAGGCGGCATCGCCAACATGAACTACTCGATCTCGAACACGGCAGAATGGGGCGAATACGTCACCGGTCCGCGCATCATCACCGAAGAAACCAAGGCTGAGATGAAGCGCGTCCTGAAGGACATCCAGACCGGCAAGTTCACCTCCGAGTGGATGCAGGAATACCGTTCGGGTGCTGCCCGCTTCAAGGGTATCCGCCGCAACAACGACAGCCACCAGATCGAAGAAGTCGGCGCCAAGCTGCGCGGCATGATGCCCTGGATCGGCAAGAACAAGCTGGTCGACAAGGCCGTCAACTAAGCTTTCGGCGAGAGCCGGATTGGAGGGCCGGGGCGAAAGCTCCGGCCTTTCTATTTATGGGCCGCGACGTAGAGCCATCTTGTCGGCTCGCCATCGAAGCCGCCACCATCGGCTTCGGTCATGGCAATGTTCTTCCATCCTCCGGCGCTCAGCATAGCCTTAAGCCATACGGCGGAAGGATAGTTGTAATAGCGTCCGAACTTGTCGTGTCCCTCTGCTTCACCCGCCTTGAAGCTGGCGTGGAAGATGCCGCCCGTTTTCAGGGCGCGCAAAATGCGATCGAAGATATCTGGCAGAGCGGATCGCGGAACATGCAGGAGGCTGGCCTCCGCCCATATGCCGTCGAAGATTTCGGTAGCGTCCAAGGCTTCGAAACGCATCACTCGAACGGGCCTGCCAAGACGCTTTTCCGCTTCCCTCGCAAGCTCGGCCGAACCGTCCGTCGGCGTAACGTCAAAGCCGCGCGATAGCATGTAGGCGGCATCCTGGCCGCTGCCGCAACCCAATTCGAGGATGGTTGCGCGGGCGGGCAGGGCGGCCAGAAAGGCATCCAGCCTCTGGCGCGGTAGCCGGCGTTCACGCGCTGCGTAGATGGCGGCGTTGTCGGTATAGAAGGACGCTGTCGGGTCGGTGCTCATGCTGGCTGGCGTTCATTTCTTTGTAAGAGCATCGTCGATGTTAGCAGGAAAGGCAGACAATATCTGCCACCATGACAAACAAAATAGGTCAGTATTGTTGACTTATCTTTTGTTGCGTGATTTTGTGTTGGAAAGACCAAAAATTACGAGGAAGCCCCATGTTGAATTGGGAAAATATCTTTGCGACGCGCTCGAGCCGTATGCGCGCCTCCGAAATCCGCGAGCTGCTGAAACTTTTGGAGCGCCCGGATATCATCTCTTTTGCCGGCGGCATTCCCGATCCCGCGTTGTTCCCGGATGCGGAGTTCAAGCAGGCCTATGCCGACATCTTTTCCGGTCCGACTGTCAATGCAGCGCTGCAATATTCGGTCAGCGAAGGCTACAAGCCGCTGCGCGAATGGCTCGTGGGCCAGATGGGCGCGCTCGGCATTCCCTGTGAGCTCGAAAATGTCTTCATCGTTTCCGGTTCGCAGCAGGGGCTCGATTATCTTGGCAAGCTTTTCCTGTCGCCGAAGGACACGGCGCTGGTGACGGCGCCGACCTATCTCGGCGCGCTGCAGGCCTTCAACGCTTATGAGCCGACCTACGATCAGTTGACGCCGAACGGCAACCGCACGCCGGATTCTTATCGCGCCGCGGCTTCGCAGGCGGGGGGCAGGGTGAAGTTCGCCTATCTCTCGGCCGAATTCGCCAACCCGACGGGCGAGACTGTCGATCTGGCCGGCCGCAAGAAACTGCTCGACCTTGCCGAAGAGCTAGATATCGCCGTCATCGAAGACGCTGCCTATCAGTCTCTGCGCTATGACGGTGAGCCGGTTGCGCCGATCCTGGCTCTGGAAATCGCTCGCAAGGGCAGCATCAACGACTCGCGCACGATCTATTGCGGCAGCTTCTCCAAGACGCTGGCGCCCGGCCTTCGCGTCGGCTTCATCGTCGCCAATGCGCCTGTCATCCGCAAGCTGGTGCTGATGAAGCAGGCGGCTGACCTGCATTCCTCGACCATCAACCAGATCGCGATCCATCAGGTCGCCGAGCGCGGGTTTGATGCGCAGGTTGCCAAGGTCCGCAAGACCTATAGCCACCGCCGCGACTGCATGCTGGCGGCGCTTGCGAAATACATGCCTGACGGTACGAGCTGGACGAAGCCGCAAGGCGGCATGTTTGTCTGGATCACCCTGCCGAAGGGAATGGATGGCGCTAAGTTGCTGGCACGGTCGCTGGAAACGGCGAAGGTCGCCTTCGTGCCGGGTCAGGCCTTCTTCGCCGATGGCAGCGGTGCGAACACTTTCCGCGTCAGCTTCTCCTGCGCCAATGACGAGATGATCGAAGAGGGCATCTCGCGGCTCGGCAAGTTGATTGCTGATGAGATCGGGGCGATGGCGGCCTAGTTTTTACCTTCTCCCCGAGGGGAGAAGGGGTTTATCACTTTGCCAGATGCGGGCCGATCAGCGCCAGATCGGCCTCGCTCAGCCTGTCGCTGGCCGTATTGCGCTGGTGCCAGTAGGGATACATCAGCGGCTGCAGGCTGACGTCGTCTAGCCGCTTGCGTTCCTCGTCCGTCAGCTTTAGCTCGGCGCTGGCGAGATTGTCCTTGAACTGGGCCTTCGTGCGGCCGCCGATAATGACTGAGGTCACGCCCTTGCGGCCGATGAGCCAGGCAAGCGCCACCTGAGCGGCCGAAACGCCGCGACCATCGGCGATTTCCACCAGCGTATCGACGATATTCCACAGGCGGTTCTCATCGCGGATCGGCGGTTCGGTCCAGCCGGCGAACTGGCGTGTACCCTTGGGCGTCGCCTGATTGCGGCGATGCTTGCCTGAGAGCAGACCGCCGGCAATCGGGCTCCAGACGAGAATGCCGAGGCCCTGGTCGATGCTGATCGGCACCAGTTCGTTCTCCGCGTCGCGCGCTTCGAGCGTGTAATGGATCTGCTGGCTGACGAAGCGTTCGCGCTTGTCGCGCTCGCTGACGCCGAGTGCCTTCATGATGTGCCAGCCGGAAAAATTCGAGCAGCCGATATAGCGGACCTTGCCCTGGCGAACCAGCGTGTCGAGCGCTTCCATCGTTTCTTCCAGCGGCGTCTGCCCGTCCCATTCATGCAGCTGGTAGAGATCGATGACGTCGGTCTTCATGCGCTTCAGGCTTGCCTCGCAGGCCTGGATAAGATGCTGGCGGGATGAGCCGACATCGTTGACGCCGGGTCCCATCGGGAAGCGTGCCTTGGTGGCGATGAGCACGCCGTTCTTGCGCGGGCCGCCGATGATCTCACCGAGAATCTCCTCCGATGCGCCTTGCGAATAGACGTCGGCCGTATCGAGCAGGTTGACGCCTGAGTCGATGCACATGTCGACAAGCTTCTTGGCATCCTTGATGCCGAGATCGCCAACGGTTTTTGCCCAGCCGACTCCGCCGAAGGTCATGGTGCCCATGGTGATGGTGGAAACTTTGAGGCCGGAGCGGCCAAGCAGGCGATATTCCATAGATCTATCCTCCTCGATCACGTCTGAAATACGTGCCTCAGAAAATAGTGCCGGACGCCGATGGTCAAGATTCAATCATCATACGAACGGCAGTCTATTCAAATTCAACTGTCACAATCATGTTAAGCCCTGCGTCTAGACAACCTCCTACAATCTAGCCGAGGACGTTTTCATGAAGACCTTTGTTTCCGCCTTTGCCGGCCTGTTGGCCATCGCTCTTTTCTCCGGCAGCGCAAACGCTGCCGATCTCGTCCTCTATACCAGCCAGCCGAATGCCGATGCGCAGGCAACCGTCGATGGCTTCATGGCCGCCAATCCCGGCATCAAGGTCGATTGGGTTCGTGACGGCACGCCGCAGATCATCGCGAAGCTTCAGGCCGAAATGCAGGCCGGCGCTCCGGTTGCCGATGTCCTGTTGATCGCCGATACGGTAACGCTCGAGCGGCTGAAGGAAGCTGGCAAGCTGCTCGCCTACAAGTCGCCGGAAGCCGCGAATTACGATGCGTCGCTCTATGACGCCGGCGGCTATTACTATTCCACCAAGCTGATCACGACCGGCATCGTCTACAACACGGCCGCCGCCATGAAGCCGGCAAGCTGGCAGGATCTGGTCAAGCCGGAAGCCAAGGGCCTCGTCGCCATGCCGAGCCCGCTTGCTTCGGGCGCCGCTCTCATCCACGCACAGACGCTCGCCGGCGTCGGCAGCCTAGGCTGGGACTACTACAAGCACCTCGCCGACAACGGCGCGATCGCTTCCGGCGGCAATGGCGCCGTGCTGAAGTCGGTTGCTTCCGGCGAGAAGGCCTATGGCATGATTGTCGATTACATGCCGATCCGTGAAAAGGCCAAGGGCGCTCCGCTGGAATTCGTCTTCCCGAAGGAAGGCGTTTCGGCCGTCACCGAGCCGGTCGGCATTCTCGCCGGCACGCAGCACGCCGATGCCGCCAAGAAGTTCGTCGATTACGTCCTTTCCGAAAAGGGCCAGGAAGGCTTCCTGAAGCTTGGCTACATCCCGGCTCGCAACGGCACGCTGCTGCCGGAAGGTTTTCCGTCACGTGACAGTATCAAGATTTTGCCGTTGAATGCAGCCGATGCTCTCAAGAACGCGGATCAGGACCTGAAGACCTTCTCCACCTACTTCAAGTCGAAGTAATCCGACCCGGATCTGGAATGTACTCATATGTGCGTCGGGGAAACAGCCAGCCGGCCTGGCTGTTTCCTTTTGTTGTTGCCGTCGTACTCTTGCTTAGCGTTTTGCCGCTGGCACGGCTGGCGTTTGCCGGCATCGAGGCGCTGCTTGGAGGCGGCACCTATGAACTCATCACCGATCCCTCGCTCTGGCGCTCGGCCTGGTACACGATAGAGACTGCCGTGCTCGGCACTATCGTTTCCGTGGTCCTTGGTTGCCTCTTCGCATTCCTGCTGACATTGACCGATCTGCCGGGCAGGGGGCTGCTCGGGTTTCTCTTCGTATTGCCGATGATGATTCCGCCGCAAGTGACGGCACTCGCCTGGGTGCAGATGTCCGGTCCATCGAGCCCCTTGCTGAAAGCGCTGCATATCGCGCCGCCGCTCGGCTCGCCGCAGCCGCTTTATTCGGTCGGCGGCATCGCGCTGCTCTATGGCGTCCAGCATGCGCCTCTCGTTTATCTCGCTCTGCGCGCGGGCTTGATGGCATTGCCGCGCGATGGCGTCGAGGCCGCAAGGCTTTCCGGCGCGTCCGGCCTGCGTGTCTTCCGCGATATCATCCTGCCCTTGTCTCTGCCCGGTGTCATTGCGGGCGCTGCGATTGCCTTCGTCTCGTCCATCGGCAATTTCGGCATTCCGGCGATCCTTGGCATTCCCGCCTCGATCTATACGCTCTCGACCTTGATCTTCACGAAGTTCTCCAATTTCGGGCCGAGGACATTCGGCGATATCGCCGTGCTGTCGACGATGATCGCCGTCATTGCCGTTGCCGGTCTTGCCGTGCAGGGCAGGGCCTTGAAAGGGCGTGACTACCGCGTCATCGGCATTTCCGGCGCGACGGCTGCCTTTTCGCTCGGCCGTTGGCGCTATCTGGCGCTGCCGGTGCTATATGCCATCCTCTTCGTCATGCTCGTTGCTCCCTTTCTGGCGCTGGTCGCAGGTGCGCTTGTGCCGGCCTATGGCGTGCCGCTCACCGTCAAGACGGCGTCGCTCAACGCATTTACGGAAATCCTGTTTCGGCAGAGCATAACGCGCACCGCCTTTTCCAACTCACTGTTCCTCGCCGGCATGACGGCGCTCGGTCTCCTCCTGGTGACAGTGCTCGCGGCTTATGCGCTGACGCGGCGCAAGGATATGCTGAGCCGCATAGTCAGCGGCATGATCGAGATCCCCTATGCGCTTCCGGGCATCATCATCGCCGTCTGCTTCATTCTGGTGTTCGCAGCACCGCTGCCGATCCTCAATGTCACGCTCTACGGGACGATCTGGATCATCCTGCTTGCCTATTTTTCCGCCTACTTCGCCGTCAGCCTGAAGCCGGTCATGAGCGCCTTCCTGCAGCTTGATCCGGCATTGGAAGAGGCGGCGAGGCTTTCGGGGGCAGGCTTCTTCCGTCGTCTTGCAGACATCATCGTGCCTCTGATCGCGCCGGCGGCCGGTGCTTCCGTAATCCTCGTCTTCCTGATCGCTTGCAACGAGCTGACCGTTTCAGCGCTTCTCTGGTCGGCCGGTACGCAGACGCTCGGCGTCGTCATCTACAATCTCGATGACGGCGGCAGTGCCGATCTTGCCTCGGCCATGTCGGTCATCGTCGTCGCCATGGTCGTTATCATGATGGTGCTTCTGGAAATCATGGCCAAGCGCCTGCCGAAGGGAGTGCTGCCTTGGCGAAACTGATCCTCAATCATGTCAGCAAGGATTTCGGCGCGGGCGGCCGCGCTGCGGTCAATGCCTTGTCGCTCGATGTTCGGGAAGGCGGCTTCCTGGCGCTGCTCGGCCCCTCCGGCTGCGGCAAGACGACTGTGCTTCGAATGATCGCCGGTTTTGAGCAGCCGACCGATGGCTCCATCCATCTCGGCGAACGGCTGCTGGCGGATGCGGCGAACATGCTGCCGCCGGAGCGGCGCAATATGGCGATGGTGTTTCAATCCTACGCGCTCTGGCCGCACATGAACGTCGCTGACAATGTCGGCTATCCGCTCAAGGTGCGCGGTATCTCCGGCGAGCGCTACCGCGAGAAAGTGCGCGAGGCACTGGCGACGGTGCGTCTTGGCGATTACGCCGAACGCCGGCCCGCCGATCTCTCCGGCGGCCAACGGCAGCGCGTGGCGCTTGCTCGCTGCCTGGTGACATCGCCCGATGTCGTGCTGTTGGACGAGCCACTCGCCAATCTCGACCGCCATCTGAAGAAGGAGATGGAGGAGACCTTTCGCGAATTTCACCAGCGCTCCGGTGCCACCATGATTTATGTCACCCATGACCAGAGCGAAGCGATGGCGCTCGCGACCGACGTTGCCGTCATGTCCGAAGGGCGGCTCCTGCAGGTGGCGCCGCCGGCGGAGATCTATGCGCGCCCCGAAGGCAAAATGGTCGGCGGATTGGTCGGGCAGGGTGCCATCCTATCGATGGCTTTTCCCGATGGCGGTCCACGCCGTATCGATTGGCCGTTCTTCCGAGACTTGTGGGAGAATGGGGCAGGCGGCTCGGCCAGAGCGGATATTCTCGTGCGGCCGGAGGACGTGGTTGCCGATGGGGAGGGCATTTCATGCCGTGTCGATTCCATTCTTTATGAGGGCGAGCGCTATGCGCTGAGGCTGTCGATGCCGGATGGACAGGTGCTGCGCGCCTATAGCCGCGAGGCTGTTGCCGTGGGCGATGATTATCGGGTCGCGATCCGCTCCGCCTGGCGGCTTTGATCGGTAGGGGACAAGATGGTTGTTCCCCGTCGCCTCCTATGCTTGATTTGCTCGACGTCACGAAGGGGAGTCGCGCATGTCCGATCATAGCTTTCCGATTTTCGATCTCGGCGCTTTCGAAGCAGCCGATCATGACGAGAAGAAGCGGCTTGGTGTGGAGGTGGATCGGATATGCCGCTCGACCGGCTTTCTGGCGATTGCCAACCACGGTGTCGCGGATGCCGTGATCGCCGAGGTGTGGAAGAAGACGCAGGTCTTCTTCGATCTGCCGCCCGAGGTGAAGCAGCGCGCCAAGACCCTCTATCCCGGCTATCCCTACGGCTATCTCGGACCGGGCACGGAGGCGCTGGCAAAATCCCGTAACGTGGACACGCCGCCGGACCTGAAGGAGAGCTTCAATGGCGGCCCTCTTTCCATTCCCGCAGGCATGAACGATCCGGAAGCGCTCGGCTTCTGCTATGCTGCCACCATCTGGCCGGAAGAGCCTGATGGATTCGTGGAGGCATGGAAGGCCTATTATGGGGCGATGGAAGATCTCGCGGCGCGTATCATGCGTGTCTTCGCAACGGCGCTCGGCCTCGATGAACATTTCTTCGATTGCTATGTCGATGCTCCGATCAGTGCGCTGAGGGCATTGAATTATCCCGAACAGCACGTGCCACCACAGCCGGGCCAGCTTCGCGCCGGCGCGCATACCGATTACGGCAGCCTGACGATCCTCCTGCCGCAACCCGGCTCGAAAGGGCTAGAGATCATCGCCCCTGATGGCAACTGGACATCGGTGCCGCCGGTCGAAGGTGCTTTCGTCATCAACATCGGCGACCTGATGGCGCTCTGGACCAACGATCGCTGGGTGTCCACGGTGCATCGTGTCGTCAACCCGCCGCCGGAAGAGGGCGGCATGCAGCGCCGCCAGTCTCTGGCCTTCTTCCACCAGCCGAACTGGTTTGCCGAAATCGCCTGCCTGCCGTCGTGCCTGAAGGAAGGCGGGGAGCCGAAATATGCTCCCGTTCTTTCCGGCCCATATCTGATGGGCAAGTTCAAATCGACTGTTACCGCCAAGGCCGGATGATGCGAGTATAATAAGCCGGCTCATATTCTTCTTAAACTGGAATGCTTCATGTCCCTGCGCCTTGCGACTTTCAATGTCGAAAATCTTCTGACCCGTTTCGATTACACTGGTTTTCGCAATCAGCTGCGCCAGGATCGCGTATTGCAGCTCTTCGATGTCCGTAATGAAGAGATCTATCAGCAGCTGGAAGCAGCGCGTGTGATTGCGGCGACTGACGACACCAGGCAGATGACCGCGCTTGCGATCGCAGATGCGGATGCCGACATCATCTGCCTGCAGGAGGTCGACAACATGGCGGCGCTGCAGGCTTTCGAATATGGCTATCTCTACCGCATGGTCGGCAATGGCTACCGGCAGAAATTCCTGATCGAAGGCAATGACAGCCGCGGCATCGATGTCGCCGTGATGATGCGCGAGGAAACGCGCGACGGCCAGCCGATCGTGCTTAACGACATCAAGAGTCACGCCATGGTGACCTACGGCAATTTCGGCCTTTTCAACGACGAGCTTGCGGAGCTCGGCCTTCATTCGGAGGACAAGATCTTCAAGCGCGATTGCCTGGAGCTGCACCTCCATATTGGTGGCGTTCCGTTTTCGCTCTATGTCATCCATCTGAAATCGATGGGACCTGCACGCGAAGGCGTGGATGGACGTCATGCGACCATGCCGATCCGCCGAGCCGAGACCATGGCGGTTCGCCGTATCATCGAAGATCGCTTCGGGGCTGGCCACACGGCGACGAAGAATTTCGCCATCTGCGGCGACATGAACGACTATCAGGAATGGATCGACGTCATCGGCACACGCCGCACCGGCTATCGTTTTGAGCCGCGCGGCGAGGAGAAGGGCAGCGCCCTCGATGTTTTCAGCCATGATGGTTTTGCGGAGAACGTCGTGCGGCGGCGAGAGGAGCTTGACCGCTGGACGCTTTACCACGCCCGAGGGCCGCAGGAGCAGCGGCTTTGCCAGCTTGACTACATCTGGCTCTCTCCGGCGCTGGCACGCGCCAATGCAACGCGCATGCCCGATATCATCCGCTCGGGCCAGCCTTTCCGCACTATTTTCCCACCGGGGCAGGAGGTGGAGCGCTATCCGCGCGTCGGCTGGGACAGGCCGAAAGCCTCAGACCATTGCCCCGTCGTCATGACATTGGATTTGATATGAGCATCTCAGAACGGAACGACATGGCCGGCTGGCCGCCGGAAGGCACCGTATTTCCCGTTTCCGGGATCGATCTTGCTGTGCTGCCAGGCGAGCATCCTTTCCACGTTCAGGAGTCTGCGGCGGCGCAGGAGAACTGGGCAAGGGAAATCGCCGCCAATCCAGCCCTCTTTGATGGGCGCATGATCTTCCAGCGTCGTCTTTCGCTTGCCGACGGCCTCGTCAGGGGTGAAGCCTATGTGACGCCTTTCTCGACCTTCCTTTGGTGGCGCAAGCAAAGCGAGCGGCACGGTGGCTTTCACCTTTTCGCATTTCCGGTGGCGGTATCGTCCGATGGTGCGATCATCGCGATCCGCATGGCGCCGCACACTGCCAATCCCGGCCAAATTTATTGCGCGGCTGGATCGATGGACGAAAATGATATTGTCAACGACCACGCCGACGTCGCTGGCAATATGCGACGCGAGGTGCTGGAGGAAACCGGTCTGGATTTGAACAACGCGATCGCCGACCCTGGATACTACGCAACCCACATGAATCGTTCCGTCACGCTCTTTCGGATTTTCCGCTTTCCGTGGACGGCCGAGGATATGCTTCGGCGCATCGAGGCGCATATACTGGTTTCCGAAGAGGACGAGGTCGATGGCGTGGTCGCAATCCGGTCAGCCGATCCCGTAGCGCACCGCTATAATGTCGCAATGCTGCCGATCCTCGCCTGGTTCTTTGGCAGCGACAAATAGCTTGGGCTTGCGCTGGAGTCGCTTGCAGTTATGAATAATTAGGTCTGGAAGTATGGATGGAGGCCAGATTGGCGCGCAGCTACAGTGTCTATGATGTGTTCACCGACAACAAGCTGGCGGGCAATCCGCTCGCAATTATCTTCGATGCGGGGGACCTGAGCGATGAGGCAATGCAGGCGATCGCCAGGGAGATGAACCTTTCCGAGACGGTCTTCGTGCTGCCGCCGCAAAATCCCGCCCACACGGCGAGCCTGCGCATATTCACGCCCGGTCGCGAACTGCCTTTTGCCGGGCATCCGACAGTCGGCACGGCGATCGCGTTGGCAGAGAAGGTCCATGCCAATCACGGCGGTGACCTCGATCTCGTTTCCGTTCTCGACGAGCGCGTCGGGCCAGTGCGCTGCGCTATCAAGCTACGCCAGAACAAGGCGAGTTTTGCCGAGTTCGATCTACCGAAGAAGTCGCAGGAGATCCCGCTGCCGCTCGACAGGGCCGATATCGCCAATGCACTCAGCCTGAAGATCACCGAGATTGGCTTCGAGAACCATGTACCCTCCATATGGAGTGCCGGAGTGCCGTTTCTTCTGGTGCCGGTGCACGATGTCGGCGCGGCTGAAAGGCTGGAGTTCGATCTGCAGCTTTGGGAAAAGACGGTGCCCTTTGTCGACGGCGCGCTTGCGTCGGCTTTCATTTATTGCCGCGGCGGCGTCAATCACGTTGCCAAATTCCACGCGCGCATGTTCCCCGTGGGAATGGGTATCGTCGAGGACCCGGCGACGGGTGCTGCAGTGGCGGCGCTGTCCGGTGCGATCAATCAGTTCGATGCTTTGCCGGATGGGCATCATCCTGTCGTCATAGAGCAGGGCATCGAGATGGGGCGGCCATCGCTGATTCATCTTCACCTCGATATCAATGGCGGCATGATCGCCAATGCCCGCATCGGCGGCCAGGCGGTGCGTGTTGCATCAGGAATTCTTGAGCTTTGATTTCATTGATTTTTCTGCCGCGCCTGAAATTTTTTTGACAAAAAAACAAAGAAAATTCGTCTGGCCGCTGGACAATCAAACCGATCCTATTTATATGCCCGGTCACGCCGCCAGCAAGCGGTACGGGTGATTAGCTCAGTTGGTAGAGCAGCTGACTCTTAATCAGCGGGTCGTAGGTTCGAGCCCTACATCACCCACCAAAAACTCCTTGAAATCGTTAGTTAATTCGAAACGTCTCGAGGGTTTTCGGCTGCGCGGATTCCAGCAGATTGGAAACGGTTTCCAATTCAAGTTCCGTGCTATTCCGGAATGCAGCGGGCTTGATCTCGCTCCAGCGGCTTTCCATGAGCTTCATCGCATCCGCGCTAAACTCCGTAGCGCGACGTCCCTCCCGTACTTCAGCATAAGAGAGGTGTTCGTCCGCGGTTCTTCTCCCGATCGGACAGCGATCGACGTTGCGGTAGGGTCGTCGCTCTAGTCGGAAAGCCTGCCCAGTAGAAGGCCGGTAAATAAGCCGAGGAGCGCCGTCACGATCAGGACGGAGCTTGTGGCTGTCGGATTTTCCTTTGCGGCCTGCACTACGTTCCGGCCCTCGGCGCGGGCATGATCCGCGATGTTTGCCACTTTTCCCTTTGCTGAAGAAAGGGCCTCGTCGGCGCGGTCCGAGGCGCTATCGATCCGCTTTGCCAAATCGGTGGAGAGCCTATCGATCTGGCTGCGGAGTTCATCGATCTGCGCATTGATGTCCTTGTCCAGCGAGATGTTGGCCATGATGCCCTCCTTGATTGCGGGTAAGTTCCTCCAGGAACGAATGGAGGCTTGCTTTGGTTCCCATCAGGTTGAACGACGTCTTTCGCAGTTGGAGAAGTTTTGAAACGGCCACGAAGCGACCGATATGCCAATGGCTTCAGCGTAGATGCAGGAGAAACGCGGTTGGCGCTGATATCGCCATCATGAAAAGAAATAGGGAAAGCCCATATTTCAGTCTTCGCATTCGGCGCGTCTTGATGCCGTCCCAGTCATATCCCATAAGTATATCCTGTTTGCTTCGTGCTTTATTGATGCTGGAAATATCCCATGAATTGTTTGCGCGAAGCTTGTGAATTGTTTTATCAAAGCGATGAATAAATACGTCGAATTATACAATCCTGTGCTGCAATTTTTTCTTTGGTTTTTGCAAGTATAACCGAGAAGGCTCATTATTAAACTAGAAGTAGTGAGCTCGGATCCTATCGTAGACTTTGCGCGAGCTACAATCTTTGATTTGACTGAACATCCAGCCGGGCACTGATCGCGCATCAACCAATCTACATCACCAGATTATGCTGTTGCTGTAAGCGACGCCCACGCTTGCGCTCGGATAGGCCGGGCCGACGGAGCTTCCGGTGATCGCCCCGCGTTCAAATGATGTCAGAGATGTCCGGCCGATGGCAATGGCCATCGCTTTCGGCCATGTGCGTTCAAGGCTTCCTATATCCACCTTCCATGACGCTGAATACAAAAATAGCGGCCAGAATCACGATCAGCGTATAATCGAAGGCGGAGAGCAGGCGAAGCAGTTCCATGATGTTTCTCCTCCCACAGAGAACACGAACCAGAACAACCGCTAGTATGTTCCTCCCGCGGGCGTATGCCAAGTTTTTTGCATCCTGCGGTGCAAAAACAATGTTGTGCGAGGCACAATAACCAGTTGTTTCCAAAGACATATCAGCACTCTATTAACTGCTACTGGTTGCGGCGAGGGAGCGCGCGCGCTGCAATCGTATTGTCAACAAATTTTATAGAGTATAGCATCGACACAGTGATAAGTCCGATTGCCCAACTCTTGCAGAAATCACCTGGTGCGATCGATTTGGAGGGAGTTGGCTATTGACCCTTGGCTCTGACCATCAGCCGCGTGACCTGCCTGTTGTCGTTATCGTTGGCGGTGGCGTTTCCGGAACCGGGGTTGCCTTTCATCTGCTGCAGCGACAGTTGCTGCGGGCTGGGCAGGTTTTCATATTCGAGCCGCGGGAGCGTTTGGGGGCAGGGCTCGCCTACGACACGCAGGATGTCGCCCATCGCATCAATGTGCCCGCGGCGAGGATGAGCCTGCTGCCCGATGACATCGAACATTTTCAGCGCTGGTTGCTGGAAAATAATGCGCTTGCCGATGATGATGCGGCGATTGCCGTCGATGGCAGTCTTTTTCCGCGACGCTCCGTTTTCGGGAGCTATATCAACAGCATGATCCGTCCCTTCGCCGAGAACGGGCGGCTGCGCCACGTCAGGCAAAGCGTCGAGCGGATCCAAAGGACGGGCGGCCGCTGGGCGGTGACCGGTGCTGGCGGGGAGCGCGTTGATGCCGATATTCTCGTCATCGCGACAAGCCATCCGTCGCCTTTGCCGCCGCAGGTGTTGCGGGATGCGCTTGCCGATCACCCACGCTTTGTTGCCGACCCAACGCGTCCTGATGCGCTTTCGGTCGTCGGCGCCGGAGATCGCGTCCTTGTGGTCGGCAACGGTCTGACCTCGGCCGACGTCATCGCCTCGCTCGAACTTAGGGGACATAAGGGGCCGGTCACCGCGATATCCCGACGCGGTCTGCGCTCGCGTGGCCATGCCGCGGTCAAGCAGGAGCTATTCGGCGATTTTGCTGATCAGCCCTCGAAAACCGCAGTTGATCTGCTGAAAAGCGTGCGAGCGGCTATCCGCAGGGCGGAAGGTGAAGGACGTAGCTGGCATGCGGTCATCGATCAGGTAAGGACGCAGGGGCGGCAAATCTGGGAGGCGCTTCCGATCGAGGAGCGGCGTCGGCTGGTTCGGCATTTGCGGCCGTTTTGGGATGTCCATCGTTTCCGTGTTGCGCCGCAGGTGGAAGCTGTCAGCGAACGGGCGCTTGCAAGCGGCAGGCTTGAGGTGCTGGCGGCTTCGGTTGCAGAGGTTGGCGTTGCCGATGATGTCATCGATTGCCGGTTGCGATTGAGCCGTTCCGACCGCTTCGTGAGAAGGCAATTCGATGCGGTCGTCGTCACCACGGGTCCCGGACACCGAGGCATTCTGCAATCCCAAGTCTGGATCGATGAGTTGTCGAAAGCCGGATATCTCACATTGGATCCCGCCCGCTTGGGATTTTCCTGCGATACGCAATCACGCGCCTTGGCGGCCGACGGTACGGTGACACCATCTCTGTTTATCTCCGGACCGCTTGCACGCGGAACCTTCGGCGAATTGATGGGATTGCCCGAGGTGGTCGAGCACGCCGTTCTCGTGGCCGACCAGGTGGCAGGCGCGATCGCCGATTACACGACGCGTGGGCAAGGGAAGGCATATTTGGACAGTAGTGCCGCCTAAAATCTAAGAAAAGCCGCAAATTCGTTGCTCAGACGATACATTTGCCTAAATTTACTCATATAAACTATACAATTTGTGAGTTACTATCTTGTTCCCACGAGATTGCGGGGTTACTTCCGCAGTCCCATGCTGACAGGATAGGCCCGTTGAGTCTCTTTCGAGCCATGCCGGGTTTTCAACAACTGACTTTGCAGTAAAGCGGACGGCGATGCTTACGAAAAAAGGAAAGTACGGATTGAAGGCGCTGGTGGATCTCGCACGCCTCGGCCCGGGTGAAACCGCGTTCATCAACGATATCGCGTTACGCAACAATATTCCGAAGAAGTTTCTCGATACCATCCTGCTCGAATTGCGAAACGCCGGCGTGTTGCGTTCGAAGAAGGGGCCAGGCGGCGGTTATTCGCTGTCGCGTCCCGCCTCGGAAATCCGCATCGGCCACGTCATCCGTACCCTGGACGGTCCGCTGGCTCCTATCCGCTGCGCCAGCCGCACGGCCTATGAAGCCTGCGACGACTGTTCCGATCCGGAGCGTTGTCAGGTACGGCGCTCGATGACGGAGGTGCGTGACGCGATTGCCGAGATTCTCGACAACATGTCGCTGGAACAATTCGTCGCCGGCGGCGCGGATTTCGACGTTCCGGAACGGGAAGATCGACGCGCTTCTCATACCGCCTGATTTTCGACGTAACTTGGCTTTCAAGGCAACCAACTCTTCAATGGCTTCACGCCGTTAAGATGGTAGTTGCCGACGATGTGGTATTTCTGGCGGGCCGGTTCATGCAGCGTATGGATGCGGGCGTTGCGCCAATGGCGGTCGAGGTTCAGGCCGATGCCCGCCGACGCCGTGCCGGCAAGCTCGAACAGCGTGTCGGCTGCCTCCATCGCAATATCAGCCGTCATCGTCTGGGCTGCCGCAACGGAGAGCGCCGCATCGATGACGTGGTCTTCCGTGAGATTGATCTGCGCCGCGTCGATCTTGCCGCCGGCTCGTTCCATCGTTGCCGTTGCCGCTTCGATTCGGACGGCAATTTCTCCGATTCTCGTTACGATCAGCGGATCGTTGACGGCTTGCTCATCGCCATCGCTTTCCCTCGGGTGAGAACGCGCCCGCACGAACTCCATAGTCGCTGCCAGTGCGGATCTGGCGATACCGAGATTGATTCCAGCGTGCGTGAGTTGGTTCACGCAATCGATCACCGTCGGCTCCGCCAACTTTTCTCGGTCTACGAGCAGGGTGTCGGCATCGAGATAGACATTATGCAATATGACCGTGCCGTTTCCGGAGGTGCGTTGACCAAAGCCGTCCCAATCGTCAATGATTTGGATGCCTTCCGCATTTCTGGGCACGACAGCGGCTATCGATCCCTGGCGTTTATCCGTCGCGAACAGGGCGATCCAATCTGAAAAGAGAATGCTGGCGGACGGCCGGCTCCGTCCGTTGAGGCGGAGGCCAGGCCCATCTGATGTCAGATGCCAGGAATGCTCGTCGGCGCCGCTTGCACCCGCCTCGGAAAAGATGCTCGCGAAACGATCGCCGGTAATGGCGCGATCGAAAAGGAGTGCCCTTTGGTCCTCACCGCCGCCAATTCTGACCGCTTCCAGCACGTGAAAATGCGTCTGCAATATCTGCGCGATGGAAGGATCGGCCTCCGCAAGGATGGCGATGACTTCGGCGAGAACGCTGTTCGAAATGTCGATGCCGCCATTTTCGGAAGGAACGGAAATTCCAAGCAGCCCCGATTGGGATAGAGCCTCGGCCTCGTCATAGGGTAGGATGCGGTTGATATCGCGGTCGCTCGCCTGCTGTGCAAAGGCATCCGCAAACGAGCGCGCAATATCGAGCGCCTCTTCTTCACTTTGAACGCGATGGGCGGGCGGCCTGACGCGTTCATACAATTGGGAAACAGTCCCCATTTGTCACTCCTCGACCAGCGCCGGCTCGGCTCCTCAGGGCGTGGCAAATCAGCGAGATGCTGGTTTCGCACCCTTCCGTATAATACGCGCCGACTGAAAAATTGTAAGCGCTCGACCCGATGTCAGTCAGGTCGAATAGCGAACTCGGTGCCTTCCAATGCCATTCCCTCCACAGCGAAAGCGGTTTCGAAATCTGATCTCAGCGCCCGGAATTGCTTTCCTTTTCCCAGTTCAATCGAAGGCGCGGCACGAAGAAAGCAACCGACCGCTGGATGTTTTTCAAGCCGCATTATCGCCGATCCGATTCCGCCCGCAGAAGAAAGCGCTTGCTAGAGGCGCATTTTCGCGCTTTCATATACGACTAAATAAGTAGACAATGACAATAATCATGCCGCCTCATCGCTTCAAGAAGCAATGGCGGACGATTGCAGGCATCGGATATTGCACCGAGTTGGACCTGCCTGTCGCACCCTTCTTTCGTTGGAGAAGAATGGTGGAATTTTGAGACCCGAAGCGGCTCTTATGCGTTTTGTCAGCCGCCGTTCTTCGGTTGTCGAGCGTCAGATCAGAGTTTGAATTTCGGGCAGTTAAGTGACAAGCCCAAGAAAGGCATGATCGACCACCTCTCGCCCCAGGAGTTGATATGACGGTTCAGGGATTCTTTTCCGCCAGGACAAATGCGGCGGCGTCGGCTTATGTGATGCCGCGGATTGCCGTGATCGGACGTGGTTTTTCCGGCATGATGATGGCAATCGCCTTGCTGAAGACAGTGCGCTTTCCCTTCCATCTGCAGCTCTTCGATCCCAATTCCAGCGTCAGCGGTGGTCAGGCGCTCGCCTCGGGACACAGCGGCGAAATCCTCAACAGCCGCGTGCGCGATCTTTCGGTCTCTGCCGGCGATCCCGACGATTTCAATCAATGGCTCTCCAGCAATGCGCCTTTCCGCAGCGCCGTTCCCGCCGCCATACCGGGTTTCCTGCAGATCTTCGTGCCGAAGAGCATCTTTAGCGACTACGTCTACCAGCGCTTTTCGGAAGCCTTCTCATCGCGGCGCGATGTGGCGGTGCAGGTCCGTAGCGAGACGGTCTTCGGTCTCAGGCGTGTTCGCGGCGGCCGTTTCGTGGTGGAGAGCGACGGGGCCGGCAATGCGCCATTTGATATGGTGGTGCTGGCAACGGGCTACGGCATTGCCGATCGGGAGGCGCAGGCCGGCGATCTCGTGACGGTCCCGACCACCGTTCGTGCGCGACGCCTTGTGTCGCGACCGCACACGATCCTGCTGGGAAGCGGCCTGCGCGTGGTCGATCGGCTGCTGCAGATGCGCGAAAACGGCTATACGGGGCAGATCACCATCGTTTCGCGGCGGGGCTTCCTGCCGCAGAGCCATACGCGCAACAACGCCGACCCGGTTTTCCCTGCAGATGAGATGCCAGATAAACTCAGCGAAATTGTTCGCTTCATTCGCCGCGCTTGCGAGGAGGCGGAGGCGAACGGGCAGAGCTGGCAGTCCGTCATGAATGGATTGCGCAAGCACGCCCGATCGCTATGGCGATCCCTGCCGGCCGGTCAGAAGCAGCAGTTCAACCGTCATCTGCGGGCGCTCTATGACAGCCATCGCAATCGGTTGCCCGAAGCCCTGCATGTTCGCCTCAATCAGGAGATGGCTGAGGGTAACACGCTGTTGCGGCGCGGTCACTTCATCCGGCGGACGCCAACAGGGCTGATTTTGAGGCCCGCGGGACGGCAGGAGACCGAGCAGCTCTATGCCGATGACGTGATCGATTGTCGATGCCAGGCGCCCGATCTGAATGCGCCGTTGCTGCGCAGCCTTATCGACGCCGGCCTTGCGGTGCCGGACGAGCTCGGCCTTGGTCTCGCGGTCGATGCAGCGGGTGCATTCGAGGTCAATGGGCGTTCGACGGAGGGGCTCTTTGCCATCGGCCCCCTGGGGCTTGGAAGTCTCCCGGACATCGATCTCGTGCCTGAGATCGTGACGCAGGCCTATGCGGCTGCCGAAAGCGTGGCGGAACGTTTTCATCCGCAATGCAAGGCGGTTTGACCACTCAGCAGCGTCTCCATTTGCAAGCAAGGTGGCGATCGTTTGGTTCGTTAAGCGTACCGCGTCGCGGCAGAATAGCGGCTTGCTGCGGGCGCCGATCATGGCGCCGCCTTTATCCTGATTGCCCAGCGCGTATAATCTATCATTGCCAAGGTGGTTCTCTGGCCTACTTCTGGACGGGCGCTGGTCCGTGCGATAGGTCATGCCCAATATGAGGCGGCGTTACCAGGTTTTGAGCGAGGTTCTGGACAGGATAAGGGCGTGAAATGCCTTCGTGTCGCCTTTCTTTGTCTTACAAGGCGTACGCGTAAAGACTATGGAATTCGCAATCTTATTATAGGACGAGTCGGGTCTCTGTTTTTGCGGCGATTTCGGTCATCCACTGGCTGCGACTTCATGTGCAACGAGGAGCTCTGCTTGCGCCCGCTGAAATCTCGTCTTTTTCTATTGCCTTTTTTGCTGCTGGGATTGGCTATGTTTGCCATCGTCGGTCCGCTGGTGGGCGAGAATGCCTTTGCGCAGGATCAGCAGCCGGCCCAGACATCGCAGCAAACGGATCAACCGCCCGGGCAGCTCGCCAATGGGCTGCTGGATACGGCCGTCACCGAACTCGGCAAAGCAAAGAAGACCTATGCATCGCTACAGGAGGCGGCGAAGCAGGCAACAGCTGATGATGAGACGCTCGTAGCGCTCTCCGGCCAGGTTGACGAACTCAATCGCACCACTGCTGCTATTTCCGCGCGCCTGAAACCCCGTACCGCCGAGATCGATGCACGCCTGACGCAACTCGGTGCTGCCCCGAAGGAAGGCCAGCCGCCTGAGGCTCCGATCGTGACACAGGAGCGCGACCGGCTCAATGCCGAACGCTCGCAGATCAGTGCCGTGATCCTGGATGCAGACAATCTGACCGCAGAAAGCAATCGGCTTTCGATGCAATTCATGGAGATGCGCCGAAAGTTGTTTGCCGAGACGCTATTCAAGCGGACGGAGGTTTCCACCACGACATTCGACGATGCAGGCGCGGCTTTGGTCGAGGAGGGCGTCAAGTTTAGTGCCGCGGTGACGAGCTGGATCGCCTTCGTGCTCAAGGCAAAGCTTGCCTCGCTTCTGGCTGCCGTCTGCCTGTCGATCGGCGCTGCGCTGATATTTCTTTTTGGGGGTTATCGGTTGTTCCGCCGCTACTACGTGCAGGACGAGGCTATCGAGAATCCGCCCTATATCAGCCGACTCTCCGTCGCCTTCTGGTCGACGCTGATCCGCACGCTGTCGTTGGCAGCCTTTCTCGTCACGTCCTTCTTCTTCCTCTCGAATTTTAATGTGCTGCGGCCCGACATCGCGCCGATACTGGCTGCGGTCTTCGGCTTTATCGGCCTCGTCTATTTTGTCGGTCGCCTCAGCAATGCCGTCTTCGCGCCATTCCGGCCGCATTGGCGCTTGGTCAAGCTGTCGAACAAGGGAGCGCATTCGCTCACCTGGTGCCTTCAGGCGATGGCCGTTGTCAACGGGCTGGATTATGTCTTCGACCGCATCAGCGAGTCCATGGGATCACCGGTCGTCGTTACCGTGGCGAAAAGCTTCCTGGCGGCACTTTTGATCGGCCTCATCCTGATTGCGGCATCCTTCGGCTCGCCGATGTTGGCCAAGAATGGCGATCCGGATGCGCCTGGCCGCCATTGGCCGCATGGCATGGCCATCATTCTTCGCGCTCTCGGCATATTGGTGATCTTCACCTCGTTCATCGGCTATGTGGGGCTTGCCCGCTTCATGGCAACGCAGATGATCGTGACGAGTGCTGTCATTGCAACCATGTATCTCGGTTTTCAGCTCGGCAAGGCCGTATCCAAGCAGGGCGTTTTTGCCGAAACCATTATCGGCCGCTTTCTGGAAAACCGCCTGAAGCTGCGTGAGGTGGCGCTCGATCAGGCAGGTCTCGCAGCCGGACTTGCGACTTACGCAGTCGCGCTGCTGACGGGCATTCCCCTGATTCTGCTCTCCTGGGGTTTCCACATTCAGGATCTGGAAGCCTTCGCCTACAGGCTCTTTACCGAGATCAAGATCGGTAACATGTCGATCTCGCTGCTCGGCATCTTTGTCGGTATTCTATTGTTTGCGGGCGGCTATCTGGTGACGCGCTGGTTCCAGCGGTGGCTCGACAGCAATGTCATGGCGCGCGGGCAGGTGGATCTGGGCGTCCGCAATTCGGTGAGAACCGGCATCGGCTATCTGGGCATAGCATTGGCGGCGATCTTTGCCATTTCCGCTGCCGGCATCGATTTGTCCAGCCTGGCGCTCGTCGCCAGTGCCCTCTCGGTCGGTATCGGTTTCGGTCTGCAGAATATCGTGTCGAACTTCGTGTCGGGCCTGATCCTGCTGGTCGAGCGACCGTTCAAGGTTGGCGACTGGATCGTTTCGGGTACATCGGAAGGCATCGTCAAGCGCATCTCGGTGCGTGCCACCGAGATCGAGACCTTCCGCAAGCAGTCGATCATCGTGCCAAACTCCGAGCTCATCAATGCGTCCCTCGGCAACTGGACGCATCGCAACAGGCTCGGCCGCTCCGAAATCCCCGTATCCGTCAGCTATGATGCCGATCCGCGCAAGGTGATGGATATCCTGCTGGAGCTGGTACGCTCGATCCCGAAGGTGCTCAGGAATCCGGAGCCACATGTGGAGTTCTTGCGTTTCGGGCCGTCATCGCTCGATTTCGAGATGCGCTTCTATCTGTCCGATCTCTCCGACGGCATGGAGATCCGCAACAATCTGCGCATCGAAATCCTGAAGCGCTTCAACGAGGAGGGGATTTCAATTCCCTATCCACATCAGGAACTGCATATCGTCCGCGACGGTAGGAGAGGCAGGCAGCTGGATGCTACAGCCGAAGCGCTGACGGATTCTGCCGACGGGCCCGAGGCCGGAGATGCCATTCAGGAAGGGTCTGCTTCGCCCCGCGAAGATAAAGTGCCGGAGGCAAAGGGGGCGAGCCGGCGTCGTGGCCGGACCGCAGCGGAGTAAGTTGCACGCAGGTAAACCGCCGCCTGTGTGCTCCGTCTGGAAGCTTTAAGCCCGACTTTCTCGACATGGACAACGCGCTGCCAGAAAGGCCCGCGCCTCGAAAGGCGCCGGCCGGCCGACCGGCATAATTTTCTTCACTTCCGGGAAACCAATCGACTTAACAAATACGCAAAAGCTTTGTCTTAAAACAATACAGAGGGGATCATTTTCAAAAACAGGTTTTCATTATGCCATTTCTGGGTGTTTCGGGGATGCAATATTCCGGCGCGTCTCTTGCCGGCTCGCGCATTCTTCTTGTCGAGGATTCCAATCTCTTTACATCGATGGTCAGGACGAAGCTGAAGGAGCTTCTGGACATCGACGTCGAGATTTGCCGCAATTTCGAAGAACTGCAGCTTGCCTACGACAAGTCGTCGGAGCCGATCAAGCTGGCGATCTCGAATATGAACCTGCCGGGTGCCGAGAAGGGAGAGGCCTTGGCTTATCTTCTCGATCTCAGCATTCCAACGATCGCCTTCACGGGCACTTTTCTCGAAGGCACGCGCGACGAGCTGATCGCCAAGGATGTGGTGGATTACATTCTCAAGGACAATATCTTTGCGGTGGATATGCTGGCGGAATCGATCTGCCGCTTTCTGACCAACCACCGTCACCACGTTCTCATCGTCGACGACAGCGCAACGGCCCGCGCTTTGCTGTCCAGCCGCCTGAAACGCTACAATTTCCGCGTCAGCGTTGCCGAGAATGGTGCAAAAGCGCTCGAAATCCTGAAGGCCAGCTCGGATATCGGTCTTATGGTCACGGACTACAATATGCCTGACATGGACGGATTCGAGCTGACGCGGCGCATTCGTGCGACCACGGGGTCCCATGAGCTGCGCATCATCGGCGTCTCGTCATCCAGCAACCGGCTGCTTTCTGCCCGTTTCCTCAAAGCGGGCGGCAATGATTTCATCCTGCGGCCGTTCATCGACGAGGAATTCTACTGCCGCGTGAATCAGAATCTCGACACGCTGTTGCAGATTCAGTCGGCTCAGCCGCCCGCTAGGGAGGTACAGGCCCGATAAAATCGGCTTGAGCAATCCAGGAAAAGTGAGGAAAAATCACTTTTATGTAAATCTCCGCAATCGGCGGTTCCAATTTTTTCACGAATCCTGTTCAGGATACGGGCAAGACAGTTTAGCAGACCTGCAACTGACTGAATATTCATACACCTGATGGTGCGGGAGGAATTGAAGGGAAATGGTACTGCATGCGGGAAACCTCAGCGGTGGCATCGGTCACCGCGACGGCAGCCAGAAAATACTTCTGGTTGAGGATTCGCGCATGTTTTCGGCGGTGCTATCGCATCGGTTCGAAACCGAACTCGGTCTTGCGGTAACCCATTGCTCTTCATTGAAAGTGCTGAACGAGGTGCTGGCAGGGGCGGATCGCAGCTTCACGATGGCGGTGATCGACCTGAACCTCCCCGACGCTGCTCATGGAGAAGCCCTGGATGTTGCCGTCGCCCATGACATTCCCACCATCGTTTTTACGGCATCTTTCGACTTAGCGACGCGCAATCGCATCATGGAGCGCAATGTCGTCGACTATGTGCTCAAGGATGGCGAGTTCGCCCTCGACAATCTCGTCTCCTCCGTTCGGCGCGCCATTGCCAATCGGTCTGTTCGCGTGATGGTCGTCGATGATGTGCCTTCGGCGCGGAAAATGCTGACGGACTTGCTGCACGCCCAGCAATTCAAGGTCGCTGAAGCCGGCACGGGTGTCGAGGCCCTGGCAATGCTCGAAACATTCGACGACATCGAAATCGTCGTTACCGACTATAATATGCCTGACATGAACGGGCATGAACTGACCCGCCGCATCCGCCACCGCTATGGCTCGGATCGGATGCGGATCATCGGCATTTCGTCTTCGAACGATCGTTTGCTGTCTGCGACATTCCTGAAGGCGGGTGCCAGCGATTTCATCTATCGGCCCTTCGTTCAGGAGGAGCTGCAATGCCGCATCGCATTGAATGTGGAGACGCTGTCGCAGCTGAAGCAATTGCGGGCGGCCGCGGCGAGCGACTATCTGACTGGGCTTTATAACAGGCGCTATTTCTATGATCATGGCCCGCGTCTGGTGAATGAATGCCTGCGTCGTCAGCGTCCGAGCTCCGTTGCCATTCTCGACATCGATCACTTCAAGCATCTGAACGATACTTATGGGCACGAGATCGGAGACCAAGTGCTGAAGGCCGTTGCCGGCAGGCTTCACACGCTTCTGGAAGGCACGGATAATCTGCTCTCCCGCCTTGGGGGCGAAGAGTTTGCCATTCTTTTTGCGGAAATGAATTCGCGTGCGGCAACCGAGCTGTGCGACGAAGTCCGACTCAGCCTTGCGAGCCTGAAGGTTCATGCCGACGACGAAGAGCTTTCGGTGACGGTCTCCATCGGGGTTGCGGAAGTTGCCGGCTACGAGTCCTTCGACAACTATCTCAATGCTGCCGACCAGTTTCTCTACATGGCGAAGCACAATGGCCGAAACCAGGTCTATTCCGATTTCAAGATGGGCCAACAGGCGGCCCAGTAAGCCGCCTGCAATAATCCGATTGCCTTGATTTCCGTCGGTCTCAGACGACGATGCCGGTGCGGTTGGTCGACATGGTCAGCTTGCGCTCTGCGCGCTCCTGCTGCGGCGAGCGATTATAGAGTTCGCGATAACACTTGGAGAAGTGCGAGGCCGATACGAAGCCGCATGCGACCGCCACTTCAACGACCGGCATGGAGGACTGCACCAGTAGATGCCGGGCGCGATCCAGACGAATTTCAAGATAGTAGCGTGCCGGCGAGCGGCCCATTTCCTGCCGGAACAGGCGCTCGATCTGCCGACGCGACAGGCCGGCATCGTCAGCGATTTCCAGCAGCGACAGCGGCTCGGCGAGGTTGCTTTCCATCAGCTCGATAATCGATAGCACCTTGGAGTTCTGCACGCCGAGACGCGCGCGCAGCGGTAGGCGCTGGCGGTCATGCGGGCTGCGGACACGATCGGTCAGCTGCTGTTCGCAGACGCGGTTGACGAGGTTTTCGCCAAAGTCCTGACCGATGAGATTGAGCATCATGTCGAGCGAGGCGGTGCCGCCGGCGCATGTATAGAGGTTGCTGTCGACCTCGTAGAGATCGGCATAGACTTCCGCCTGCGGGAAGGTTTCCGAAAAGCCCGGCAGGTTCTCCCAGTGGATCGCACAGCGCTTGCCGTTCAGCAATCCTGCTTGGGCAAGCACATGCGCGCCCGTACAGAGGCTGCCGACGGCGACGCCGCGATTGTATGTCTCACGCAGCCAGGCATTGACCGACTTGTTGTGGAATTCTTCGACATAGATGCCGGAACAGACCAGCACCATGTTCGGGCGGTTCTCACCGCCCAGATAGCGGCGCTCGTCGGTAAGGGAAGAATTGACCTCCAGCCCGATGCCGCTGGAGGAATAGACTTTCTGACCGTCCGTCGAGGCGAGCCGCCACGTGTAGGCGGGGTAGCCCAGCATGCGATTGGCAATCCGCAGCGTCTCGATCGCGGCGGAAAACGGCAGCATGGTGAAATGCGGAACAAGGAAGAAAACCAGGGAGCGCGTCTTGATCGGGGTCTTGCTCATGTCGTGAAAATCCATGTTCCAGGGCCGTTACGTATTCCTTGCGTCAAATACGCCGGCCCGATGGTCTATACGCGACATTGGCATGGATAATCGCGGCCGCAAAGGGATATTTGCGTCTACTTTGAAAAATACGGCTATGAAGGAGAGAAGCAAAGGGGAAGCGAGCAATATGCTCAAGCGACGAAATATATTTGTGGGTAATTCTCAGGATTAAAATGCGATTCGCATCTTGATGCGTAAATGTTCAAAAGGCGACGCTCGCTTGGGTTGAGCGCCGCCTTCAGCCGTTGTGCTTGCTGATTATCATCGGGTAGCTTTCGGCTTCTTGATTTCGTTTGCGGCCGGCCAGCCCAAGTCCTTGCGCATGTCATCGGACAGAGATTCAAGCTCGCGAAGGGAGCGCCACTGCTGCCAGCGATTAGCGAGGCGAGAAAAGAAGGGCATGTAACTTCCGCCTGACGGAAACGGGTTCCGCGTGCCGGTCTGTCTATAGCTGATGGTCGTCATTTTCAGGGTCCTTTCAGTGTCAACCGCTCAAAATGTCACGGATTTAATATGGGCCTGCCAGATCTATCAATCAAACGAATAGATCTTATAGCTGCCATTAGTATTATTGAACGAACGCAATTTGCCGGGTTTCCGCTCCAGCGCCGACAATGTGCGATCCGGCGGGAGGCCGCGTGCATTGACGTCATCGATCAGATGAGCGGGAAAGCGGGTGGCAATCTCGTCGAGCGTATGCTGCGCCATCCGCTGAATTTTGCGGAGGCGTAAAAGAGAGAAAAGCCGTGAGGCTTCGTCCGATACCATGCCAGCCATGATTTTACTCCTTTGAGGCTGCGATGAATTTCCATTACGTCTAATATGGTGCTTCGTTGACATTCAGACAAATGAAATGATATGGTGCTTAGGATCAGAAAAATTGAAAGGTAATCGATATGACCGTACCGTTCCGCCGGCCCATACCGTTGCTTGACAATGAAGTTCTGCGTACCTTTGTGGCGATTGCCGAAACGGGGAATTTCTCAACCGCGGCCGATGCGGTCTTTCGTACGCCGTCAGCTGTTTCCATGCAGATCAAAAAGCTGGAAGAGCAGCTCGGCGTTACGCTATTCCTGCGCGATGCGCGCTCGGTGAGCCTGACGCAGCACGGGGAGATGCTGCTTTCCTATGCGCGCAATATTCTGGCGCTCTCCAATGAGGCGGTGTCGCGCTTCATCATGCCTGAACTCAGCGGCGTCGTGCGGCTTGGCGCGCCTGACGATATCGGCGAACGCCTGCTGCCGACCATCCTCAAGAGCTTTTCTGAGACATATCCCGGCATCATGGTCGATGTCGTCGTCGATATGAGCATCCAGCTCAAGAAGCGCATCGAGGAACAGCGGCTGGACCTCGCGCTGATCAATTGCGCGACGCGTCCTTTCCCGACCGAGGGTGAGGTCATCTACACGGAGCGTCTCGTCTGGGCCGGTGCCAAGTGCGGCACCGCCTATCGCCGCGATCCGCTGCCGATCTCGATCTGGGAAGAGGGCTGCATCTGGCGGTCTGAAGCCATGGCGCAGCTGGAGCGGCAGAAGCGCGCCTATCGCGTTTCCTATCTCAGCGCCCATACGATGGCGCAGCGCGCCGCGATCGTCTCAGATCTTGCCGTCGCGCCATTCCCGCGCTCCTACATCACCGATGATATGGAAATCCTCGGGCCGAACGAGGGGCTGCCGGAACTGACGTCCTTCGACATTCGTCTGCTGACGGCATCGCAGATGACCGGACCGATGAAAGCGGTGGCAGACAGCATTCGCCAGGCCTTCGTCGAGATCGGGCGCAAAATGGCCGCGTGAACGCGGCCAACCATCTCTTGGACAAATTGCTTTCTTACTCGCGGCTGCGGCGACGCCTGCGGCCGCTGCCTTCTCCGCCATCGTCGGAGATCTGCTTGCGCTCGGGCAAAGTCACTACCTTAGAGAGCTCCGGGAAGGCGTCCACTTTGTTCGGCAGCGCCATGGCGTAGACGAAATGCTCCTGAAACTTTGATTCAAGAGCCGTTTCTATCTTCTCGATTTTCCTGACGGTTTCCTCGATCTCGCGACGATGCCCGCGGTTGAGCAGCGCCATGCGCGCACCGGTGCCGGCGGCATTGCCGACGGCCTTAACCTTGTCGAGTTCGCAGTCGGGAATGAGCCCCAGCACCATCGCATATTTGGGATCGATGAAGGTGCCGAAGGCGCCGGCGAGGCCGATGCGGTCGACATGATCGATGCTCTGCTTGTCCATCAACAGCTTGACGCCGGCATAGAGTGCTGCCTTCGCAAGCTGGATGGCGCGGATATCGTTCTGGGTGACCGTGATGCGCGGTTCGCCATCTCGCAGCAGATAGGAATAGGTTCGGCCATTCTGCAGGATGCGCGGCGAGCGTGCAGCCATCGAGCCATCGACGACGCCATCTTCCGAGATGATGCCGGTCAGGAACATTTCGGCGACGACCTCGATGATGGCCGAACCGCAGATGCCTGTCACACCGACCTTGGCGGCAGCCTCTTCGAAGCCCGGCTCATCCGACCACTGTTCGATGCCGATGACTCGGTAGCGCGGCTCCAGGGTGGCGGGATCGATGCGCACGCGTTCGATCGCGCCGGGAGCGGCGCGCTGACCGCTGGAAATCTCCGCGCCTTCGAAGGCGGGCCCGGTCGGCGAGGAAGCGGCGACGACGCGATGGCGGTTGCCGAGCACGATTTCCGCATTGGTGCCGATATCGACCAGCAGCATCATTTCATCCTGACGATGCGGCCCTTCGGCAAGTGTCGCGGCAGCCGCATCGGCGCCGACATGGCCGGCGATGCAGGGCAGCATGTAGACGCGTGTGCCGGCATTCATCGGCAGGCCGATCTCGGCCGATTTCAGATGCACTGCCCCGGATACGGCAAGCGCGAAGGGCGCACCGCCGAGTTCCGTCGGGTCGATACCGAGGAAAAGATGGTGCATGATCGGGTTGCCGACGAAGACGGCGTTCAAAATATCCTCGCGCGACACATCACCATCAGCGCAGACTTTGTCAATCAAGCCGTTCAAGGCTTCGCGGACGGCGTTGGTCATCGCCTCGCGGCCGTCCGGATTCATCATCACATAGGAGACGCGGCTCATCAGATCCTCGCCGAAGCGGATCTGCGGATTGGAGGCGCCAGCCGAGGCGACGGTTCGGCCCGAGAGCAGCGACGACAGATGCATGGCGATCGTTGTCGAACCGATATCGCAGGCAATGCCATAGGCCTCGTTCTTCAAGCCCGGATAGAGCGCGATGAGGCGAGGGCGTTCGCTCTCCTGATCGCGATGGATGGCGGCCGTCACCTTCCATTCGCCCTTGCGCAGGATCGACTGCACCTGCGGGATGAGGTGGAAATCCACCTCGAGATTGTCGTATTTCCAGTCGGCCGCGATTGCCGCCTTCAGGCGATCGAGATCGCCAAGCGGCTTGTGCATATCGGGCTCCTCGACCTCGACGTAGCACATGTGCACGGCCGGATCGCGGGCTATGACGCGCTCGTCGGCCGCCTTTCGCACCACCTGTGCGTTGATGACGGTATCCTGCGGTACGTCGATGACAAGATCGCCTTGGATGAGGGCGGAGCAGGAGAGCCGGCGGCCTTCGGGCAGGTCGCGCACCTCGGCATAGCGCTTTTCCTTCGGCCCGATCGGCGAAAGATGGTCATTGGCCGAGACGATCTTGTGCTTGGCGAAATTGCCTTCCTGCACGGATACCTGGCAACGCCCGCAGGTCGCGCGGCCGCCGCAGACGCTTTCGACATAGACACCGAGCTGGCGAGCGGCCTCCAGCACAGGTGTTCCCACGGGGAAGTGGCCGCGCTTGCCGGACGGCATGAAAAGGACGAGAGGTTTGGCGCTGTCGCTGGCTTCGGCCACGGATCAGCCTTTCTATTTGCTAAGACGGCGTGCGTTCGAGCGAACGCGCTTGCTATAGGGTTTTATCGCAGCGTGGGTGACCGCATCGACGATGCTGCGCTGGCTTGTCGTGCCCGCGGACGTCAGAGCCGCGAAACCCTGTTGCATCATTGCTGCATTTACGGCAACGGCGCTTTCCGCCGCGGCCATCATCTTTTCGGAAACCATCCGGTTCATTTCGGCGGCATTCACATTGCCGGTCAGCGCGTCCATCCACATCTGCTGCAGCCTGATCGCGATCACGACAGGTGTCTGTAGCCAGAGCGTGGCAAGATCATTGGAAAGGCCGCGACCGGATGACATCTTATTCCCTCGCTGCTCCTGCACCGGCGCGCGCTGCACGACCGCCGCGGCGTCCGCCGCCGGCGGCAGGTGCCGCCGTTGCTGCGGCGGCTGCGACGCCGCCTTCGGCAGGCTTATAATCACGATAGGTCATGATCCAGTTGGTGCAATTGGCGTCCGTACCGTTCAGCACGTTGGCGGCGCGCACGGCCTCCATTTCCTGCGGACGGCAAGGGTTCATGATCGCCGAGGTCATGCCCGCACCAATGACCATCGGGATGAAACCGGCATTGATGCCGTGACGATGCGGCAGGCCGAACGAAATGTTGGAAAGCCCGCAGGTGGTGTTGACCTTCAGTTCGTTGCGCAGGCGATGCAGCAGCGCAAAGACCTGACGGCCCGCATCGCCGAGCGCCCCGATCGGCATGACGAGCGGATCGACGACGATGTCATGCGGCTTGATGCCGTGATCCATGGCGCGCTCGACGATCTTCTTGGCGACCGCGAAACGCACGTCCGGATCCATGGAAATCCCGGTCTCGTCGTTAGAGATGGCGACGACGGGCACGTCGTATTTCTTGACCAGCGGCAGGATGGCTTCGAGCTTTTCCTCTTCGCCCGTGACCGAATTGACCAGCGGGCGGCCCTTGGCAACCTTGAGTGCGGCTTCGATCGCTGCCGTGACCGAGCTGTCGATCGAGAGCGGTACGTCGACCAGACCCTGCACGATCTCCAGCGTCTGCACCAGAAGACCCGGTTCGGTCTCGTTCGGATTGACCGACGTGACGCCCGCATTGACGTCGAGCATGGTTGCACCGGCGGCCACCTGCTCCAGAGCGTCCTTGATGACGGTGTCGAAATTGCCTTCGATCATCTCGGCAGCGAGCTTCTTGCGCCCCGTCGGGTTGATGCGCTCGCCGATCACGCAGAAAGGCTGGTCGAAGCCTATGATGATTTCGCGGGTGGCGGAGGCAACGATGGTACGCGTCATGTCTGATCCTCTGGTCAATTGGCCCGATAGCTGGTCTATCGCGCAGTGATCTGGGTTACAAGCCGGCCGGTTCCTCTCCTGGCCTGCCTCAATCTATCGAATTCAATGCGTCTGCGGCGGCGTATGGTGGGCTGCAATTTCCGCCATCGCCTGCTGGTTCTCTTCCCGGCCTTCGCTGATCTGATGCAGGCGCTCGGCAACCAGGGCATCGGTGCGGCCGGCTTCACGCTTCCAAGGCTGGCGGCCCTTGAGCACGCCGGAATCATGCACCATTTCGGCGACATATTCCTCCTGGCGGTAGGCCATGACGTGAATGCCGGAAACGCCCTCGATCTCCTTCACCTCGTTGATGATGTCGATGCAGAGCTGCTTGCCTTCCTTCTTCTGATCCTGCGCACCTTCAATGCGTTTGATGATTTCATCGGGAATGTGGACACCCGGTACGTTGGAGCGCATCCAGCGGGCCGTCTTTGCCGATGCGAGCGGGCCGACGCCGACGAGAATGAAGCATTTTTCGGTGAGGCCGAGGTCGCGAACCTTCTTCATGTATTCGCGGAACATCGGCACGTCGTAGCAATACTGGCTCTGGACGAACTGCGCCCCGGCCTCGATCTTCTTGGCCAGCCGGTAGGGCCGGAAATCATAAGGCGGTGCGAAGGGATTGATGGCGGCGCCAAGAAAGACCTTCGGCGGCGAGGTCAGCTTGCGGCCGGAGAGGAATTTCGCGTTGTCGCGCATGATGCGCACGGTTTCCAGCAGCGACATGCAATCGAGATCGAAGACCGGCTTGGCGCCCGGTTGATCGCCGGCTTGTACGCCATCACCGGTCAGGCACATGATGTTGCAAACGCCCATGGCGGCTGCGCCCAGCACGTCGCCCTGGATGGCGATGCGATTCTTGTCGCGGCAGGCGATCTGCATGATGGGCGCATAGCCCATGCGTGTCAGCAGGGCGCAAATCCCGACCGAGGACATATGGCAGTTGGCACCCGAAGCGTCGACGGCGTTGATGCCATCGACCCAACCCTCGAAGATAGCCGCGCGCTCGTAGACGTCTTCGGCATTGGCGCTGTCGGGCGGGTTCAATTCGGCTGTCACGGCGAACTCGCCGCGGCGAAGCACGCGTTCCAGCCGCCCGAGCGAAGAGTGGCCGGGCAGGGGATCGAGCGGCAGATGGACGCCAAGCGGGTTTTCATCGATATGCGACATCGCTCAGGCTTCCTTTTTCGCCGTTTCGCGGGCTGCCGCGGCCTCCGCCGTGACGCGAAGCCACGAAGATGTTTCGCGCAGCGACTGGTTCACGGGCTTCTGCACGTTGAGGATCGCGTCCCCGTGGGTCATGTTCCGCGAGCCATTCCAGGCCTGCACCCAGACGCAGGGCATATCGGGCTCCACCTCGCAATTGCCGTTGGCGCGCACGCCGCCGCAGGGGCCATTGCGCAGCTGCTTCGGACAGTTCATCGGACAGGACATGCCCGTCGATGATAGCGCGCACTGGCCGCACATGCGGCAATCGAACAGGAAGCCCTTCACATTGCGTTCGATGAAGGTGATCGGGCGCTCTACGCGGTCATAGCCGAACGCCTTCCACAGCGGATGAAGCAGGAGGAAGGCGTCGGCGAAGCGACGATAGAACCATTCCAAGAAACGTGAGTGACGCACGGCCCAGAGACGGACTGTGTATTTGCGCCGGGCGCGGCGATTGGGCGAAACTCCCGCAGGCGTATAGGCACCGCTGGCCGCTTTTGCGCCCGCGGCGGCATTGCCGGGCTTCTGAACGGCATCAGCCATTATCGCGGCCTCCGGATTTCACCAGAGTCACCAGCCGCTCGCGATCATAAGCTGCCTCGAGCTCGCTCGCCGCCTTGTCTGCTTCGGCTTCGAGATCGTCCGATACCGGCACCGGGTCCGCCTTGCGCCATTCGGCGAGATAATCGTCAGTTTCAGCGGCACCGGTGCGCATGGCGCACATGTCTATTGCTTCGGTAAAGCGCAAAGAAAGCTCGCGTTTTGCCGTCTGCCTACCCTTTTTGATGATCACCTGGGCCGGAATGTCCCGCCAGTAGACGACAATGCGATCCGCCATGCACAAATCTCCTCTTCACGCCAGAATGCACGCCGGCCGACCTCGGGACTGCACTCGCCACGACGCGCCACATGCCGAAAAGCGACGCGAGATGAAAACCTTGTCTGGAAGTATCGCCAAGGCGCCTTATCCTTTGAAACGGCCGGGTTCGAACTGTGATTGAATGTTCTTCCGTCGTCCAGCATGTCGGCCCAGGCAAAGAGGAGGAAGACAGAAAAGCGACGTAGGTGTCGTAATCAGACGGTCAGCAACTCGCGGGCAAGATCGCCGTACCCGGTGTAGCGATATTCGTAGTCCAGTCCGAGATAGGCGGCGGCTTCCTTCGCCTTTGCCTGCAGCGCCGGATCTTCCTCTTGCGAGAGATAGACCACCTTGCGGTAGTTGCCGAAATACATTTCGCGCAACTCGGGATGACGGTCCAAACCTAGCGGGACGATGACGAAGGCTTCGAACTGGCGGGCCAGGAAGTCGGTGAGGAAGAACGAGGTGATATCATCGTCACGCGCCGCGAAGGCCTCGTTGCCGGTAAAGAAGGAATAACAATGCGGTCCGGAAAGCCGCTCTATTCCCTCGCGCTCGCAAATCCTGTCGATATCGCCACCGGTGCCGCAATCGGCATAGCCAATGAAGATCTTTTCGAAGCCGCGCGCGCGGGCATCGGCAATCGCTTCTTCTAGGGCTGGTGCGATCTTCTGCGGATAGGAGTGATAGATTGCGGGAAGACAGTGGAGATCGATGTGATCGAGCCCGTTTATTCGGGTAAGCGCCAGTATTTCGCGCGCGATTGCGCCGCACGCGATCACATGAACCTTTTGCTTTGTTATACGTTTATCGCCCGGAGGGTTCTTCTCCGCATTTTTTTGATCAATATCCACTCAGAGGGGGTTCCCAATCATGACTGCATCGACACTCACGAAAATTGCAGCGGCCTGCGCCGTTCTCATGGTACTTGCTTCCTGCGCCAATACCATACGCGGCGTGGGCAGAGATACTGCAAACGCGGTCCACGCGACGGAGGACGCTGGTCATACCGTCAAGAAGGCGGCTCAATAGTCAATTTGGGATGCCGATGCGCCGGCGGCAACCCATTGGTTATCGCCGGCCATCAGTTTCTTGAAATCAGGCGCCGGCAGCCAGGCTGTTGTGCTTGCGCTTCATGAATTCCTTGGCGGTTTCGACCGCCACGGCGGCGTCGCGGCAATAGGCATCGGCGCCTACGGCCTTGCCGAATTCCTCGTTCAGCGGCGCGCCACCGACCATAACGACGTAGTCATCGCGCAGGCCCTTTTCCTTCAGAGTATCGATGACAACCTTCATGTAGGGCATCGTCGTCGTCAGCAGGGCCGACATGCCGAGAATGTCCGGCTGTTCGCGCTCGATGGCGTCGAGATAGTTTTCGACCGGGTTGTTGATGCCGAGGTCGATGACGTCGAAGCCTGCGCCTTCCATCATCATGCCGACAAGGTTCTTGCCGATGTCATGAATGTCGCCCTTGACGGTGCCGATCACCATTTTGCCGAGCTTCGGCGCGCCGGTCTGCGCCAGAAGCGGACGCAGAATAAACATGCCGGCCTTCATCGCATTGGCGGACAGCAGAACTTCCGGAACGAAGAGAATGCCGTCGCGGAAGTCGATGCCAACGATGCGCATGCCTTCGACCAGCGCTTGGGTCAGAATATCATAGGGCGCCCAGCCACGCTCCAGGAGGATATTGGTGGCTTCCTCGATTTCTTCCTTCAAGCCGTCATACAGGTCGTCATGCATCTGCTGCACGAGCTCTTCGTCAGAAAGTTCCGAGAGAATGATTTCGTCGTCAGACATGCGCTCCATCCCGTTTTCGTGCAATGCATCAGAGACTTGTATAAAACACTGCCGCCATTACGGATAGACCGGAAGGCCGCCAAAACTCTTTTTGAATGCGACGTCGCACGGAACAATCGCGACGGACGAAGAACAGTTGATATTAGCAGCCCATGTCTGTCCTATGCTAATTGCTGGCGCATTAAGGAACGTCCGCTTGGCGGAATCGGGTAGCATGGGGCTTGATAGACGCATCCATGCGCAGGAGTGAGGAAACATCATGGACGATATGATTGAGCAACCGGCTGCAGGCAATGATGGCGGTGGACGGCGTTCGCGCAGCGAGGGCAGGGGTGCGGCAGCGCGGCGTGCTTCGCGCAGTGGCGGTGGGCCGGGTCCTTCGCTCCCCTATATCACCCGCAAGATCGGCGTCTACGAAGTGCTCGACGAAGAGGGCCTGCAGCTCATCGAACGTAACGCCGACACGGTTCTCGAAGAAATCGGCATCGAATTTCGCGACGATGCGGAAGCTCTGGCGCTCTGGAAGGAAGCCGGCGCTGACGTGCGCGGACAACGCGTGCATTTTCCGAGGGGTCTTTGCCGCGAGCTTCTGAAGACGGCTCCGAAGGAATTCACCTGGCACGCCCGCAACAGCGCCCGCAACGCCCATGTCGGCGGCAAGGCGACGATTTTCGCGCCGGTCTATGGCCCGCCCTTCGTCCGCGATCTCGAGGGCAACCGCCGCTATGCGACGATCGAGGATTTCCGCAATTTCGTGAAGCTCGCCTATATGGCGCCGTCGATGCATTCGTCCGGCGGCACGGTGTGCGAGCCTGTCGATATCCCGGTCAACAAGCGCCATCTGGATATGGTCTACAGCCATATCAAATATTCCGACAAGCCGTTCATGGGATCGGTAACCGCACCGGAGCGTGCTGAAGACACGATCGCAATGGCGAAGATCGTCTTTGGCGACGATTTTGTTGAAAACAACTGCGTGACGCTGAACCTTATCAACGCCAATTCGCCTATGGTCTTCGACGAGACAATGGTCGGCGCCTTGAAGGTCTATGCGCGTCACAATCAGGCCTCGGTCATTTCGCCCTTCATTCTCTCGGGCGCAATGAGCCCGGTGACGGTCGCAGGCACGCTGACGCAGATCCTCGCCGAAGTGCTGGCGGGTGCTTCCTTTACGCAGCTGATCCGCATGGGCTCGCCGGTGCTGTTCGGCACTTTCGCAGCATCGATCTCGATGCAGTCGGGGGCGCCGACCTTTGGTACGCCGGAGCCCTCGCTCGTGTCCTACGGCGCGGCACAGCTCGCCCGCCGCCTCGGTCTGCCGTTCCGTACCGGCGGTTCGCTCTGCGGATCGAAGGTGCCAGATGCACAGGCGGCGCATGAATCCGCCAATACGCTGAACATGACGCTGCTGGCCGGCACGAATTTCGTGCTGCATGCGGCGGGATGGCTCGAAGGGGGGCTCGTTTCCTCCTACGAAAAGTTCATGATCGACCAGGATCAGCTCGGCATGATGCAGAAGATGGCCGAAGGGGTGGATCTCTCGGAGAACGGTCAGGCGCTCGATGCTATCCGCGAAGTCGGCCCGGGTAGCCATTATCTCGGCTGCGGCCACACTCAGGCCAACTTCCAATCCGCCTTCTATCGCTCGGCGCTCGCGGACAACAATTCCTTCGAGCAGTGGGAGATCGAAGGCCAGAAGCGCATCGAACAGCGCGCCAACGCGCTTTGCCGTTCCTGGCTCGATCACTACGAAGCGCCGCCGCTCGATCCGGCGATCGACGAGGCTCTTTTGGCCTATATCCAGACGCGCAAGGACTCCATGCCGGACGCTTTCACCTGAAGAGAGCCCGAGGCCGCCAGGGAGCAAGGCGGTGCGACGCGCGTTGCCGACCTCATCCAGAAGGAAGTCTGGCGGCCGCACTATGAATATAAGGGGCCACGGTGAGCCGCGGCCCTCTCATACTCGAACAGCTCCGTGCGGCGCTCGGCGTCGACGGAGTTTTCGTTCGAGGTATAGTGTCCTTCGGCGACGGCGAGGGGCCGCTATTGGCCGATGGCACGGCGGCGCAAAGCGTGGTCCTGCTTGGCAATATCGGCGGCTCGATCTGGATTCCGTTTTCGCGCTGGTGGCAATTGCCCGAGAATGCCGGCCGGCCCGACCCGCTCGACGACTGGTCGAAGACAGTCATCCGACCAGTCGCAAGCAGCTTGGGGGCTACGGCCTATTTTCCTTCGGATCCCCCATGGCTGCCGTTCCAGCGATGGGCCATGCAGGCCGAAGGCTTGAAGGCATCGCCGCTCGGTATCCTCATCCATCCTGTTTATGGCGTGTGGCACGGCTATCGCGGCGCGTTGGGATTTGCAGATGCCATTGAAAATGACTTCGCACCGGCATTTCCTCAGCATCCATGCGATGTATGCGTCGACAAGCCCTGTGTCACTGCCTGCCCGGTAGCGGCCGTAACGACAGCGGGCTTTGATGTTCCAAGCTGTCGCTCGCATTTGCGCACGCGGGAAGGGCAGGCCGACTGCGTGGTCGGTGGTTGTCTCGCACGCAATGCCTGCCCGATCGGGGCCGGCTATCGTTATCCCGCCGAACAACTTGCATTCCATATGGCGGCACTCCAGCTTTAGTTCCCGCGTACTCCTTGTTTCGCCGCATTGCGATGCGTTCTAGCGCTTGTGCTATTGATGCGGAGCTATGCGCTTGATTCGATTGATGCTCATCCTTGCCGTTCTTGCCTTTGCCGCCACCGCCTCGGCCGGCGAGGCCTGCCGCAAGGTTCAGCATCTCGGTGACGGCTACACGGTTTGCACCTTCGATCCCGCCCATTACGACGTCCAGATTTTCCAGAATGACCGCAACGGTAAGCCTTATGGCTCGTTCCGGGCGCTGGAAATGGATCTGCGCCAAGAACGCGTATATGTGCGCTTTGCGATGAACGGCGGCATGTATCTCGACGATCAATCTCCTGTCGGTCTCTTCATCGAAAACGGACGCGAGATAAAGGCGATCAACACCAACAAGGGCTGGGGCAATTTTCATCTCCTGCCGAACGGGGTTTTCTATGTCGACAAAGGCAAGGCCGGGATCATGGAAAGCAAGGCCTTCGCCGCTTCCGGCACCAAACCTTTTTACGCGACGCAGTCCGGCCCGATGCTGGTCATCAGCGGCAGGCTCCATCCGTCATTTCTGGCCGACAGCCCGAGCTTGAAGACGCGAAACGGCGTTGGCGTTACCTCTGACGGCAAGGTCATCTTCGCCATTTCCGATGGACCGGTGCGCTTCCACGATTTTGCGACGCTGTTTCGCGACGATCTGAACTGCCCGAACGCGCTGTTTCTCGACGGCAGCATTTCCAGCGTCGATATCCCGGAATGGCGAAGGCGCGACAGCCTGTTTCCGCTCGGACCGATCATCGCGGTGACGCAAATGCTGCCGGGCTAGGGCAGCTCCAATATATAGACAAGAACGCCTTCACGAAGCTCTCCACCGGCTCTCGGTCTCGCAAGGTTTGAGCAAGGCCCATCACGCAGTTTTCAAGCGAGGGGTTCCAGCGAGTCTTCGAGAAGGATCAACATGCACGCGCAAGCGGAGAAACAGACTGTCGCATCGCATGGCGCGGAACACGCCCTGCCAGCCTTTCCTTTCGGTTGGGAACATCACAAGGATCGGCACTGCATTTGGATCGTCAGCCCAGAGGGCTACGTTCACAGCCGCGCTTTCGAGGATGTTGCCCTCGGCCTTCACTACGCCTTTGCCGAACTCGGTGGCAGTGCGCCTCTGGTTACCAATCCGCGAGATTGGAACGGACGCGTACCGATCGTTTACGGCGCAAATTTGCTGCCCTCGGTCGCGGCGCAATGGCTGCCACCCGAGAGCATCATCGTGAATATGGAGCAGGTCTCGGCTGAAAGCAGTTGGATCAATCATCGATATCTCGGACTGCTCAAGAAATTCGCCGTGCTCGATTACAGCGAGCGCAATCGCCAGGGACTGGCCAGGTTCGGCGTTCCCGCCGAAATTCTCGATGTGGGATACAACGGGCACCTGACGCGTGTGCCCCAAGCGCCGGTGAAGGATATCGACGTTCTCTTTTACGGCTCGGTCAACGAACGCCGCAAGAATGTGCTGGTGGCGCTGCAAGCAAGCGGGCTGAACCTCGTTCACCTGTTCGGTGTCTACGGCACCGAGCGCGACGCTTTCATCGGGCGCTCCAAAATCGTCCTCAACGTGCATCATTTCGACGCCGCGATCTTCGAGATTTGCCGCGTTTCCTTCCTGCTTGCCAATGGCGCCTGCGTCGTCAGCGAGGGCAATATCCACGACCCGGAAGTGGCTGCTTTTGCCGAGGGAATGGCGTTTTGCAATTATGATCGGCTTGTCGAAACCTGCGTCGAACTCGTTCGCGATGACGAGAGACGGTCGGCAATTGCGAGCCGCGGCTTCGGACTCATGTGCGAGCGCCAGCAGGCGACTATTCTTTCCGCTTTGATGGCGAGGGGCGGCTAGGTTTTTTAGAGCATTTTGGCGGCGAACCGGGCGCCTGTGGCGGGTGGATCGGCAAACGACATGTGAAGGCGGACTGCGACTATGACTGGAAATGAAACGATCTACATCCTCTGCCCACCGAATCATATGACGGGCGGCCCGGAAGCCCTTCACCAACTTTGCGCAAGGCTGACCAAAATCGGGCGCAGCGCCAGGATGGTCTATACCAACGGTTCCGATCACTCCCTGATGCCGTCCCCCGATGGGGAAACCACAATGGTATTTCGGGAATACGAGAATGCCGTTCATCCGCAATATCGGGCCTACGCGACCGAAAGCTCGGACTATATCATCGACAACGAAAACGCGATCGTGGTGTTTCCGGAGATATGGCCGCATCTGATTCCACTCTTCAAGAAGGCGACTAAAGCCTATTGGTGGCTGAGTTTCGATTACGGCATGCGGCATCTGATGCCGCTGGGCGGTGTACCGTTCCTTCTGGAGAACGACTGCAAGATGCTGTCGCAATCCTCCTATGCCACGGCACAGCTCGGTATTTTGGGCTTCAGCGATGTCTTGCGGATCTCGGATTTTACGACACTGGCAAACAACGTGGCGCCACAGCCGATTCAGCAGCGGCGCGATCTGGTTCTGTTCAACAACAAGGCCGAGGCTTTCGGGCGCCAACTGGCGACCATGTCTCCGCAATATGAATTCAAGATCCTCAGCAATATGTCGCCGACGGAAGTCCATCAAAACATGGCGCAAGCCAAGCTTTACGTCGACTTTGGTCCACATGCCGGCAAGGATCGCATGCCGCGCGAAGCGGCGCTGCTCGGATGCTGCGTGATCACCGGTCGGAACGGCTCGGCCAGCAATTTCGAGGATTTGCCCATTCCGGCTAAATACAAGTTTGGCAATCATCCCCAACGAACGCACGAGATTTCAAGAGCGATCGATGACGTGATCCAGAATTTCCCGGAGAGATTCGAGGATTTCGGTGTCTATCGGCGCTCTATTGCCGTCGAAGAGACAAAGTTCGAATTGGAGGTCTTCAGTGTATTCGGGCAGGTCTGATCGAAAGTTGGCGGCAAGAAGGTTGGTCTCGCGATCATGATCAATTTCGCCGATGTTGACTTGCTTGTGGTTGGCGCCGGTTTTTATGGCGCGACCCTCGCGGAGCGGGTGGCCAACGAGCTGCAGAAGAACGTGCTTCTGATCGACCGCCGGAAACATGTCGGCGGCAATGCCTATAGCGAGTTCGACAGCGAGACCGGTATCGAGGTTCACCGCTACGGCGCGCATCTCTTTCATACGCCGAACGAACTCGTCTGGACCTATCTCAACAGGTTCACCGCATTCACCGACTATAAGCATCGTGTCTATTCGACCTATCGCGATCAAGTCTATTCGATGCCGATCAACCTCGGCACGATCTCGCAATTCTTCAATCGACGCCTTTCGCCCGACCAGGCGAGGGCACTGATTGCGGACCAGGCGGCGGAAATGGCCGGCCGCCATCCGGCCAATCTGGAAGAGAAGGCGATTTCTCTGATCGGCCGGTCCTTGTATGAGGCGTTCATTCGTGGCTATACGGCCAAGCAGTGGCAAACGGATCCGCGTGACCTGCCCGAACACATCATTACGCGCCTGCCGGTCCGCTACACCTTCGACAATCGCTATTTCAACGACAAGTATGAGGGCCTGCCGGTCGACGGGTATACGGCGATTTTCGAGAGGATGCTGAAGCATCCGAAGATCCGAATTGCCCTGGGCGTCGATTTCTTCTCGCTGAAATCAACGCTGCCAGCCGGGCTTCCGATCGTCTATACCGGCCCGATCGACCGCTATTTCGATTATTCCGAAGGCGAGTTGGGCTGGCGCACCATCGACTTTGAGAAGGAGACGCTGAACACCGGCGACTTCCAAGGGATGGCGGTCATGAATTATGCCGATGAAACAATCCCCTACACGCGTATCCTAGAGTTTCGGCATTTCAATCCCGAGCGAAGCTACCAGACCGAAAAGACGGTCGTTGTGCGGGAATATTCACGATCGGCGAAGCGCGTCGATGAACCCTATTATCCAATCGACACGCGTCAGGACAAGGAGATCTTCCTGCGCTATCGCGAGCGGGCCGAGGCGGAGGCGAATGTCCATTTCGGCGGCCGGCTCGGCACCTACCGATATCTCGATATGCACCAAGCCATCGGCGCTGCCTTGAAGGCCTTCGACAGCCGGATTGTTCCGCATTTCACCGAGGGCCGCGCTATCGGCGGTGAAAGATAGGGGATCGCCCGTTACGCGCCGATATTCGGCGCGTAACTGTCGGCAGTGCCGAACAAAGCTCAAGGCGAAAATACCCGATTCGCAGGGGGAAGCTCGGTTGTCGGGCTTTCCTGAGATTGCTTAGGAGCGCCGGCGACGCTCACGCGCCGGAGCGGCGCCGCCTTCGTTGGCCGTCTTGTTGCGCATGGGGCCAATCCGCTCGATGATCGTCTCCAGCGTCGGGCGAGCGCCGGGCACGTAGCTGTCCAGCGCTTCCCGCATGGCGGCCAAATGGCCGCAGGAGGTGCCGCAGCATCCGCCGATGATCTTGGCCCCGGCATCGCGGGCAAGGCGTGCATAGTCGGCCATCAGCGGCGGTGTGCCGGAATAATGGATCTCTGCGCCACGATATTCGGGAATGCCGCAATTACCCTTGACGATAACGATGGCGGCCGGGTCTGCCTCCGTCATGTCGAGGAGGCTGGACAGGATATCCGATGCGCCCACGCCGCAATTGGCGCCGACCGCGAGCGGCCCTGCACCAATATCGGTGGCGACGGCATGAATATCCTTCGGGTGTAGGCCCATCATCGTCTTGCCGGCCGTGTCGAACGAGCCGGTATACGTATAGGGCAAGCCGACCTTCGCAGCGGCTTCGGCAGCAGCGCGGATCTCGTCCGGCGAAGACATGGTTTCGATCCAGGCAACATCGGCACCGCCGGCCTGAAGGCCTTCCATCTGCTCGACGAAGGCTGCGACGGCGTCTTCATAGGTCAAGGCGCCGAGCGGCATCAGCAACTCGCCCGTTGGCCCCACCGAGCCGCCGACGATGACCTTGCGGCTGGCCTTGTCGGCAACGGCACGGGCGATCTCGGCCGCCGTCTTATTGAGACTGTGCACGCGATCCTGAGCATGATGAAGCTTGAGGCGATGGCGCGTGCCGCCGAAGGTATTGGTGAGGATGATGTCGGCGCCGGCATCGACGAAATCCTGATGCAGCTTCCTGATCCGGTCGGGATGCTGTTCGTTCCAGAGCTCGGGCGCTTCGCCGGCCTCCAGGCCCATGGCAAAGAGGTTCGTGCCGGTTGCGCCGTCGGCAAGCAGTACGCCTTTTTCGGCAAGCAGATCGGTCAAGGGATTGGTGGCGACGGTCATAGTGTGTCCTCGGATGCGGCGGCTCTAAAGAGTGTCAAATGCAGATATAAACATTTCTTTATGTGAACACAACGACAAGATGGCTGCCCCATATGTCGACGCGGCAACAAGACAGAAAAAGCGCCCCCGTAAGGGCGCTTTGTCACTTGAGATGAAAATCGCGCCGTCAGGCTGCTGCCATTTCTGCCGTGTCGTGTGTCGTGGGCGTGACCATGGCGGCGATGATGCTTTGCAGATCGATCGTACCGATAGGCTTGCCGCTCGCATCCGTGACGACGGCTCCTGTCTGGCCCGCCTCGGTGATCTGCTTGGCGGCGACTTCCAGCGTCATGTCGCCAGGCACGCGCACGCCGCCAGGCTCGCCGGCAAGCGGCTTCATGATCGTCTGGGCCTGGATGACGCGGCCGCGGTTCACTTCTTTCACGAAGGCCGTGATATAGTCGTCGGCAGGCTGCAGCACGATCTCCTGACCGGAGCCTTGCTGCACGACCTTGCCGTCGCGCAGGATTGCGATCTTATCGCCAAGGCGCAGGGCTTCGTCGAGATCGTGAGTGATGAAGACGACAGTCTTCTTCAACTCCTTCTGCAGATCGAGCAGCACCGTCTGCATATCCACGCGGATCAGCGGATCGAGCGCCGAATAGGCTTCGTCCATCAGCAGAATGTCGGCATCGTTCGTCAGCGCCCGGGCAAGGCCGACGCGTTGCTGCATGCCGCCGGAAAGCTGGTTCGGATAGTGCCTTTCGAACCCTCTCAGTCCGACGCGTTCGATCCAATACTGACCCTTCTTTTCGCTTTCGGAGCGCGGCACGCCCTGGATATCCAGGCCGTAGATCGTATTCTCGATCACCGTGCGGTGCGGCAGCAGTGCAAATTTCTGGAATACCATCGCCGTCCTGTGGCGGCGGAATTCGCGCAGGTCGTTTTCGTTCATCTTGCAAACGTCGACGCCGTCATAGAGCACTTCGCCGGCGGTCGGCTCGATCAGGCGGTTGATGTGACGGATCAGCGTCGATTTGCCCGAGCCGGAAAGGCCCATGACGACGGTGATGGCACCGGCCGGCATGTCGATGTTGATATCCTGCAGGCCGAGCACATGACCATGCGTCTCGTTGAGTTCGGCTTTACCCAAGCCGTTCTTGACCTGGTCGACATAGTCGCGTCCGCGAGGGCCGAAAATCTTGTAGAGGTTTTTTATCTGGATCGCGTGACTAGCCATGGATGACCTCCGAGTGCTTCTGGAGCCGTCTGCCATAGGCCTGGCTCGTTCGGTCGAAAATGATGGCGATGGCGACCAGTGCGAAACCGTTGAGGAAACCGACGGTGAAGAACTGATTGTTGATCGCCTGCAGCGTATTTCGGCCGAGCCCGCCGACGCCGACCATGGAGGCGACGACGACCATAGCGAGCGACATCATGATGGTCTGGTTGATGCCGGCCATGATGGTGGGCAGTGCGAGCGGGATCTGCACGTTGAACAGCTTCTGGCGATGCGACGACCCGAAAGCGTCGGCGGCTTCCAGCACTTCCTTGTCCACGAGGCGGATGCCGAGATTGGTCAGGCGGATCATCGGTGGGACGGCATAGATGACGACGGCGATAAGACCGGGCACCTTGCCGATGCCGAAGATGACGACGACCGGGATCAGATAAACGAAGCTCGGCATGGTCTGCATGACATCGAGGATCGGATTGACGATCGATTGCAGCCGGTCTGAGCGCGCCATCAATATGCCGATCGGCAGGCCAATGACGATGGCGATCAGCGTACAGACCGTTACCATCGCGAGCGTGATCATCGTGTCGGTCCAGAGGCCGCAGACGCCGATGAGGATCATGGAGATCGCGGTGCCGGCAACAATTTTCAGGTTGCGGCTTGCTGCATAGACGACGAGCATCATCACGATGAGTACGATGAACCAAGGCGTATTGGTAAATGCCCATTCGAGATAGTTCAGAAACCATTGCAGCGGCTGCACGATGGCATCGATGAGAGTGCCGTAGGCGCGTACGGACGCCCTGAAGCCGTCGTCGATATTCTTGCGCGCGAGGCGTATGAGCGATTCATCTATTGCCGGAAAGTTGCAGAGCACATTCGGCAGGATCGTACACTGGATAGCCATGTATTTCCCCTTCTTGGTCCGGTTTTGTCCCGCTCCGCCCGTGTGGCCTTCACGTGTGGATGGCTTGCAGCGCTGCGACCGGTTCTTCAGGCTGCCCTTGCATTCTTACTATATTCGCCACCATCAATCTGCACTCGTTGCGACCTTGTGCCGAGCCGCACTGTCGGTATGAGCGTCGTTTGGGTTGTTCTGCGCGAATATGAAATCGGCGGCAGGCACGAGGCCACCGCCGATTCAGCAACATGGATCAGAGCGAAGCCTTGATCTTGGTGGCGACGTCCGGAGCGACCCACTTGGTCCACATATCGGGGTAGGTCTTGAGGAAGTACTTGGCGCCGTCCTCGTTCGTGCCCTGATTATCGGTCATCCAGGCGAGAACCTTGCCGACGGTGGCGTTATCCCACTTGCGGGTCTTCATGTAGTCCATGGCGATGCCGGCCTTTGCGGCAAAGTCCTTGGTCACGACGGTATAGACGTCCGAAACCGGATAGGAGTTCACCTTCGGATTGGCGCAATCCTGCTGCGACGTGCAGGCATCCCAATCCTTCTTGTCATGCGGCACGTTGAAGCTCAGGCGAACCATCTCGTACTTGCCGAGGATGGCTGTCGGAGCCCAATAGTAGCCGAGCCAGCCGGTCTTCTTTTCGAAGGCATTGGCGATCGAACCGTCGAGACCTGCGGCGGAGCCGGTATCGACAAGGGTGAAGCCGAGTTTGTCGGCGCCAAGAGCCTTGTAGAGGTTGGTCGTGGAGATCTGGCAGTTCCAACCTGCCGGGCAGTCATAGACGGCACCCTTGGACGGATCTTCGGGGGCAGGGAAAAGTTCGGGATGCTTGAGGGCGTCCTGAACGGTCTTGATGTCCGGATGGGCGTCGGCGAGGAACTTCGGAATCCACCAGCCTTCGACGCCGCCGTCGCTCAGAAGCGGTGCGGCCACGATCAGGCGGCCCTCGGATACGGCCTTGTCGAGCGCGGTGCGCACAGCGTTGACCCAAAGCTCTGGTGCGACGTCAGGCTGACCTTTTTCGTTCATGGAGGCAAAGGTCGGCTGTGTATCGCCGGTTACCAGAGTGACATTGCAGCCGTAACCGTTCTGCAGGATGATCTTGTCGACCTGCGCGGCAACGCCTGCGGATGCCCAGTTCATTTCAGCAATGGATACACTGCCGCAATCCGCAGCGTGCGCCGAGCCAGCCAAAGCATAGGCGCCGAATGCGAATATGGCTGAAGCGAGAAGCTTCTTCATTGATATCGTCTCCCAATTTTTCGTTACGTTGCGGAAATCGACCCTAATGCGTTCGATTTCTATCGATCCCCTGTCAGCGCGGTCCAATTGCAACCGTTCATACGCCGCTGACGACGCCCGTACGGTCCCCTTTGCTGCCGTCGTGCATTTGGTCTTTTTGCGACCGCTGAACTTTATCGCGGCCGGGCATTCTTTGCATCGACATCAGGCAGCGTAAGGATTTGGATGAAGAAATCAACAGCCGGTCGGCCGATGGACGTTATCGTGTCTCTTGGAGAAGCTTAATTAAGCGCCTGAATTAGCCTATTTTCTGCCATTCGTGGCTGTAAAACGTCCATCACATGGCTTCCTCAAAGCTTTGCCACCCAGGCGGATTTGAATGGTGCTCAAATATCGTGTCCCTGGAAGACGTTTTATATCTCATTTGCGTCGTTTGCGATTTCTCAACGCAAAGCGGAAAATTTTCAAAAAATTTTCAGATTCACTCTAATTTAAGCACTTAATAACCCTCCAGTAACGATGTCGGTATATCAATCGATGCGTGGCGGGGGACAACCGCTGCTTCCCTGGATCAGGTATAGCGTACCGGGGAATGCGAACCTTGCGGTGTATGTGCAGGGAAGCCGGCGTTTTTGGCAAACCGCGTCGATCTCCGGATCGCGCGGTTTTCGCGCTTTAAAGAGTGCCGTTACAGGACAGTTTTCTGTGTGAGAGCGGCAATCCGCTCCGATCCCGACATTGAGCAAAAATATAGCCGCCGATGCTATCGCATGGCGGCTTCTCGTGTGTTGGACTGGCGGCTTGACGCGCTATCAGCCGACATTATACGTGCGGATGAAGCCCACCGTGCCGAAGCGCGTATCGAGCTGCTGCAGCCGGCTCTCGGGGCGGTGGGCCGGAAGCCTGCCGTTCCAGGCGATCTGGATGGAATTCTGTCTGTTGAAGATGAAAAGCATTGGGGTATCCTCCGACCCGGACCGGCCGGTTTCGTTGTTTGTTTTCACGATGCAGATAGTCCTCTTCCGCGCAACTCACAATGGATGAAATCGTCATCCAATGTCGCAAACAGAGCATGTCGGACGATGATGCATTTTTGTATCGTGTCGGTGGGCTCCGAGGGGCGGAGATCGCGGCAAAATCAAGGCAGAATCCGGCGTTTTCAGTGGCTGTAGCATATCAAGGTGGTGAGGAATGACGAGAGCGATAATGCTGCAGGGAACCGGATCCGATGTCGGAAAAACGGTATTGGTCGCGGGCTTGTGCCGGCTGTTCGCAAACCGGGGCGTGAGAGTGCGCCCGTTCAAGCCACAGAACATGTCGAACAATGCCGCCGTTGCCGAAGATGGCGGCGAAATCGGACGCGCCCAATGGCTGCAGTCGCTGGCGTCACGCGTTCCCTCATCGGTACATATGAATCCGGTGCTGTTGAAGCCGCAATCGGAAACCGGCAGCCAGATCATCGTGCAGGGCAAGGTTTGGGGGCAGGCCAAGGGCAGGGACTATCAGGCGCTCAAGCCGCAATTGCTCGGTGCGGTGCTTGAGAGCTTCGCCACGATGCGGGCGGGGACCGATCTCGTCATCGTCGAGGGGGCAGGCTCGCCCGCCGAGATCAATTTGCGGCGCGGCGACATCGCCAATATGGGCTTTGCGACACGCGCTAATGTCCCCGTCGTGCTGGTCGGCGACATAGACCGCGGCGGCGTGATCGCGTCGCTGGTCGGCACGTACCATATCTTGCCGGAGGAAGATCGGCGGATGATCCGCGGCTATCTGATCAACAAGTTCCGTGGCGATGTCTCCCTCTTCGCTGAGGGTATCGAGGCAATTGGTAGCTTTACGGGGTGGCACTGCCATGGTGTCGTCCCCTGGCTGAAGGCGGCGGCGCGCCTGCCGGCGGAGGATTCGGTCGTATTGGAGCGACTTGCTCGAGGTCCTTCCGGCGCGCTCAAAGTCGCCGTACCCGTGCTGTCGCGCATCGCCAATTTCGACGACCTCGATCCGCTGCGGGCCGAACCGGATGTCGATTTGGTGTTCGTCCGCGCTGGAGAGCGCTTGCCTGCCGATGCAGCGCTCGTGGTGCTGCCGGGTTCGAAGTCTACGATCGGTGATCTCCTTGATCTGCGCGAGCAGGGATGGGACCGCGATATAGCCGCGCATGTTCGCCGCGGCGGCCGCGTCATCGGCATTTGCGGCGGCTATCAGATGCTCGGCCACATGGTCCATGATCCACTTGGCATCGAAGGATCGGTGACCGAGACGCCCGGATTGGGCCTATTGGATATCGAGACGGAGATGGCGCCGGAAAAGACCCTGCGCAACAGCACTGCCGTCTCCAAAGAGTATGATGTGCCGTTATCGGGCTATGAAATCCATCTCGGCGTGACGCGGGGCCGGGACTGCGAGCGGCCATCGGCCATGATCGACGGGCGGCCTGATGGAGCCGTATCGCCGGATGGTCGCATCATGGGCACATATCTGCATGGCCTTTTCAGCAGTGACAGCTATAGGGCAAAGCTGCTGGCAAGCTTCGGCCTCTCCGGCGAGCGCATGAACTATCGCGCCAACGTCGACGCGGCTCTGGACGAAGTTGCGGCAGAGCTGGAAAGCGTACTCGATCCCGCCTGGCTCGACGGTCTGGTCGCCTAGAGTTCCCCGGAGACTTCCCGGCGGCGGCGGTCGAGTTCTTCGCTGTAGCGACGCAGCGTATAGCTCTCCGTCAGCAGGCCGATGACCTTGCGTTCGATGAGGTCGTTGACGACGACGAGCGCTTCGCTCTTCGTCTGCTCGAACATGGCTGCTGCCTGCTTGGCGTTCATTTGCGGCTGCAAAAATTCATTGCGCAGCTGGATGAAATCGGAAAGACCGTGTTCCTCGTCATCCTTTTCGACGGGGCTCGCATAGACGTCGGGTACGAGAACCAATCCGGAATATTTTTCGTTCTTGTCGATCAGGATGACCCGCTGCGCCGAGCCGATCGGGAAATTCCTGCGAAATTCCTCGATGCTCATGTCGATGCTGGCCGTATGCACATCGGGGCGCATCATGCGGGCGACGGTCAGGTTGCGGATCCAGCCGACATCGTGAGCGCTGCGGATGCTCTCGCCGCGCAAATGGAAGCGCCATGTGGCGAAGGAGTAGCCGAAGGTCGTGCGCACCACCAGCGAGGAGGTGATGACCGCCGCTAGAACCAGGGCGGTGATCGGAAAATCTCCGGTGATTTCGAGCGCCAGGAAGGTCATGGTAAGCGGCCCGCCAATGATCGCGACGGCAAGCGAGCTCATGCCGACGACTGCGTAGACGGCCGGCGTCAGTGTGGCGTGATCGAAATAGGGTGCGCAATAGGCGAAGATCTTGCCGAGCAGCGCGCCCATGAACAGCGACGCAAAGAAGAGACCGCCTCTGAAGCCGGAGCCGATCGAGACCGCTGATGCCAGGGACTTCAGGATGAAGACGCCGACAAGTGCGCTCAGCGTCACATCGGTCGAAAGATTGAGATGCAGGGCGCCATGGCCGGCAGATAGAACCTGCGGCGAGATCAACGCCAGTGTTCCCACCACCAAGCCGCCAAGTGCAGGGCGGAAAGGCGGCGCGATCGAGCTTTTGCGCGCCAGTTCCTCGACCCATGCGACGCCCTGCATGATCAGGATGCCGATACCGGCGCAGAAGGCACCGAGCAGAATGGCCGGAAGATAATCCGCCGGAACGATCGCCCCGAAATGATCGATATCGATGGCGAAGTCGTCGCCGGCAAGCAGTCTTGCGATCATGGTCGAGATCAGCGCCGAAACGACGACAGGTGTCAGGGTCACGATCGAATAGCTGCCGATGATCAGCTCGAAGGCGTAGAAGGCGCCGGTGAGCGGCGCATTGAATGCTGCGGCGATGGCGCCGGCCGCGCCGCAGCCGACGAGCATGCGCAGATCCGCGCGGCGCATCTGCATCTTGTAGCCGAATTTGGAGGCAATGCCGGCGGCAATCTGTGTGTAACCTGCTTCAAGCCCGACAGACGCGCCGAATCCATTCGAGATCAGGTTCTGCACGGCAACGATGATACTGTCGGTGAGCGACATGCGACCGCCGTGCAGCGCATTGGCTTCGATCGGGTCGACCATCGGCTTTTTGCGCGTGCGGGACAATATGTAGAGCAGGATGCCGAGAATGATGCCGCCTGCGATCGGTGCGATGAACACTACCGATTTGTCCCGAATTGCCATCGCCGCCGAACTCAAGCGTTCGTAGTCGGTTATGCCATAGATGACGCTGTGAAGTTTGCGCGAGATATAGCTCATCGCCGTCACCGCACAGCCGGATACAATGCCTACCAGCGCCCCGGCGAAGACAAGTCCCAATTCGCCACGGCGCAGCAATGCCCTGAAGCGACCGAGATCGAATAGGGCCGAGAAGACGCCGAGGCGTCGCGGTTGGAATTTCTGCAGCATGGGAAACGGACGATACGTTTTACTCGAATGTGAGAGCTTACCCTCTATAAACTCCTAACATCAAAGAAATACGGCAAAAAAGCCGCTGGTTTCATGGGAATTTTCAGCCGATTTCGCAATCGGGACGGCGCAGGTCGCATCCATGCCCTTGATTGACTTGACGTAAGTGAAAGCCTAATCATTGCCGGCATAACGAATGGTTCCCGAGCGGCGATCTGCCGCATGGGATGAAAAGGGAATGTGGAGGGACGGACCCAATCCGGGCGTTCTCATCACAGCCGACCCCGCGACTGTAGAGCGGTCAGGGTCTTTCGTTCGGTTTGAAACCTATTCCATCGATGGTTCGCATGGGGCGAACGGGGCGGGACAGGCTCAAGTCGAAAAAGCCACTGGCGTGGCATCATGATCAACCGGGGCTGGACGCCTCCAATTCTACGAATCGTCCGCCTTTTCATGATGGACTGCCGGGAAGGCGAGAAAGATCCGCTTGTGCACGATTGGGGGCGACCGGTTTCGGTCCGCCCCCGTCGCGGCGCCTTATCCGCGAGCCAGGAGACCTGCCATGCGTGCCAGGCACAAAGCCTATTATGGAACGTCAGTTCCGCTGCCAGCACGGAGGTTGTCATGGCGCAAGACGAGTTTTCGGCGTGTCGGCGCCCGTTTTCCGGTTCCAGCGATGTGCTGCCGACCCTCGCTTCCGCGTGGGAGCGGGCATAGCGTATGTCGTCTTCGACTTCCCGAGCAGTCTTCGTCCTTGGGGGCGCGCGTTCCGGCAAATCCAGGTTTGCCGAATCCCTGGTTTCGGACACGGGTCTTGAACGTCACTATGTGGCGACAGGGCAGGCATGGGACGACGAGATGCGCGAGCGCATCGCGAAGCATCGTGCCGACCGCGGCGACCTTTGGCAAACGCATGAGGAGCCGATCGATCTTGTCGGGCAGCTTGCCGCCATTGACGCCGAGGGGCGGGCAGTGCTTGTCGACTGCCTGACGCTATGGGTCACCAATCTGATGATGGCCGAGCGTGACATGGCGGCGGAGTTTGCCGCCCTGACCGCATTTCTGCCGACTGCGCGATCAAGGCTTGTTCTCGTCTCCAACGAAGTGGGCTTGGGAATCGTGCCAGAAAATCGCATGGCGCGCGAATTTCGCGATCATGCCGGCCGTCTGCACCAAATGGTCGCAGCGGCAAGTGCCGAAGTCTATTTTATCGCAGCGGGCCTGCCGCTGAAAATGAAGGGTTGATGCATATGAACCAGGAAAAGATTCCCGCCACCGTCATCACCGGCTTCCTCGGAGCCGGCAAGACGACGATGATCCGCAACCTCCTGCAGAATGCCGGCGGTAAGAAGATCGCGCTGATCATCAACGAATTCGGCGATCTCGGCGTCGACGGCGACGTGCTGAAGGGCTGCGGCGCGGAGAACTGCACTGAGGATGATATCATCGAGCTGACCAACGGCTGCATCTGCTGCACCGTGGCCGACGACTTTATTCCAACCATGACGAAGCTTCTGGAGCGAGATGCGCGCCCCGACCACATCGTCATCGAAACGTCAGGCCTTGCTCTGCCGCAGCCGCTGGTCGCTGCCTTCAACTGGCCCGACATCCGCACCCACGTCACCGTCGACGGCGTCATCACCGTCGTCGATAGCGCCGCCGTCGCCGCCGGCCGTTTCGCCGACGACCACGACGCCGTCGAGGCTGCCCGCGTCGAGGATGATTCGCTCGACCACGAAAGCCCCATCGAGGAGCTTTTTGAGGACCAACTGACCTGCGCAGATCTGATCGTGCTCAACAAGACCGACCTGATCGATATCGACGGTCTCGGCCGTGTCCGCGCCGAAGTTGCCTCACGCACCAGCCGCAAGCCGACGATCATCGAAGCGAAGAACGGCGATGTGCCGGCCGCCATCCTGCTTGGCCTCGGAATCGGCACGGAAGACGATATCGTCAACCGCAAATCCCATCACGAGCTGGAGCATGAGGACGGCACGCCGCACGACCACGACGAATTCGACAGCTTCGTCGTCGAACTTGGCCCGATCGCCGATCCGGCAGCCTTCGTCGATGCGCTGAAGGGCGTGATTGCCGAGCATGACGTGCTGCGTCTCAAGGGCTTCGTCGATGTTCCCGGCAAACCCATGCGCCTGCAGGTGCAGGCCGTCGGCAGCCGCGTCGACACCTATTTCGATCGCGCCTGGACACCGGGCGAAGCCCGCGCGACCCGGCTCGTGGTGATCGGTCTGCACGAGATGGACGAGACGATCGTGCGCAAGGCGATTGAGGCGCTGGCCTAAGGGAAATCCATGCATCTCCTCCTGGCACAGAAGGGAACGATCAGCGACGGCGAAGAGGCGATCGACCTTGGGCAGTCGCCCGGCGATATCCTCTTTCTGTCGGCTGCCGATACCGAGCTTGCGGCGATTGCCGCGGCGCATGGTGAGGGCGACCGTTCCCTTCGGCTTGCAAGCCTGATGAGCCTCAAGCATCCGATGTCCGTCGATACCTATGTCGACAGGACAGCGCGGCATGCGAAGCTCATCATCGTGCGGGCGCTGGGAGGGGCGAGTTACTTCCATTATGCTCTGGAAGCGCTGCATGCCTGCGCGGCGCGCCAGGGCGCCTTGATTGCGGTGTTGCCGGGGGATTCGAAGCCGGATCCCGGGCTGACGCCATTCTCCAACGTTGCGCTCGATGATCTCAACGCGCTCTGGTCCTATCTGATCGAGGGTGGGGAGGCGAATTCCCGGGCGTTTCTCGCTTACGCCGAGGCGATGCTTTCGGGCACGGAAAAACCGATACCCGCCGTGCCCTTGATGAAGGCCGGCATTTGGTGGCCGGGCAGGGGCGTGATCGGCGTCGAGGAGTGGAGGGGGCTCGAAATCGAATGGAGAGCTTGGCCCTCACCCCAGCCCTCTCCCCGTATTGACGGGGAGAGGGGGCATATCGAGGCCACGGCTCCCCCTTCGCCCCGCTTGCGGGGAGAAGGTGCCCGGAGGGCGGATGAGGGGCAAGACTCTCCTTTGAAGCAGTCGTCGGACGCCGACATCGCTTTCGAACAGGTGGTGACCCCTGCAGGATTCGACCCCCCGACGGTTGCCGTTTCTTTCTACCGCGCGCTGGTTCAGAGCGGTGAAACCAGACCCGTCGAGGCCATGATAGAGGCCCTCATTGCCGAGGGCATGCGGCCGTTGCCGGTCTTTGCCTATAGCCTGAAGGACGCCGTGTCCGTCGGCATTCTCGAAAGCGTCTTTACCGAGCTGAAACCGGGCGTGGTCATCAACGCCACCGGCTTTGCCGTTTCGGCGCCGGGCGCGGATCGTCAGGCGACGGTACTGGAAACGGGCGACGCCGTGGTTCTGCAGGCCATCTTCTCGGCTTCATCGAAGGAGGCGTGGGAGGCATCCTCGCAGGGGCTTTCGGCGCGCGATCTCGGCATGAATGTCGCATTGCCCGAAGTGGATGGGCGCGTTCTCGCCCGAGCCGTGTCCTTCAAGGCGGCCGCCCGCTATGACGAGAGGGTCGAGGCCAATATCGTCGCCAGCGAACCGCTCGAGGATCGCATGCGCTATACGGCGCGGCTCGCGGCCAATTGGGCGCGGTTGCGCAACACGCCGCCCGGTGATCGCCGTGTTGCGCTTGTTATGGCGAACTATCCCAATCGCGATGGACGGCTCGGCAATGGAGTCGGGCTCGACACACCCGCCGGCACGATCGAGGTGCTGAAGGCGATGCAGATGGCGGGCTATAATGTTGCCGATCTGCCTGCCGACGGCGATGCGCTGATGCGGCACTTAGCGGAAGGCCCGACAAATTCGGGGCGTGATGGCCGCGTGGTTCGCGAGAGGCTTTCCTTTAGCGACTACAAGGATTTCTTCTCGTCGCTTCCCAAACAGATTCAGGATGAAATTACGGTGCGTTGGGGAAAGCCTGAGGCCGATCCTTACGCGCTCGATAACGGTTTTGCCTTGCCGTTCGCCCGCTTTGGAGACGTGCTTGTGGGCATCCAGCCGGCGCGCGGCTACAACATCGATCCGAAGGAGAGTTACCACTCTCCCGATCTCGTGCCGCCACACGGCTATCTCGCCTTCTATGCCTTCCTACGTCGCTCCTTCGATGCCCATGCCGTCATCCACATGGGCAAGCACGGCAATCTCGAATGGCTGCCGGGCAAGGCGCTGGCACTGTCGGAAAGCTGCTATCCGGAAGCGATCCTCGGACCGCTGCCGAACCTCTATCCTTTCATCGTCAACGATCCCGGCGAGGGCACACAGGCCAAGCGCCGCACGAGCGCAGTCATCATCGACCATCTGACGCCGCCGCTGACACGCGCCGAAAGCTACGGTCCGCTGAAGGATCTCGAGGCGCTGGTCGACGAATATTACGAGGCTTCGGGCGGCGACCCGCGTCGCATCCGACTGCTGCGCAAGCAGATCCTCGATCTCGTCGCCGATATCGGACTGGATCACGATGCCGGCATCGCCAAAAGCGAGGGCGAAGACGAGGCCTTGCGCAAGCTTGATGCCTACCTCTGCGACCTCAAGGAGATGCAGATCCGCGATGGTCTGCACATCTTCGGCGTTTCGCCTTCCGGGCGGCTGTTAACGGATCTGACGGTGGCGCTCGCGAGAGTGCCGCGCGGACTGGGCGAGGGGGGCGATCAGAGCTTGCAGCGGGCGATTGCAAGAGATGCTTTTGTGATCGGGGATGTGCTTGAAAGCATCCCCGCGCAGAAATCATTCGACCCGCTTGACTGCGACATGGCCGCTGATTGGACCGGCCCGCGCCCATCAATTCTCCAAGATATGTCCGATACCCCCTGGCGCACCCAGGGCGACACCGTCGAGCGTATCGAACTGCTGGCCGCAAAACTCGTGAATGGCGACATAGCCTGCCCCGAGAACTGGCCAAACACCAGCATGGTCCTGGACGAGATCGCTTCAAAGCTCCAGCCTTCCATCCTCGCTTGCGGCGATGCTGAAATCGCAGCCTTGCTCAAGGGCCTGGACGGCCGCTTCGTTCCGCCCGGCCCCTCCGGTGCGCCCACCCGTGGCCGGCCGGATGTTTTGCCCACGGGGCGGAATTTCTATTCGGTCGACAGCCGTGCCGTGCCGACGCCGGCGGCCTACGAGCTCGGCAGCAAATCGGCTGAACTGCTCATCCGCCGTTACGTTCAGGACCATGGCGAATGGCCTGTTTCCTTCGGCCTGACGGCCTGGGGCACATCGAACATGCGCACGGGTGGCGACGATATCGCGCAGGCGCTGGCGCTGATCGGCGTCAAGCCCGTCTGGGACATGACCTCGCGCCGCGTCACCGGCTACGAGATCATTCCGCCGGCCATGCTCCGGCGGCCACGTGTCGATGTCACGTTACGCATCTCCGGCTTCTTCCGTGATGCGTTTCCCGAACAGATCGCCTTATTCGACAAGGCAATCCGTGCCGTCGGCATGCTCGATGAAGATGCGGCTGACAATCCCATTGCGGCACGCATGCGCGGCGAGATCGCGCGGCTCGAAGCTGCCGGCCTCGACGCTGCCTCTGCCAGCCGCAGGGCCGGCTATCGCGTCTTCGGTTCCAAACCTGGGGCTTATGGTGCAGGTCTGCAGGCACTCATCGATGAGAAGGGATGGGAACGGCGCGCGGATCTGGCCGAAGCCTATCTCGTCTGGGGCAGTTATGCCTATGGTGCCGGCGAGGAAGGAAGAGCCGAGCGCGGCGTTTTCGAGGAACGATTGCGCTCGATCCAGGCGGTCGTGCAGAACCAAGACAATCGCGAGCACGATTTGCTCGACAGCGACGATTATTATCAGTTCGAGGGCGGCATGGCGGCCGCGGCCGAGCAGCTTGGCGGTGCGCGTCCCTCGATCTATCACAACGACCATTCGAGGCCGGAAAAGCCTGTGATACGCTCGCTGGAAGAGGAGATCGGCCGTGTGGTGCGCGGTCGCGTCGTTAATCCCAAGTGGATCGAGGGCATCATGCGCCACGGCTATAAGGGCGCCTTCGAGATCGCAGCAACGGTCGATTATCTCTTTGCCTTTGCCGCGACGACGGGTGCTGTGCGCAATCATCATTTCGAGGCCGTCTATCAGGCCTTCGTCGTCGATCAAGGCGTGCGTGATTTCATGGCGGAGAAGAACCCGGCAGCACTTCGGGAGATGCGGGAGCGTCTGCTTGAGGCGATTGATCGCCAGCTCTGGACGCCGAGAAGCAATTCGGCGCGGTTCGATCTGGAAAGCCTTGATAAGGGCAGGGACGCTGCGGAATGAGTGTGATCGACGAGCTTCTGGTTGGTTTTCGAGATTACCTGCTGTCGCGCAGCGATCGGATGCTGCAGCATTTCACGGAAGGTTTTGACTGGCCGGCGCAACAGCGCTCGCTTGCGACGCACGACTTGCCCGTCGTCCAATATCTTCGAAAGCATGCTCAGTTGGGCGAGGGTGCAGAAGGCGTGCTGTTCGACAGGCTCTTTCAAGCCGCGAACGAACTGCATTGGGCCCAGACCTATAGCATTGCCGATTTCGGCAGCGATTTCCTGCAGCGATATGGCTGGGTCGAGCTGTTCGGCACGCGCGGCCATTTCGCGAGCGAGGAGATGGCCGGCGGCTTCCTGCTGCTTGGTCCCGGCGTGCATTATCCGGATCATCACCACGAGGCTGAGGAGATCTATATCCCGCTGACCGACGGCTCGCTGTGGAGCAAGGATGCCCAGCCATTCCTGCCGCGCGGGTCGGGCGAGATCATCCATCACCCCTCGAATATCCGCCACGCCATGCGCACGGAAGACCAGCCACTCGTCGCGCTCTATCTTTGGCGCGGTGGCCCGCTGGCACAGAAATCGATCATATCAGGGAGAATGCAATGAGCGACGAATTGGCCGAAACCGGCGCGGACGCCCCGAAGAGCGACGACGCCCGTCACGCCGACAAGATGGCCAAAAAGAAGGCCGCGCGCGACAAGATCATGGCGACCAAAAACGATGAGAAGGGTCTGATCATTGTCCATACCGGCAAGGGCAAGGGAAAGTCTTCCTCCGCTTTTGGCATGATCTTCCGCCACATCGCTCATGGGAAGCCCAGTGCGGTAGTGCAGTTCATCAAGGGCGCCATGTGGACCGGCGAGCGCGATCTGATCGAGAAGCATTTCTCCGATCTATGCCAGTTCCATACGATGGGTGAGGGCTTCACATGGGAGACTCAGGACCGAGCCCGAGACGTGGCAGCGGCCTCTGCTGCATGGGAAAAGGCCAAGGAGCTGATCCGCGACGAGCGTAATTCCATGGTGCTGCTTGATGAAATCAACATTGCGCTTCGTTACGACTATCTCGACATCAACGACGTGATCGAATTCCTCAAGAACGAGAAGCCCTACATGACGCATGTGGTCTTGACGGGCCGTAACGCCAAGGAAGAGCTGATCGAGATTGCCGACCTCGTCACCGAGATGGAATTGATCAAGCATCCGTTCCGCTCGGGCATCAAGGGACAGCCGGGCGTCGAGTTCTGATCACCTGGCGAGCGTTTAGCTGCCCGGCAGCATCGCCTTCAGCGCTTCCGCCGTCTGCGGGTTCGCGGGAAAGAAGGATTCGATGGCGAGTTCCGACAGCGTGACATCGACGGGCGTTCCGAAGACGGTCGTAGTGGACCGAAACGAGAGATGTCCCGCTTCGGTGACAAGCTCCAGAGGTACGGCGATGCCGGCGAAATCCCGTTCCGGAGCCGCCGACTTCGGCGCAAGCGGTGCGGGATAGGCCGACAATTCCTCAAGCAGTTTTTTCAAAACAGGATCGCCTGTCGCCGATATCTGCTGGCGTAGGCGTTCCAACAGATGTGCCCGCCATTCATGGAGATTGGCGATCCGAGGCGCCAAGCCGTGGGGGTGCAGGCTGAGCCGCAGGACGTTAATTGGTCCTTCGGTCAGCGAGGCGTCGGTCACTCCCGCGAGCAGCGGAGCGACGGCGGCATTGGCGGCGATGAGCGTCCAATGCCGGTCGACGGCCAGGGCCGGGAAGGGTTCGTGTCCTTCCAGCAGCATATCGATCGCGCGCCGTGCCGGAGCAAGTGCCGGATCATCCAGTTTGCGCACTGGAAAGATCGGGGCAAAGCCGGCCGCCAGAAGCATCGGGTTGCGTTCGCGCAACGGCACATCGAGCCGTTCGGCGAGATGCATCAGCATCTCACGGCTTGGAAGTGCCCGCCCGCTCTCGATGAAGCTCAGATGCCGTTGCGATATATCGGCTTCAAGGGCGAATTCGAGCTGGCTCAGGCGGCGGCGTTGCCGCCATTCGCGCAGATGGTCGCCGAGAGAGCGGGCCGGGTTCATCATGCGGCAGCCGGCAGCTGATCGATGAAGCCGTGAACGGACTTCAGGCGTTCACCTTCGAGGATGGCGAAATCCGTGCCCTTGACGAGAGGCTCGGCGTCAGCCGGACCGAAGCCCCAGGAGAAGCGGAGATTGTCGCCGTGGCGCTCGCCCTCGGTAATGAGCGTGAAACGGAAGCCGGGGAAGCGCTCATGGGCGGCCGTGACCAGCGCGTGGATCTGCTCGCGATTATCCGCGCGCATCATGGGATCGACGTAGCTGCAGTCTTCCGTCCAGGCGTCGGCAATGAGCGCACGGCGACGTTCGGTGTCGGCCTCGTTCCAGATGGCGATATAGCGGTCAGCAATGATGTTTGCGTCGGTCATCGGTCAACTCCTTTGGATCGCCTGAACCGTTCAGGCAGGGCGATCATCGGCGCGGACCGAAGTACTATCAATTACGTCGGAGGTAATCAAAGGCCCGTTCTAGAGGCCGAGCCAGATCCTGACGGGATGGGTGGGGTCTGCCAACAGCTTGATCGCGAAGGCGATGCAGACGATGACGAGCAGCGGTTTGATCAGCTTGGCGCCGATGCGCATGGCAAGTCGCGAACCGAGCTGCGCGCCCAGGAATTGGCCAAGCCCCATCGTCAGCCCGACTTTCCAAAGGATGGCGCCGGAGAAGATGAAGACGATCAGGCCGCCGAGATTCGATCCGAAATTGAGCAGCTTCGTATGCGCCGTCGCCTTCAAGAGGCCGAAGCCGGCGAGCGTCACGAAGGCGAGCATCAGGAACGAGCCGGTTCCGGGGCCGAACGCGCCGTCATAGAAGCCGATCAATGGCACCAGCGTCACACCGAAAAGCCCGGCGCTCATGCGCCGATGCTTCTCGACATCGCCGAGATTGGGTTTCAGGGCGAAATAGAGCGCGATTGCGATCAGCAGGAAGGGCAGGATGATGCGCAGCACCTGGCTTGGCATGATGGTCGCCAGCATCGCACCAAGCATGCCTCCGATCACAGCCATCGCCGCCATCGGAAGCTGCTCGCGAAGCTTGACATGTCCTTGTCGGGCATAGGCGATGGTTGCCGAAGCTGCACCGCAGATCGACTGCACCTTGTTCGTGCCGAGGGTCTGTAGCGGCGGAATGCCTGCCAGCAGCATGGCAGGGACGGTAATCAGCCCACCGCCGCCGGCGATCGAATCGACGAAACCGGCGAAGAACGCAGCGGCAAAGAGCAAAAGCAGGAGTTGAAATGTAATATCTGGCAAGATGGGAACTCGGAGGCGGGAAATCAGCGGCCTTCTGGCACTTCGCCCGCCGCAAGGCAATTGCTATCGGGACACACCAGGCAAAATTGACGTGTCGAAAGCTGCCCGCTACAGCTGCTATATCGGTCGATGTTGCTGGGAGCGAATATGACGATATATGCCAATTCCACCCGCCGCTATCTTCTGGGTCTTGGCTGCGAGCGCGGCACGGACTGGAATGAAGTGCGGATGCTTGCGGAAAGAGCATTCCAGGAGGTCGGTATCGGGAGTGACCAGGTTCTGGCCATTGTATCGATCGACACGCGCATGGATGAACCGGCCATCCTCGAGACCGCCACGCATTTTCGTCTCCCGGCACGCTTCTTCAAGGCGGCTGCACTGGAGCGGGAGACACCCAGACTAAAGAATCCCTCAGAGATTGTTTTCGCGCATGTCGGTTGTCACGGCGTCGCGGAAGCGGCGGCGCTGGCGGCCGCCGGCCCGGACTCCGAGCTCGTGCTTCCCAAGATCAAGTCCGGCTTTGCTACGGCGGCAATCGCCAGGATTGCCTGAGCAGCGAATTCGCAACGCAAGTCTCGCAAATGACCAGCGGAGGATCCCGACGGCATTTCACCGCCGCCTGTTCTCGTGTATGCCGATAGGTCAAGCACTGATCCTAAGCGAAGTAAATTTCCGAAAGATCAAGCTTATTCAGTATGTTGGTAAGGAAAAATCATGCATAAGGTCATTTATGATACCGATCCGGGCGTTGATGACGCCATGGCGCTTCTCTTTTTGCATCGTCACCCGGGTATCGACCTTCTCGGCGTGACGACGGTTTTCGGCAATGCCTCCGTGGACACGACGACGCGTAACGCGCTGTTCCTGAAGCGCGAGTGGAATATTCCGTGCCCGGTCGCGCGGGGTGCCAGCGTTACCTTCGATCCGTCGCGGCACGAGCGCCCCTGGCCGACGATGGTTCACGGCCATAACGGTCTCGGCGATATCGACGTGCCCGAGACGATCGACCTGCCGACCGATCCGCGACCGGCCTATCAGTTCATCATCGACACGGTTCGCGCCCATCCCGGCGAGGTGACCCTGGTCGCCGTTGGCCGCATGACCAATCTGGCGTTGGCGCTGAAGCACGATCCGGAAATCGCCAAGCTCGTGAAGGATGTCGTCATCATGGGCGGCAATTTCTACGTACCGGGCAATGTTTCTCCGGTCGCGGAAGCCAATATTCACGGCGATCCGGAAGCCGCCGACTTCGTCATGACGGCAGCCTGGAAGGTGGTCGTGGTCGGTCTCGACGTGACGTCGGTGACGACCATGGACCGCAGCTATCTCGCCGATATGGCGAAAGCGGGCGGTCCCTCGGTGCAGCTCCTGGCCGACCTGTCACAGTCCTATATCGATTTCTACAAGCATGCGGTCGAAGACGGCATGATGGTCCACGACAGCTGCGCCTGCGTCTATGTCGTGGCGCCCGAGCTGTTCGACACGATCGAGGGATCGATCCGCGTCGTCTGCGGCGGCATTGCCGATGGTCAGACGGTTATCAAGCCGGCCGGCCGCCACTTTCCGCCGGGCGACTGGGACAATCTGCCGAGCCAGATCGCTTGCATCGGCATCCACTCGCAGCTGGTTCTCGATCTGATCCGCGATGTGATTTTGGGCAAGGTGAAGCACTAAGTTCGGTGAAGGGGGCGACAGTGCCCCCTTCACAATTCGCTGAAGACCATTTTCCAGCTCTATCAGAGCCTATTTGAGTTTCCGGAAATATCGAGTCCGGAACGTCATGCGATCGACAAACCCGTTTTTCGTTTCCTGTCGTGGTTGGAAAAGCCCATAGCGTGCTGCCGCTCATGCCGATCGGGTATGTGACGTAATGTTTGCAGTGGGAGCGATGTCGAATCGAGATCGCCTTATCCCGTTCTCAACATTGCAATTTCGCCCGTCCGGGCATAGGACACATGGGATGAACGATACCGCTTTTTCCACTCTGCCGGCCCTGGAGCCGGGGTCGGTCTGGCTCGTCGGCGCCGGGCCGGGCGATCCGGGGCTTTTGACCCTGCTGGCCGCCAAGGGGTTGGCCGAGGCAGATGTCATCGTGCATGATGCGCTCGTCAACGAAGATTGCCTGAAGCTCGCCTGCCCGGGCGCTATGCTGGAATATGCCGGCAAGCGCGGCGGCAAGCCATCGGCCAAGCAGCGGGACATTTCCCTGCGGCTGGTGGAACTGGCGCGGACCGGCAAGCGCGTTCTGCGCCTCAAGGGCGGTGACCCTTTCGTCTTCGGGCGTGGTGGTGAGGAGGCGCTGATGCTCGTTCAGCACGGCATTCCCTTCCGCATCGTGCCCGGCATTACGGCCGGGATCGGCGGCTTGGCCTATGCCGGCATTCCGGTTACCCATCGCGACGTCAATCACGCCGTCACCTTCCTGACCGGCCATGATTCGTCCGGCGTCGTACCGGACGCCATCGATTGGGAGGCGATCGGCAAGGGATCGCCCGTCATCGTCATGTATATGGCGATGAAGCACATCGCGCAGATCAGTGCAAATCTCATTGCTGCCGGTCGGTCGGCGGACGAACCTGTTGCCTTCGTCTGCAATGCGGCGACGCCCTCCCAGCAGGTACTGGAGACAACGCTCGGGCGTGCGCCTGCAGATATCGAAGCGTCCGGTATCGAGCCGCCCGCCATCGTGGTCGTCGGCGAGGTGGTGAAGTTGCGTCCATCGCTGGATTGGCTGGGCGCGCTTTCCGGCCGCACGCTGGTGACACCGATCGAAAGGTCGGGCGAGGGCGGACACAAGGTGCCGGCATGAGCGGACTTCTGATCGCAGCACCCTCATCAGGCTCCGGCAAGACCACCTTCACGCTTGGTTTGCTGCGGGCATTGAGAAACAGGGGTGTTGCGATCGCACCTGGCAAGGCGGGGCCTGATTATATCGATCCTGCATTTCACGCAGCAGCGGTCGGATCGCCCTGCCTCAATTTCGATCCCTGGGCCATGCGCGCCGAGCTGATTTCAGCGAATGCCGCGCTTCACCGGGCCGGAGGACGGATGCTCGTGATCGAGGGGATGATGGGCCTGTTCGACGGTGCTGCTGACGGCACGGGCGCGCCGGCCGATCTCGCCGCCTTGCTCGGCCTTTCCGTCGTGCTCGTCATCGATTGCTCTCGCATGTCGCAGTCGGTTGCGGCCGTCGTCAGCGGTTTTGCCAATTTTCGCGCCGATATCCGCGTTGCCGGTGTCGTGCTCAATCGCGTCGCCAGCGACAGGCATGAGAGAATGCTGCGTCAGGCGCTGAGTGCGGTGCGCATGCCCGTCGTTGCCGTTATTCGCAGTGATACAAGCCTGGCATTGCCGGAGCGGCATCTTGGTCTGGTGCAGGCTGGAGAGCATGCGGCGCTCGAGCAGTTTATCGAGGCGGCTGCAGAGGTCGTCGCGAAGGCCTGCGATTTCGATCTGCTCTTGCGGGCGGCACAGCAGCATCTCATTCGCACCTCCGCAGCCAATATCGCGCGGCTCATGCCGTTCGGCCAGCGCATTGCGGTGGCAAGGGATATCGCATTCGCCTTCTGCTATGAGCATATGCTGCTCGGCTGGAGGCGGCGCGGTGCGGAAATATCCTTCTTTTCTCCGCTCGCGGATGAAGCTCCTTCGGCCGATGCGGATGCGATCTATCTGCCGGGCGGCTATCCGGAATTGCACGCTGGAAAGCTCGCCGCCGCCCAGCATTTCCGGGATGGCGTGAAGGCGGCGGCCTCGCGTGGGGTGCGCATCTATGGCGAATGCGGCGGGTACATGGTGCTCGGCGAGGGTCTTGTGGATGCGGCGGGCGTGCACCACGAAATGCTGGGCCTCTTGCCCGTCGTTACCAGTTACGAGAAACGACAGCGGCATCTCGGCTATCGACGCGTGGTGCCGCTTGCCAACTCCTTCTTCGAAAAGCCGATGACGGCGCATGAGTTTCATTATTCGACCATCGTATCGGAGGGCGAGGCGGACCGTCTGTTTGCCGTCAGGGATGCGCTCGATATCGATCTCGGTACAGCCGGTCTGCAACGCGGCAACATCGCCGGCTCCTACATGCATCTGATCGATCTAGCCGGTGAAGCCGCATGACCACCAGGATCGTCCATGGCGGCGGGATTACCGCGGCGGCGCGCCAATATGGCGGGCGTCCGGAAGAATGGCTGGATCTGTCGACCGGCATCAATCCGAATCCGATGACACTGCCGGAAATCCCCGTCGCGGCTTGGCACAGGTTGCCTGACCAGCATTTGCAGGAGCGGGCGCGGGAAGCGGCGAGGAGCTATTACCGCAGCGGCGATATTCTGCCGCTGCCGGTTCCAGGCACGCAGTCCGTCATTCAATTGCTTCCAAAGCTCGTGACGGGCGGCAGGGTTGCGATCTTCTCGCCGACCTATGGCGAATATGCGCGCGCTTTTACGCTCGCCGGCTTGCAGGTTCGCCAGGTTTCGACGATTGCCGAACTCACGGTCGACGACAGGCTGGTCGTTGCCGTCAATCCCAACAATCCTGATGGGCGGGTGCTGCCCATCGAGCAGTTGCGGGAACTGCATGCCAGGCAGCGCGAGCGGGGCGGCATTCTTCTGGTGGACGAGGCCTTCGGCGATATGGAGCCGGTGGCGAGCGTGGCGCCTTTTGTCGCCTCGATGCCAAATCTCATCATCTTCCGTTCGTTCGGAAAGTTTTTCGGCCTAGCCGGACTTCGGCTCGGCTTCGTGATTGCCGAAGCTTCGATTATGACAAGATTCGAGGATTGGCTCGGGCCATGGGCGGTTTCGGGGCCGGCCCTTTCGATTGCCGCCTCCCTGATGGAAAGCGATACAAGCGCCATCCGAAACCGCATTCTCCAGCGGCGTTCGGCGCTGGAAGCGGTTCTGCGACGTTCGAAGCTACATGTAGCGGGAGGCACTCCTCTCTTTGCATTGGTTGCAGACGACCGCGCCGAAGGCATATATACGCATCTCTGCCGTCATCATATTCTCGTCCGCAAGTTCGACTACGCCCGCAATTGGCTGCGCTTCGGACTCGCTCCTGATGAGGCGGCAGATGAAAGACTCGCCGGGGTATTAGAGGATTATTCGACATGACCGCCGACGAACATTTGCTCATTCTGGTCCTTGCCTTGCTGCTTGACCGCTTCGTCGGCGATCCCGACTGGCTTTGGCAGCGCTTTCCACATCCTGTCGTACTGTTCGGCAAGGCGATTTCGGCTTTCGATCAACGGTTCAATGCAAAGCATCTGCCGGGCGTTCTTCGCCGTCGTAATGGGCTGATGTCGATCGTCGCGCTGCTGATGGGCGCTGCCATCGCGGGCTGGGCTATTCATGGATTTCTCGCCTTTTTCGGCTGGCTCGGCATATTGGTAGAGGCGGGATTGGTGGCGGTTTTCATGGCGCAAAAGAGCCTTGCCGATCACGTCGGTGAGGTGTCGCGGGCATTGCGCTCCGATGGTTTGGAAGGCGGCCGTCTTGCCGTGTCGCGCATCGTCGGCCGCGATCCCGAGACACTGGACGAGCCTGGGATTTGCCGTGCGGCCATCGAAAGTCTCGCCGAGAACTTTTCCGACGGCGTTGTCGCGCCGGCCCTGTGGTACGGCGTTTTCGGTCTGCCGGGCCTGTTTTTCTACAAGATGCTCAACACCGCCGATTCGATGATCGGCCACAAGTCCGAGACCTATGTCGATTTCGGCCGCGCCGCTGCGCGGCTGGACGATATCGCCAACTGGCCGGCTGCACGGCTCTCCATTCTGCTGATTGCCGCCGGAGCCTTGGCCAAGCGGGGAATCTCCGCGCTTGGAAATGCGATCCGCATCGCCGTCCGCGACGGCGGGCTGCATCGCTCGCCCAACTCAGGCAGGCCAGAGGCGGCAATGGCCGGTGCCCTCGACATCCAGCTTGCCGGCCCGCGAATCTATGGCGGCGAGCTCGTGCGCGAGCCAATGATCAACGGTGCCGGCCGGGATACGGCGACCGTGAGTGACGTCGAAGCGGGTATTTCCATCTTTTATTCCGCGTGTTCGATGCTGACGCTTCTCGCTTTCCTTGGCTTCCTGCTGCTCTTGTGAGCGTCTCTAAATTACGCAATCGCTCACTATATGTATTAATTCGGTATAATTGGCATAGCGATAGACTCTCCCATCGTCTGAATTGCTTCGAGAGGAAGCAAACGGTCGGAGGGGCAAGATGAAGCGTATCGCGTTAGCAGTAACGGCATGTCTATGTATGCAATTCAGCAGCGTTTCGGCTCGTGCCGGAACTGTTGTCGCGGTGGTCGATCTTCGATCGCAAACAATGACCGTTTCCGAGGATGGAGCTCTGAAGTATCGCTGGCGAGTGTCGACGGCCCGCAAAGGTTATGTGACGCCGATCGGTTCCTACACGGCCAAATGGCTGTCCAGGGATCATCGCTCGAAGAAATATGACGATGCCCCGATGCCCTACGCAGTATTTTTTAACGGCGGCTATGCCATTCACGGCACCTATGAGGTGCGGCGGCTCGGCCGGCCGGCATCGCATGGCTGCGTTCGGCTCGATACCCGCAATGCTGCCACCTTCTTTGCCATGGCGGCTGACGCGGGGCTTCACAATACACGCATCGTGATCAGCGAATGATCTCTGGCGAATAGACTCGCTTTGCCGTTGCGGTTCGGCCGCAATGCTGCCATATCCCGCGTCCACGTCGCACGCGATTTCACAGGTATGACGCGACGGTCATTTTGCTGTTTGCGCAACAGTGGCTTGCCAAATTGCCGGGGTTTCTGGTGGAAACCATTGGCTTTTGGAATGGATTTCCCTATGAGGGGGATTGAATTATTATTTCAAGAGGTATGGGCAGTGACTGCTACATTTGACAAAGTTGCCGACATTATCGCTGAAACCAGCGAAATCGACCGTGACACCATCACCCCGGATAGCCACACGATCGACGACCTCGGCATCGACAGCCTGGACTTCCTGGATATCGTTTTTGCGATCGACAAGGAATTCGGCATCAAGATCCCGCTCGAGAAGTGGACGCAGGAAGTCAACGAAGGCAAGGTCTCGACCGAAGAGTACTTCGTGCTGAAGAATCTCTGCGCCAAGATCGATGAGCTGCGCGCCGCCAAGGGCTGAGCGACATCCTTGCATTTTTTTGACGCCCAGCCGCCCATGAATATGGCGGCCGGGCGGTTTTATTCTTAAATAGCGTATCCCGCCCGGCACGTTCCTTGTTGCCGAGTTGGATCGGAGGCGTTGATGCTGCTGGAATATTTCCAGATGATCGACAGGGTCGAATCTGTCGATCTGTCCAAGGGCCGGTTGAAGGCTCATTCCGTCGTTCCGGCCAAAAGCCCTGTTTTCGAAGGCCATTTCCCGGGCATGCCGCTGGTTCCCGGCGTTCTCCTTATCGAAACGATGGCGCAGGCTTCGGGCATGCTCGTGCTTGCGGCGACAAAATTTGCCTATATGCCATTCCTGATGTCGGTCGATGGCGCCAAGATGCGGACCTTCGTGGAGCCCGAAGCCGAACTCGATATCGAAGCCGATCTGGAGCACGAGGGCTCGGGCTTTGCTGTCACCAAGGCGCGCATTACCATCGGTGGAAAGAAGGTCTGCGATGCGCAGTTGAAGCTGCGGACCATGCCGTTTAATGAGGTGCCGCTCGGCGATATCGTGCGCAAGCGGGCAGGCGAGGTCGGACTTCTCGACGCCATCGCCGCCAACGGTTGATGCTGCCGGCTTGTTCGGCGCCGCATTCGAAGAGGATTGATGAATGAGCAAGGCTCAGAATGACGTGGTCATAACGGGTATCGGCATCGTTACCTGCCAGGGCGTTGGCAAGGACGCGCATGTTGCCCTGCTGAAGGCGGACAAAGCGCCGGCGACCATCGTCGAAACCGAGAAGTTCAAGCCCTATCCCGTGCATCCGCTGCCTGAGATCGATTGGTCGCAGCAGATTCCAAAGCGTGGCGATCAGCGGCAGATGGAAAACTGGCAGCGCATCGGCGTCTTCACCGCCGGTCTGGCGCTCGACGATGCCGGTTTCAAGGACGATCTGGAAGCCTGCGGCACCATGGACATGATCGTCGCGGCCGGGGGTGGCGAGCGCGATACCAATGTCGATACGCTGATCGTCAACGAAGGCTTGAAGCGCAACGACCGTGAATTGTTGCTGAATGAGAAGCTGACGACCGAATTGCGGCCGACGCTGTTCCTTGCGCAGCTTTCGAACCTGCTCGCCGGCAATATCTCGATCGTGCACAAGGTCACGGGGTCGTCGCGCACCTTCATGGGTGAAGAGGCCTCCGGTATCTCGGCCGTCGAGACCGCGTTCCACCGCATCAAGTCCGGTGAATCGAGCCATGCTCTCGTTGGCGGCGCATTTTCCGCCGAGCGCCTCGACATGATCCTGCTGATCGAATCCATCAATGCGCATGCTATCGGTGATTGGCATCCCGTCTGGTCGCGCAAGCCGGAAGATGGCGGTGGCATGATCATGGGCTCGCTGAGCGCCTTCCTCGTTCTTGAATCGCGTGCGCACGCCGAAGCTCGCGGCGCGCATATCTATGCGACGATCGATGCGGTCGAGGGCGATCGCGGCCGGCGTGACGAAGGCAAGCTCGAAGCACGGCTGGAGCGCATGCTCGCACCCGCGAAGCAGGCGCCCGGCGATGCGACGGTCGTCTTCTCCGGTACGACAGCAATTCCCGATCTCGCCAAGCGCGAAAAAGCCGTGATCGAAGCACAGCTTCCGGAGGCGGCCATCCGTGGCTATTCCGGCGTTTCCGGGCATGGGCTGGAAGGCCAGTTTCCGCTCGGGCTCGCCTTTGCGGCACTGGCCGTCGCCAATAAAGCCAAGGTGCCGCCCTTCGATGCCGCGAATGAAAAGCCGATGGCGACGGGCGCACGCAATGCCGTGGTAACAACCGTCGGTCATGCGCGCGGCGAAGGTATCGCCGTACTGTCAGCCGAAGCGTGAGGAACAGGACATGACCGCTTACAAGGATCATCTCGGACGTCCGATCGTCGCCGTCACCGGCATGGGGATCATCACGTCGCTGGGGCAGGGGCTACAGGATAACTGGAATGCTCTTTCTTCGGGCACGTCGGGCATTCACGGCATCACGCGCTTCCCGACGGACGGGCTTTCGACGCGGATCGCCGGCACGGTGGATTTCATCGATATCCCCGTTCCGAACGCTGTCGAGCGCTCCTATGCTTTTGCCCGTGAAACGACTATCGAAGCTTTGGCCCAGGCGGGGATTTCCGGCGATTTCGACGCGCCGCTCTTCCTGGCTGCGCCGCCGATCGAACCCGAATGGAGCGCCCGCTTCGAGCTGGCCGACCGTTCTCCTCCGGCAGATCACGAGGGCGATGCATATGAGCGCTTCCTTGCCGCCATGCGCCAGCGCCCCGATCCCGCCTTCCATGAAGCCGCTCTTTTCGGCGCCATTTCCGAGCGCCTTGCCGACCGTTTTGGCACGCGCGGCCTGCCGGTAACCCTGTCGACGGCGTGTGCGTCGGGCGTAACGGCCATTCAGCTGGGCATTGAGTCGATCCGTCAGGGTCGCACCACGCGCGCACTGACGGTTGCGACCGACGGCTCGCTGAGCGCCGAAGCGCTGATCCGCTTCTCGCTGTTGTCGGCGCTGTCGACGCAGAACGATCCGCCGACCAAGGCATCCAAGCCGTTTAGCAAGGATCGTGACGGCTTCGTCATTGCCGAAGGAGCGGCGACGCTGGTGCTGGAATCTCTGGAGGCGGCTGTTGCACGCGGCGCGAAGATCCTCGGCATCATGAAGGGCGCCGGCGACAAGGCCGATTCCTTCCATCGTACGCGCTCCTCGCCAGACGGCGGTCCGGCGATCGCGACGATCCGCGCAGCACTTGCCGACGCCGGCATGGCCGAGACCGATATCGGCTACATCAATGCTCACGGCACCTCGACGCCCGAGAACGACAAGATGGAATATGGATCTATGTCCGCCGTCTTCGGCGAACGGCTTCCGACCATTCCCGTTTCGTCGAACAAATCGATGATCGGCCATACTCTGACGGCCGCTGGCGCTGTGGAGGCCGTGTTCTCGCTGCAGACGATGCTGACCGGCACGTTGCCACCGACCATCAACTACAACAATCCGGACCCGTCGATCATCCTCGACGTGGTGCCGAACAAGAAGCGTGAAAAGCAGGTGAATGCTGTCCTTTCGAACTCTTTCGGGTTCGGCGGGCAGAACGCCAGCCTTGTCATGGCGCTTGAACCGGCTTAAGCGGACATCTGAAAAACAGGATACAACTGCGCCCGAGGGGCGAGGGACTTTGCCATGCGTGCTTTGCAACTGATCGACGACCGCAAACTTGAGATCACCGATCTGCCGGAGCCGGAGGCGCCGGGCGCGGGTGAGGTGACCCTGCGCGTCAAGGCCGTCGCCCTCAATCACATTGACGTGTGGGGCTGGCGCGGCATGGCCTTTGCCAAGCGCAAGATGCCGTTGGTCATCGGTGCGGAGGCTGCCGGCGTGGTCGAGGCGATCGGACCTGGCGTCGCCAATGTGCTGCCGGGTCAGCTCGTGTCGATCTACGGCGCGCGCACCTGCGGCCTTTGCCGCCACTGCCGCGAAGGACGCGACAATCTGTGCGAACATGTCGGCGGCGTGCATGGTTTCCATCTCGATGGTTTCGCGCAGGAGAAGGTCAATCTCCCGGCTCGCCTGCTTGTTCCGGCGCCTCCCGGCGTCGATGCTATCGGTGCTGCTCTTGCGCCCGTTACCTTTGGCACGGTCGAGCACATGCTGTTCGACAATGCTAAGCTGGAGCCCGGTGAAACCATCCTGGTGCATGCCGGCGGCTCGGGCATCGGCACGGCCGCCATCCAGCTTGCCAAGAAGATCGGCTGCACGGTCATTACCACGGTCGGCTCCGACGACAAGATCGAGAAGGCGAAGGCGCTTGGCGCTGATCACGTCATCAACTACCGCACCGACCGCTTCGAGGGCGTCGTGCGCAAGCTGACGAAGAAGAAGGGCGTCGACGTGGTTTTCGAGCATGTCGGCAAGGATACCTGGGCTGGCTCCATGCTCTGCATGAAGCGCGGCGGTCGTCTCGTCACCTGCGGTTCGACATCGGGCGTTTCGACCGAAATGAACCTGATGATGCTGTTCCAGCAGCAGCTGAAGCTTCTCGGATCTTTCGGCTGCCGCATGGAGAACATGGCCAACGCGATGCAGAAGATGGCGCGGGGCCTCGTTCACCCAGTGATCGATACCGAAGTCAGCTTCAATGACATCGACCGAGCGCTGGAGCGGATGGAATCGCGCCAGATCTTCGGCAAGATCATCCTGAAGATGGACTGAGCCGCGTGAAGCTTTTCATCACCCGGATTGTCCTTGCGCTCAGAAATTTCCAGCAGTGGCTGGTGGCGCAGGTCATCTTCGGCTTCCTGAATTTCCTGAAACTGTTTCCGGCGGATGCGGGTATCAACTTTGCCGATCGCCTGACCCGCAAGATCGGTCCGCGTATGCGCCGGCATCAGCTGATGCTGACCAATCTGCGCAATGCCTTTCCGGAAAAGACCGAGACGGAGATTGAAGAGATCGCACGTGCGAGCTGGGGCAATATGGGGCGCCTGGCAGCGGAATACGTCTTTCTCGACCGGCTTTTCGACTTCGATCCTTTTAGCGACAAGCCTGGCCGCATCGAAGTTTCCGGCATTCCGATCTTTCTCGATCTCCGGGACAATCCGCGCCCGTTCATCGTCTTTACCGGGCATACCGGCAATTTCGAGCTGTTGCCGGTCGCCGGCGCCGCCTTTGGTCTGAAGGTGACTGTGCTCTTTCGCCCGCCGAACAATCCCTATGTCGCTCAGAAGGTTTTCGACTTTCGTGCCAAGCGTATGGGCAATCTCGTGCCATCACACGCTGGCTCGTCGTTCGCGCTTGCCAGAGAGCTCGAGGCCGGTCGTGGCGTCGGCGTGCTGGTCGACCAGAAATTCCGTAAAGGTTTGAAGACGTTGTTCTTCGGTCGCGACGTGAAGACCAACCCGCTGCTGCCGAAGCTCGTGCGCCAGTTCAATTGCGAAGTCTATCCGGCCCGTTGCATCCGCCTGCCTGACAATCGCTACCGGCTGGAGATCGAGCCGAAGCTTGAGATGCCGCGCAATGAAGCCGGCGCTCTCGATTTGACCGCAACGGCACAGCTGCTGAACGACAAGGTAGAGAGCTGGGTACGAGAAAACCCGGAGCAATGGCTCTGGTATCATGATCGCTGGAATATCAAGAAGAGCGTCTTCTAGGTTCGTTTCCCCCTGGTTGGCCGCAGCTCCATGTGCGTGCCCGCATCCAGTCATTGTGCTTATAAGCCTTGTTTTTCATAAAGTTCTCCTTTGGCGAGAACTTCTGCTCATCCCGATTGAAAGTGGGGATAAGTCATGTTAATTCACAGTATAGAAAGTTTGGTGAGAATGCGGACACCAAGCTGAATATCCTTGGGCATGGCAGCGCCGGGAATCGAGGCCCCTGCGTCCTGTTGTGGTCAGGGACAGGAGGGCAATTTTGCTGGCACTCTTTCATGCCTTCTCCATGAAATGTAGTCAGATTCAGCGTGCGATAAAACTTGGCGACGACGAGCTTGTGGCATCGCTCGATCGTGAATTGGAGCCCCTTATCGCAGCTATCCTGGCCTATAAGGCCGTGAGTCTGCTTGAAATTTACATGCAGCTCCAGTTCATGAACAATCTCATCCGCGAAGAAGCGGATGATCGCTCGCGGGTCCTGCGCAATTCTGCGTCGCTTTCGGCACTGATCGATCGTTATTTCGGCGGTGCGAGCGAAGCAGCGGGCGAAGTTTTCCGGGTCTTTTCGAGCGAGAAAATCGACCGGGACGATACGCTCGGCTTTGAGGAAGGCAGCGTTCTGAATGATGTCATTCTGGACAGCCTGCCCAATCGTGTCGCGGTCGTTACACGAGATTATCGCTATCTTTACAGCAACGCCGCCAATTCGGAATTTCTGAAATCGAAGTCGATGGAGCTTGTGGGGCGTCACATCTCGGAATTCATCGGCTCGGAAGATTTCGAAATCAGTTTGAAGGCGAAGCTCGATGCCTGCTTTGCCGGGGAAAAGGTGGAGTGTCTTTATCCCTCCTATCGGCAGATCGAACCCGGCAAGGTGTTTCGCTGCACCATCACCCCGTTGCGTGCCAAAGAAGAAGTGATCGGCGCATTGCTGGTCATGCATGAGATCATCGCCGTTCCTGCGGGCATGTTGGTGGCCTGAACCTGCCGTTCAGGCACCAAACAGCAATTTTCCAATCACGTCCGTGATCAGGCGATGCTCTTCTTCGCCTGATTTTATGCAGGCCTGATCCGTTTCGTTCGTACCGGAGCTCGATCTATCATCGGTCTGCTCGTCATCGGTGCTGCATTCGAAACAATGGCATTGGAATCTGATTGGTTTCGTCTTCTTCATGCTGCGGTCATGTTCCAACTGGCAAAGGGATCGGGCAGGTTCCGCCAGCGTTCGGGCGTGAAGCCGTCCGCCTCAATCAGACAGGCGTTCAGTTCGGCCGTGAGATGCTTTTCGTTCATCGGATCGGCACCGATGAACACCAGCTCTTGGCGGCGATCCCCCCCATATCGGATCGAGATAGGGCGCCAGCGCACGCTTGAAGCTCGGATCATGCGGCCACTGGTCTTGCGGCACGGCTGCCCACCAGAGGCCCATCTTGCTCGTCCGGACGAGCGCGCCGGCCTGGCTCAGCTCGCCGACATAATAGGGCCTGGTCGCGAGCCAGAAGAAGCCCTTGGCGCGAATAACACCCGGCCATGACCGATTGAGAAAGGCCTGGAATTTAGGAGGATCGAACGGTTTCTTTGCGCGATACACGAAGGAACGGATGCTATATTCCTCCGTTTCCGGAACGTGATCTTTGAAGCCGTGCAGCTCCTTGTACCACAGCGGATGGGTTTCGGCGCGATCGATGTCGAAGCGTCCGGTACCCAGAACCTCCGATGGTTCCACCACACCGAAATCGGCTTCGATCAGGCGTGCATCGGGATTGAGGCCGACAATGATCTTGCGGGCAGCGTCGCGTTGCTCTGCCGTTGCTGCTCCGACTTTGTTGAGAACGACAACATCGGCAAATTCGATCTGCTCGACCAGAAGGTCGACGATGGTCCGGTTGTCGCCGTCGCCGGCGGTCTCGCCACGATCGGCAAGAAAATCCGTCGATCCATAGTTGGCGAGAAGATTGGCAGTGTCGACGACGGTCACCATCGTATCGAGCCTGGCAACGTCGGAAAGACTGCGGCCGTCTTCGTCGCGGAACTCGAAGGTGGTGGCGATGGGCAGCGGTTCGGCAATGCCTGTGGATTCGATCAGCAGATAATCGAAGCGCCCCTGTTCGGCGAGCTGACGGACCTCCTTCAGAAGATCGTCGCGCAGCGTGCAACAGATGCAGCCATTGGTCATTTCGACGAGTTGCTCTTCCGTCCGGGAAAGATTTGCGCCGCCATCGCGCACCAGTGCCGCATCGATATTGACCTCGCTCATGTCGTTGACGATCACGGCGACGCGCAGGCCCTCGCGATTGTTGAGGATATGGTTGAGCAGCGTCGTCTTGCCGGCGCCGAGAAAACCGGAGAGTACGGTGACTGGGAGCTTCTTGTTCATGACAACTTCCTTTGTAATGTAATATCATTACATATGTTATGGTGAAAAAAGCGAGCAGCATGCCCGCTTCCTTCGGCGATGTTCAGCCTTGCGCTGAAAGACAGGCTTTGAGGGAGCTCGCGATGCCGCGCATCAGGTCGAAATAGAGATCCGGCCCCTGCGGCAGCGTCGCAGCTTCCGGATCGAGGGTTCCCGATTTTGCGGAGGTGCCTTCGAGCACCACGTTGACCAGCTTCGGTTCGAATTGCGGCTCGGCGAAGACGCAGGTCGCGCCGAGATCGGCTACCTTGCTGTGGATCTCGGCGACGCGCTGTGCCCCCGGAATGGTTTCCGGGCTGACCGTGATGGAGCCTGAGACGCGCACGCCATAACGGTGCTCGAAATACTGGTAGGCATCGTGAAAGACGATGAAGGGCTTGTCCTTCACGGGGGCGAGCGTCGAGGCGATCTCGGTATCGAGCGCGCCGAGCTTGTCGTTCAGAGCTTTCTGGTTCGCTTGATAGGTGAGGGCGTTGGCGGGGTCCGCCGCGACCAGGGAAGTGGTGATCTCGGAGACCATCGCCTTGGCATTATGCGGATCGAGCCAGAGGTGAGTATCGAACTCGCCATGATCATGGTTGTGTCCATGGGCGTGATCGTCGCTGGCCTCATGCTCGTCGCCATCGTCATGCGGTTCGAAGGCGCCGCCTTCGCGGAACTTGAGTTTGGTAATGCCGGGCGCATCGTCAAGCTCGACGATGGTGGCATTGGAACCGAGTGCGGCAAGCGGTTTCTGCAGGAAGGCTTCCATGCCAGGCCCAACCCAGAAGACCAATTTCGCCTCCTGAAGGCTGCGCGCATTCGAGGGCTTCAGCGCATAGGTATGCGGCGATGCAGCGCCATCGACGATCAGATCCGGCGTGCCGACGCCCTGCATAACGGCTGCGACCAGCGAGTGGATCGGCTTGATGGAAACGACGACTTTCGGCGCATCGGCTGCAGTTGCGGCCGTACCGACGAGCAGGGCGGAAAGGAGAAGGGAGGCGGCGATGGGAAGAAGAGTTTTTGCTGCGTTCATGCCAAAAATGCCCTTGAATGGGTCTGTTATATTATTACATCAATTGCGTTATGCTATAACGTGTGCGATAGCATGGCGCAATAGTGCAATTGGAAATTTCATGCTTTCCTCCATCGACAGCAAGAGCCGTCCGCTCGTGTCGCTCCACGATGTCGGCGTCCGACGCGGCGGCCGCTGGCTGGTGCGTGGGGTCGATTTCTCCGTGAGCCGGGGCGAGATCGTTACCCTGATCGGCCCTAACGGTTCCGGCAAGTCGACCAGCGCCAAGACGGCAATCGGCGTCTTGAAGCCGGACGAAGGGCGCGTGGAGCGCATTGCCAATCTGAAGGTCGGCTATGTCCCGCAGAAGCTTGCGATCGATTGGACCTTGCCGCTCAGCGTGCAGCGGTTGATGACACTGACGGGACCTTTGCCGGAGCGTGAGCTGATCGCGGCGCTGGAAGCCGTCGGCATCGCGCATCTTGCCAAGGCCGAGGTGCAGCATCTTTCCGGCGGCGAATTCCAGCGGGCGCTGTTGGCGCGCGCCATCGCCCGCAAGCCCGACCTGCTTGTGCTGGACGAGCCCGTGCAGGGCGTGGATTTCAACGGTGAGATCGCGCTTTACGATCTCATCAAGTCCATCCGCAATTCACAGGGCTGCGGTATCCTGCTGATTTCACACGATCTGCACGTCGTCATGGCGGCGACGGATACCGTGGTTTGCCTGAACGGCCATGTCTGCTGCCGCGGCACGCCGCAGACCGTCAGCCAGAGCCCGGAATATGTAAAGCTGTTCGGTACGCGGGCGGCACAATCCCTGGCGATCTACAGTCATCATCACGACCACACGCATCTACCGGATGGTCGCGTGCAACATGCTGACGGCTCGATAACAGATCATTGCCATGCCGACGACGGCCACCACCATCATGAACATGACGATCATGGTCATGATCACAATCATGACCACAGCAAGGGAGAACGCCATGTTTGACGATTTCTTCCTGCGCGCCGTCGTGGCCGGCGTCGGGCTGGCGCTGACGACCGGGCCGCTCGGCTGCTTCATCATCTGGCGACGCATGGCCTATTTCGGCGATACGATCTCACATTCGGCGCTGCTCGGCGTGGCGCTCTCGCTACTGTTCCAACTCAATCTGACACTTTCAGTTTTTGCCGTTGCTGCACTCGTCTCGATTCTGCTCCTGTTCCTGCAGCGGCGGCAGGCGCTGTCGGCTGACGCGCTGCTCGGCATCCTCTCGCATGCGACGCTGGCGATCGGCTTGGTCATCGTCGCCTTCATGAGCTGGGTGCGGATCGATCTCATTGCTTTCCTCTTCGGCGACATTCTGGCTGTCACCCAGTCGGACATTGCGGTGATATGGGGCGGCGGCATCTTCGTCCTGGCGGCAATCGCCTGGCTCTGGCGGCCGCTGCTGGCCTCGACCGTCAATCCCGAACTTGCAGAGGCTGAAGGATTGCGGCCGGAGCGCGCAAGGCTGTTCTTCATGCTGCTAATGGCCGTGGTGATCGCGATTGCCATGAAAATCGTCGGTATCCTGCTTATCACCGCGCTTCTGATCATCCCCGCGGCCACCGCACGCCGCTTTGCCGCCACGCCGGAAACGATGGCGATCTTTGCTTCACTGCTCGGCGCTATCGCCGTTGTCGGCGGGCTATTCGGGTCGCTGCGCTACGACACACCGTCCGGCCCGTCGATCGTGGTTGCGGCGCTCATTCTATTTATCATCAGTCTGCTGCCCCTTGTTCGCAGGAGCGGCACGCCAGCGGCGCAACAGAGAGGACAGTCATCATGACCACTCCGATGCTCACCAAGAACCAGTCTCTCGTTTTCGATATCCTGACCAAGGCAGAAGCGCCGCTCAGCGCCTATACCATTCTCGACAAGCTGCGCGATCAGGGCTTTCGCGCGCCGCTGCAGGTCTATCGCGCGCTGGACAAGCTGCTGGAATATGGCGTGGTGCATCGGCTCGAAAGCATCAATTCCTTCGTCGCCTGCGCCCATCCCAATGAGGATTGCCATAGCCATGGCCTCGTCGCCTTCGCCATCTGCGAAAGCTGCGGCCAGGTGATCGAGTTCCACGATCACGAGGTGGATCATCGGCTGATGGACTGGCTGAAATCGCAGAAGTTCAAGGCGGAAAAATCGACCATCGAAATTCGCGGTCATTGCGCCAATTGCGCGGCTTGATCTGCGAATCGCCGTTTATTTCATACTCGGCAAATAGTTATTAGAAATTTCTAATCCAATCTTTTAAGATCGCGTGCGAAGCGCTGCCAGTTGGCGACATAGTTGCGGGCGGAGCGGCGCAGGCCTTCGATCGCGGCTTCATCCAGTGTGCGGATCGCTCTTGCCGGTGCGCCGACGATCAGCGAGCCATCCGGAAATTCCTTGCCTTCCGTGACAAGCGCATTGGCGCCGACGAGGCAATTGTTGCCGATCTTCGCGCCGTTCAGGATCGTTGCGCCCATGCCGATCAGGGAGTTGTTGCCGATGGTGCAGCCATGGATGATGGCATGATGGCCGATCGTGCAGCCTTCGCCGATGGTGGTCGGGTAGGCCGGATCGGTATGAACCATCGTGCCTTCCTGGATATTCGTGTCCTTGCCAACGACGATCGGCTCGTTGTCGCCACGTAGCACCGCGCCGAACCAGATGCCGACATCTTCGCCGATTTCGACCTTGCCGATGACGCTGGCATCCGGCGCGATCCAGTAACGACCCGGCTCGGGTGTTTTCGGCGTCGAGCCGGCAAGGGCGTAGAGCGGCATGGTCGATCCTCCTCGGTCAGACGACATTCAGCACAAGATTGGCGACGCCATCGACGGCGCAGCTGATCCGGTCGCCCCGCGCAACAGGACCGACGCCGGCGGGCGTGCCGGTCATGATGATATCGCCCGGCGCGAGCGTGAAGAGCTTGGAAAGCTCGGCGATGATCTCAGGCACCTTCCAGATCATCTGCGAGAGGTCGCCTCTTTGTGCGGCCTCGCCGTTGCGCATCAGCCAGATGCCGCCTTTGTCTGGATGGCCGACGTGGGTGGCGGGTATGAGCGCGGAGATGGGTGCCGAATGATCGAAGGCCTTTCCGATTTCCCAGGGGCGGCCGAGCTTCTTGGCCTCGCCCTGCAGGTCACGACGGGTAAAATCAATGCCGACGCCATAGCCATAGACGCAGTCGAGTGCCTGCTCTACCGGGATGTTCGTGCCGCCGCTACGCAACGCTACGACAAGCTCCACTTCGTGATGCACGTCAGATGAAAGGGCGGGATAGGGAAAGTCGCGGGAGACCAGCAGATTGTCGGGGTTCTTCTGGAAAAAGAATGGCGGTTCGCGGGTAGGGTCATGACCCATCTCGATGGCGTGGTCGGCATAGTTGCGGCCGACGCAATAGACACGACGTACAGGGAAAAACTCGGTCTCACCTTCGATCGGCAGAAGGATAGGGGCGGGCGGCGGAATGACTGTCGTCAATGGGGCGTTCATATGGGCTTTCGAAACTCTTGTTCTTTCTCGAGAAGGCCTGTTGCCCTCCGACTCCGTCCGGGCAAACTAGCATCATTGTGACTGCCACGAAAACTGGCCTTTTTGAGGGATTTGGTGTAGAGCGCGGATCAGAAAGGTTTCCCATGTATAGCGACGCGCTGAAAACTGGCCGCAAGATCTTTGCGGTTGCCCCGATGATCGACTGGACGGATCGCCATTGCAGATACTTGCATCGGCAGATGAGCCGGCATGCCTTGCTCTATACCGAGATGGTGGTGGCCGATGCGATCATTCACGGGCCGCGCGACCGGTTGCTGGGGCATGACGCTGCCGAACATCCTGTCGCGCTGCAGCTCGGCGGTTCCGATCCGGCCAAGCTTGCCGAGGCTTTGCGGATTGCTGAGGCGTATCATTATGACGAGATCAATCTCAATGTCGGCTGCCCGTCCGATCGCGTGCAGTCAGGCACCTTCGGCGCCTGCCTGATGCTGACGCCGGAGACGGTCGCATCCTGCATTGCGGCGATGAAGGCGGTCTCGAAAGCGCCTGTCACCGTGAAATGTCGGATCGGCGTCGATGAGCAGGAGCCGGAAGAGGCCTTGCCGGAGCTGATGACGCGCGTGCTCGATGCCGGTGCAGACGCGATCTGGATCCATGCCCGCAAGGCCTGGCTAAAGGGCCTGTCGCCGAAAGAGAACCGCGAAATACCGCCGCTTGACTACGATATCGTCTACCGCATGAAGCAGCGTTGGCCCGAGGTCTTCATCGGCATCAATGGCGGCATTCAGACGCTGGATCAAGCCGAGGCGCATTTGGCTCACGTTGACGGCGTCATGCTTGGCCGCGCCGCCTATCAGAATGCCGCCATTCTCGCTGACGTCGACCATCGCTTCTTTGGCGAACCGGCTGCCGAGGCCGACTGGAACGGACTGCGCGACCGGATGATGGGTTATGTGGAGCGCCACATCGCCAACGGTGGCCGCCTGCAGCATGTCGCGCGGCACATGGTCGGCCTCTTTACCGGCCTGCCGGGCTCGCGCCGCTATCGCCAGATTCTTTCGACCGACGCCAACAAACTAGGTGCGGGGCCGGAGGTGATTGCAGCCGCCTTCGCGGCGGTGGATTTTGCCGGCGAGGGCGAACGGGTTAGCGCTTGAGGGGGCCTATCTCGCCCGCCAAGGGCGAGATAGGACTCGAACCCGTTGCAAACCTCATTCAGCAAACGAAAAAAGATCAAACGAAAAACGGCGCGGTTTGCACCGCGCCGTCCGAAAACCTTATTCAGGCAGTCACCCGGGGCTTAGTTAGCCTGGATGTTGACAGCCTTCGGGCCCTTGCCCATGCGATCCGGCTCGGTGTCGAAGGTGACCTGCTGGCCTTCGCGCAGCGACTGGATGCCGGAAGCCTGAAGAGCGGAGATGTGGACGAAAACGTCCTTTGCGCCGCCGTCAGGAGTGATGAAACCAAAACCCTTGTCCTGGTTGAAGAATTTTACGGTGCCCTTGGTGGCCATGGGGGATAGTCCTTTACCCATCAGTCTTAGTTTATCCGGATGAACCCGGACGGCTTTGCTTCCGCAACATGCGAAAGCCAGTCGAGAAGTTCACGTACGGGGAAAGAACGTCTGCGCGGGTCAGAAGACCCAACCGCTGCCTGCCGCAAGCGGATCACCAAATCAGTCCAGTCACCGGCATGCAAATGCCCGAGCATGCATATGGGTGACAGGGTTTGTGGAAAAAGGCAAGAGGTGTTTTAGTCGGCAGCCTTAATGAAAGAGAAATCAATAGGTTGAAAGGCCATAGGTTCGATTTTTCGACGAATCTACTATTTTCGGACCATATAATGAGGATGCTTTCTATTCATGAAACGCAGTTCAAATTGCCTTCGCAGGGGCAGTCGTTGCGGGTCTTGCAACGTCCGTATTATTGCGAGGCTGAGAACTTCTCCTGCACCAGCGTCTGAGACACCGGCTTTAGCTCGGTGTAAACACCGCGCAAGGCTCGACTATCCCACGCAATTCATAATCCCCCAAGGCCGACAGCGGCATCATCGTCTCTGCTGCGACCGATCCGGAAACAAGAATATTGTGTCCGAGCGGCTTGCAGAGGCCCTCCAGCCGGCTGACGAGATTGACGGCGGGGCCGATGGCGGTGAAGTCCAGGCGGTCGGCGGCGCCGATGTTGCCCCAAAGCATGTCGCCGAAATGCAGTGCGACACCAAAGGGGAGCGGAGGCAGACCATTGCTTGTCCGCGTCGCGTCGAGATGCGCCATGCCAGCGCGAATGGCGGTGGCAGCGCGCAAGGCCGCCTCGCAGGCTTCCTTTGGTGTCCCGCTCATGGGGAAGATTGCCAGCACGCCATCGCCCATGAATTTCAGCACTTCGCCGCCGAAGGCATGCACGGCGCCGGCGACGCGGTCGAACCAGGCATCGAGTGCCGCGATCACGACGCTTGGTTCAGTCGCTTCGGAAAGGGCGGTGAAATCCCGCAGATCGGCGCAGAGCAGGGCTGCGCGGATGGTTTCGCCGCTGTTGCGGCTGAGCGCGCCCGCCTGCACGCGCGCCGCGCTTCTGCGGCCGAGATAGGCTTCGAGCAGGGTGGATAGGGTGGCGCGTGCGGCCAATCCCGCCAAAGGGGCTGCGGCAAATCGGGCGATCTCGCGGAGGTTCTCCGCTTCGGAGGTGCTGAACGGCCGGATGCTTGCCCAGGCAAGCACGGAATTGCCGGGCGCGATCCCGATCGTTTCCTCGCATATCGGGCCGAGATCACCGAGCCAATCGCGGCCGGCCTGTCCGAGCGCCGTGCCGGCGAAGCCGAGAGCTTCGGTCACCGCTCCGGTCTCGGCGCGCCATAGCCACGTATGTTGCGTGATGATCGGATGCGGCGCGGCAAGCGTCAGCGCGCTGCCGGCCAGCGGGAGGCCGGCGGCCAATAGATGTCCGCCCAGATCGGCCAGGAAGCGTTCGGGGCTGGGCGAGGTGCCGGCTTCGTCGACCAGCCAGGCGAGGGGAGCGGGCAAATCCATGCGGCGATCATGCCATGACGCTTGCCGGCTGTCATCCGTGCCCGTGTGGCCATGCCAACGGCATTTGAAAGCAAAATGCCATAAGCAATGGCTGTCGCCGGGCGGTGATATCGCGGCTATCGAGCATCGAGCCCGATGACGCCGCCCTTAAAACGTCATCAGTTCCTGCCGTCGTGTCCACGCATGGGGTCGGGGCCAGGATCGCGTCCGGCGGCCACCGCTGCCATGCGGTCGAGATAATGCGCCCAACCTTTTGCGTGCGCTTCACATTGTTCGACCGTCGGCAGGCCGGTATGAGTGAGGCGCACCAGCGTCCCGTCGGGTTGCTCGATCAGATCAATCTCCACAAGGCTCGATCCGGGAGGCACTTCCTCGCTGCCTTCCCAGCCGAAGCTATAGGCGAGGCGATGAACCGGCACGACTTCGCGGAAAGAGCCGCGCGCAAAACGGCTCCCAGTGACGTTGACGAGATAGATGCCGCCAGGCTCCGGCTCCGTCCGGGCTTCCGTGCCCATCCAACGCAGGATCTTTTCTGGATCAGTCAGCAGTGCGAATATTGCGGCAGGCGGCGCCGAGACATGGGTCTCGCGACGGACGATCAAAGGCTCGGACATCGGTCTTTCTCCCCAGCTTGCTATCGCTTCCCACCGGCCCGGTATGCGCTCAAGCGCCTTCCGTCTCCCCGTGGGCCTCCTCATATGATGCCATGTAGCGGTTACAGCCTCGTCAGCAAGGCATTGCTCCACGCTCGCAGGCCTCAGCCTTCATAAAATCGGCAGCACCGGGCGGCAGATATCCGACAATCGCGGCCGCCTTATCGCCCGGGTCGTCCCGTCTTGCCCTTTGTCCGCCCCTTGCGCTGCTTCTCGTCCACCGGGTCCTCATAGGAGCCGACGCCCGGCTTTGCCCGGGTGATCGGCTTGTCCGGCACCTTGCCTGTGACAGGCTTTTCGGTGCGGCCGACAGTCATCTCGTCCAGTGTATTCTTGCGGAAGAGCGGCGTGCCGGCATCGCTGCCCGGCCCCATTTCGTCGAGGCTCGGCTTGGCGAAATAGGAGCGGGAGGTATCCGGCGCTGGCGGTGCACGCTTGCTCGATGAAGAGCTGCGGCTTTCGAGGCTCTTCGCCTCCTCGCGGGCGAGCGGATCGTCCATGGCGGCGAGTTCGACGGCCTTGAGGCGCTTGATCTCGTCGCGCAGCCGTGCCGCCTTTTCGAAGTCCAGGTCGGCGGCGGCATCACGCATGGATTTTTCCAGCGCGTTGAGATGGGCCTGCAGATTGTTGCCGACGAGATGGCCGCCATCGGCAAAGCCCTTGCCGGAGGCGCCGCCGATATCGGCGCGGACATGGTCCTTCTCGTAGACGCTGTCGAGGATATCGGAAATCTTCGCCTTGACCGATTCCGGCGTGATGCCATGTTCCTTGTTGTAGGCCATCTGCTTTTCGCGGCGGCGGCTGGTCTCGTCCATCGCCCGCTGCATCGAGCCGGTAATGGTATCAGCATAGAGGATGACCTTGCCGTCGACGTTACGCGCGGCACGGCCGATCGTCTGGATAAGCGACGTTTCCGAGCGCAGGAAGCCTTCCTTGTCGGCATCGAGGATGGCGACGAAGCCGCATTCCGGAATGTCGAGACCCTCGCGCAGCAGGTTAATGCCGACGAGTACGTCGAAAGCGCCGAGGCGAAGATCGCGGATGATCTCGATGCGTTCCAGCGTGTCGATGTCGGAGTGCATGTAGCGCACGCGCACGCCCTGTTCATGCAGATATTCCGTCAGGTCCTCGGCCATGCGCTTGGTGAGCACGGTGCAGAGCGTGCGATAGCCCTTGGCGGCGGTTTCGCGGATTTCGCCGAGCACGTCGTCGACCTGGGTGCGGGCAGAGCGCACTTCGACCGGCGGGTCGATGAGGCCGGTCGGGCGAATGACCTGTTCCGCAAAGACACCGCCGGATTGCTCCATTTCCCAACTGCCCGGCGTTGCCGAAACCGCGATCGTGTCCGGGCGCATGGCGTCCCATTCCTCGAAGCGCAGCGGCCGGTTGTCCATGCAGGAGGGCAGACGGAAACCGTATTCGGCGAGCGTCGCCTTGCGCCGGAAGTCGCCTCGGTACATGCCGCCGATCTGGCTGACCGAGACGTGGCTTTCGTCGATAAACAGCAGGGCATTGTCAGGGATATATTCGAACAAAGTCGGCGGCGGCTCGCCGGGATTGCGGCCAGTCAGATAGCGCGAATAGTTCTCGATGCCGGCGCAGGAGCCGGTGGCTTCGAGCATCTCGATATCGTAGCGCGTGCGCTGTTCCAGGCGCTGCGCCTCGAGCAGGCGTCCGGCCTTTTCCAGTTCGGCCAGCCGGATTTTCAGCTCTTCCTTGATCGCCTTGATGGCGCCGTTCAGCGTCGGGCGCGGCGTAACATAGTGCGAGTTGGCGTAGATCTTCACCGATTTCAGGTCGCCGGTCTTCTGGCCGGTCAGCGGATCGAATTCGGTGATGGCGTCGATCTCATCGCCGAACATGGAGATGCGCCATGCGGCATCCTCCAAGTGGGCCGGGAAGATTTCGATCGTATCGCCGCGAACGCGGAAGGAGCCGCGGATGAAATCCATGTCGCGGCGCTTGTATTGCTGCGCCACGAGGTCTGCGAGAAGCTGACGCTGGTCCAACCGGTCGCCGACATTCATCTGGAACGTCATCGCCGTATAGGTTTCGACCGAGCCGATACCGTAGATGCACGAAACCGATGCGACGATGATGCAGTCGTCGCGTTCCAGCAGCGAGCGCGTCGCCGAGTGGCGCATACGGTCGATCTGCTCGTTGATCGAACTTTCCTTCTCGATGAAGGTGTCCGAACGCGGCACATAGGCTTCCGGCTGATAATAGTCGTAGTAGGAGACGAAGTACTCGACTGCGTTGTCCGGGAAGAAATTCTTGAACTCGGAATAGAGCTGTGCCGCCAGCGTCTTGTTCGGCGCCAGGATGACGGCGGGGCGTTGCGTCGCCTCGATCACCTTGGCCATGGTAAAGGTCTTGCCTGAACCGGTGACGCCGAGCAGAACCTGACTGCGCTCGCCATTCTCCAATCCCTCGACAAGATCGCGGATCGCCGTCGGCTGGTCGCCTGCGGGCTGGTACTCCGAATCCATGCGGATCCGGATGCCGCCTTCGGATTTCGCCGGCCGGGCAGGGCGGTGCGGCGTCCAGAGCTTGCCGTCCTTGAAGAGAGGATTACCGCTTTCGATTAGCTTCGATAGCGCCTCGACGGTGGCCGTGACGCCGTCGCGCGAAATCTTATCGGCGTCTTCAAGCGCGATGTCGAGACCGGCCACCGGGTTGAGACCGGCAGCGGCACGTGTCTTCGGATCGGTCGATCCACCCATCGATGTGCCGCGCCCTGATTTGGATGCAGCTATCTCCACCTTCTTGCGGTGCTTGCCGGCCTTCGAAGCGATCTCGCGCTGGGTTTCGACACCGGATGCTTCCGCATCGGCTTCGAGCTGCTTCACCCAATCGGCAACGCTACCGCTGAGCGGCGCACCTTCAAACGGTGCCTGCGGCGCCTCTTCGAAACCGGTCGGGGCGGGGGATTTTTTCGATGATTTGGCCATGAGGCGAATATGGCGACAGATCGCGCAGATGTGAAGGGGTAAAGGGTACAAAAGGGAAACAAAGTGGCGGATTTTTCCATTCGCCGGAGATGTCAAATATGTTACAACCCACGGGCGGCTAATGCGTTATCGCTGATCCAAAGTCCGCATAGCGCGCTCCTCGCAGGCGCCAAGGGAGGAACCAGCCGCAACGTCGACATGCCCGGCCAATGCCGGGTTTCCCCAGCTTCGACGGCATCCGGTATTGCCCGCCTCGCCGCCGCCATCCGGTCGGAGGATCATGATGACCGCATTGGATAGCTTACGTTCCCTGTCCCCCCAGCAGCGAAACACCGTGATCGCAGCCTATCTGGGCTGGACATTGGACGCTTTCGATTTCTTCATTTTGGTTTTCGTTCTCAAGCATATAGCCGAAGAATTTCACACGGACGTTCCGGCGGTTGCCGTGGCGATCTTTCTTACCCTCGCCATGCGGCCGCTCGGCGCGCTGATCTTCGGGCTCGCGGCGGATCGGTTCGGGCGGCGCACGACCCTGATGGTCGACGTGCTGCTTTATTCCGTCTTCGAATTCCTGACCGGCTTTTCGACCGGCTTGACGATGTTTCTCGTCCTGCGTGCGCTTTTCGGCGTCGCCATGGGCGGGGAATGGGGCGTGGGCGCGTCGCTCGTCATGGAGACGATACCGGAGGATTCCCGCGGTCTGGTATCGGGTATCCTACAGGCCGGTTACCCCTCGGGCTATCTGATCGCCTCGATCGTCTTCTTCCTGCTGTTTCCGATCATTGGCTGGCGCGGCATGTTCTTCGTCGGCGCGGTGCCCGCACTGTTGGTGCTCTATATCAGGCGCAATGTGGAGGAATCTCCAGCCTTCCTGCAGCGGCAGGCCAAGCCGCAACGGCCGTTTCTCACCGTGCTGCGTGAGAATATCCCGCTCTTCCTGTGGGCCGTGCTTCTCATGACCGCGTTCAATTTCTTCAGCCATGGCACCCAGGATCTTTATCCGACCTTCCTCGAAACCCAGCGGCAATATGATTCCTATACGGTCGGCGCCATCGCCATCGTCTACAATATCGGCGCGGTTGTCGGCGGCCTGACCTTCGGCTCTTTGTCACAGCGCTGGGGCAGGCGGCGGACGATCGTCATCGCGGCGCTGCTGGCCATACCCGTCGCCCCGCTCTGGGTTTGGGGCCACGGACCTGTGATGCTCGCGATCGGCGCCTTCCTGATGCAGCTGTTCGTGCAGGGCGCCTGGGGCATCGTCCCCGTGCATCTCAACGAATTGTCGCCGGACGAGGTGCGCGGCACGTTCCCCGGATTTGCCTATCAGCTCGGCAATCTGCTGGCTTCGGGCAATGCCTCGATCCAGGCGGGATTGGCCAAGCAATGGGGCGGCGACTATGCGCTGGCGCTGTTGATCGTCGCCTGCATCGTGGCCGTCGTCGTGGCGTTGTTTGCCGGCTTTGGCTTCGAGAAGAAGGGTGTTCGGTTCGGCGGCAAAGACGCAGGGCAAGCCGATAGTGTCATGCAAACCTGAACCGGTTGTCGTCCTTCCATCTCAAGGGCCGGCGATCCTTACCGGCCCTTCTTCACTTTCCGCAGATTTCCGAGATCTTGGCCTGGGCAAAGCCGCGGGCAAGTTCCTGCAGGCCTCCTACTGAGGATATCAGCTCGCCGATCGGGCCATTGATGCCGAGATGCAGGTCGGTGATGTGGCACGCGCCGACATCGACGGTCATCGAGGCATCGAGTTCCCCCTTGATCGTCGTCTTCAATACGCCATGCGATTTGCAGGCCATCTCTGCATGGGCATTGATCTGGACGCCACCGTTCGGACCGTCGCAGACATCGAGCGATTTCACCTCGAACTTGTCTTTGTGATCGACACCCGGGAGCTTCTTGCACGGATCGGCCTCATTCACCGATTTTTCGATCTCGGGGCCGAACTTGCTCTGCAGCAGCGACCAGCACGAACCGGGCGCAGCCTCCGCCGGCATAGCCGCCATCGGAAGCGGAGAGAGCGGCAGCACGATCGCCACCGTCAACGAAGCCATGCGAAGCGGCGGCAGAAGCGAGACGGGGAACATGGGATATTTCAGGTTCACGACGATCTATCCTCTCAAGGGAAGAAGCAGCAAATCAGGCGCGGCGCCGCGACAGTCTTCCATCTCTTCCTTTGTCAAGGCAATCCCCGACTTGATGATGACCGTCCGATAGGTATCCGCATGCTTTGCCGCGCTCCACCGGGAGCAGGGTAATGATCGACAGGCCATAAGGGTTTACCGGTCGGCCCGTAAAGCGCTCAAATCGGAATAGTCTGTCCACCGGAGGGAGCTTCCGGCGGCTCCGTGTCTCCGTCGTAACCCAAATGCTTCGCCTTGCGGAACCACTCTGCCGCCTTGGCCGCATTAGCGGCAACGCCATCGCCGTCGCGGTACATCATGGCGAGATTATAGGCCGCGCCGGCATAGCGATGTTCGGCCGCCCGCTCGAACCAGTAGATCGCCTTTGGACCGTTCTTGGTAACGCCTTCGCCATCGCGGAACATGACGCCGAGATTGTATTCGGCCTCGACATCGTTCTGCACTGCAGCTTTCAGGAACCATGCGATCGCCTCGGCCTGATCCTGCTTGATCCCATCGCCATCGGCATACATAGCCCCGATATTGAACTGCGCACTGGCATCGCCTTGGTCGGCCGCCTTCTTGAACCAGGAGAAGGCGGCAGCGCTGTCCTTGGCGACGCCTTCGCCGTCGCGATACATAATGCCGAGATTGTATTGCGCCTCGACTTTTCCCTGTTCGGCTGCCTTGCGATACCAGATGACGGCCTTGGTCTTATCCTTGCCCGTGCCATCGCCCTGGTCGTACATGGTGCCGACATTGAACTGCGCATCGGTGTCGCCCTGTTCGGCGGCCTTGCTGTACCAGGCAAACGCCTGCGGCTTGTCCTGGGCTACGCCTTGGCCGGTGTCGTAGACGACGCCGAGATTGTATTGCGCGTTGAGGTATCCTTGTGCCGCAGCCTTCTTGTACCAGGCTATGGCCTGGCTCTTGTCGGCGGTAACGCCTTCGCCCTGATCGTACATGGTGCCGACGTTGAATTGCGCTTCGGCATTGCCCTGATCGGCGGCCTTCTTGTACCAGCTGAGGGCGAGCGTCAGGTTCTTTTCGACGCCATTGCCCTCCTCATACATTCGCCCGAGTTTCAGCTGTGCGGCGGGATTGCCCTTGTTCGCCAGGGGTCGCCAGTAATCCAGGCCGGATTTGATGTCGCCGCGATCGTAGCTGTTTCGTCCGACATCGGCTTGTGCGACTCCCGCGGACGCCAGCGCGAAGAGCAAACCTGCTGCCGCTTTCTTCCAGTTCACAATCTACCCCTCAGTCGAAATCCGTTGAATTAGCATGTCGAGTGCTTCGCAACCGCTAAGGCACGAGCACCATCAGCAAATGGAACAAGAGCCAGCCCGTGCTGACGTCCGAGCCTTTTTTATCGGCGGCCCCTTGTCCCAGTGGTCCGAGATCCTTGATCGGGCCGTCGCCATTGGCTTCCATGTAGCTGAGCCCGTGTTGCGCTTCCGGCAATCCCTTGGCCGCCGCCTTGTTGAACCAGTCGGCAGCGGTCTTGGAGTCCTTTGGCACGCCATAGCCGTTATAATACAGATATCCAAGACCGTATTCCGCCCGAGCATCGCCTTGATCGGCTGCTTTGCGAAACAGAGCGGCCGTTTGGCCATAGTCCTTGGGAACACCCGCGCCCTGATAATAAAGGTAGGCGAGGGCATATTCGCCCTGTGAATTGTTCTGGTCGGCCGCCTTGCGGTACCAGCTAGCGGCGGTCGATTTGTCAGCCGTTGTCCCCTGACCGTTTTCATACATATAACCGAGCGCGTATTGGGCGTCAGCGTGACCCTGGCTTGCCGCCTTCTGGTACCAGTCAAAGGCTTTGCCATAGTCCCTGCTAACGCCGCGGCCGCCGGCATACATGTAGGCGAGGGCATATTGACCCTGTGCGTCGCCTTGTTCGGCGGCCTTGCGATACCATCTCACCGCGCTGTCATCGTCAGTCTTCACACCCTGGCCGTTGGCGTAGAGGTAGCCGATAGCATATTGCGCATCGGGGCGGCCCTGATCGGCAGCTTTGCGATACCATTGCAGCGCCTGCCTGTAGTCTCGGGCGACGCCTATCCCGTTCGCAAGACTGTAACCAACGGCGTATTGGGCGTCGGCGCGGCCCTTTATCGCCGCCTTCATATACCAGGAATAGGCTTCGGCATCGTTCCGTGTGACACCCTTGCCGTTGGCATAGGCATAGCCGACTGCATACAGACCCTGCGCAACTCCTTGATTGCCGGCCTTTTTGTACCAGGCGACAGCCTGTTCCTGGTCTTCTTCGGCGCCTTGACCGTTGTCGTACATGTAGCCGATTGCGTATTCGGCGTCGGGCCGACCTTGGTCAGCCGCCTTGCGATACCAGCCGAGTGCGATCGCCTCGTCCTGATGCACCCCGAGACCATTGGCATACATGTAACCGAGCGCATATTGCGCCTGCGCCTGTCCCTGGGCGGCGGATTTCTGGTACCAGGTGACGGCGTTTTCATTATCGACAGCCATGCCGCGGCCATTGGCATAGGAATAGCCGATGGCATATTGGGCATCGGCATTGCCGTTTTGCGCCGCCCTTAAATACCAGTCGTTTGCCTGCTTCAGATCGGTATCGACGCCGCGGCCGCTGGCATACATGTAGGCGAGTGCATATTGGGCCTGCGCATTGCCTTGCTCAGCCGATTTCCGATACCAATCGACGGCCTGAGAGTCATCCTGTTCCACGCCCTGACCGTTGGCGTAGCGATAGCCGAGACCATATTGAGCGGCCGGATTTCCCTGTTTTGCGAATTCCACCCAGTATTTCAGGTCGATCGTCGTATTGGCGGGTCCTGGGGCTGGGTCCTCGGCATGAGCAAGCCAGGGCAGCGAAAGAGCGAGCGCCAATCCCAATGCATAGCTCTTTGTCCTCAAGGCTTCAGTCTCCCACCTGCGTCCCAGACCGTAATCGATCTGAACAATATGGCGATGTCTTGGTCAAGGATCGCAGGAACCCAAATGGCGGTGGCTATAATGCCCGCTGGCGGATGCGATCGCTATACCGGAAGCACGTCGTAGAGGCGGAAGATCCATGTGATCTGATAGATCAGCCCGACAATCACGAATGCCGCCTGGAAGCGCCGGTTCGCGGTGATCGAGGCGATGATGCAAAGTATGATATAAACGACATTGCGTATTGGATATTCCCAGCCGAGCGACCGGAAATAGGCTTCCCCCTTCAGCAATGTGTCGATGAGGTCTACCGCGTAGGTCACCGCGAGCAGGCCGAAGAACCAATGGCGGCGGGATATGAAATATTCCTCGAAGCCGCCATAATCCTCGACCGACGGCGGATTGAGCAATACGCATAGGAAATAGAAGAGGCAGCAGAAGCAGATGAGAAAGAGGTAGACGCCGAAATTGATCTGCGCAACCGATTGCAGCCGGTACTCCCACCACCAGAAATGGATGATGAACAGGAACATGGACAATACCCAGCCGATATGGACGGGGTAGATCTTGTTCTTGCCCGGCGCCTGCACGAAACCGGCAAGCCGGGTCAGAAGCTGAGCCAGCGAAAGGCCGATCACCATGCTCATGACCGTTCTGATATAGACGTAGACTTCCGGTGTGTGCGCGGAATCCATCGCGTCAGCTCTCCTCCGGTACGGCCTTCGGCAAGCCGTTTTCATCGAGCGCGACCATGATGAAGGTCGCAGCCGTCACTTTCTCCAGGCTGTTATAACGGGCCCGGTGCGCCCATGCTTCTACGCTCAGGGTGATCGAGGTGCGGCCGACGCGTTCGACATCGGTGAAGACGCTCAGCGTATCGCCGATCTTGACCGGCAGTTCGAAGGCCATCTCCTTGACCGCGGCCGTGACCACGCGCCCGCGCGCCCGCTCGGCGGCGCGGATGCCGCTTGCCAAGTCCATCTGCGCCATGACCCAGCCGCCGAAAATATCGCCGGCAGGATTGGCGTCGGCGGGCATGGCAAGCGTGCGCAATGTCAGCTCGCCTCTCGGTTTGACGCTGTCATTCATTCATCTGCTCCTGTTGACGGTCGATTCCGACAATCAGCCTATGCAATCCTGCCTCGATGGAAAAGCCATACCCGCATTTCCATGGAGGACTCCTGTGGGTGTTTTGCTTCAAGCCACTATGCGGTGACGTGGTGCCTGTGTGAAACACCGAGATCACCCTGCGGTAAGCTTTCGTTCACCCTTCCCATTTAGGATTTGTAATCATTGCCGACCGTGGCTGGGGCAGCGGATCAGGATTATGACCATTTTACCCATTCTACTGCGGGTCGCGCTGCCATTGCTATTGTCGTCGGCGCTGGTCGCCTGTACGGCCGACAGCCTCGTGCCGCCGTCCGGCATAGACAGTTCCTCGCGTGTCGGATCCATCAAGCCGCATCGCAGTGTGCCGCAACGCCAATTTGCCTACCAAGGGGTACAAGATCCCGTCGTTTCCGCATCGAGCAGTTACAAGAGTGGCGGTCCCGTTCGTTCCAACGGCACTGGCGAGGCCGTGACCACCACGGATGTCGAAGCCGGCTTAGCACAGCAGTCGGATATCCCCTCTCAGGGCGTCAACATGGATGCCGAACTTGGCGTCGGGCCGAGCGAAGAGGCGCAATCAGCCTCGGTGGTGGGATTGGCGCAGGAAGAGCAGCAGAACATTGCGGAAGGTCAATCCGACCAGCCCGTGGTCGACGGCATCGGCACCGATGCGCCGGTACAGACCAACCGGTCGATTATTCAGCGGCCGGCGGCACAGGCCGAACTCAACCAGTCGCGGATACCGAGGCAGCTGCCGGGAACGCAGGTTGCGATGCTGCCGCGTGTCGAAAATCCGATACCGCGCCTCGATCAGCAGTTTGAAGCGCCGCAATCGACGCCGGGCATGATGCCGCCTTCTGAAATCGCCTGCCGTCGGGAATTGCAGCGCATGGGCGTGGTTTATACCGACAAGCCGGCGATCTCGAACGGCCCGGCATGTCAGGTTCCCTATCCGGTTTCGCTCAGCGGCCTCTCAGGCAATATAGCGGTGCGGCCCGCCGTCACGTTGAATTGCCAAGTGACGCTCGCCTTCGCAAAATGGGTGAAGAACGAACTGGCGCCGGCGGCGCGCACCCGCTATTGGACGGGCATCGGCACGATCGTGCCGCTCGGTGGTTATTCCTGCCGGCGGATGAACAATAGCCGGCAACGCTATAATCCAATGTCGGAACATGCCCATGGCAACGCGATCGATGTTGGTACCTTTGTCCTGAAGAATGGCCACGTGATTGACGTGCGGAAGAAGGGCTTGTTCTCTTTCAGGGAAGGACGGTTGCTCAAGGCGGTGCGCAGCGACAGCTGCCGCTATTTCGATACGGTGCTCGGCCCAGGCAGCAATCCGGAGCACTGGAACCACTTCCATTTCGACCTCAGGGACCGTCAAGGCGGCCGGCGCTATTGCAGCCTTTGATTGGCCTTTTGCCGGGACAGCATCCACCCTTGCCAAACGGGAAAGCTGATTTACCTTTCGGCGGAATCGCGCTCAACTGCGCGAGCTAAATTGCAGGGAGGGGTTCATGGAAGACATACCGAGACGAAAGAGAAGCCTGGGAAGGGCGCTCGTTGCCGCACTGATTGCCATCATTATCGTCATTGGCGGCCGCTGGTATGCTTATGTCGCCTATGCCGATGATCCCTTCGATGAAGTCGGCATCGGTCTCAACTCCATAATGCCTGGACCCATTCGCGACAAGGGTTGCGCGATGCTGAAGGCTCGCTTCGAGCACAAGACGCTGCCGCCGGCGGGCTGCGGCGTAAACGGCAATTGGTAGGTTCTTTCCCGATCGTAAGCTGGCAAAAAAGAAAAAAGCCGGCGGAGCCGGCTTGAGCGGAGCATGGCAACGACGGGGGATCCTTGCCAGTTCCAGAAAAGAACTTCATGTTGCAATGATGCTGCACGCAATATGAATGCAAAGCAATAAATCGGCCAATACAGCAGGCGCTGACGGTGTCGCCAAGAGGCGTTGGGCGGAGTTGCGACAAACGTTGCTCACCTAAGGAGCTATATGCCCGACGAAGGTCACGATTTGATGACAGCTTATTTACCCTGGACGAACGCTGTGTTCCGCTACGGTGGGGTGGTCAAAGGTTAGAACCGGTTATATAGCGGGCAAACGCCGCGAAATTCATCACAAAAGCCGGACTTTGCCTCGCTATGGCTCCGATCATTTCCATAAGTAATCTGACCAAAACCTACTCCAACGGGTTTCAGGCGCTGAAAGGTGTCAGTCTCGATATTGAGCGAGGGGAAATCTTGGCGCTGCTGGGGCCGAACGGTGCCGGCAAGACGACGCTGATTTCCATCGTATGCGGGATTGCCAACCCGAGCGGTGGGTCTGTGACCGTCGGCGGTTATGACGTCGTGCGCGATTTCCGCGCTACGCGCAGCCTGATCGGCCTTGTGCCGCAGGAATTGACGACCGATCAGTTCGAAACCGTCTGGAATACAGTCAGCTTTTCGCGCGGGCTTCACGGAAAGAGGCCGAATCCCGAATATATCGAGAAGATATTGCGCGATCTTTCGCTCTGGGAGAAGAAAGACAACATGCTTCGCCAGCTTTCCGGCGGCATGAAGCGGCGCGTGCTCATTGCCAAGGCGCTCTCGCATGAACCGGAGATCCTCTTCCTCGACGAGCCGACGGCCGGTGTCGACGTGACGTTGCGCAAGGACATGTGGCATGTGGTCGAGCGCCTGCGCGCTTCCGGCGTCACTATCATTTTGACGACCCACTATATCGAAGAGGCCGAGGAGGCCGCCGATCGCGTCGGCGTCATCAATGGCGGCGAGCTGCTGCTGGTGGAGGAGAAGAGGGCGCTCATGGCCAAGCTCGGCCGCAAGCAGCTGATCCTCGATTTGAACGAGCCGATCGATGCCATACCGGAGCCTCTCAACGGGAACGGGCTTTCGCTAGGCCCAAACGGACTGACGCTGATCTATGATTTCGACGCCCAGCACGAGCAGTCTAGCATTGCGGCTCTGCTGTCGAAACTCGGTGCCGAGGGAATTCATTTCAAGGATCTTTCGACGCGCCAGAGTTCGCTCGAGGATATTTTCGTCTCGCTGGTGGAGGCAGGCAAATGAACTTCGAAGCGATCAAGTCTATCTATTCGTTCGAAATGGCCCGCACGCGCCGCACTCTGCTGCAGAGCGTCGTTTCGCCTGTCATTTCCACGTCGCTCTATTTCATCGTCTTCGGTGCGGCGATCGGTTCGCGCATCAACCTGGTTGAGGGCGTTTCCTATGGAGCGTTCATTACGCCCGGCCTGATCATGCTGACCTTGCTTGGCCAATGCATCAGCAACGGTTCCTTCGGTATCTATTTCCCGAAGTTCACCGGTACTATCTACGAGGTGCTGTCGGCGCCTGTCGCCATGACGGAAATCGTGCTCGGCTATGTCGGTGCGGCTGCCACCAAGGGGATGCTGATCGGCCTGATCATCCTCGCGACCGCGAGTTTCTTCGTCGATATCAGGATCGAGCATCCTTTTATGATGATCCTGTTCTTCGTGCTGACGGCGGTCACTTTCAGCCTGTTCGGTTTCATGATCGGCATCTGGGCCGGGAATTTCGAGCAGCTGAACCTCATCCCGATGCTGGTCGTGCCGCCGCTCACCTTCCTTGGCGGCAGCTTCTATTCTATCAACATGCTGCCACCGTTCTGGCAGGCGGTCAGCCATCTCAATCCGGTCCTCTATCTGGTCAGCGGCTTCCGCTGGAGCTTCTACGGCATCGCTGACGTCAATCCGGTGCTGAGCCTTGCCATGATCACGCTTTTCCTAGTCATCTGTCTGATCATCCTGGGGTGGATTTTCCGGACGGGATATCGCTTGAGAAATTGATGGCGATGCCGGGCTGGCGGGACTAAGAAGGCCTGCGGCTTTCTCAGCCGCAACAAAATGGTCCAGGAAAGCTTCAATGTCGCAGGCTCATCTCAACCCTTCGCTGCCCCAGGCACTCTCCCGGCTCGATCAACTAACCAATTGGGAGCGCAAGCCGCGCGGGGAAATGCGGGTCGGTCTCGAGCCGATGCTCGATCTCATGCAGCGTCTGGGCAATCCGCATCGGAGCTTTCGCGCCATCCACGTCGCCGGCACCAAGGGTAAGGGATCGGTCTCGGCGCTCCTCGAGGCTGGATTGCTGCGGGCTGGCTGGCGGATCGGACGTTATGGATCGCCACATGTCGATCGGGTGAATGAGCGTGTCAGCATTCTCGGCCAGGAGGTCGAGGACGATGCGCTGGCGACGGCGATCATGCAGGTTCTGGATGGCTATGAGGACGCCAAGCAGGCGGCAACCGCCGGCGAGGACGCCACCTGGTTCGATGTGATAACGGCGGCCGCTTTCGTCGTCTTCAGGGACGCCGGTTTGAGCTGGATCGTGGTCGAGGTCGGGCTGGGCGGCAGGCTGGATTCGACGAATGTGGTCTTCGGCGAAGTCGCGATCGTCACGAATATCGGCCTTGAGCACACGGAGATTCTGGGAAGCACGCGCGAGGCGATAGCGCGGGAGAAAGTCGGCATATTGAAACCGGGCGCGACGCTTGTGACGACGCTTGCCGCCGACGATGTCGCAGGACAGGTGTTGCAGCGGCGCGCCGATGAGCTGGGCTGCAAGGTGCTTCGGACCAATCTTCCAGACGATGAGACGATTGCCGCAACGAATATCGCCCTGGTCGGACTCGTGTTCGATCATCTGGGGCGGCAGGGTGAGAGTGTGCGAGAGGGAGGCGAAAAGGGTCAGCCGATCGGTGCATGGCTGCTCGAAAAAGCGGTCATCGACAAGGCGCGTCTGCCGGGGCGGATGGAGCGTTTCGACGTTTCTCTGTCGCCTGCATTGGCAAAGGGGCGGCAAAGCCTGCCCATCATCATGGATGGTGCACATGTGCCGTTCAACATCGAGGCTGTGTTGCGCGATATCACGCGCTCCTCCTCGGTCAGCGGCGAATGTGTTGCCATCGTCGCACTGGCATCCGACAAGGATGCACCCGGCTTTCTGGACGTGTTATCGCGATACGCGGCTTATGCTGTCTTTACGGAAGCGTCCGGATCGGGGCGTGCCCATCCAGCGATCGAGCTGGAAGCGTTGGGGAAGTCCATGGGTATGAATTGCGAAGCCGAGCCGGACCCGCACAGGGCGCTGGATCGGGCTATGGTGAAAGCCGCCGAGCGCGGCGGTTGGATGCTTGTTACCGGTTCGCTCTATCTCGTCGGCGCGCTGCGTAGCACCGTCCTCAGAAATGCCCAATGACGACGGACATAGAGATCAGGCCCGCGCTCGCCGGTGATGTTGCTGACATCGCCAGGCTGCATCGCGCGATCTGGTGCGATACCTATCGCGATCTCGCACCTGCCGAAGTCTATCGGGTCCTTGGTGAAGATTACCGTCGCGCGCGATGGGCCGATATTTTGGCCACTCCGCGTCGGGATCAGCGCGTGTTCCTGGCTGAACAAGGTGCGCGACTTGTCGGCATCGGCGCGATTGCAGCTGCGTCCGAGCCAGCATTCGAGGGGCGCGGTGAGATAAAATCGCTCTATATCGATCCCTCCATCAAGCGTCAGGGACTTGGCCGCCGGCTCATGCGGATAATGATGGAAGAGTTTGCTGCCATGGGATATTCGGGCGCCGCGCTTGGCGTTGTCGTCGGCAACGGATCGGCAATCTCTTTCTACCGCGCGCTTGGCGGGCAATTGATCGGTCGTTACACCGATCCGGGACCTATCTGGCGCTCCGACAATCTCATTTTCGCATGGGACGATCTGTCTCTGCTAAGCTAAACCCCCCATGCAAGCGCTGAACGTGATTGCCTTTTTAGGCCAGGGCCTTCCTGCGTGGTGCGATGGTCATGGCCATGACACCTGCCACGACACAGACAAGACCGATGGCTGCCGTCGGGGATAGAGGCTCGCCGAGGAGGGTAACGCCGATGCCGACGCCGATCGGGACGCGAAGATAGGCCTGCGCCGTCGTGCCGACCGAGCCCAGGGTCTGGATAAGTCGGAAATAGATGCTGAAGGCAAGCGCGGTGGAGACGACCGACAGACCGAGCAGTGCCAGGATCGAGGCTGTCGATGGCGCAATCTGCCAGGGATGTTCGACAATCAGGCTCGCCGGGACCAGGAGGGCGGCACCGCAAAGCAACGAGCTGGCTGCCGGCATCATCGGGTCCAGTCCCTTGAAATTGCGGCCGAACAAGGCGGCACAGGCATAGCAGATCGATGCCGCGACAACGGAAAGCTGCGGCAGCAATTGGCGGCCCATGCCATGTAGCGCATCGAGGCCGATGATCAGGCAGATGCCCGCCATGCCGGCAATCACGCCAAATAGCTTGCGTCCCGTCAGCGACTCGGAGCGCAGCAGGAAAGCGGCGATCAGAAAAGCGAAAATCGGCGTCGTGGAATTCAATATGGTCGCCAGACCGGCATCGACGGTTTGTTCCGCCCAGGCGATCAACGTGAAGGGAATGGCGCTGTTGAGGCAGGACTGAATGAGGAAACGCTTCCATGTGGCAGCGTCTCTCGGCAAGCTCAGCCCGCACCAGCGGATGATGGCGAGAAGGACAAGACCGGCGATCAGGGTTCGCGCGGCAATCAGCGTGATCGGCGGAATGGTTGCCACGCCGACGCGGATGAAGGTGTAGGAGGCGCCCCAGCAGATCGCGAGTGCAAGGAGAAGCAGCAGTTCGGTCGTCAGGTTCGGTCTTGCCGGCGTCATCGTTTTTCACTCTTATAAGGTTTGGACATGCCATCTTTTAGAGTGGAGAGGCCGGCGAATGCTTCGCTCCCAACCGAACTATCGCATACGGCGGTTCGTTAGTCTCGCAGCCGAAGCTCGTCCGTCTGCATCTGCATGGACCCCAGGGTTTCGAGAAAGCTCATGCCGAGCAGGCTCTGATCGAGCCTGCCTGCTTCTGCCACGCTCGCTTGGACATCCCTGCGCTTGATCGGGCCGATTGCCACCGAGCCGAGTTCTACGGGGGCCGCTCTGGCGCGGCCATTGGCGGTCAGTACCGTCTGCGAATAGGTGAGGTTTTCCGGAATGATACCAACGCGCTCGGCGTCTTCCTGCGACAGGGCGATGGTGCTGGCGCCGGTGTCGATCAGCATGTCGATCGGTTGGCCGTTGATCATGACCTTCGCTTCGAAATGCCCGTTCGAACGCTTGTGAAGGATGACTTCCTGGCCGCCTTCGCTCGTCGTGACCACGACTGCATGGCCGGGCATCAGGCCGGCAAAGAGGCGGTTGCCGACCTGTTCTGCATCGCGGCGATAGATGTAGGCGGTCGCGAGCGCCATGATGACGACGAACCAGATGAGAAGATTACGGATCGACTGGCTGACCGTATGCCGGCTAGCCCAGACGGCGGCGCTCATCATCAGGGCGATCGGCACGAGATAGACGACACGCGCGAAGTCGTCATTGCGCATGCCGAAGGTGGAGCCGGTATTATTGTTGAAGACGAGCAGTGCGAGGCCGATGCCGAGAATGACGAGAACGATGTTCAGGCGGTTCATACGGCGCTGCGCTCCCGTGCCATCCTTTGGCGGCGGGTCTCCCGGCGTGGCTTGCGCTCGACCTTGGTCAGGCGCTCCGGAAGCATTTCCATGATCTGACGGCGTTCGTCATCGCTATAGTTCATCCACGCGCCGATTTCAGCGGATGTGCGGCCGCAGCCGAAGCAATAGCCGGTGTTCTGATCGATGGAGCAGACGAGGATGCAGGGTGTCAGCATGGGATCATATATCGATGCTTCAAACGCACATGGCAAGAGTACAGAGCGACGCGATCTCGCAAATCTGCTGGGTCGCGCCGATCGTATCGCCCGTATGGCCAGCCAATTTCTGACGGATATATCGCGTGGCCAGAAATGCCGCGACGCTTGTCGCAAGAAGGCAGCCAACCAGCGCCGGAACGCCCATGGCAGGACCGACGAGCACCGCAAGGCCAAGTGTCGCAAGCAGCGCCAGCTGCATGGCGTCGTCATCCGGCTTGCCCGCCGATGCCGCGATCCCATCCGGTTTGGCTGACGGCAGGGCGTACCAATGCCAGACCATGGCACCGCGGCTCAAGGTGGCCGCGGCGAGGATTGCGACCGCGGCGTCCTCAGGCGAGAGATGCCGGGCGATGGCGGCAAGTGCTGCCGCCCGCAATCCGAAGGACAGTATCAACGCTGCCGCCCCGTACGTCCCGATACGGCTATCCTTCATGATTTCGAGTGCGCGCTCGCGGTCCTTACCGCCACCCAATCCGTCTGCCGTGTCGCTGAGCCCGTCTTCATGGAGGGCGCCGGTCAGGAGCGTGTGCGCGGCAAGCGCCAGCAATGCGGCCATCAACGGATCGGCGTTGAGGGCAAGCAGCACGCTGAAGGTCAGTGCAGAGGGCAGGGCGATCAGCAGGCCGGCGACAGGAAAAGCGCGTGAAACACGCGAGAGCTTGCCGTCATCGCCTTCGAAAAAGGACGACGGCACGGGAATGCGGCTCAAGAAAGCGACGGAGCGCGCGATGTCACGCATATATTCCCGCATTTCTTCCTCTCCCCGCCATACGCGCGACAGCATCGGGCGCTTTTGGAGTTGTTCACGCCGATTCCCAGGACTAATAGAGTCGCACGCAAAGAACCCGATTTGAGACTAAAAGACAAGGAACGCATTCATGAGCGTCAGCGGCCTCCCATTCGACGATTTCCGCGCATTGCTGCGCGACCTTCCAGGCCCGGATGCCCGGGCGCTCGTGGCCGCGCGCGAACGTGATGCACAGCTCACCAAGCCGCCGGGCGCGCTTGGAAGACTAGAGGAAATCGCTTTCTGGCTGGCGGCCTGGACCGGTCGTCCGCCGGCCGTGACCCGGCCTCTGGTGGCGATCTTTGCCGGAAATCATGGTGTCACCAAGCAGGGGATCACCCCGTTTCCGCCTTCGGTGACGCAGCAGATGGTGGAGAATTTCGCGGCCGGCGGCGCAGCCATCAACCAGATCTGCGTTGCCTATGACCTCGGCCTCAAGGTCTTCGATCTCGCGCTCGAGTTCCCGACCGGGGATATCACCGAAGAACCGGCATTGAGCGAACGCGACTGCGCGGCCACCATGGCCTTCGGCATGGAAGCGATTGCCGGCGGCACGGATCTGCTCTGCATTGGCGAGATGGGCATCGGCAATACCACGATCGCCGCGGCCATTCATTACGCGCTCTATGGCGGCAAGGCTGAAGACTGGGTCGGTCCCGGTACGGGCTCGGAAGGTGAGATGCTGAAGCGCAAGATCGCTGCCGTCGAGAAGGCGGTCGCGCTTCATCGCGATCATCTCAACGATCCGCTGGAAATCCTGCGCCGCCTTGGCGGCCGCGAGATCGCCGCCATGGCCGGCGCCATCCTCGCCGCGCGCATGGAGCGTATCCCTGTTATCATCGACGGCTATGTCGCGACGGCCGCCGCCTCTATTCTCAAGGCTGCCAATCCCTCTGCCCTCGATCATTGCCTGATCGGGCATGTTTCGGCCGAGCCGGGTCATCTCCGTTCGATCGAAAAGCTCGGCAAGACGCCGCTTCTGGCGCTCGGCATGCGGCTTGGCGAAGGTACGGGGGCGGCATTGGCCGCCGGCATCGTCAAGGCTGCGGCAGCCTGCCATTCGGGCATGGCGACGTTCGAAAGCGCCGGGGTTACGAACAAGCACTGAAAAACCGAGCGGCGAAACGTTGAAATAAACGTTTCGCCGCTCAATTTCCTGTAGATGATCGGTTTTCCGTCATAAAACTGCAATGAATTTCGAGGCGGCGAGAGCTGTCGCCTTGCTTCGCCCACGGTGAGGCGGTATTCGCAAGGCATCCAGATTGCAACCGGGACAATACGGGCGGAGCGCGAATGGCGGAGTTTTCAAAATCAGCGGTCAATAAGGAGACCGGGATTCGGCACTTTTTCGCCGCTGCCGGCTATTCCTGGGGCGGATTTCAGCGGCTGTTGCAGGAATCGGCCTTTCGACAGGAGCTCCTTTTTGCCGGAGTGGGACTGATCCTGTTGATCGCCGTCGGCGCGACCATCGGTGAGATCGTCATCGCGATGGTCTTGTTCCTTGCCGTCTTCGCAGTCGAAGCCATGAATACGGCGGTGGAAGAGGTGATCGACCGGATCTCGCCGGAGATTTCCAACGTCGGCAAGCACGCCAAGGATCTCGGCTCCTTTGCCGTTCTCTGTATGCTGGTCGCGTCCGGTATCTACATGCTTTACGTCATCGGCAGCCATCTGCTGTTTCGCTAAAGCAATTCCAGGAAAAGTGCGTAGCGGTTTTCCGTCCGGAATTGCGGGACAACAAAGAGATAGAGCGGTTCAGAGATTCCACGAAAAGCTGAAGCGCTCTAACGATCAGCGTCCATGCTTCGTTTACGCGAAGCTCTTCTTGCGCCGCTCGGCGAGTGGCGCGTCCTCGACCGCCGGCAGGCTTTGCAGCACGCGCTTGGGCGGTAGGATGGCGATGACTTCCGTGCCTTCCCGCAGCTTGGATTTCAGCATGAACTGACCGTCATGCTTGGCGAGAATGGCCTGTACGATCGGCAGCCCGAGGCCGGTGCCCTGTTCGGCGCTCTTGATGGCGATAGAGCCCTGGCCGAAGGCCGACAGCACAATCGGGATCTCCTCTTCGGGGATGCCCGGACCGTTGTCCTTGATCGCGACATATTCGCCGCCACCGGCGGTCCAGCCGACCTTGACGCTGATTTCGCCGCCCTGCGGCGTGAATTTCACCGCATTCGACAGGAGGTTGAGGATCACCTGGCGCATCGATTTCTCGTCGGCCCAGACGGAGGGCAGCTGCGCTTCAAATTGCGATGAGATCGAAATGTTCTTGGCGCGGGCACGCAACTGCACCATGCCGATGCAATCCTCGGCAATATCGAGGAGAGAAATCGCTTCTTCGTTCAGCTCGTATTTGCCGGCCTCGATACGAGAGAGGTCGAGGATTTCGTTGATCAGGTTGAGCAGGTGCTGGCCGGATCGATGGATATCACTTGTGTATTCGCGATAGGTCGGATTGTTGAGCGGCCCCATGACCTCCGCCGACATGACTTCGGAAAAGCCAAGGATCGCATTCAGCGGCGTTCTAAGCTCGTGCGACATGGAAGCAAGAAAGCGCGATTTGGCGAGGTTTGCTTCTTCGGCACGCCTACGGGCCTCGTCGGACATCGATTTCGCGACTTCCAGTTCCGCGATCAGATCGTCCTTCTCCGATTGGAAAGAGAGAATCTTCAGGTTCGACTGATACATGCGGTTGGTGATGAAGCTGAAGAATATCACGGCAACCGAAATGGCTGCGGTGAGGGCGATATCGGAAGGCCTTCGCGTCAGGATGGCTGCCACGGTCAGCGCTACGGTCGCCGGCGCGAAGGAAAACGGAACAGCTCGTGGCAGCATGAAGCTGGACATGGCCGTAATGCAGATTGCCGCTAGCAGGGTCGTGCCCTTGTAAAAGGCGAAACTGTCGCCGCCGCAGGTCGCGCAATTTTGCATCGCAAAAAGCGCCCAACAGAAGCCGACGAGCAATTGCCCCAGCAAAAGCAGCTGCCGCCACTTTCTGGCGCTTTCGGCTGATATTTCCTGCTTCTTGGCGCGCCGTCCGATCAGCATGTTGATGGCATGCGCCGTGAGGATCGGAATGGTCCAGAAGAGAATGCCGGCATCACGCGTCAGGTAGACGCCGAGAACAGCAACCACGATGACGAAGATCGGCACGACGGCGGCACTCTGCCGCAAGGTGTCGATATGCATCATCATCAGTTCGCGGTCGAAATTGCGGCTATGGCCGCTTTGCAGGCGCTCGCGCGTTTGCCGCACGGCCTTCGACACAGCCCGGTTACGGTGACTGCGCGATCGGTCGACAATGTTTTTATCTGTCGATGTGCTGACGCCGGTGCTCATGGTTACATTGAAACTTAGCCTGCCTGAGGCTACACCCTAGCGTTTAAATCTTAAGAAGATGCTGCGCCGAAATGATTTGTTTGCCATCTTCGCCAAGGATTTGTTCTTAAAGGAGGCAACAACGTGATGCGGTCGGGCCGCCTGTTTCGTGACGGCGTGGTCACTTTCGCGCTGCTTGCCATTCTTGCATTATTCGCGTTGAAGATGAACAATCGACCGGAAATCATTCAAAACGGCAGCTTTTATGTCATTGATGGCGACACGCTTTCCGCCAGTGGCGAGCGCTTGAGACTGAAAGGGATCGATGCGCCCGAATATCGACAGCGCTGCCAACGCAATGGCGCGGATTGGGCCTGCGGCGAAGATGCACGCAAGGCGCTTGCCACAATGATTAAGACCGGAGCGCCCGAATGTCGGGGGCGGGAGAGGGATCGCTATGGTCGCCTGTTGGTGACATGTGTCGCCGGCGATGCCGATATCAACGCCGCGATGGTGCGCAGTGGCATGGCGGTTTCTTATGGCGGCTATGCAAGCGAGGAGCGGAGCGCACGGCAGGCGAAGGCTGGGCTTTGGGCCAGTGATTTCGAGAGGCCGAGCGACTATCGGCGCGAGGAGCGTATGGCCCATGACAACGATCCGATTGCCGGATGGCTCGGCTATTTGCGCCAGCTTGTCGGTTGGAGCGCTCCATGAAGCAGGAAAGCGAATTGCAAGTCCTGCGTTCGGCGATTGCGGCCTGCCGTCTCTGTCGGGATGCACCGGCAAAGGGCGAGGCGGATCGCCTGCCGCATGAGCCGCGTCCGGTTGCGACACTATCATCGACTGCACGAATACTCATCGCAGGGCAGGCGCCAGGATTGCGCGTTCACGAGAGCGGCGTGCCGTTCAACGATGCCTCCGGTGACCGTTTGCGTCAGTGGCTCGCTGTGGATCGCGAGAGTTTCTACAATCCGGATCATTTCGCCATAATGGGCATGGGCTTCTGCTTTCCGGGCTATGACAAGGCGGGAAGCGATCTGCCGCCGCGCAAGGAGTGCGCACCGTTATGGCGGCAGCGGGCGATGGATGCGATGCCGCAGATCGAATTGATCCTGACGATCGGTCAATATGCGCAGGCTTGGCATCTTGGAGCGAAGCGCATGGGTTCGATGACCGAGACGGTCGCTGAGTGGCGGCGTTATCTTCTAACCAACCGGTCGCCGTCCATCCTGCCATTGCCGCATCCGAGCTGGCGCAACAGCGGCTGGCTGAAACGTAACCCGTGGTTCGAGGCCGAGTTGCTTCCAGTATTACAACAACGTGTGAAAAGCCTGCTTTCTTGAGAAAAAGTTTCTTTTCTCTCGCTTAAAATGAGCTATAGAGAGAATATAATTCGAAGGGATGCTTTAATGGACCGTCTTGACCGCAAAATCCTGCGCCTGCTGCAGGAGGATTCCACTCTGGCCGTAGCCGATCTTGCCAAGAAGGTCGGTCTCTCGACGACGCCTTGCTGGCGCCGTATCCAGAAGATGGAAGAGGATGGCGTCATTCGCCGCCGCGTGGCCTTGCTCGATCCGGAAAAGGTCAACACCAAGGTCACGGTTTTCGTATCGATCCGCACCAACAGCCACTCGATCGAATGGCTGAAGCGCTTTTCGGAAGTGATCGCCGATTTCCCGGAAGTGGTCGAATTCTATCGCATGAGCGGCGATGTCGACTATTTGCTGCGCGTCGTCGTTCCGGATATCGCGGCTTATGACGCTTTCTACAAGCGCATGATCGCCAAGATCGAAATCCGCGACGTCTCCTCGGCCTTTGCGATGGAGCAGATCAAGTATTCGACGGAGCTGCCGCTCGATTACATGCTGCTGGAAAATGCCAAGTCCAACGAGGACTGACATAAACTGAGCGCCGCTCTGATGAGGCGCTCAGCAGCAGCTGTTGATTTCCCGGCAGCCTTTTACTTCTTGTCCAGGCGCGCGAGCAGCGAGGAGGTATCCCAGCGATTGCCTCCCATCGCCTGGACGTCGCCGTAGAACTGATCGACGAGGGCCGTGAGCGGCAGCTTGGCCTGATTGCGGCGGGCCTCCTCGAGCACGATGCCGAGATCCTTGCGCATCCAGTCGACCGCAAAGCCGAAATCATACTTGCCTGAATTCATGGTCTTGTGGCGGTTTTCCATTTGCCAGGAACCGGCGGCGCCCTTGGAAATGACCTCCACGACCTTTTCGATATCGAGGCCGGCCTGCTTGCCGAAATGGATGCCTTCGGCGAGTCCCTGGACGATGCCGGCAATGCAGATCTGGTTGATCATCTTGGTCAGCTGTCCCGCGCCGACAGACCCCATCAGCCCGACCATGCGGGCATAGGCGTCGATAACGGGACGAGCCTTCTCGAAGACGGCTTCGTCACCGCCGCACATGACGGTCAGCACGCCGTTTTCCGCGCCTGCCTGTCCGCCGGAAACAGGTGCGTCGATGAAGTCGACGCCTTTTTCCTTGGCGGCTGCGTAGAGTTCGCGGGCGACTTCGGCACTTGCGGTGGTGTTGTCGATAAGAATCGAACCAGCCTTCATGCTTGAAAGGACGCCGTGCTCGCCCGTCGTCACCGAGCGAAGGTCGTCGTCATTGCCGACGCAGGTGAAGGCGAAATCGGCGCCTGCAGCCGCTTCGGCCGGGGTAGGGGCAAACTTGCCGTCATACTGTTTGGCCCATGCTTCAGCTTTGGTAACGGTGCGGTTATAGACGGTGACATCATGCCCGCCCTTGACCTTCAAATGCCCGGCCATGGGGTAACCCATGACGCCCATGCCGATGAATGAGACCTTTGCCATTTCATAACTCCATGACCGAATTTGTTCCGCAGGCTTAGCCGAAAGGGCACGGAGACGAAAGACCGATTTGTCGGGCAACTTGTCACCATGGCACGCGACGTGAAATCTGATTTCAAATTTTTGCATTTATTGGAATGGAATTTCGTCATCGTCGTGAATCTTCATAATATTCTTTGTCGATATAATCTATGGATTTGCGATCTTTAAGCCATCGACAACGAGCCGGTGGCCGCGGAAGCGCCGAGGCCTCATGAAAAGGGATCTTCGATGATTTCGCGCAGACAGACACTCGGCCTTCTCGGTGCGACGGCGGTTGCCTTCGCTTTGCCTTCCGTTCGACAGTCACGTGCGGCCGCAGCGACGACGTTTCGGATCGGCTGGCAGAAGAACAGCGTATTGGCATTGGCAAAGCGTCAAGGGGCGTTGGAAAAGCGGCTTTCCGATCGCGGCATATCCGTCGAATGGTCGGAATTCACATCCGGCCCGCCGCTGCTGGAAGCTCTTGGCGCCGGTGCTCTCGATTTCGGTGCGACGGGCGATGTGCCGCCGCTGTTTGCGCAGGCTGCCAACGGCAATCTGCTGTATGTCGGCATTTACACCGGCAGCCCCGAAAGCTCCGCCATTCTCGTGCGCAAGGATTCGCCGATCCAGACGCTTGCCGATCTCAAGGGAAAGAAGGTTGCCTTCAAGCGCGGCTCCAGCGCCCACAACGTCGCCGTCAAGGCGCTTCGCAAAGGCGGGCTGACGATCAGCGATATCCAGCCGCTCGATCTCACGCCGCCGGATGCAGCCGCTGCGTTCAAGACCGGTGCGATCGATGCCTGGTCGATCTGGGATCCCTATCTCGCCATTGCAGAAGCCGATCCGGATACCCGCATCCTTGCGACTGCGCGGGGCATCGTCGATTCCTTCAGCTATTTCCTGGCCAACGGCGATTTCACCAAGGATAATCCCCAGGTGATTATCGACGTCATCGACGAACTGGCCAAGGTGGGGGCGGCGGCGCAATCGGATTTGGACGGCACCGTTAAGGCCATGTCCGAAATCACCGGCGTGCCGGCCGAGGTGACGCGGGTGGTGCTGACGCGCCCTGGTGCAAATCTTGGTGGCGTCTCTACCATTACGGATTCGGCGATCACCTATCAGCAGGGGCTGGCTGACGAGTTCTATAATCTTGGCATCGTTCCGAAGAAGCTCAACGTCACGGACATCGTCTGGCGACCAAAGGCGAGCTGAGGCTGACAAGACCCACGGATATCGTCTACGCCCCTAACACTACGGGCGCGGACTTTATGGGCAAAATATTTCGTCAAACGCCGACAATTAGAAAATCCATATTGTCGATGTAATCGATAGTCTATGCCATTATCCGGATCGAACATCGGGAGGTGGCTCCCGACCACGCGCATCCAGAAAGCAGGAAAGCTTCATGACCGCGAACGCAAAACCCATCGATTTTCTCTGGTTCATCCCGACCTCCGGTGACGGCACCTATCTGGGTACGGCCGATCTCAACCGCGGCCCGGAGATCGGCTATCTCCAGCAGATCGCGCAGGCAGTCGATCGGCTGGGTTATACGGGCGTGCTTTTGCCGACCGGCGTTTCCTGTGAAGAGTCCTTCGTGACGGCTGCAGCGCTCTCGGCGCATACGCAGAAGCTGAAGTTTCTGGTCGCTATCCGCCCGGGTACGGCCTCGCCCGCCTATTACGCCCGTCTCGCCTCGACGCTTGATCGCGTTTCGAACGGCCGCGTGTTGCTCAACATCGTCGTTGGCGGCAGCCCGGCAGAGCTCGCCGGTGACGGCATTCATCTGGAACACGATGAGCGCTACGCCCATGCCGATGAATTCTTCCATGTCTGGGAGGAGCTGTTGGAGACGGGATCGTCCACCTTCGAAGGCAAATATATCAAGGCGACGAATGCACGGCTCGGCCTGCCGCCGGTGCAGGCACCGCGCCCGCCGCTCTATTTTGGCGGATCTTCGGATGCGGGTATCGAATTCTCGGTTGGTCGCGTCGACAAGTATCTGACATGGGGCGAGCCGCCGGCGCAGGTCGGCGAGAAAATTGCAAAGGTGCGGGCAGCCGCTGCCAAGCGTGGACGCGAGGTCAGCTTCGGCATTCGCCTTCACTTCATCGTTCGCGAGACGGACGAAGAGGCATGGGCTGCGGCCGATAAGCTGATTTCGAAGCTCGACGACGAGACAATCCGCGAAGCGCAGGAGCAATTCGTCAACCAGTCCGACTCCGTCGGGCAGAAGCGCATGGCGGCGCTGCATGGTGGCCGCCGCGACAAGCTCGAAGTGTCGCCGAATCTCTGGGCCGGCGTCGGCCTAGTCCGTGCTGGCGCTGGTACGGCACTTGTGGGATCGCCGAAGACGGTCGCTGCAAGGCTGCGGGAATATCAGGAGCTCGGCATCGAAACTGTGATCGGCTCGGGCTATCCGCATCTGGAGGAAGCTTATCGTGTGGCCGAACTGCTCTTCCCCGAGCTGGGATTGAAGCGCGACGAGCAGCGTGCCGGGTTCCGTAACGAATTCGGCGCCAAGCAGATTTTCGCGGGCGGCAGTCATGGCGGCAATCTCAAGGTCGTTTCCGGCTCGTAACGCCAGATCAAAAGGAGATCCCCATGTCGGCATTCGACACGTCCTTCGTCCGCGTGGCCTCGGAACGGCGCGCACGCCAGGCCGGGGTCGCGCGGCAAGGTATTTCGTTCCAGAGGTTTCTGCCGTTCCTGCTGCCGGTTGTCGTCATCGCGGCATGGCAGCTGGGCTCGTCGCTTGGATGGATCTCTACCCGTATCATGCCGTCGCCGGCGGCCGTCGTGGTCGCCTTCTGGCAGACCACGATTTCGGGCCAACTCCCAAACAATATCTTGGTCAGCGCCGGCCGCGCCTTTGCCGGCCTGTTGGTTGGCGGCTCGATCGGCTTTCTGCTTGGCATCGCCAACGGCGTGTCGCGGCTGTCGGAACAGCTGACCGATACGACGCTGCAGATGCTGCGAACCATTCCGCATCTCGCCATGGTACCGCTCGTCATTCTCTGGTTCGGGATCGGCGAGGAATCCAAGCTGTTCCTGACCGCGCTCGGTGTGCTCTTCCCGATCTATCTCAACACCTATCATGGCGTGCGCAATGTCGATCGCGGGCTGATCGAGATGGGACGGGTCTACGGCATGAGCAACTGGACGCTGTTCCGGAAGGTCATCTTCCCCGGCGCACTTCCGTCCATTCTCGTCGGCTTGCGGTTTGCTCTCGGCATCATGTGGCTGACGCTCATTGTTGCCGAATCGATCGCGGCATCGTCGGGCATTGGCTACATGGCCAACAATGCCCGCGAGTTCGGCATGACTGATGTCGTGGTGCTGACGCTCGTCATCTACGCCATTCTCGGCAAGCTTGCCGATGTCGTCGCACGGGCGATCGAGCGCAGGGCTTTGCGCTGGAATCCGGCCTATCGGAATTGAGGAGCTTCCCATGAGCGTCAACACACTCGATCGCGCACGGGCAGAGGCCGCAGATATCACGCCGCAAGTTGCGGGTGCTGCGGCTATCCACATCAAGGGTCTGGAGAAGAGTTTCGGCAACAACCGCGTCCTGCGCGGCATCGATCTCGATATTCCCGCTGGTCAGTTCGTCGCCGTCATCGGCAAGAGCGGGTGCGGCAAGAGCACACTGCTGCGCATCCTGATGGGGCTGGAAGAGCCGAGTGCAGGCCATCTTCGCTTTGAAGCGGTCGATGGTGGTGACACACAGCCCAATACACGCATCGTCTTTCAGGAGCCGCGGTTGCTGCCCTGGCTTTCCGTCGCGGACAATGTGGCGGTGGGCTTGGGCGAGGGCGTGCCGCAAAACGTATCGAAGAAGGAAACGGCTTCGGTTCTCTCCGAGGTACAGCTTGCCGAGAAGGTAGATGAATGGCCATCCAGCCTTTCCGGTGGACAGAGGCAGCGCGTGGCGCTGGCCCGCGCGCTCGTCAGCAAACCCGGTATCCTCGCGCTTGATGAGCCGCTCGGTGCGTTGGATGCTTTGACCCGCATCAGCATGCAGGAGCTGCTGAACCGCGTTTGGCGCGAGCTCGGCTTTACCGCCGTGCTCGTGACGCACGATGTCAGCGAAGCCGTGCACCTGGCCGATCGGGTTGTTGTGCTGGACGAGGGCCGGATCGTGCTCGATCTCGACATTCCCTATCCGCATCCCCGCCGTCACGGCAATCCGGCGCTCGCAGAGCTCGAAGGGCAGCTGCTGGGGGCAATTCTCGGTGACGCGCGGGCTTAATTCGGCCTGCTATCGTCTCCCTCGACATAGAGCTTGAGGTTATCGAAGCCGATTTCCGTACCCATGAGGCGCGAGCCGTTGTCGCTGTAGCCGTCGAGGAACACGACCTGTTCGACGAAGGTCATTTTCGTGCCGCCGGGCTCGGGGGCGAAGCTGACCGTTGCCAGCGATACGGAGATTCTGACGTCGTCGAGCATCATGTCGAAGGCATAAATGAAGCGCTCGTTTTGGACGACGTCGATATATCGCGCCTGATAGGCATGAATGACGCCCTCGGTTGAGGCGACGCGACTGCTTTCGCTGCCGCCGGCACGAAAATCGAGCTGGAACTCCAGCTGCTTCCAATCATCATGACAGGCGAACCATTGCCGTTTCTGCTCCGGTATTGCCCATGCCTCGAAGACTTTCGGCAGAGGCGCCTTGAAATGACGCTCTATGGTGATCGTCGTATGGTCTGTCGATCTTATGCTCATTTGTCTGTCGTCTCCGTCGATGTATCAGCAAGAAAGAGATCGAGCCGGTCGAAGGTCTGGTTCCAGGATGCCTTGCGGTCGGCGATCCAGCGCTCGACGGCTGCCAGCGCTTCCTTGCGCAGATGATAGGTGCGCACTCGTCCGGCCTTTTCCGACAGCACCAGTCCGCTCGTTTCCAGCACCTGCAGATGTTTCATCACGGTCGGCAGCGCCATATCGAGCGGCTGCGCCAGTTCCGTGACGGAGGCCGGTCCACGCCCGAGCCTGTCGATCATGCCGCGGCGGCTTTGATCGGACAGGGCCTGGAACATGCGGTCGAGCGCCAGCGGTTCTTCAAGCATTCGGCTTTTCCGGCCGGAACTGCGCCGGCAGTTTGTCACTATAAGGGTACATATGGAAATAGGGCATTGCTTCCTGCAGGACGCGGGCGAAGGAAGGACGCTCGATAAGGCGCCGATAATATGCCTTCAGCCGATCATGCTCTTCGCCAAAGGGAACGAGCGTTTCAGCGTAGAACAGGGCTGGCGCAGCGGCGCAATCGGCCATGGTCAGGCTGTTGCCGGTGATCCAGATCTTTCCGTCCAGCTGCTTTTCGATCATGCCATAAGCCGTGCGCAGCAAGGTCTCGGCTTCGGCGACGCTTTGTGGGCGCTTGTCCTTTTCTGCCCGGCGCACGTCCGCGACGATCGCTTGCATCGGCTCCTGCACATAGAGATCGAAAAAGCGATCCCAGAGCCGGACGCACAGGGCATCCGAAAGTTCGGTCGGCAACAGTTGCGTTGCGCCGGGATAATGCCGGTCGAGATATTCGATGATGATGCTGGTCTCGGGAACGGTGCTGTCGAGGGCTTCGTCGCGAAGCACCGGAAATTTTGCGAGCGGCCAGAGGCGCACCAGCGCAGCGCGCGATTCCGCATTGCCGAGATCGATGATGCGGCTTTCGAACGGCGTCCCGTTTTCATAGAGCGCCATCAACACCTTGTGACAAAAGGAGGCGAGGGGATGCTGGTAAAGAATAAGGGACATGCGACAACTTTCCAAGATCAAGATTCGAGCTGATACTTATCTGAATGGCTAAGTATCAGCTCGCTGGTCGCCGCGCAAGGAAATAGTTATCAAAATGGATAACTATTTCCGATGGGATGTATTTTGCCTCAATCGGCGAGACGACGGGCAATGACCATATGACCCGGGGTCGGCTGGCCATCTTCCATACGGACGTTGATGTCGGTGATTTCAACGAGTTCGAAGCCGGTCGCAGTCAGCCTTTCGCGCACATAGGCTTCGGAATGGGCAAAGCGCTGGTGAGGGCCGACTATATAGGGGCGTCCGGCCATGGTCGCCTCAGGCAGGGTCTCCGAAGAGAAGATGAAGAGGCCGCCCGGTGTCATGTTTTCGGCGGCGCCGAAGAAGAGGGGTTCCAGCGCGCCGAGATAGGGCAGGACATCAGTCGCGGTGATCAGATCGAAGGCTTCCTCGTCATTGTCGTCGAGAAAATCCTCGACCTCGGCAACGAAGAGCGTTTCGTAAATATCCTTTTCATGGGCGACTTCGACCATGTTTTCGGAAATGTCGATGCCAGTGATATCCTCGGCGATATCGCGCAGCGTGCCGCCGGTGAGGCCAGTACCGCAGCCGAGGTCGAGCATACGCTTGAAGGGACCGAGGCCGAGAGCCTGCAGACGCTGGCGCACGAGAACCGGGACGTGGTAGCCGAGCTGCTCCACCAGCACATCCTCGAAAACCTCGGCATGCTGGTCGAACAGGGTTTCGACATAGGCGTCCGGCGCCTTGGCCGGCGTCTCGCCGCGTCCCATCGAGGCGATGCGCACGGCTGCTCCACCATGGTCTTCCGGATCGAGAGCCAGCACCTTCTCATAGGCCTGAACCGCAGCGTCGATATCGCCCGCCTTCTCCAGTGCCAATGCCTGGTTATAGGCTTCCGCAAGCGCGTCTTCGTCGATCTTCTTCTTTGCCATGAGTGACAGCCCTTCCATTCGTCACGCAGGCATTAAGGCGCTTGATCGGCTTTTGCAATGCTTGCCGTGTCGCCCAGCGTGCGCACTGGTGATGCCGAAGACCCGATGCGGCTAATGCAGGATGAATTCGCCCTTCACGGCTCGCCATTCGGTCGCTGAAATCAGCTTGCGATGGACATAGCGCACGGAATGCAGCGGGCCATCCAGCGTTTCCTGCCAGAATTTCAGGAAGCCGCGCATTTCCGGGAAGTTCGGGGCGAGATCATAATCCTGCCAGATATAGGTCTGCAGGAATTGCGGATGATCGGGCAGGCGGTAGAAGATCTGCGCCGTCGTCAACCCATAACCCTGCAACTGCTTTTGCATGTCGTTATGCATGAGCTTTCTCTTTCCGTTCCCATTCTTGTTCGTGACTCATGGTCACTCAAATATGGAAACAACAGATGGTAAACTCAAGCTTTAGAAAAATGTCATGATGGAAATTTATTCACAGAAATCAATGTATTAGCAGCGACTGCATGGGAGTGCTGCCAAGGCTGCGCCCAGATGCCGCCTTGGCAGGATCAGCGCTTGAGGTGCCGTGTCAGCCCGCCTTCCATCCGCGCCCAGCCGTTTCGCATGAGTTCGACAATCACGAGATAGAAGATCGCAGCCCAGAGATAGATCTGGTAGTCGTAGGTCCGCGAGAAGGCGTAGCGTGTTTCGCCCATCAGGTCGAAGACCGTAATAATGGAGACGGTTGCCGAACTCTTGATCAGCAGGATGATCTCGTTGCCATAGGGGCGCAGCGCCACGATGAGCGCTTGTGGAATGATGATCTTGCGGAAGGCGATCCAGGTATGGATACCAAGGGCGCTGGCCGCTTCCCGCTGACCCTTTGGCACGCTCTGAATGGCGCCCCGGACGATTTCCGTCTGATAAGCCGCCGTATTCAGCGTCATGGCGAAAACGCCGCAATAGAAGGGGTCCTTGAAGAACCACCAGAGGCCGATATCCTCGAAGAACCAGCGAAAGCTCGGGAAACCGTAATAGACCATGAAAATCTGCGCCAGCAGCGGCGTGCCGCGGAACAGATAGACATAGCAATAGGTCAGCGTGCTCAGGATCTTGTTGCTCGACATACGGGCAAAGGCCAGCGGTATCGAGAGAATCGCGCCGAGGATAAAGGATGTAGCGACCAGCTTGACCGTGATCCAGAGACCGTGAAGCAGCCGCGGCCCATAGGTTTCGAGCTTGTCAACATCCCACCCGCTTATAATCATTGCCAGCAGCGAAATACCGAGAATGGCCCAGAGGGTCAGAAAAAAATAACCGGCGATGCGCGCCTTGGACAGCTTCGTGACCGTCTTAGGCGGTGCCGGCTGCGCGGCGATCAGAACTTCGGCATGGCTCATCGATGGACCTCCGCGCGTTTAGCCCATCGATCGAGATAGAAGAGGCCGACGGAAGAGATGACGGCCAGTGTCAGATAAAACAGGCAGGCGATGGAATAGAAGGTGAAGGGCGCCTTGGTGGCGCGGACGGCAATCCCCGTCTGCCTGATGATATCGGCAAGGCCGATGATGGACACGTAAGACGTATCCTTCAGCAGGTTCATCCAGAGGTTCCCGAGATTTGGCAGGGAAATACGCACGAGTTGCGGCACGATGATAAGCCGCATGGTTCGCGCCCGATGAAATCCAAGTGCATCGCCTGCCTCATATTGACCTTTGGGAATGGCTTTGAAGGCAGAGAGGAGGACTTCCGAACAATAGGCGGAAAAGACGATTGCCAGCGCCACCATGCCGGCCGCGAAGGCGTTGATCTCAACGGGTCCGTCATAACCGAATTTGGCGAGCACGGACTGCAAGAGGATCTGCATGCCATAGTAGATGATGAAGAGCGTCAGCAGCTCCGGCAGGCCGCGGAAAATCGTCGTGAAGACACCAGCGGCGAGCCTCAGCGATTTCTCTTCCGATTGCTGCGCGAGCGCGACGAAGAAGCCGATGACGATGCCAAGCGGCAGCGTCAAGACCGAGACGGCGATGGTGATCTTCAAGCCACCGGCCAGCTCGTCGCCCCATCCCGTGTCGCCACAGGCGAGCATCGTATTTTGGCCGAACAGAGTGAATAGTCCGGCCGGACCACACAATGGGTCAAAAATCGTACTCAACCAGGTCCACAAGGAACCAAGGGCGGAAAACAATCCGCTCATGCCATATTTCCCCTAGCGGCTTTTGCCGCGTTTCTGCTTATATTCATCTCGTTGTCAAACAAAAACGGCGGAAGGGCAAGCTTCCGCCGTCGTCTTTTCCCAGGGAATCGACGGGCGATCAATCGCCGTAGACGTCGAAATCGAAATACTTGTCCTGGATCTTCTTGTAGGTGCCGTCAGCGCGGATCGCAGCGATCGCGGCGTTCAGCTTGTCTTTAAGGGCCGCATCGCCCTTGCGGATGGCGATACCCGCACCGACGCCGTTGATGACCGGGTCGCTTTTCAGCGTACCGAGCATCTTGCAGCAGTTGCCTGCATCGGACTTCACCCATTCGGACAACACGACGACGTCGTCGATGGCGGCATCGATACGGCCGTTGCTGAGGTCGAGCTTGTATTCGTCAGCCGACGGATAGAGCTTGAGCTCGGCATCCTTCAGGTGGGCGGACGCATAGTTGGCATGTGTCGTGGAGGACTGTGCGCCGATCGTCTTGCCCTTCAGGGCTTCGTCGGTCGCTTCCTTGAGAGTGGAGTCCTTCGGAATGGCGATTGCCGGTGGCGTGTTGTAAATCTTGTTGGTGAAGTCGACGATCTTCTCGCGCTCGGGCGTGATCGACATGGACGAGATGATCGCGTCGAACTTCTTGGCCTGCAGGGCGGGAATGATGCCGTCGAAATCCTGGTTCACGAAGGTGCACTTGACCTTCATGTGATCGCAAAGCGCATTGGTTATATCGATGTCGAAGCCGGTGAACTTGCCGCCGGCGTCAAGCGATTCGAAAGGCGGGTAGGTCGCGTCCGTGCCGAAGACGATCGTGTCGCCATCGGCAAGCGCCGCACCGGCGACAAGCGACATTGCGGCGAAGGACGCGGCGGCAATAAGACGAGTGGAGATGCGCATATTGACCCTCTCTGTTGGTGGCCGGCAGCCCATTATTGTTTTTGGCAGACGGCTCGAGTGGAGCGGGCTGGTGGCCCGCCTCGCGGCGATATTCGTACTTTTTTTTGGGAAAATGCAACTGGAATTACAAAGGCAATCTGCCTTTGCGCAATGCCGCCGTAATGCACGCGCTACACAGGCAAATCTGAATGTAAGCCATCCATTGCGTTCAGGCAGGGTTAATTACGGCAACCTAATAGTGCGGGAACATATAGCGGCTTGCCGCGATTCAGCCTCATGAGAACCGAAAATTGGCCGGGTTCCTGAGGCAATCGCCTTGCCGCTCAGATTCGCAATTCGGCGGACAAAGATCATAAGAGGAGACCCCTATGGGAAAGCGATCCAGACTATTTGCCAGCGCCGCGTTTCCGCTGCTTTCGCTATCGCTCGCCTTCGAGCCGGTAGCAGCCGCGGCCCTTCGTGAACAGCCAATCGTACCGCTGAACAACGGCATCGCCGGCGCAGCCGCGACCGCCGCAGATACAAGTTTCGAGGTGGCGCAGCAGGAGGCGCCGGCAGCTCAGCCCGATGAAGAGCAGCTCAAGCACAAGAAGCCTGCCGAAGGCGGGGAGGGCCAGAAGCATCAGGGTGGTGGCGAGCAGCAGCACCAGATGAAGCAGGCTGAGCCCGAGGGTGAGCCGCAGCAGAAGGCGCCGAAGCAGCAACAGCCGGAAGCGCAGCCGCCGAAGGCCGAGCATCAGCAGCCCGCGGAGCAGGGGCAGCCGAAGCCGCAGAAGCAGCAGCCGGCCGCAGAGGCGCCGCCTGAGCCTCCGAAGAAGCAACGTCAGCAACCCGCCGAAGAGCCTCAGGCACAGCCCGAAGCCAAACCGCAGCCTAAGGCTGTCGCTCCCCAGGCAGAGCCGGAAGCACCGCAGCCGAAGCCGAAGGTCAAGCAGCCCGAAGCCAAGCAGCCTGTGGAGCAAGAGCAACCGAAGCCGCAAAAGCAGCAGCCGGCCGAAGCGCCGCAGCCGAAGGTAGAGCAGCAGCCTGCTACGGAAGCGCAGCCGGAGGCCAAGCCGGAGCCGAAGGTCAAGCCTGGTTCGAAGGGGCAGCAGCCGGCTCCGGGCGAAAAGCAGGCTCCCGTCGCGGGCGAACAGCCGAATCAGGGGGCCCAGCCTGGAAAGCAGGCGCAGCCCGAACAGAACGCTCAACCCAAGCTGCAAGGTCAGACCGAGGCTCCGGCAAAGCAGCCCACCGAGCAGCAGCCGGCACCGGCCGGTGAACCTGCTCAGGGACATAAGGTACAGCCGGGAACGCAGCCTCAGACGCAGGCACAGCCCGGAACGCCTGCGACCCCTGGCGCTGAGCAGGGGCAGAAGCAGGGTGGGGACAAGACCCACGGCAAACAGCCGCAGAACCAGCAACAAGGCGAGCAGCCCGCCGCCAATCCGCAGCAGCCGGCCCAGCAGGGCACGCCGCAAGGACAGCCAGCACAGGCTGGCAACCCGGCAACGCCGCAGCCTGGGAAGCAGCAACCGGCCAATGGCGCCGCGACGCCGGCTCAAGCTGGTGCAGCGGCTCCCGCCGCCAACGGCAATGGCCAGCAGGCTGGCGAAATCCAGCTGCCTCCCGCCGAGCAGGTCTCGCCGCAGGAACTGGAGCGCCGTAAGAAGATCGCGGAGAATCCCGCCTCCGCCAATGGTCCCGTTATCCTGCCCGTCGAAAACGGAAGCGCGGTTCTGGACAGCCAGAAGGATGCGGTTCGTCGTGGTGAGCATCTAAACAATGGGCAGAATCCCGCTGCCCCAGGCGCCCAGGGTGGTCGCGGACAGGCGGGTCAGGCTTCGCAGAGCGGGCAGGCCCAGACCGCCCCGGCCCAGCAGCCGCCACCGGCTTACACCAAGCCGCCGACTTCCGATGCCGAGGCCCAGCGCGCGGCAGCCGGCGGCCAACCGCAACCTCCGGTCAAGATGGAAGCCGTAACCAGCGAGCAGGGTCGTCGCATCGACCGCCGGCCGGACTTCGCCGCGCCACAGGGAACGACGGTGCAGACCATCATCAATCAGGACAACCGGACCATCGTCAACGTCGACAACACCTATGTCGTTCGTCACGATGATAGCGAGCGCTTCATTCGAGGCGGTGAGCGGCCGGTCTACGAACAACTGCCGCGTGACCGCTACCGCGAGACGATCGATCAGCCCGACGGCGATCGCGTCATCACGATCCGCAACCGCTACGGCGACATAATCCAGCGCTCGCGCATCGATGCAAGCGGCCGCGAATATGTGTTGTTCTACTCGCCGGAACTGGAAAATCGTCCTGACAATGACGACTACTACCGCGATCCGGGTGAAGATCTGCCGCCGATGCGACTGCTCATTCCGTTGAGCCAATACATCATCGACACGGCATCGAACCGCAATGCCGACTACTACGACTTCCTGCGTGAGCCGCCGGTCGAGCCGGTCGAGCGTATCTATTCGGTCAACGAAGTCCGCTATTCGGCTCGTATCCGCGACAAGATCCGCCGTATCGACCTCGACACGATCACCTTCGCGACGGGCAGCGCCGAGATTCCGATGTCGCAGGCGAGCACCCTTCGCGGTGTCGCCGATGGCATGTTGAAGATCATCAAGCGCGATCCGACAGAAACCTTCCTGATCGAGGGCCATACGGATGCGGTGGGTTCGGCCCAAAGCAATCTGATCCTGTCGGACCAACGCGCGGAATCGGTCGCCAACGTGCTGACGGATGTCTACGGCATTCCTGCCGAAAACCTGGTCACCCAGGGCTATGGCGAGCAGTATCTCAAGGTGAATACGCTCGGCCCGTCGCAGGAAAACCGCCGCGTCACCATTCGCCGCATTACGCCGCTGGTGCGCCCGGTCGCATCGAACCGGTAAGGGATCAGCTTGTAGCTTGATAGTAAGGGCCGCTGGGAAACCGGCGGCCCTTCTCATTTCGACGGGCCCTCGAGGCCGACCTTTGCAGCGATGAAATCGGCAATTGCGACCGTATCGTCGAGGTTGAAAACGGCAAGAGAACCGGCGTCTTCAACAGGGTGGTCAGCGGCGATGGCGACGATGTGAGGGTCCTGCGGGGCGAGCGGTTCGCGCTTAACCTCCAGTCGGCGCGCCTCGATTTTCGGGATGGGTTCGCGCTTGTAACCCTCGATCAAGACGAGGTCGCAGGGAGCGAGACGCGCCAGTATTTCTTCGAAGCTCGGTTCGGGCGCGCCGCGCAATTCGTGCATGATGGCATAGCGCGTGCCGGAGACGATGGTGACTTCATGCGCGCCGGCCTCGCGATGACGAAAGCTGTCGGCACCCACCTTGTCTATATCGAAATCATGATGCGCATGCTTGATGGTCGAGATGCGATAGCCGCGCTGGGTGAACTCCGTGACCAGCCTCACCGCAAGCCCCGTCTTGCCGGAATTCTTCCAGCCGGCGATGCCGAAGATTTTGGGCCGAGATTTCGTCATGGCATGTCTTCCAAAGCTGCCAGCCATGTCTCCGCTTCGGCGAGATCGGCTGGCGTATTGATGTTGAAGAAGGGATCGAGAGGCCCGATTGCCGTTTCGACCGGGAGGAATTCCACCCGCTGCACCTTATGTCGAGCGAGGAAATCCCTGACGCGCCGTTTGTCGTCGGAGGAGATCCATAGTTCCAGATCGGCGGTGGCGGAGACGGGCCAGAGACCGAAAACAGGATGATCCTGACCGAGTGATGCGGCAATGGCAATCTCGTCGGGGCCGTGAATGACATGGGCAAGGCGCGCGACAAGATCGGAAGGAAAGAAGGGGGTGTCGATGGGGATGGTGGCGACGTGCGAGGCCTCAGGGTGATGCAACTGCGCGTCCTGCAAAGCAGCAAGCACACCTGCAAGCGGCCCTAATTTACCGGGAATTCTATCCGGAATGAGCCGCATCCCCATGGCGTCAGGCCAATCGGCATCGGCATTCAGTGCGATCGGTTTGAGCTGACGTTGCCCAATCTTCGACGCGATACGAGCGATCAAGCTTTCGCCGGCGAGCAGTGCAAAGGCCTTGTTGGCGCCCATGCGGCTGGAACGGCCGCCGGCAAGCAGAACGACGGGAATATCTTGGGGAGTGGCGATGAAGTCGGACATGATTGCGACCTCAGGCGGGAACGCGGGGTTCTGATTCCTGCGCGACAGGCTCGGCCGCCCGCCGTCTGCTTTCGCGATAGAAAGTATAGATACCGGAGGCGATGACAACGGCTGCGCCGAAGACAGACCATCCGTCTGGCACTTCGCCGAAGGCGATCAATCCGAGCAGAGCCGACCAGATGAGACTGAGATAACGGAACGGCGCGACGAAAGAGATTTCGCCCGAGCGCATGGCCAATATGACGCCCTGGTAGCCGATCAGCACCAGAACGGAGGCCAGTAGGATCTGCAGGAGCGACGTTGTGCTCGCCGGCTGCCAGCCGCCGAAGGGGATGATGCACAATGCTCCGAATATGGATATGGAAATTGCGGTGCAGAGTGTGACCATCAGCGACGGCACGTCCTTGTCTATGCAGCGTGTCGCCAGATCGCGGGCGGCGGTCGCAAACATGCAGGCGATAGCAAGGAGGGCCGCCGTCGTGAACCCGTCACGGCCGGGCCTGATGATGATCAGCACGCCTATGAAGCCGACGGCAATGGCCGTCCATCGCCTCCATCCCACTGGCTCCTTCAAGAAGATCATCGCGCCAAGCGTCACGGCAAGCGGAACAGCCTGCTGGATAGCGGAGGCATTGGCGATGGGCATCATTCCGAGGGCGGTGATGTAGGTCGCTGCCGCCAGAGCTTCGCAGGCGATGCGCAGCGCAATCATCGGCTGCAGGATGACGCGCCAATTGCGCAGGGCGCCCATTCGACGGGCAAGCAGATACACAAAAAAACTCGTGAACAAGCCGCGGATGAAGATGATCTCGCCTGCATTCATCGTGGCGATGACGGTCTTAGACAGCGCATCGCTGCAGGAGAAGCCGGCCATGGAGGCCGCCATGAAGAGCGCGCCCTGCGTATTCTTGGTCAGTCGCATGAGAAAGATGAGTCCCTGATTACCCATCTGGATTAGCGCCGTTTTCAGCAAATTGGAATCGGCTGTGTTTCGGCCGAAGTTGAATTCGTTTGAGCGGCAGTCAAATTCGATTGTGCATTGCGGGATATTTGTCATTCATCGACGTAATTTTTCGCGCTGTGGTCGCGGAATGAGACAGCGGTTGCAGTTTTTTTGCCATTGCAGAGGCTTTTAGGCAGGCGATTAAGGCTTATTCAATCTTATTTCCAGAGGCTCACAGCGGTTTTGCATGAGGCAGAAGCACCTACCGCAGCGCAGCAGGAATGACGATCCCGCCTTCGCTGGAGATTTTTAATAATCCAGTTGAGGCGCCGTATGTTTTTCATTGATCGTCTTTTGCAAGGCCGCAGGATTGTCACCAAAGTCCTTATTTTCGTGGTGCCTCTGGTGGTTCTGATCGCCGGCGTCGGCCTGGTGGGCTATCACACGGCCAATATTCTGAACGGTCATATGACCGTGACGCGCGCCACGATCGAGAATATCAGCGATTTCGAGAACCTTCAGGCCGCCCTGCAGGAATTCACGGGGTCACCTTCTGATGACACGCGCCAGACATTGGCCGCCAAGATCGACGCGCAGGAACAGGGTGTCCGTCGCTTAAGTGCGCTGCTCAGTGACGATCAGCGCGCCAAGATCATTCCGGTCACCGAGCTTGCCGCCAAGATGCGCACGCAGGAAGCGACGCTCTGGTCCATCAGGCAGAAGCAGGATAGCGATGTCGAAGCCATCCGGAAGGCCGTACAAAACATCGAGGCGACCGCCAAGGCCGCCGGCAAGCAGATAGACATCATCCGCAAGGATTTCAGCGACAAGGAAACTTTCGCCAAGGAACTACTCTACGATGCTGCGGCCTATAAGGGCCTCTCGGAGAAGATGAGCAATCTGCGTATCCAAGTGCAAATGGCGGCCGACTCCACCGAGGAGATTTCGGACGCGCGTACCTATGCGGACGCTATCCTGAAGCAGGTGACGATTTCGAAGGCACTGGTTTCCAAGCGCGGCGCCAGCCTCGTCGCCAATGCCTCCGATGCGGCCGACAAGCTCGATGCGGTATTGAAGAGCTCCGGCACGCCGGACCAGAAGGTCGAGGCGATGGGGCCGATCTTGCAGAGCTTTGTGAAGATCGAAGGCGAGATGACCCTGCAGTCGGCCAAGAACAGCGATACCGCCGCCGATCGCTTCGTCAGCCTCGATAAGATCATCGATGGCCAAAAGGAGCTTCTGGATCATGTCGATGAGGCGCTTAGTCTCGTCGATCGCCTGATATTGCATGCCTCGCGCATGGAAAACGTTCGCGATGCAGCCTCCCGCGAACCGGTTCTTGCGGATCTCAAGGATCTGCAGAGCATAGCTGCAAGGATTTCGGAGCTCGGCCCGACCAACGCCACCATGCGTGATTTTGCGGCTCACATGAAGCCGCTGATCGAGGGCTTGACCAATGGATCGGCCGATCTGCTGCAGACGGCAGCCGACTGGAAGACGACGCGTGTTCAGTCCAACACCTTGCTCGCCGATGCGATGACCTCGCTGCGTGGCTTCGTTGCTCAGGCACAGGAACTTGGCAAGGAAGATAGCGAGCGTTCGGCCAACGTCTCGGTCATCGCCATGATCGTCGGCACGCTGCTTGCCATCATCGGCGGCCTCATGCTCGTGGAAACCCTGCGCGGTCCACTGAAGCGCGTTGCCGACGTGATGACGCGCCTTGCAAGCGGCGACCTGGAAGTCGCGATCGACGGCCGCAATCGCGGCGATGAGATCGGCGACATGGTACGCTCCGTCAGCGTCTTTCGCGATGCCGCGCTTGAAAATGTCCGGCTGGAGCGGGAAGCCGAAAGCGCCCGTGCGCTCTCTGCGGAAGAGGCTGCCCGTCGCGCCGCCGAGCGTGCCCGCATTGAAGCCGAGCAGAAGCAGGCACTCAATGCGCTGGCCGACGTTCTCGCCAAGCTTGCCGACGGCAATCTGGAAGAAGGCATGCGCGAGGACCTTTCGGCTGACTTCGTGGAAATGGCCTTCACCTACAACCACGCGGTCGAGGCGCTGCGTGAGACCCTGACGGACGTTCGCTACACGGCAGAGGAGATCAAGGGCGGCACCGGCAATCTTGCCATGTCGGCCGACGACCTCGCTCGGCGCACCGAGCAGCAGGCTGCCGCCCTTGAGGAAAGCTCGCGGGCACTGCATCGCCTCAGCGACGTCGTGCGCTCGACCGCCGATCGTGCACGGCAAACGGCGACCTCCGTCAACGAGACGCAGGCCTATGCGACCCAATCGGGCGAAGTCGTCGCCAAGGCTGTGGGCGCCATGAGCGAGATCAACCGTTCGTCGGAGAAGATCGCCACTATCATCGGGGTCATCGACGAGATCGCCTTCCAGACTAACCTCCTTGCTCTGAATGCCGGTGTCGAGGCAGCCCGTGCCGGTGAGGCCGGCCGCGGCTTTGCTGTTGTCGCTCAGGAGGTGCGTGAACTTGCGCAACGGTGTGCCAATGCGGCGAAGGAGATCAAGGGCTTGATTTCCGCAAGCTCCACCCAGGTGCGGAACGGCGTTCATCTGGTCGAGCAGACCGGCGCGGCCCTGACCGAGATCATCAACCACATCACCGGCGTTCAGAGGCTTGTTGCCGATATTTCCTCTGCAACGACAGAGCAATCGACCGGTATCGAGGAAGTCACCCGCGCGGTTTCGGAAGTCGAGCTGATCACGCAGCGGAACGCGGCGATGGTCGAGGAGAACAATGCGGAGATCCACGGCCTGCGCCAGCGCGTGGATATGCTTTCGGAAAAGATCGATCGCTTCCGCACCGGCGATGGCGAGGCGGAGCATGCGAGCTATGGCAGTGCGGATGCACGTTACCGCGCTGCGTAAGGCTGCATCGATAGAAAGACCATCATGAATCGAAAAGCGCCGGACCAATGCTCGGCGCTTTTCGATTGAAGCTTGCTATCGCGACTGGATGAATTGCGAACGAATTACCGACCGAGATGGAGCGTCTCGCCATCGACGGGAATGAGCAGCCGCGAGGGACCGAGACCGCCTGCCTCTGCGGTTTGGCGAAGATCCTGGCGCGTGACGGTCGCGTGATCGAGTGCTTCCATATGAGTTGCGACGATGGTCGCTTCCGGGGCGAGGCGGCTGACTTCAAGCGTCTGTTTGTCGTCCATGACGATCAGGTCGCCATCCCAACGGGCGCCGCAGGAATGGGTGACGATGATATCGGGGGAGAATTCGCGGATCGTTTCGGCGACCGGCGGGTAAAGCACGGTATCGCCAGCCCAATAGACGGTAGGTTCGCCGGCAGCTTCCAGCGTGAGGCCGATGACCGGCCCCATTTTTTCCACCACTGGTCCAACGCCGTGGCTGCCCTGCCGCGGCGTGATTGTCAGCCCTTGCCAAGTGATCGATTGCGCAAGCGGGGTGACGTTTGTGAAGCCAGCGTCACGGATACGTCCTTCGTCACCGGGTTGGCAAAGGATCGGCAGGGTTTTCGGCACGCGCTCCTTCGCCACGGCATCGAAATGATCGGTATGCAGATGCGATACGATCACCAGCTCGACACCCTGGAGAATGTCGTCGATGGAACGCGGCAGTTCCGTCATCGGATTGGGAGAGCGGCCTGTGAAGGACGGGAGACTGTGGCGCGGTGCAAAGTAAGGGTCGATCAGCAGAATATGGCCGCCATACGTGACCTTCAGCGTCGCATTGCGAATAAGCTCAAGCTGCATATTTGATGTTCTCGGTGGGATTTAGCCGCCGGTGACGCTCATGTGGCGGCCGACTGCCGGACGGTTGTGCGTGCGGTCGATGATGAAATCATGACCTTTCGGCTTGCGGGTGATGGCTTCGTCTATCGCTGCATGGAGTAGGGCGTCATCCTCGCTTGCGCGCAACGCCGTGCGCAGGTCGGCGGCGTCGTTTTGCCCGAGGCACATATAGAGCGTGCCCGTGCAGGTGAGCCTTACGCGATTGCAGCTCTCGCAGAAATTATGGGTCATGGGCGTGATGAAGCCGAGGCGACCGCCGGTTTCGGCGACTTGGACGTAACGGGCAGGGCCGCCCGTCTGGTAGGGAATGTCTGTCAGCGTGAACTGACCCTCGAGATCGGTGCGCAACTGGGAGAGCGGGAGATACTGGTCGGTGCGGTCTTCGTCGATCTCGCCCATGGGCATGGTCTCGATGACGGTCAGGTCCATGCCGCGACCATGCGCGAACCGTAGCAGGTCGGGAATTTCGGTATCGTTGAAGCCTTTGAGCGCGACGGCATTGAGCTTGATCTTCAGGCCGGCCTTCTGCGCTGCGTCGATGCCTTCCATCACCTTGGAGAAATCTCCCCAGCGGGTGATCGTGCGGAATTTATCGGGATCCAGTGTATCGAGCGACACGTTGATGCGCCGGACGCCGCTATCGTAAAGCTCTTCGGCATGGCGGGCAAGCTGCGAGCCGTTTGTCGTCAGGGTCAATTCGTCAAGCGCGCCATTTTTCACGCTCTCACCGAGCTTGCGGACCAGAAACATGATGTTCTTGCGCACCAGAGGTTCGCCGCCGGTGAGCCTGATCTTGCGCACGCCCTTGGCGATGAAGGCGGAACAGAGCCGGTCGAGTTCTTCGAGCGTCAAAAGATCCTTCTTGGGCAGGAAGGTCATGTGCTCGGCCATGCAATAGGTGCAGCGGAAATCGCAGCGGTCGGTGACGGAAACGCGCAAATAGGTGACCGAGCGCCCGAAAGGATCAATCATCGGGCTTCTATCCGCTGCCAGCGGCGAGGCGCCGCCTATCGTACCGACAATGCTATTCACTCAAATCTCCATCACACTGCTAATGTGTGCATAGGCGATTGTTGCGTCAAGGAAAATGCCTTTCAATTATGCTTGCGTGTGAACGTGTAGCGGCATAATTCTCGAAAACACATTGAAAGGCATGGAAAAATCGATGAGTGACGTTTGGCCGACCGAATTACGGGTCTCGAAGGATCGCCGTCACCTCATGGTGACGTTCGATAATGGCGCGAGCTTCGACTTGCCGGCGGAGATGCTGCGGGTGCTGTCTCCCTCCGCGGAGGTCCAGGGACATGGACCGGGACAGAAGGTTACCGTACCGGGCAAGCGCAACGTCGGCATCATGTCGATGACGCCGACTGGCAACTATGCCGTTCGCATCGGGTTCGACGACATGCACGATACCGGCATTTTCACATGGTCCTATCTGCGCGAGCTTGGAGAAAAGGGCCAGGAGCTTTTCGCGGCCTATGAGGCTGAGTTGAAGGAAAAGGGTCTCAGCCGCGACCCGGTTGGAAAGCCGCATTAGCAAACTCCAGTAACGAACAGGGGACGCAAGCATGATCCTTGGGGGTAGGGAAAACTGGCTTCGCGCCAAGGGTAGCAAGAACGAGAGCAAGGTTTCCTTCGTCGAGCTGTTTTTCGATCTGGTCTTCGTTTTCTCGATCTCGCAGCTTGCGCATGCATTGGCCGAGCATTTCACCCCACTGGGGGCGCTCGAGGCCATCATGCTGATCTTTGCGGTGTGGTGGGTCTGGGTTTTCACGGCGTGGGTGACGAACTGGCTCGATCCCGATCGCATGCCGGTGCGTATCATGCTGTTTACGCTGATGTTTGCGGGACTTATCCTTTCCGCTGCCATCCCTGAGGCCTTCGGCGAGAAGGCGATTTTCTTTGCCGGCGCCTACGTCTTCATGCAGGTAGGCCGCTCGCTGTTCACAGTCTACGCCCTCAAGAATGCCAGCGCGGCCAACCATCGCAACTTCCTGCGCATCACCAGCTGGCTCGTCCTGTCCGGCATCTTCTGGATATCAGGCGCGCTGGTTGAGGGCGAGGCTCGTATTGTGCTTTGGCTGATCGCCCTCGTCATCGAATATTCGGCCCCGGCGCTCGGCTTTCGAGTACCTGGGCTTGGCAAATCGACGACGGCGGACTGGAATGTGTCAGGCGCGCATCTGGCCGAACGTTGCGCGCTATTCATCATCATCTGTCTCGGCGAGGCGGTGCTGCAGGCCGGCAAGACCTTTGCCGAGCAGCCGGTGACGCCCTTGATCGTCGCGGTGTTCGTCACCGCCTTCGTCGGCACGGTTGCTCTGTGGTGGATTTACTTTCAGTTTGGTCATGAAAGGGCCGCCCATCGCATCGAGCATGACGACACGCCCGGCAGCCTCGCTAGGCAGGCATTCACCTATGCGCATATTCCGATCTTGGCCGGTATTATCCTGAGCGTCGTCGGAGATGAATTTCTCTTTGCTCATCCGCATGATGCTGCGGATATGCATGCCGCGGCCGCCATTCTGGGCGGACCGGCGGTCTTCCTCTTTGGAAATCTCTGGTTCAAAGGGGTAACCACCGGCCGGCCGCCGCTATCACATATGGCGGGGCTCGTCGGGCTGGCGCTATTGCTGCTTACCTTGCCGATGGTCGTGGTCTATCAGCTCGGCATTCTGGCGACGGCCGTGCTCGTCGTCGTTGCGATCTGGGAATTCGCCTCGTTAAACCGGGTCGTTCCTTCGGCACGCTCAGCCGGCGATCACTGATCGCCAGCGAGCTCCAGCGGTTCACGTTCTTCTTGTAGCAGGAGGCTGACGACGCGTTCCATATGCACGGTGATCGCTTCGCACTCTTCGATTGGCGCATCGGAGAGCATCCGGTCGATGAGCGTGGTCTGGATGGTCATGGCTTCTTCCGTGACGCGCCGGCCCTCTGCGGTTAGATAGAGGCGTAGCACGCGCTTGTCCTGCTTGTCCCCGCGGCGTTCGATCAGTCCCCGCTTTTCCATCTGCGGCAACAGCATGCTCATATTGGAGCGGCCGACCAATAGCTTGCGGGCGAGTTCCTGCTGGGAGATGCCTTCAAAGCGAAACAGGTTGACGAGAATGTCGAGGTGCGGCGGCTTGATGTCGAGATGCGTCAATGCCCGTCCAAGTGATTGTTGCATCAGCTGACAGGCGCGCGCCACGGCGATCCAGCTTCGAAAACGCGGATGGTCCCAGGGAAGGGATTGATTTTTGTTCATCGTTGTACTTTATTGTTCATAGTTGAACATTATTGGATTCCCACTATGCCATCCTTTGCGCTCAAGGTCACCCGGTCGGGTCTCGCCGGTCTCGAAAGGCTGTCTCCGCGGCTCGCCGGCAAGGCAGCTTTCCGGCTTTTCTGTCTGACGCCATCGCGTCGACCGCGCGGCTCGAAGGCCAAGTCTGCGTATATGGAGGGCAGGCAGCGTCTCCTTGCAGTGGAGCAGGTGATGCTGCCGTTTCCGGGCGGCCGCGCCATGGCTTACCGCTTCAACGGCGGAGCCAAGGGGCTGCGCAGACGCTATCTCGTGGTCCATGGCTGGGGTTCCAGCAGTGAATACATGTCCGAACTGGCTGCATTCCTTGCCGACGATGGAGCGGAGGTGATCTCGCTTGATCTTCCCGGGCATGGGCGCTCGGGCGGGCGGTTCCTGAATGTGCGTTTGGCCATCTCCGCCATTGCCGCGGCCTCGGCCCGTTTCGGAGCCTTCGATGCCGCCATCGGACATTCCTTCGGCGGCGCATCTCTCGCACTGGCATCCGCGGGTTTTCTGCCTGATATCGAGCCGCTTCGGCCGAGCAAGCTGGTGCTGATCGGTGCGCCGAGCGCCATGGGCTGGCTGTTCAAGGATTTCGGCCGCCTGATGCGGCTCGGACCAGCGACGCAGGCGGCCTTGGAAGACGAGGTTCGCCTGGTAACAGGAAGGACACTTGCTTCCTATGACCAGAAGCGCGACCGGCTCGATCCGAGCCGGCCGGTTCTCGTCATCCACGCCGAGGACGACAAGGAAGTGAGTCCTGAGCATGCGCGCAGCTACGCCGCTGAGGGCGCGCATGTCCGTCTCTTCTGGGCCAATGGCTTCGGGCATCGGCGAATCGTCAGCGCCGCACCCGTGCTTGAGGCTATCAAGGACTTCCTCGCTAAAGACCTCCAAGAGGAAAATCCGCTCGAAAATCATGACGGGACAGTGTTATCGTTCTACCGAACTCCGCTGCGTCGCTCGTCATAATAGTGGCTGTGCCGCGCCGGATCCGAGTGGATTACCACAGAGAAGCGTGAGGCCGCATGCACATCGTCACATCCGTCGAGGAACTGAAGCAGCTCTATGGCGACGCCGGCGAGGCGTCGATCACCAAGGTCACGAGCGTTCTGACACCGCTTTATCGCCGAATGATCGAAGCATCGCCCTTCATGGCGCTGGCAACGGTCGGGTCTGAGGGGCTTGATTGCTCACCGCGTGGTGACTTGGGTGGAGTCGTTCGCGTGGAGGATGAGAAGACCCTGCATCTGCCGGATTGGCGCGGCAACAACCGCGTCGACTCTCTTGCGAATATCGTTCGCGATCCGCGCATAGCGCTGATGTTTCTCATCCCGGGATCGAATACGACGATGCGGCTCAATGGTCGGGCAGTCGTCTCGATCGACCCGGCCTTGCTCGACAGTTTCGAGATGGATGGCAAGCATCCGCGCTGCGTTGTCGTGATTACGATCGAGGAAGTCTATTTCCAGTGTGCGCGGGCGGTTATGAGGGCCGAGCTGTGGAATGTGGAACGGTTCGTCGATCCGGCAAGCCTGCCATCGCCGGGTATGATGCTGAAGGCGGCGAAGGCCGATTTCGATCAGGAGACTTATGATCGCGAGGCGCCCGTACGGGCGGCCAAGACACTCTGGTAAGCAAGCCGCCGGCATGCCTGGGAAAGCAAGCGCCGGCGGTTGGTTGGCTTCGCTTCTAATTCTTGTAGATGAGCCAACTTTTGGTGAAATCCTTCTGCATGCCATTCTGATAGACGCTGCTGCAATTGCGGCCGGCATTCTTGGCGCAGTAAAGCGCCAGATCGGCCTTGTTATACAGCTCCCCGGAATCGGCTGCTTCCGAAGCCATACAGATGCCGAGGGAGAGGGTGATCGGACCATAGTCGACCCCGGTGCGCGAATTCTTGAACGGCGTCGCTTCGAGGGTGCGACGTATCCGTTCGCATACCGTCGTAACTTCCTCGATGCTGGTGGCTTCCAGAATGAGAGCGAATTCCTCGCCTCCGACGCGGGCGACGAAGACGTCGCGACGTACATTGGCGCGGATGATGGAGGCGACGGTGGCGAGAATCTTGTCGCCGACCGGGTGGCCGAACGTGTCGTTGACCCGCTTGAAGTGATCGATATCGGCAAGAACCAGAGCGGTCGTCGGCCGGGTAAGCTGGTTGTCGAAGATGGAGATCAGCCGGTCCTCGAAGGCGCGGCGGTTGGAAAGCCGGGTTAGCGAATCGGTGTTGGCGATGCGCTTGTATTCGTCCAGCTCTTTGCGGACCAGATCCATTTCCTGGCTGCGCTCCACGACATGCTCGACGGTCTTTTCACCGTGAGCCATCGTATCGCCGGTTGCTGTGGCGAGCATATCAATGGCGCTGCGTAGCAGTTCGGCGCTGTTGTGGCTTCTGGAGGTTATGCTTTCACTGGTTTCGCCGAGCAGGCGGTTATAGCTTTCGAGTGTTGTCTGTTCCTGACGCAGGGCGCGCAGGACGGCATCGAGTTCGGAGGCGAGGCGGGTATGCGCTTCATCGAAGACGCGAGCCGCATGATGCGGAAAATACTTGGCGCCGATCGCGTCCAGTTCCTCCTGGGTGGCGTTTTTGCCCAGAGCTGCCAGTTCACGCGTAAGAGTGGGATTGGAGCCGATATAAGCTTCGTAGAAAAGTTCGTAATTGCGCGGAATAGGTGCGACCCCCATGGATCGCATGGCGTAGGTAATTTGCCCTGCCACGTCGGGAATTTGCGCCTTTGGCGCAATCGCCGTACTCATCGGTGAGCTCCGTAATAATGTATTTGTTAAAACTCTTCTTTATCTATGCAAAGATTCTTTGAGAAAATATTAAGAGTATGGTTATGAAAAATCCCCTGTCACTATGGTTTTATTCAAAAATAATACAATTGAAGAGGGTTTTACAGAAAGGGGCGCCGATGCGCCCCTTTTGATATGCTCAATTCAAAACAGCTATTCTATCCAAGGTTAAGTTCCTGAAAGAAATCATTGCCCTTGTCGTCAATGACGATAAAGGCGGGAAAATCTTCGACCTCGATCTTCCAGACCGCTTCCATGCCAAGTTCCGGATATTCGAGTACCTCCACCTTCTTGATGCAATCCTGGGCAAGGCGGGCAGCCGGCCCGCCGATCGAACCGAGGTAGAAGCCGCCATATGTCTTGCAGGCTTCCCGTACGGTACGCGAGCGGTTGCCCTTGGCGAGCATCACCATGGAACCGCCGAAGGATTGGAACTGGTCGACGTAACTGTCCATGCGGCCTGCGGTCGTCGGGCCGAACGAACCGGAGGCATAGCCGGCTGGAGTCTTTGCCGGCCCGGCATAATAGACCGGATGGTTCTTCAGGTATTCCGGCATGCCTTCGCCCTTTTCCAGGCGCTCGCGGATCTTGGCGTGGGCAAGGTCGCGCGCGACGATGATGGTGCCGGTAAGCGACAGGCGCGTCTTGACGGGATGTGCGGACAGTTCTGCCAGGATATCCGCCATCGGCCGGTTGAGATCGATGCGGACCATGGATTCCGAGAGCTTGGCTTCGTCGATCTCCGGCATGTACTTGGACGGGTCGGTCTCCAGCTGTTCGATGAAGATGCCGTCGCGCGTGATCTTGCCCTTCGCCTGGCGGTCGGCGGAACAGGAGACGCCGAGGCCGATCGGCAGCGATGCGCCATGACGGGGCAGGCGGATGACGCGGACGTCATGGCAGAAATACTTGCCGCCGAACTGTGCGCCGACGCCGAGGCTCTGCGTGAGCTTATGGATCTCCTTCTCCATTTCGATATCCCGGAAGGCATGGCCGCTTTCGGAACCTTCCGTGGGAAGACAGTCGAGATACCGCGTCGAGGCGAGCTTGACCGTCTTCAGGTTCATCTCGGCCGAGGTGCCGCCGATGACGATCGCGAGATGGTAGGGCGGACAGGCCGCCGTGCCGAGCGTCAAGATCTTTTCCTTCAGGAAGTCCAGCATGCGGTCGTGGGTCAGCAGCGATGGCGTGCCCTGATAGAGGAACGTCTTGTTGGCCGAGCCGCCGCCCTTCGCGACGAAGAGGAACTCGTAGGCGTCGGTGCCTTCCTCGTAGATATCGATCTGTGCGGGCAAGTTGTTCCTAGTGTTCTTTTCCTCGAACATCTTGATCGGTGCGAGTTGCGAATAGCGCAGGTTCTTCTTCTCGTAGGCGTCGAGCACGCCCTTGGCGAGCGCTGCACTGTCGCCGCCTTCGGTCCAGACGCGGCGGCCTTTCTTGCCCATGATGATGGCGGTGCCGGTATCCTGGCACATCGGAAGCACGCCGCCGGCGGCAATATTGGCATTCTTCAGCAGATCATAGGCGACGAAGCGGTCGTTGTCGGTGGCTTCAGGGTCTTCAAGGATCGAGGCAAGCTGCTTCAGGTGACCGGGGCGCAGCAGGTGATTGATATCGGCGAAAGCCGTTTCGGCAAGGAGACGGATGCCCTCTGGATCGACGGTCAGGATTTCCTGGCCCTTGAAGGTGTCGACGGAAACATAGTCGCCCGAAATCTTGCGGTAGGGGGTCGTGTCGTCGCCGAGGGGAAATAGATCGTCAGCCATGTGGGAAACCTTTCAAGCCGGATGGCGGGGAAGATGTTTGGAGACGATCTAAATCCGGCTTGAGGCAAAAGCAATTGTTTGGCTGATAAGTTGAAACTTCAAAGTGGGGTTCGTTGATTGGGCATACTCAGGTCAGGTGGGTCTTCCGATGGCGAAACCTTGTGCCCGGCCCCTCACCCTAGCCCTCTCCCCGCATTGCGGGGAGAGGGGACCTATTCTGTGTTTGCGGCACCTACTAAGGCTGCTGATGTCGCATGATCAACTCCCTCTCCCCGCAATGCGGGGAGAGGGTTGGGGTGAGGGGCCATGCACACGGCTGCAACATCGGAGAACATGCCCGGACGATCACCGTCCAGTGATGTCACTTCGGGCCGATCATCGTTTCCGGGCGGACGATGGCGTCATATTCTTCCGAAGACACCAATCCGCTTGCCAGCGCTTCTTCCTTCAGGGTCGTGCCGTTCTTATGGGCCGTCTTGGCGATCTTGGCGGCGTTGTCGTAGCCGATCTTCGGGGCGAGCGCCGTCACCAGCATCAACGAACGTTCGAGACCGGCCTTGATGTTGTCCTTGCGCGCCTCGATGCCGACGACGCAATTATCCGTGAAGGAGACTGCGGCGTCGCCGAGCAACTGCACAGACTGCAGGAAATTATAGGCCATCATCGGATTGTAGACGTTAAGCTCGAAATGGCCCTGGCTGCCGGCAAAGGTCAGCGCGGCGTTGTTGCCGAAGATGTGAATGCAGACCTGCGTCAGTGCTTCGCACTGTGTCGGATTGACCTTGCCCGGCATGATCGACGAGCCTGGCTCGTTCTCCGGCAGTGAGAGTTCCCCAAGGCCCGAGCGCGGACCGGAGCCGAGCAGGCGGATGTCGTTGGCGATCTTGAACAGCGCCGCTGCGGCGGCATTGATGGCGCCGTGGCTGAAGACCATCGAGTCATGGGCCGCCAGCGCTTCGAACTTGTTCGGTGCAGTAACGAAGGGTAGGTCGGTAATTTTGGCGATCTCGTCGGCGACCTTCTCGGCAAAGCCGATCGGCGCATTGAGCCCGGTTCCGACCGCCGTGCCGCCCTGGGCGAGTTCGCAAAGCCCCGGCAATGTCAGCTCGATGCGCTTGATCGAGGAGGCGACCTGGGCGGCATAGCCGGAAAATTCCTGGCCGAGCGTCAGCGGCGTTGCATCCTGCGTGTGAGTGCGGCCGATCTTGATGATATGGGCGAAATCGGCGACCTTCTTTTCCAAAGCCGCATGCAAATGCCGCAGGGCCGGCAGCAGGTGATGGACGATCTGCTCGGCGCAGGCGATGTGCATGGCCGTCGGATAGGTGTCGTTCGACGATTGGCTCATGTTCACATGATCATTGGGGTGGACCGGCTTTTTCGAGCCCATGACGCCGCCGAGCATCTCGATCGCGCGGTTGGAGATCACCTCGTTGGCATTCATGTTCGATTGCGTGCCCGAGCCGGTCTGCCAGACCACAAGCGGAAAATGCTCATTGAGTTTTCCGTCGATGACTTCCTGCGCCGCCGCAACGATCGCTTTGCCGAGGGTCGGATCCAACTGGCCGAGCTCCATGTTGGCGCGTGCGGCCGCCTGCTTGACGATGCCAAGGGCGCGAACGACCGATAGCGGCTGCTTTTCCCAGCCGATCTTGAAATTGCCGAGCGAGCGTTGCGCCTGCGCGCCCCAGTAACGGTCGCTGGCGACTTCGATCGGGCCAAATGTGTCGGTTTCGGTGCGGGTGGAGGTCATCTTCCTGGTCCTGCTTTCCATTGAGACGGATAGCAGCTCATATAGGTCCGAAAGGGCCTCATGAAAATATCAAAGCGCCATTTGATGACTGTTATAGTCATGTTTTGCTTGATGCGGCGTGCTCTTTTTAACACGCTGCGCATATATTAACGGACACGCATTTTCGGGCGCTTAAAAAGTCTTCAAAAATTCAATAAAGCATTAACCAATAATTTCATATTTTTGTGTGGACTGAGCCGCGAAAGACGCCACCGCTTCGTCACATGAAGTTGAGGCATTGAACGAAAGGCGGGCCTCGCCGTTTTCATAGTGTGAGTATACGATGTCGAAGACATCGCGGCCGAGTTGAAAACAGCACCGTCAAGCTCGAAGTCATCGCACGATACAGGGACTGATTACAGAATGAAACTTGCTTCCAAAGCCACCGCATCCGTCCTGGCTCTCTCCTGTTGCCTTTCTTCGATAGGCGCAACCTCTGCAAGTGCCATGACCCTCATGGATTTCATCCGTGGCGGCCAAGGCCGTCAGCAGAGCACGCAGGTTTCGGCTCCCGTTCCTGTCAATCCGGTGCAGACGCTGGATCCTGATCAGCCTCCGCGAGTAAAGCAGCCGCTGCCGACCGTCGATGCGCCGAAATATTATACCTATAAGGCCGACCAAATGCGCCTGGTGTCGACGGCGCATTTCGCCGACCCGGTCGTAACGGGTGCCGTTGCAGATGCTTCTCCCTCGCCGGTCGCGATCGACGCCGAGATTTCGCAGCGCCGCTATCTGGCAGATGCGCGCGTCATGGCGACCAATGACATCGCCAAGGCGATCGAAGCCTATTATGCCGATCAGAGCAAGCCGCTTCTCTGGGTTGCAGATCATGCCGTCAGCGACAAGGCGAAGGCTGCCATGGCGGCTCTTGCCGATGCGGGTTCCGTCGGCCTCGATCCCGCCGATTATGCGGTAACTTTGCCCAGTGCCGATGCGGAAAACGCCGATCCGGTCATGCGCGATCGCGCGCTCATGCAATTCGAGCTCGCGCTGTCGAGCAAGATATTGATGTTCGTTCAAGATACGGTTCGGGGTCGCCTCGACCCGAACAAGATTTCCGGCTATCACGACTTCAAGCGCAAGGACGTCAATCTGACGGCGATGCTCGACGTATTGCGCGCCAGCCCGGATGTTCCAGCTTATCTGAACAGCCGAAACCCATCCAATCAGCAATTCCTGGCCTTGAAGGCGGAGCTCGCGAAACTTCGTGCGGAATCCGGATCAGACGGCAGCCATATCTCCATTTCGCTGAGCGGAATTCTGAAGCCGGGCGGCAGCTCCCCGGAAATGGCCAACATCGTCAAGGCGATCCAGCACCGCGGATCGGATGCGCTGAAGGCCGCCCATGCCGATCTTTTCGATGCCTATCTGGGCACGCCGGATTATACGCCCGAACTCGTGTCGCTGGTTGAAGACTTCCAACGCGAGAAGGGTCTGACGGCCGACGGCGTGATCGGCTCGTCCTCCGTTCGCGCCATGGTCGGCGAGAACAATGACGTGAAGATCCAGAAGCTGGTCATCGCCATGGAGCAGCTGCGCTGGCTGCCGCCTGAGCTTGGCCCGCGCTATGTCTTCATCAACCAGCCGGCTTTTATGGTTTATTACTACAATAATAACCAGGAGCAGCTGTCGATGCGCGTCGTCGTTGGCAGCAAGCAGCACCAGACCTTCTTCTTCGAAAATCAGGTGCAGACGGTCGAATTCAATCCGTTCTGGGGCGTTCCGCAGTCGATCATCATCAATGAGATGCTGCCGAAGCTGCGTTCCGATCCGAACTATCTCGATCGGATGGGCTATCAGGTCGAAGTCGGCGGCCGCGCCGTCGCATCGTCCAGCGTCGACTGGTACGGCTCGACGAAGAGCATCTCGGTTCGCCAGCCGCCGAGCAGCGACAACGCACTCGGTGAACTGAAGATCCTCTTCCCGAACTCGCATGCGATCTACATGCACGACACGCCGCAGAAGAGCTTCTTCAAGAAGGATATGCGCGCACTCAGCCACGGCTGCGTCCGCCTTGCCGATCCGCGCGCGATGGCCGCCGCCGTGCTGAACACCACGGTTGATGACGTCGCCAAGCAGATCGCCACCGGCCAGAACAAGGCTGTGGCCGTGCCGCAGAAATTCCCGATCTACATCGCCTATTTCACGGCTTGGCCGAACAAGGATGGCGTTATCCAGTACTTCAACGACGTCTACGATCGTGACGCCGCCACGCAGAAGGCGCTCGATGCGACCTCGAAGGCACGCACTGCTCAGATCTAAAGTCTGTTCAGCGGCGAAAACGAATAAGGGCGGCCCATTGGTCGCCTTTATTCGTTTAAGGGCTGATGCGCCTCAGGCCGCCAGCAAGCCTTAAGCGGCCAGCAATCCCTCGACCAGCTCGGGCGTCAGTTCGTCGTAGTGGTAGATGATGCGGTTCGGTCCGAGCGTTTCGATGCCGACATCGGAGTAACCGAAAGGGACGGCGATCGAGGGGACGCCGGCGTTGCGGGCGACGAGGATGTCGTTGATGCTGTCGCCGATCATGATCGTACGGGCGATGTCGCCGCCGGCGCGTTCGACCGTGCCGATCAGGTGCTCGGCATTCGGCTTGCGGACGGTGAAGGTGTCACCGCCGGTAATGGCCTCGAAGTAATGGGTCAACTTCAGCCGGTCGAGCAAGGTGCGCGCCAGCGATTCCATCTTGTTGGTGCAGACGGCGAGCTTATAGCCTTGGCTCTTCAGCGTATCGAGAGCTGCAAGCAGCCCCGGGTAAGGCTGCGTCACGCCTGGCATGGTTTCGGAATAATGAGTGATAAAGCGCTGCAGAAGGGCGGGCAATTCTTCCGATGTCAGCATATAGCCGTGCAGCTTGCAGGCTCGCTCGATCATGACCTGCGCGCCGTTGCCGACGAGATGTGTCACGTCGTCGTAGCTGACCGGGGGAAGTTCGAGCGCCGCGATCGTATGGTTCAGGCTAACGATCAGATCCGCATGCGTGTCCAGCAGCGTGCCGTCGAGATCGAATACGACAAGGGGGGATTTCACTAGGAATCGGCCTTTGCAGAGAAAAGAGTGTGTCTTTTGGAGTTAAAAGATCGCGTAGGCAATTGCAACTGAAGTGCCGGAATGCCTTGGCGGGAAGGGGCCGGGGATTTCTATATCATGCCGTTATTTTGGCTTTCGTTTGGCTGGAGAGCCGTGTAAACAGCAGACCAACGTAACAATGGGAGCAGGTGGCGCATGGACGCCCGCCAGATGAAGATTGAGGCTGCGAGAGCCGCGCTCGCTCATGTCGAGAGCGGCATGCGGCTCGGGATCGGCACCGGCACCACGGCGGAGGAATTCGTTCGCCTGCTCGCCGAAAAGGTTGCTGCCGGCCTCTCGATCCAAGGCGTTCCGACGTCCGAAAGGACGGCCAAGCTTTGCAATGAGCTCGGCGTCCCGTTGAAATCCCTGGACGAGCTTCCCGAACTTGACCTTACCATCGATGGAGCCGATGAGCTGGATGGCGCGTTGACGCTGATCAAGGGGGGCGGCGGCGCGCTGTTGCGCGAGAAGATCGTTGCGGCATCGTCAGCCCGCATGATCGTCATTGCGGATCAAAGCAAGGTCGTCGAGACGCTCGGCGCATATCCATTGCCTATCGAGGTCAATCCGTTCGGGCTCGTTTCCACCCGCATCCTCATCGAGAAGGCGGCGTCACGCATCGGTCTTTCCGGCGCACTGAACATGCGCCGCTCCGGTGACAGCCTCTTTGTCACCGACGGGGGGCATTACATCGTCGATGCATCTTTCGGCCGCATTCCTGATGCAGAGGCGCTGTCGAACGAGCTCTATTCGATTCCCGGCGTTGTCGAACACGGGCTCTTTATCCATATGGCGACATTAGCGATCATTGCCGGCCCTGCCGGTGCGCGCACGTTGCAGGCCAACAATACATAGGAGCACTCATCTCATGATCAAATTTGCGGGTCTTGGCCGTCTTGCCGCTGCAACCGTTCTTCTTTCCGGCATTGCCTTCGGTTCGGTCAACGCTCAGGAGGTTTCCGAGGATCAGATCAAGGCTGCCCGCGCCGCGATCAATGCTCTCGGCATTACCAACCAGTTCGACAATATTCTGCCTAATCTCGCCGAGCAGCTGAAGAGCACGATGATCCAGGCAAACCCGAATTTCGGCGATGCGATCAATTCGACCGTCGATGCCACCGCGCTCGCGCTCGCACCACGTCGTGCCGATCTTGAGCGTGAAGCTGCCATCACCTATGCCAAGGCTTTCTCGGCTGACGAACTCAAGGCGATCGCCGATTTCTACGGTTCGCCGGCAGGCAAGAAGCTTCTCAAGGATGGTCCGCTCGCCACCCGCGAACTCTACAAGGCTGCCGATATCTGGAGCCAGGGCATTTCGCGCGATCTCGCAAAGCAGAGTAACAATGCCCTGCAGAAGGTCGTCAAGCAGCCGGTCGTTACGCCGGATGCCGGTGCGGCCGCTCAGCCGGCGCCGAAGCAGTAAGCGACGCGTCGTTGCTGCATTCGTTCCGAAAGAGATGTTTCGTCTTTTTGGTGCGTACGGCAGGCAGTTGAAATTCGAGGCCCGGATCGATTCCGGGCTTTTCTTTTTATGTCCCGGCTCCCTATATGAGGGCGACCCCCATTGGCGCTTCGCGCGCGTCTGACGTCTACAGGAGCGATCCATGCCTTCGTTTGATTTCGACCTTTTCGTGATTGGCGGCGGCTCCGGCGGCGTGCGTAGCGCACGCGTGGCCGCATCGCTCGGCAAGAAGGTCGGCATCGCCGAGGAGTATCGCTATGGCGGCACCTGCGTCATTCGCGGTTGCGTGCCGAAGAAGCTGTTTGTCTATGCCTCGCAGTATAGCGAGCACTTCGAGGATGCGGCCGGTTTCGGCTGGACGGTCGGCGAGAGCAGCTTCGACTGGAAAAAGCTGATCGAGGCAAAGGACAAGGAAATCGCCCGGCTGGAGGGCCTCTATCGCAAAGGGCTCGACAACGCCAAGGCCGAGATCTTCGATACTCGCGCCGAGCTGGTGGATGCCCATACGATCAAGCTGCTGAAGACCGGGCAGACCGTGACCGCCGAGACGATCGTCATTGCGACCGGCGGCAGGCCGAACCTGCATACGGCGCTGCCCGGCCATGAGCTCTGCATCTCCTCGAACGAGGCCTTCCACCTGAAGGAACTGCCGAAATCGATCCTGATCGCCGGCGGCGGATATATTGCCGTCGAGTTCGCCAATATCTTCCACGGGCTCGGAGTCGAGACGACGCTGATCTATCGTGGTGCCGAGATCCTGTCACGCTTCGATCACGACCTGCGCAAAGGCCTGCATGAGGCCATGGAGGAGAAAGGCATCCGTATTCTCTGCCATGACATCATCGAGCACGTCGAGAAGGCAGAGGGCAGGCTCAGCGTTCGGACGAAGAACGACAAGGCGCTGACGGTCGATACCGTCATGCTGGCGCTCGGCCGTACGCCGAATACAGAAAATCTCGGGCTTCAGGCCGCCGGCGTCGCGATCAACGAGCAGGGCGCCGTTGTCGTCGACGAATATTCGCGGACTTCCGTTCCGAATATCTTCGCTCTCGGCGACGTCACCGACCGGGTACAGCTGACGCCCGTCGCTATCCACGAGGCCATGTGCTTCATCGAGACCGTCTACAAGGACAATCCGACCCGGCCGGACCACGAACTCATCCCGACGGCCGTCTTCTCGCAGCCGGAGATCGGTACCGTCGGCCTGACCGAGGAGGATGCTGCCAAGCGCTATCCTGAACTGGAGGTCTATCGCGCCCAGTTCCGGCCGATGAAGGCGACGCTTTCGGGCCGAGCCGAGAAGATGATCATGAAGCTGATCGTCAATGCCGCGGACCGCAAGGTCATCGGCGCCCATATTCTCGGCCACGATGCCGGCGAGATGGCACAGCTTCTCGGCATAACCTTGAAGGCCGGCTGCACCAAGGACGATTTCGACTGCACCATGGCCGTCCATCCGACGGCTGCGGAAGAATTGGTGACGATGTATTCGCCAAGCTACCGCATCCGCAATGGCGAGCGCGTGTAACGCTCCCGTTTTCACGCAAATATCGGCTGCACCATAAAAGATTCGCACAGTAGTTTGCCCGCCTTTGCAAGCGGGCGGCAAAGGTTTATAAGCGCGCGTTATTTACGACGATGGCCGCCCGAGAAAGATCGAGCGCACAAGCAGGTGAGTGAGATGGCACAGAATTGGACCCCGAGCAGTTGGCGGCAGAAACCGATCCAGCAGGTGCCGGATTTTCCGGACAAGGCAGCGCTGGCAGAGACCGAAGCTCAGCTTGCAACCTATCCTCCGCTCGTTTTTGCCGGTGAAGCCCGTCGTCTGAAGGCGCATCTTGCCAATGTTGCCGAAGGCAATGGCTTCCTGCTTCAGGGCGGCGATTGTGCCGAAAGCTTCGCCGAGCATGGCGCCGATACGATCCGCGACTTCTTCCGCGCCTTCCTGCAGATGGCTGTCGTTCTGACCTTCGGTGCGCAGCTGCCGGTCGTCAAGGTTGGCCGTATTGCCGGTCAGTTCGCCAAGCCGCGCTCGTCGAACATCGAAACGCAGAACGGTATCTCGCTGCCGAGCTATCGCGGCGACATCATCAACGGCATCGATTTCACCGAAGACGCACGCATCCCCAATCCGGAACGTCAGCTGATGGCTTACCGCCAGTCCGCTGCGACGCTCAATCTGCTGCGCGCCTTTGCCATGGGCGGCTACGCCAACCTTGAAAACGTGCAGAAGTGGATGCTCGGCTTCGTCAAGGATAGCCCGCAGGGCGAACGCTACCGCAAGCTTGCCGATCGCATCGGCGAGACGATGGATTTCATGCGCGCGATCGGCATTACCGCCGAGAGCAATGCGAGCCTGCGCGAAACCGATTTCTTCACCAGCCACGAAGCGCTGTTGCTTGGCTATGAAGAAGCCTTCACCCGCGTCGATTCCACGACCGGCGACTGGTACGCGACCTCGGGCCACATGCTCTGGATCGGCGACCGCACGCGCCAGGCCGATCATGCCCATGTCGAGTATTTCCGCGGCATCAAGAACCCGATCGGTCTGAAGTGCGGGCCTTCGCTGCAGGCGGACGATCTGCTTAATCTGATCGATATTCTGAACCCGCAGAACGAAGCCGGCCGCCTGACGCTGATCTGCCGTTTCGGGCACGACAAGGTTGCCGACAACCTGCCGCGCCTCATCCGCGCCGTCGAGAAGGAAGGCCGCAAGGTTGTCTGGTCCTGCGATCCGATGCACGGCAACACGATCACGCTCAACAACTACAAGACGCGTCCGTTCGAGCGCATCCTGTCGGAAGTCGAGAGCTTCTTCCAGATCCACCGTGCCGAAGGCACGCATCCGGGCGGCATCCACATCGAGATGACCGGCAAGGATGTGACCGAATGCACGGGTGGTGCCCGCGCCGTTGGTGCCGAGGATCTTCAGGATCGCTATCACACGCATTGCGACCCGCGCCTCAATGCCGACCAGGCGCTCGAGCTCGCCTTCCTGCTCGCCGAGCGTATGAAGGGCGGCCGTGACGAGAAGCGTATGCGCGCTCACGGCTGAGTGAAGCCTTATTCATGACCTATCGAACGGGCCGGCGAAAACCGGCCCGTTTGCTTTTGGGCTGGACCGATCAGCGCGGCTGAAAGACGCTTCATTTCTTTGAAATTGACCCGAGTGCCGTTCTCGGGAAGGCTGCCCTGAAATAAAGGGAGCAATGATGAGCGACGAACACACGGGAGCCTGCCTTTGCGGCAGCGTAGGTTTCAGGACACGCGGCAAATTGCGCGAGGTCGTCGCCTGCCATTGTTCGCAGTGCCGCAAGCAGACCGGTCTCTATTATGCAGCAACCAACGTTGCGCGCGAAAATCTCGTTATCGAGGGAGAAGAGGCGATTACCTGGTATCGTGCCAGCACATTCGCTCGGCGCGGTTTTTGCAAGACTTGCGGCTCGGCCCTGTTTTGGGTGGCCGACAGCGCCGATGAAATATCGATCATGGCCGGTCTGTTCGACCAGCCGAGCGGTCTCAAGATAGCCTATCACATCTATTGTGCCGACAAGGGCGACTATTACGAGATCAGCGACGGACTGCCGCAATATCGGCAGGGGCGACCGGGATTGCTGACGGCCGGCCCCTCCGATTGACCCTCAGATACTGCCTTTTTCGATAACGAGCTTGCTGAGCTTGGCGAGCTCCTCCCGCACCACTGCGAGCTCGGTCAACACCTGCATATCAATCTTCTGGTGCAGCGATAGCACTTCCAGCTCGGATTTGAGATTGACCTCGTAATCCTTGGCTGCCTCGAAGCGGTCCCTTTCTGCCTGCCGGTTCTGAGACATCATGATGATCGGCGCCTGGATCGCGGCGAGCATGGAGAGGACGAGGTTCAAAAAGATGAAAGGATAGGGGTCGAAGGCGTTCGTGCTGAGAAGGATCGTGTTGACGATACACCAGAAGACCAGAAACAGCAGGAAGGCAGTGATGAAGGACCATGAACCGCCAACGCGGGCAATGCCATCAGCCAGACGCTCTCCTCTGGACGATTCCGCCGAGATAGCTGCATTGACATCGGTGGAGATGACTTTCCGCTCGTGCGCCTTTTTGAGAACGCGTTTTTCGATGTCGCCGAGTTGATCGGCTGTCTTGTCAAAATGCAGATGAACGAAGTTGGGAAGATTATGCATTGGGAGGGCTCCGAGGTCCAAGTGGCGTTGAATGCAACTATTCGACCAACGGGCAAAAATGCAACGAGGGAAGGGTATCAAACATCACGAGGCGGTTTGCCGCTGTGCGGCCAGAGCGCATGCTAGCCGCTCCGAGGTTTGGAGTATCCGACCTGCCGCACCCAGTCATTCGCGCCGTCCATGATAATGTCGAAGATCGGGTCCTTTATGTCGTAATAAAGCATCGGCATTCATGGCATCGATGAAGGGAGTGTCTGCCAGCGCGGATTCGATGATCAATGCGATCAAAGTCTTCTTTGTAAGGCTGACTTAGTATTTTTCCGGGCAAAAATACCGCCATGCGGGTGGCGTGGTCTTTGATGCGTGTGCGGGAAGGAAGGCGGTTGCGGAAGGAAGATGGCATCGCTAAATGTATGGCATGACAGAGCAAAGCCAGATTACCAACACCATTCGCATCGCCGTCGCGCAGCTCAATCCGACGGTCGGCGATGTCTCCGGCAATCTCGCCAAGGCGCGTGACGCCCGCGCCGAAGCCGCGCGCGAAGGCGCGCAGCTCGTATTGCTGACGGAATTGTTCATTTCCGGCTATCCGCCGGAAGATCTCGTGCTGAAGCCGGCCTTCATCCGCGCCTGCTGGAAAGCGGTCGAGGCTCTGGCCGCGGATACGGCCGATGGCGGCCCCGGCGTCGTCGTAGGTTTTCCGCGCCAGGACGATACCGGGCGTTACAATTCCGTGGCGGTGTTGGATGGTGGCAAAGTCATCTTCATCAGAGACAAGGTCGATTTGCCAAATTACGGCGAGTTCGACGAGAAGCGCGTCTTCGATGAAGGGACGATTTCTGGCCCTGTTAATTTCCGGGGCGTGCGTATCGGCATACCGATCTGTGAGGAAATCTGGAATGATCTTGGCATCTGCGAGACGCTGGCCGAGAGCGGTGCGGAAATTCTGCTGGTGCCGAACGGTTCGCCTTACTATCGGGGCAAGGTCGATGTCCGTCATCAGGTCGCTTTGCGGCAGGTGATTGAGTCAGGCCTGCCGCTGATCTTCGCCGCTCAGCTCGGCGGCCAGGACGAACTGGTTTTCGACGGCGCCAGCTTCGGCTTCAACGCGGACAAGACGCTGGCCTTCCAGATGAGTCAGTTCGAGACCGCGCTTGCCGTGACGACCTGGAAGAAGAACGGCGATGGCTGGCACTGTGCCGAAGGCCCGATGGCCCATATTCCGGAAGGCGAGGAGGCGGATTATCGCGCCTGCCTGCTGGGCTTCCGCGACTATGTCAACAAGAACGGCTTCAAGTCGGTCGTGCTTGGCCTCTCCGGCGGCATCGACTCGGCGATCTGTGCGGCGATTGCCGTCGATGCGCTCGGCGAAGAACGCGTGCGCACCGTCATGCTGCCATATCGCTACACCTCGCAGGATTCATTGAAGGATGCGGCCGATTGCGCCAAGGCGCTCGGCTGCCGCTATGATATCGTACCGATCGAAGATCCAGTGACGGGCTTCACTTCGGCCTTGTCGGATCTCTTCGAAGGTACGGAAAGCGGCATCACCGAGGAAAACCTGCAGAGCCGCGCGCGCGGCACCATTCTGATGGCGATCTCCAACAAGTTCGGCTCGATGGTGGTGACGACGGGTAACAAGTCGGAGATGTCTGTCGGTTACGCCACGCTTTATGGCGATATGAACGGCGGCTTCAACCCGATCAAGGATCTCTACAAGATGCAGGTCTATGCGCTGTCGCGCTGGCGCAACCTGCATGTGCCCCCCGGTGCGCTCGGCCCCTCGGGTGAGGTCATTCCCCATAACATCATCGACAAGGCGCCTTCGGCGGAATTGAGGCCTAACCAGACGGACCAGGATTCGCTGCCGCCCTATCCGGTGCTTGACGATATCCTCGAATGCCTGGTGGAGAAGGAGATGTCGGTGGAGGAGATCGTGGCCCGGGGCCATGATGTCGCGACCGTACATCGCATCGAACACCTGCTTTATCTAGCAGAATACAAGCGCCGCCAGTCGGCACCGGGTGTGAAGATCACCAAGAAGAATTTCGGTCGCGACCGTCGCTATCCGATCACCAACCGATTCCGCGATCGCTGATCGCGGTATCCAGCGGCAAGGGAGAGGAAGAATGCGCAGCTCGGTCGAGATCTATAATATCCGTACGGGTGCAAACCGGATCGTCTGGCAAACGGACCAGCTGATCGAAGCGCCGAACTATTCGCCTGACGGCCGATATCTGCTGCTGAATGGCGACGGCCTACTTTACCGGCTGCCGCTGGATGGCAGCGGCATCGCCCAGGTCGATACCGGCTTTGCGACCCAGTGCAACAACGATCACGGCATTTCCCCGGATGGTTCGCTGATCGCGATTTCCGACAAGACGCAGCATGGTAAATCCTGCATCTATGTTCTACCCGCAGAGGGCGGCACACCAAAGCAGGTGACGACCAATCTGCCGTCCTATTGGCACGGTTGGTCGCCGGACGGGAAGCGCTTCTCCTATTGCGGCATCCGCAACGACGTTTTCGATATCTATACGATCTCGATCGATGGTGGCGAAGAGACCCGACTGACGCATGGCGAGGGCCGTAATGACGGACCTGACTATTCGGCCGACGGGCAATGGATCTATTTCAATTCGAGCCGCACCGGCCTCATGCAGATCTGGCGCATCCGTCTCGACGGCACCGGCTTGCAGCAACTGACCGACGACAATTACGGCAATTGGTTCGCGCATCCGTCGCCAAAAAACGACAAGGTCGTCCTGATCTCCTACGATCCCGACGTCTTCGATCATCCGCGCGATCTCAATGTGCGGATGCGGCTGATGGACATGGATGGCGGCAATCTCACGACGCTGTTCGAGCTCTTCGGCGGGCAGGGATCAATCAATGTGCCGAACTGGTCACCGGATGGGGACGAGTTCGCCTACGTCCGCTATGAGCCGGCCTGAGCTCTGGACAGACCGCAACTGCCGCGATAGATCTGGATGCGTTCTCAGGGCGCATCCGATCCGCGGGAAGGGCTAGGCCCACCTGATGCATATGAAGTGAGACTGCCACACCTCTTTTCAGTCTGTGGGCGCGGATACCGGACGTAAATGGAAGGAGGTCTATCGTGACCACGCGCTCTTTGGCTGTCGACGCCACTCTCGATTCCCTGAAAAAACAGGCCAAGTCTTTCCTCAAGGCCCTTCAAGCCGGCGATGCTTCGGCGCGCAGCCGCGTTGCGCCCTATTTTACCGACGTCGCAGATGTGGGATTGCAGGACATTCAGCTTGTTCTTGCCCGCGAATTCGGCTTTTCCAGCTGGACGAAGCTCAAGGCGCATCTGGAAAGCGACGATCGTAAGCATGTTCCACGGGACCAGGTCGCCAACCGTTTCCTGTCACTGGCGACGGTTTCTTACTTTGCCAATATTCCCGCCAATCCCGCGCGCTTCGATGAGGCGCTGCGACTGCTGGAGGCTCATCCGGAGATTGCCGATGAAAGCATTCACGTCGCTGCTGCGCTTGGCGATGCCGACCGTGTAAGTCGCTGGCTCGATCGTCAGCCACAGCTTCTCGATCGCAGGGGCGGCCCGCATGATCTCACTCCGCTGATGTGCGCGGCCTATGCTCGCGTGCCGGGTCGTTCCAGCCTGCCGGCAGCCCGCGAGTTGGTCAGGCGTGGGGCCGATGTCAACGCCTTCTTCCTCGATGCCGGTCAATATCGCTTCACCGTTTTGACCGGCGTCTTCGGCGAAGGCGAGGCCGGGAAGGAGCGCCAGCCTCAGCATCCGGAATGCGTGGCATTCGCGCGATTGCTGCTCGACGCTGGCGCAAAGGCGAATGACAGTCAGGCGCTCTACAACCGCATGTTCGAACCCGACAATACATGCCTGAAATTGCTGATCGAATATGGCTTGTCCGCTGGGGATAAGAACAATTGGCTCGTGCGTGAGGATGGCAAGTTCGTCGAGAACTCGCAGACCGTTTTCGACTATCAGCTTGCCTGGGCGCTGGAACATCACTTGGGCGAACGGGTGCGCCTGCTGGTGGAAAATGGTGCTGATGTCAACAAGCCCATTAACGACAGGACTCCCTATGAATGGGTTCTCCTAAGTGGCGATAGCAAGCTGGCAGCATACCTTATTCAGAAGGGTGCCGTCGCGGTTCGCCTGAAGCTAGAGGATTGGGCCTATCTTCAGATTAAGGCGGGTGACATCGACGCCGAGCAGATCATGATGAGTTTCAAGCAGATGCAGGCCGGAAACAATCTTAATATCGTAGCAGCGATGCATAAAGCTCATCCCGCCATGCTCCACGAGGCGGCCGGCAAAAATGATCTACGGGCCGTTCGCGTCATGCTGGCTTTGGGCCTCGACGTTAACGCGATGACGAGCCGCACGCCGCTGCATGAGGCGGCACTGCATGGCCATATCGAGATGGCGAAACTGCTGATCGCGCATGGAGCCGATACCACCGTTCGCGATCCGAATTTTCATGCGCCGCCAATCGGTTGGGCCGAATATAACGGCAAGGATGAGATGGTCGAGTTTCTGAAAGCCCATCCGCTCGATATCTTTGCGGCTGCAGCCTTCGGCCAGATCGATCAGCTGGCTGCCATTCTCGATAAGCATCCCGAGCAGGTGAATATACGCTTCGGTGAATTCCGTTCGCGTAGACAGCCTACCGATCGCGATTGGATGACGCCGCTCGGCTTTGCCATCGTCAATCGGTGCGGCGAGGCGGTGCGCTTCCTGCTGGCGAAGGGGGCGGATCGCTCGGTCAGGGACGCCTCCGGACGATCTTACCGCGATCTTGCGCAGGAGGCGGGTGATGAGTCCGTCATCTCCCTGTTGCGCCAGTCGGCATCGGCATAAAACCTTGGAAGCAGGGCGGGTCAGGCGAAAATGAGAAACGGCTGGCCGCGCATTATTGCGTCGGCTGCGGCCCGGCTTCTTTCGGGTGCTTGAGGTCAATGCTGCCCTGGTCGGTCGCGAGGAATTGCGGGCCGACCTGGCGCACCTTATGGGCTGATGGATCGTATGGCCGATCCGGCGGAAATTGCTGCGGCTGCGCCTGTGTTATCTTGGGCGCCGGCGCGGGCGCCTGCTTTTGTTCGAGGCTCGAATTCTTCTGAAGCCTTGGCGTTTCGATGACGGTAATGGAGCTTTCAGGCTTGGCCAGGGACTGCTCCTGCGGCGCATAGGCATCCATCTTCGTGTGGGTGTCGATCACGATATCCGGGGTGGCCGAAGCCGGCAGGCTGCAGCCGTTGCGCTGCATCGTATCCAGCAACTGCCGGCGCTGCATGGCTACGGCATCGACGCGGCCAACGCTTTCCTCACGCTGATCCATCAGCAGGGAGAGATCCTGCCGCATCTGATCGATCGATTGCCTGATGTCATCGCAGACGCCCTGATTGTCTTGGCCGCCAAATACGCCATCGTCGCCTTCGGCGCAGCCCTGGTTGCGCAGGTCGCTCATCGTCCGGCGGATCATCAGGTTCTGCCGCACGATGGCGCGCGAGAGCTGGCGTGTTTCCTGGCTGGCGCCGATCACCTCATTGATGTCGACATAGCGGCCGCGCAGCTCGTCGCAGAGATCGGCCTGCGCAAGGGCCGGCGTGGCCGTCAGCAGGGAAAAGAGGGCAATGGAAGTGTGTTTTATGCCGCGGTTCACGGTGCTGCTCTCGAAAGCGGTTTCAACTCGCTGAAGATTACACGCTGCGGCTTAACAACGTATCCATGAAAAAGCACGGATTTCGAGAGGATTTTCGTGAAATTGCAGCTCGCAGCCGCCAATAGCCAGGAGATGGGCGGCACCGCGATTGCATGAAGCGCGGTGCCGTTCTGACGGCGGCTGCGAGGCGCAGTATCAGGCGATCTGCGAGGCCTCGACGACGGCGAGCGCCGCCATGTTGACCACGCCGCGGGAAGTGACCGACGGCGAGAGAATATGGGCCGGAAGCGCCGTCCCAAGCAGGATGGGACCGACATGCAGACCATCGGTCATCGTCTTGACTACGCCGAGCGTGATATTGGCCGCATCGAGATTGGGGAAGACCAGTAGATTGGCTTCGCCGGAAAGCGCGCTGTCCGGCATAACGTGGCGGCGCAGGCTCTCGGAAATGGCGCTATCGCCATGCATTTCGCCATCGACTTCCAGATCCGGCGCTGCCTTGCGAATGAGAGCCAGCGCTTCGCGCATTTTCGTAGCGCTTTCCGACTCCCGTGAGCCGAAGTTGGAATGCGAGACGAGGGCGGCGCGCGGCTCGATGCCGAAACGCTTGATTTCCTCGGCAGCTAGCCACGTGGATTCCGCGATTTCCTCGGCGGACGGGTTAAATGTCACATAGGTATCGGTGTAGAAGGTCGCGCCGCGCTGCGAAATGAGCAGGCTCAATGCCGAGAAATCACGAACGTCCGGCCGCTTGCCGATGACCTGGCGGACGATGCGCAAATGACGCTCATAACGGCCTTCGAGGCCGCAGATGAGCGCATCGGCTTCGCCGCGCTTCAGGGCGAGTGCGCCGATGACAGTCGTGTTGGTGCGAACGATGGTGCGCGCTGCTTCGGGGATAACGCCCGCGCGGCCGACCAGCGAGAAATAAAGCTCGACATATTCGCGGAAGCGGGGATCGTCTTCCGGATTGATGACGGCAAAATCGGTATTCGGACGGATCTTCAGGCCGTAGCGCTTCAGGCGCGTCTCGATGACGGAAGGACGGCCAATCAGGATCGGGACGGCCGTGCCTTCTTCAAGAAGAACCTGGGCGGCGCGCAGCACGCGTTCGTCCTCGCCTTCGGAAAAGACGACGCGCTTGCGCTCGGCAATCTTCGCGGCTGCAAAGATAGGCTTCATGACGAAGCCCGAACGGAAGACGAAGCGGTTGAGCTCGTCCATATAGGCGTCGAAATCGGTAATCGGGCGTAGCGCGACGCCGCTGTCTGCGGCTGCCTTTGCCACGGCCGGCGCAATGCGCAGGATCAGGCGCGGGTCGAAGGGTGAGGGGATCAGGTAATTCGGCCCGAAGACCGGAGTTTCACCGGTATAGGCCCGAGCCGCAACATCGGAAGGCTCCTCGCGCGCAAGCGCGGCGATGGCGCGCACGGCGGCCATCTTCATCTCTTCGTTGATCGTCTTGGCGCCGCAATCGAGCGCACCGCGGAAGATATAGGGGAAGCAGAGGACGTTGTTGACTTGGTTCGGGAAGTCCGAGCGGCCGGTGCAGATCATCGCGTCGGGGCGGGCGGCGCGGGCGAGGTCCGGCATGATTTCCGGCGTCGGGTTGGCGAGCGCCATGATCAGAGGCTTTTCGGCCATCTGCGCCAGCAGTTCGGGCTTCAGCACGCCGGCGGCGGAGAGGCCGAGGAAGACGTCGGCGCCCGGAATGGATTCGGCCAGCACACGCTTGTCGCTGTCCTGAGCGTAGACGGATTTCCACTCGTCCATCAGGACGTTGCGGTCCTTATAGACCAGGCCTTCGATATCATGGACCCAGATGTTCTCGCGCCTGGCGCCGAGAATGACGAGCAGGTTGAGGCAGGCCAGCGCCGCCGCGCCCGCGCCGGAGGCGACGATTTTGACCTCTTCGATTTTCTTGCCGGCCAGTTCCAGTCCGTTGAGGATGGCGGCGGCGACGATGATGGCGGTGCCGTGCTGATCGTCGTGGAAGACCGGAATTTCCATTTTCTCGCGCAGGCGGCGCTCGACGTCGAAGCATTCCGGCGCCTTGATGTCTTCGAGATTGATGCCGCCGAAGGTCGGTTCGAGCGCCGAGACGGTGTTGACCATCTCATCGACCGTCGGGGCTGCGATTTCAATGTCGAAGACATCGATGCCGGCGAATTTCTTGAAGAGAACGGCCTTGCCTTCCATGACTGGCTTGGAAGCGAGCGGGCCGATATTGCCGAGGCCGAGCACCGCCGAACCGTTGGAAATCACCGCTACGAGATTGGCGCGGGACGTGTAATAAGCGGCCGTTTCCGGGTTGTCGCGAATGGCAAGACAGGGCGCGGCGACGCCGGGCGAATAGGCAAGCGCCAGATCGCGCTGGTTGCCGAGCGGCTTGGTGGCCTGGATTTCAAGCTTGCCGGGGCGGGGATAGCGATGGAAATAGAGCGCCTGTTCGTCGAAATCGCCACTCGCCATGTTTTCGGCTTTTTTCGAAGTGTCGTGCGTATCCATCTCTCGGTCTCCATTCCTGCCTGCGCTTTGAGTCTTCTGCATACATCAATCGCTTCGCCTTCACAGTATGCAATTGAGGTCACAAAGCGTTTTTGTCGTGACAAAACTGAATTGCCTTTTTTGCAAGAATTGAGCGGCGCGCGTCCCTTGGATCGAACGCTGCGCTCGTGGCTGAGCCGTCAAGCACAGGGATTGTCATCTTCCTGAAACACGAGTCTGGTTTTGGAATAGCCAACGTAGGATAGGGCACGGACATATAGTTCGTGAATGAAAACATGGACCCCCGGCATTTCCGAACGCTATTCATTTCTGACGTGCACCTCGGCTCGAAGGCCGCCAAGGCGGACTACCTGCTCGACTTTCTCCGTCATCACGAAGCCGATACCATCTTTCTGGTCGGTGACATCGTGGATGGCTGGAGACTGAAGCGAAACTGGTATTGGCCTCAGCACTGCAACGACGTAGTCCAGAAGCTCCTGCGCAAGGCGCGCAAGGGCACGCGCATCGTCTATATCCCCGGCAATCACGACGAATTCCTGCGTGACTTCCCCGGCATGCATTTCGGCGGCATCGAGGTGGCGCAGCGCGCCATGCATGAAACGGCCGACGGCAAGAAATATCTCGTGCTGCATGGCGATGAATTCGATGTGGTCGTCCGTAACGCCCGCCTGCTCGCCTATCTCGGCGATTGGGCCTATGACATGGCAATCTTGATCAATATCGGCCTTGCAGCGGTACGCCGCCGCCTGAACATGCCATACTGGTCCTTCTCGGCCTGGGCGAAGCTGCAGGTAAAGCACGCCGTCAATTTCATCGGCGAATTTCAGCGTGTCGTCGCCGAAGAGGCCAAGCGCAACGATGCCGATGGCGTCATCTGCGGCCATATCCACCATGCCGTGATCGAGGATCTTGATGGGATCCGTTACATCAACACGGGCGACTGGGTGGAAAGCTGCACGGCGATTGCCGAACACGAAGACGGCACGTTCGAGCTGATTACCTGGCAGAATATTCTCGAGACGGAACCGGTTGGCTCGCCTGTCGAGGAAATGCCGCGGGCACTCGGGGCACAGGCAGCATAATTCTGCGCCTGTTCACATGCTTGCTAATAGCTTGTCATAATTATTGAACGCCTACAGCTTCGGTTTTTCCGAAACGGTACGGTTTGGCCATTTCTCGCCATAGTCGTATTCTTGATAGCGTGATAGGGACGGATAAGTTCCCTTCAGGTCTGTCATGATTCCCGCGATCAAGTCCTTCCAGGGCGAGGGTGCGCCTCCATATTTCCGCTTGCGCACTGCCTTGTCCTACTGCGCTCCGTTGTTCGTCAACGGAATTGCCCTGCCGTTTTTCCCCGTCTGGCTGGCGGGGCTGAATTTCAATGACCATGAGATCGGCCTGGTGCTCGCCATTCCCATGGTCGTGCGGGTGCTCGTGACTCCCATCATCGCGGTGCTTGCCGATCATATGACGGAGCGGGCGGATGTGTTGCTATGGTCGGGTGCACTGTCGCTGTTGACGGCTGTCGCGCTCTATTGGACGAGCGACTTCTGGCCGGTGCTTCTGGTCTACGGCATTCAGGGGGCCACCTACGCGCCCTATGTGCCGGTGGTTGAGTCGATCGCCATGTCGGGCGTGCGCCGCTGGGGCTTCGACTATGGCTCCATGCGGGTCTGGGGATCGATCACATTCATCCTGGCGACCCTTCTCGGCGGCCAGCTGATCGGCATATGGGGCGGCACCACTGTCTTGCCCGTAATGGTGGCCGGATTCATTCTGACGACACTGATGGGGTTTTTCGCCCCGCGCATCGGGCCGACGCGTCGGCGCAACCTGCCGATCAATCTGCAATCTCCGACCGGAAATCTGCGCTCGCCGCACTTGCTCATCACCATGATCGGCGTGTCGATCCAGCAATCGAGCCATGCGATGCTCTATACGTTTGCATCGATCTACTGGCATAGGCTTGGCTTTTCCGGCGCGCAAATTGCTGTCCTATGGAGCATCGGCGTTGCGGCTGAGGTGATGGTTTTCTTCCTGTCGAAGAAGCTTAGTCGGCGGTTCAGCGCTTGGACATTGATCTTTTTCGGCGCGACCATGTGTATTTTGCGCTGGATCCTGTTTCCGATCAATTTCGGCTTCTTCGGCTATTTCATCCTGCAGTGTTTTCATTCCTGTACCTATGCCTGCGTCCACACAGGCATTCAGCGTCGCATAGTGGCCTCAGTGCACGAAACGCAGGAATCATCGGCCCAGGGGGCGTATTATTTTTACAACGGCATGTTCTTAGGGTTGATGACCCTTGCATCCGGCTATCTCTATGCCTGGCTTGACCTTGCCAGCTATTATGTCATGGCCGGCATTGCAGCCTTCGGGCTGGTCATGGTCATTTTCGCCTACGGGCTGCAGGCCAGGACGCCGGCAATCGGCGGCGGCGCTCACGGCGTATCCTGATGCGGTGCAACAAATTCATTTGGATATCAAAAAGCCGTGACATAAGTTGGCGTCGGCGCGAGATGGAAATTCCACGCGTAGTCGGTGTATTAAGCATTGACCAAGCGGGCTCACCGAGTCGGCGTATGTTGTGCCAGATTTGAAAGACGCATGAGTTTGAAAGCAGCCGAGCAAAGGTCCGACGCACCCAAGATCGATGATGCGCCCGAAGGCGCAGGCCATCGCTATCGGCTGCAAGGCAATTGGCGCAGCGCCAATGTGCATGGCGTGCTGCGACAGATCGAGCAGCTGTCCAAGCGAAGCTCCGGCGGCGACGTCGTGATCGATCTTTCCGGTCTTTCGGATGTGGATACAGCGGGTGCGCTGCTGATCCGCCGGCTGAAGGAAAGCCAGGAAGCGCACAAGGCTCAGGTTACGATCGAGGGTTCCAATCCGCATATCGACGAATTGCTGACGACTTTCGACGCGCATCCGGACGATGAGGCAGCAGCGGCGAAGCCGAGGAAATCATGGGCAGAGCGTGTCTTCGCGCCTATCGGCGAAAGCGTCTACGATATCTGGGGCAATCTCATTGCCGCCATGTATATACTGGGTTCGGCCGTGCGCGGGGGGCAGCTCAAGTTTGGCCGCGGCAGCGGCGTTTCGCCAGCCTCGATCGTCAATCAGATCGATCATATGGCGGTGCGCGCCGTTCCGATCATCCTGCTGATGTCGTCGCTGATCGGCGCGATCATCGCCCAGCAAGGCGCTTTCCAGCTGCGTTATTTCGGCGCGGAAATCTTCGTGGTCGATCTGGTCGGCATCCTGCAACTGCGCGAAATCGGCGTGCTTCTGACCGCGATCATGATTGCCGGCCGTTCCGGCAGCGCGATTACCGCCGAAATCGGCTCCATGAAGATGCGCGAGGAAGTCGACGCGCTGAAGGTTATGGGCCTGAACCCCGTCGGCGTGCTCATCTTTCCCCGGCTGGTGGCGCTGACGGTGGCCTTGCCGCTGCTGACGGTTATTGCCAACTTTGCCGCGCTCTTTGGCGCTGCATTGGTGTCCTGGGCCTATTCCGGCATCACGTTTGCGACATTCATCTCGCGCCTTCATGAGGCGGTTAGCCTTTCGACGATCATTTCAGGCATGATCAAGGCGCCGTTCATGGCGCTGGTCATCGGCATCGTCGCTGCGGTTGAAGGATTGAAGGTGGGAGGCAGTGCCGAATCTCTCGGTCAGCACGTGACGTCATCGGTGGTGAAGTCGATCTTCGTCGTTATCCTCATGGACGGGCTTTTCGCCATGTTCTATGCGGCAATCGATTTCTGAGGGACGATAACGATGAGCGCGCTTCACTCGGAAATTCCGTTGGAAAAGGATGAGCAGGGCAGGGACATCGTGCTGTCGGCACGGGATGTCACCGTGGCTTTCGGCTCGAAAGTGGTTCTAGATAAGCTGAACCTCAATATCTATCGCGGCGAAATTCTCGGTTTCGTTGGCGCTTCCGGCGCGGGTAAGTCCGTGCTGCTGCGCACTGTGCTGCGGCTCCTGCCGCGCCGATCGGGCAAGATCGAGATCCTCGGCGAAGATTACGATAAGCTCGACGAAGAGGATCGCAATCGGCTCGACATGCGGCTCGGCGTGCTCTTTCAGCAAGGTGCACTGTTTTCCTCGCTGACGGTCAAGGAAAACATCCAGGTACCGATGCGGGAATATCTGGACCTGCCGAAAGAGATGATGGACGAGCTTGCGCTGATGAAGATCAGCATGGTGGGTCTCGCCGCTGATGCCGCCGACAAATATCCTTCCGAGCTCTCGGGCGGCATGATCAAGCGTGCGGCGCTGGCCAGAGCCTTGGCGCTCGATCCCGACCTCGTTTTCCTCGATGAGCCGACCTCGGGCCTCGATCCGATCGGTGCGTCGGAGTTCGACGAATTGATTGCCAAGCTGCGCGACACGCTTGGCCTGACCGTTTATATGGTGACTCACGACCTCGACAGCCTGTTTTCCGTCTGTGACCGTATTGCTGTTCTCGGACAGAAGCGGGTATTGGTGGAAGGCACGGTTGAGGACATGCTCGCCTGTGATGACCCCTGGGTGCAATCCTACTTCAGGGGCAAGCGCGCACGCTCGATCGTGCCGCGCGAGGACATCAGAGGGCACAACGACGACAAAGGCGCAGGCGCCCACAGCCGCGAGAAGTGACTGGAGACAATGGAAACCAAAGCCAATTACACGATCGTCGGGTTCTTCACGCTGGTTGTCATCGCTGCCGCCTTCGGCTTCGTCTACTGGATGGCGGAATACGGCCGGGGCGGTCCGATGGTCGAGCTCGTCGTGCGCATTCCGGGCTCCGCAAATGGTTTGAGCGTCGGCTCGCCGGTCCGCTTCAACGGTATTCAGGTCGGTTCGGTGCAGGGCCTTTCGATCGATGCCGACGACCCGAACTATTCTCTCGCCTTCACGCAGGTGCGCGCCGATGCGCCGGTCTACACCTCGACCAAGGCCATTCTTGAGATCCAGGGCCTGACGGGTGCGGCCTATATCGAGCTTTCCGGCGGTCGCAACAGCGACGAAAATATCCTCAAGCGCTCGATCGACACGGGCAAGCGGGCGGTATTGCTCGCAGACCAGTCGAGCGTGACTAATCTGTTGACGACGGCCGACAAGATCCTGAACCGCGCCAACGACACGATCGGCGACATCCAGGGCTTCGTCTCGGATTCGCGCGGGCCGCTGACGGATACTGTGCGCAATGCGCAGAAATTCTCCAAGGCGATTGCTGACAATTCCGACAATATCGACAAGTTCCTTGCAAGCGTCGGCCAGCTTTCCGATACCTTCAAGACGGTCTCGGTCCGCGTCGACTCGACGTTGGATGCGATCGAAAAGCTGGTGCGCGCTGTCGATGCCCAGAAGGTCAACGACGTCATCGCCAATGCCGACAAGATCACGGCCAATGTCGCCGATGCGACGACCGACCTAAAGGCGACGATTGCAAGTTTCAAGCAGACGGCCGACACCTATACGACGTTTGGTCAGAACGCTCAAAAGACCCTGGATCGGGTCGATGCGATCGTCGCGCAGATCGATCCTGCCAAGATCAAGGGATCGGTTGACGATATTGCCGATGTGACGAAACAGGCTCGTACCGCGGTCGCATCGATCCGGGATGTCGCCAACTCGGTTGCCTCACATCAGCAGGATATCGATCAGACGATTGCCAATGCCCGCGAGATTTCGACCAAGCTCAATGCGGCGTCCGGCAAGGTCGACGGCATCCTGACCAAGGTCAATTCCTTGCTCGGCGACGACAGCACCAAGTCGCTGTTTGCAGAAGCCAAGGACACGCTCGAATCCTTCAAGAAGATGGCGGACAATCTCAATTCCCGCATCGGGCCGATCGCCGACAATCTGCAGAAATTTTCCAGCAGCGGCTTGCGCGACGCCCAGACCCTCATCAACGACATGCGGGGCACGGTTGACAATCTGAATAGTACAATCACTAATTTCGATCGCAATCCGCAACGACTGATTTTCGGCGGGGATACGGTCAAGACTTACGACGGCCGCGCGCGGCATTGATGAAGAGCGATATCTGGTCTCCAGGGGATAAGCGAAATATGGTCGGTTGCGTGTCGAGTGAGCGTCATCAGGTGTGGAAAGCTGTGATCGCGTTGCCGTTGCTCGCGGCCTTGCTGGGAGGCTGTGGAACCTCTTCCAACAATGATACCTACGATCTTTCCGCGTCGGCGAAGACGAATGGACCTTCGGTCAAAAGCCGCCAGATCCTCATCCCGCCGCCGACCGCGCTGCAGGCTCTGGACAGCAATCAGATCGTCATTCGCGTCTCGGGCTCGGAAATCCAATATCTCGGCAAATCGCAATGGAGCGACAAGCTGAGCAGAATGGTGCAATCGAAACTTGTCGAGGCTTTCGAGAATACCGGCAAGCTCGGTGGCGTCGGCGTACCCGGGCAGGGGCTTGCGATCGACTATCAGATCGTCACCGATATCCGCTCCTTCGAGATCAATGCGTCCGGCGGCCACAAGACGGCAATCGTCGAAATCTCCGAAAAGATCCTGAACGATCGCACCGGTACGGTGAAGGCCCAGAACGTGTTCCGGAAGGTCGTGCCGGTCAGCGGTGGCAGCAATCCCGATTTCGTGCGGGCGCTCGATGCCGCATTTGCAGGTGTGACAGGCGAACTCGTCGACTGGACGTTGCGCTCGCTGTAAGGGCGGTCAGCGCTCCATCAACTCCTTCAGCGTCTTCAGATCCCGCATGACATGCGCGGCATCGGCCGCGAATTGCTCTGTCTCCATGCCCGGTAGCTGGAGCAGGGTGAACATGACCTCGCAACCATCGCCGTTCGGCACGATGCGCAAGGCATTGTAGACCTGCAGATCAGATTCCAGCGTTACCCAGTGGTCGATGACACCAAAGTCATTGCGAGGCGAGAACCGAACCCGGGCAGTGCCGAGCGTGCCTTCGGCGATCCAATCATTGCCATCCTGCGTCAGCCCGGATGCCAGACCTGAGGCCCAGAAAGGCATGTTTTCCGGACGACTGGCGTAGCTGTAGACCTCCCTCCAGTCGCGATCGATGGAGATATGTACGATCTTCGCATTCATGGTCGACATGGTGTTTTCCTCCTCTATATCACCATCAAGGGACTGAGGCCTGCTGAACAAGCCAGGGTTCGCACGCGAATGAATCGCCAATTCGGCAACATTGTTGCACAGTCCTGCAAAGGGAACGATTCACGGCTTTCGGAGGCTTGCCGTTTTCTGCCCGGAGTGCAACAACAGCCCCAACGCAGGGCTGCCGCCTGTCGCGCCAAGCGCTGGCGGCATTGCGTCACATCGGATGTTGCTGCGTCTTCAGGGTGGGCTGAGCGCAGTGAACGGTTCATTGGAGGATTGTCGTGGAAAAGGCAGAAATCGGGCTGATCGGTCTCGCGGTAATGGGATCGAATCTGGCGCTCAACATCGCTGAAAAAGGCAACAAGATTGCAGTGTTCAACCGTACTCCGCAGGTAACGGATGAATTCTACGCGAATGCGGGCGCACTCAAGGACAAGATCATTCCCTGCAAGACGATCGAGGAGTTCGTCGAGGCAATCCGTCCGCCACGGCCGATCATCATCATGATCAAGGCCGGCGAGCCGGTCGACCAGCAGATGGCGGCGCTACAGCCCTATCTGGACAAGGGCGACATCATGATCGACGCCGGCAATGCCAATTTTCGCGACACGATCGCCCGCTTCGACCGCCTCAAGGATACCGGCCTGACCTTCATCGGCATGGGCGTGTCCGGCGGGGAGGAAGGTGCGCGTCACGGCCCCTCCATCATGGTCGGCGGCACGGAAGAGTCCTACAAGCGCGTCGAGAAGGTGCTCACTTCGATTGCGGCGAAGTACAATAACGATCCGTGTGTTGCCTGGCTCGGCAATGACGGCGCCGGTCACTTCGTCAAGACGATCCACAACGGCATCGAATATGCCGATATGCAGATGATCGCCGAAATCTACGGCATCCTGCGCGACGGCCTTGGCAAGAGCGCCGCCGATATCAGCTCGATCTTCGGCGAATGGAACAAGGGTCGCCTCAACTCCTATCTCATCGAGATCACCGAGAAAGTTCTGGCCGCGAAGGATCCCGCAACCGGCAGCGCCATGCCTGATGTCATTCTCGACAAAGCCGGCCAGAAGGGCACAGGCAAGTGGTCGGTTATCGAAGCCCAGAACATGGGCATTCCTGCAACCGCCATCGAAGCCGCCGTTGCCGCCCGCAGCCTCTCGGCCATCAAGAGCCAGCGCGAGGCCGCCGAGAAGATCTTCGGCACGCCGGACTACAAGTTCCCGATCGCCTTCGGCCCCGACCTCTTGAAGGATCTGGAACTGGCGCTTTTTGCTGCCAAGATCGGCGCCTACGCGCAGGGCTTTGCCGTCATGGCCGAGGCTTCGAAGGAGTTCAACTGGTCGCTGCCGATGCCCGTCATCGCCAAGATCTGGCGTGCCGGCTGCATCATCCGCTCACAGTTCCTCGATGAGATCACCAGCGCCTTCACGAAGACGCCGGATGCGGCGAACCTGATCGTTACTCCGGCCTTTGCAGAGATGGTCAAGGAATCGATCCCGTCGCTGCGCCGAATCGTTTCGGCTGCGACGGCTGCCGGCCTGCCGGTTCCCGCGCTTGCTTCTGCGCTGACCTATTTCGACGCGTATCGCCAGGCGCGCGGCACCGCCAACCTGATCCAGGCTCAGCGCGACTTCTTCGGCGCTCACGGCTTCGACCGTGTCGACGGCAAGGATATTCACCACGGCCCATGGGGCAGTGGTGCTACAGCCTGATAGAGCAGCCAGATACGATGATCAAAAGGCCTGCCGGTGAAACCCTGCAGGCCTTTTCCTTATCAGCCGTTTGACCAGACGGGCGGGCTGATGCTTTGCAGAAGCTCGGGTTCCACGCCGTCGATGCGTGCGATGACCGCCTTGGCGAGCTCGCGGCCGGCATGACGAAAGTCTTCCGACGCCGCAATGATATCGGGCCTGATCCAGCTCAAGACATCGGTCGATTGCTTGGCGACCATGTCGATGTCACGCCCGAGACGAAAACCAGCGGCCTCGATTCCGGCATTGACGGCAATAGCGCCGCCACTGCTGGAGCAGATGAAACCATCGGGTGCATGTGGAGAGCGCATCAATGCTTCGACCGTGTCCTTGATATCGGCAAGGGTGTTGTCCGTGGTAATCCCGAGCGAGATCTCCTCCGCACCATATTGACGCAAACCCGCCTGGAAGCCGATGCGGGTATGCGAATAGTAGGTCAGCTTGCTGGAGGGCTGCAGAAGCGCCAAGCGACGCCGTCCTTTGGCAACCAGCGCCTGCACGGCTTCGTGCGTGAAGGCTTCGTTGTCGAAATCATGGAAGGGATGCACGATGCCCATATCCGTCCGTCCATGCGTGGAAAAAGGCATGCCACGATCATGCATGAGCGCGACGCGCGGATCGTTGGGTTCGGTGCGCGATATGATGACGCCGTCAGCCGAGCCAGTATCCAGGATGTAGCGGATCGGAACCAGTGAGTCCTTGCTAAGCGAATGCGGCGTGATGACCAGATGATATTGAGTACCGGCCAGAACCTCGGAAATGCCGAAGACGATCTGGCTGGTAAAGCCCATGATGTCTTCGTGCATGCTTAGGACCAGGGCGATAACATTGGTCTTTCCGGTCCTGAGACGTACGCCGGCGCGATTGGGATGATATCCCAATTGCCGCGCGACCATGCGCACCCGCTGCTTGGTCTCGGCGCCGATGTCAGGAGCATCTTTCAAGGCGCGAGAGACGGTGGTTATCCCAAGCCCGGTCATAAAGGCGATCGTCTTGAGCGTCGGCCGTTCATGTGTAGACTGCGCTGTGCTGCTGCCGGAAATCTTCTTACTGTCCATATCCTGCAATGCTGCCTCCCGCGACCGACCGCTTATAGTGCCCGCAGCAGCGCCGCAAGCATATTTGTGATGTGGTCACTCCTTCCTCGTCTCGAAAATCTGTAACGATACAGTGGAAAAGTCGAGCACTTTTTCTCATGTCGAGAAAACTAATATATGCGACGGTTTAATCCGCATCCTTTTTCCAAAATTTGCAGATACTCGAGAAGGTTTTAGGTGTTCGGCTGATGATGTCAAAAATAGATAAATGTAATCAGCAACTTAAATTTCCCAGATCCTTGCGAATGGTGGGATGAATGGTAGGCGTTTTGGCTTATTCGAAAGAAGGTATATAATTCGAGGTGCTATATTTGAGCCTGCTGAAAAAATTTGTGAGCGAGCGGTTGCGCGTTGAAAATGATTCGACTACGTTTTTCCGGCAACGTTTCAGTGAGGGAGGAGAACTCATGAATATTCGTTTGATGGCCGCTGTGCTGGCCGCTTCAGTTGCATTGCCGCTTGGTGCGGCCAAGGCAACTGATCTTGAGGTAACGCATTGGTGGACGTCCGGTGGTGAAGCTGCCGCCGTGGCGGAATTGGCAAAGGCGTTCGACGCGACCGGTAATCATTGGGTCGATGGTGCGATCGCCGGCTCGGGCGGCACTGCTCGTCCGATCATGATCAGCCGCATCACCGGCGGCGATCCCATGGGTGCCACCCAGTTCAACCACGGTCGTCAGGCCGAGGAGTTGGTGCAGGCCGGCCTGATGCGCGATCTGACCGACGTCGCGACGCAGGAGCATTGGAAGGACATCATTCGTCCGTCGAGCCTGCTTGATTCCTGCACGATCAACGGCAAGATCTATTGCGCGCCGGTTAATATCCATTCCTGGCAGTGGCTCTGGCTTTCGAATGCTGCTTTCAAGAAGGCCGGTGTTCCGGTTCCGAAGAATTGGGATGAATTCGTTGCCGCCGCTCCTGCGCTGGAAAAGGCAGGCATCGTTCCGCTCGCTGTCGGTGGCCAGCCATGGCAGGCGGCAGGTGCTTTTGACGTTTTGATGGTCGCCATCGCCGGCAAGGATAACTTCGAGAAAGTGTTCAAGGACAAGGATGCGAAAGTCGCTGCCGGACCGGAGATTGCCAAGGTCTTCAAGGCTGCCGATGACGCACGCAAGATGTCCAAGGGCTCCAACGTTCAGGATTGGAACCAGGCCACGAACTTGGTCATCACCGGCAAGGCCGGCGGCCAGATCATGGGAGACTGGGCACAGGGTGAGTTCGCCTTGGCAGGCCAGAAGGCCGGCACGGACTATACCTGCCTTCCCGGCCTCGGTGTCAATGAAGTCATTTCCACAGGCGGCGACGCATTCTACTTCCCGCTGCTGAAGGATGAGGCCAAGTCGAAGGCTCAGGATGCGCTCGCGAAGACGCTTCTCGATCCGAAGACCCAGGTTGCCTTCAACCTGAAGAAGGGTTCGCTGCCGGTGCGCGGCGACGTGGACCTCACAGCAGCCAACGACTGCATGAAGAAAGGCCTGGAAATTCTGAAGAAGGGTAACGTGATCCAGGGCACGGACCAGCTTCTTTCTGCCGACAGCCAGAAGCAGAAAGAAGATCTGTTCTCCGAGTTCTTCGCCAATCCTTCGATGACGCCGGAAGCTGCCCAGAAACGCTTCGTCGAGATCATCGCTGCTGCTGATTGATCTCTATCTTCTCGCTGTAGTGATGCCGGCCTCGCGTTGCGGGTCGGTATCACGGTCGGGACACGTCCTGTGATCCGGCTGGTTACGGCGCCCCTTACGCGGCGGACCCACAAGGACGTGACGTTTGGCCGTGGATGAGGAGGAAGCGACAGGAACCGAGATCGGGTCATGGCCCAGAGTTCCTGATCGTCGAAGCAATCGCGCGTTAGAAGGAGCTACAATGACGGGTCATGCGAAAGCCGGCCGGCCAAATCAATTTCTGCGCAATCTGAATTCGAAGATTGCATCCATTCCAATGATCCTGACGGCCGTCGTCATCTTCCTCGGCGGCACGATCTGGACAGTGGTTTATTCCTTCACCAATTCAAAGCTGCTGCCACGTCTCAGCTTCGTCGGGCTGGACCAATACCACCGTTTGTGGGCGGCGCCGCGCTGGGTCGTGTCCATTGAGAATCTTGCCGTTTACGGCATTCTTTCCATGATCTTCAGTCTCGTCATCGGCTTCGTGCTGGCTGCGCTGATGGACCAGAAGATCCGGTTCGAAAACACCTTCCGCACGATTTTTCTTTATCCCTTCGCTCTCTCCTTCATCGTCACCGGCCTCGTCTGGCAGTGGCTGCTTAACCCCGAATTCGGCATCCAGTCCGTGGTGCGCTCGCTCGGTTGGACGACATTTACTTTCGATCCGCTCTATACCCCGAGCATTGTCATCTACGGTGTGCTGATAGCAGCTCTTTGGCAGGGTACGGGGCTCGTGATGTGCCTGATGCTCGCAGGCCTGCGCGGCATTGACGAAGATATCTGGAAAGCGGCGCGCGTGGATGGGATTCCGATGTGGCGGACCTATCTTTTCATCGTCATTCCGATGATGCGCCCCGTCTTCATCACCACACTGGTCATCATCGCCAGCGGTATCGTCAAGGTGTACGACCTCGTCGTCGCGCAAACGAGCGGCGGACCTGGCATCGCGTCGGAAGTCCCGGCGAAATACGTCTACGACTACATGTTCCAGGCGCAGAACCTCGGTCAAGGGTTTGCTGCTTCCACCATGATGCTGGTGACCGTCGCGATCATCGTCATCCCCTGGGCTTATCTGGAATTCGGCGGAGGGCGCAAACGTGTCTAATCCTGTTACTCTCAAGAATGTAAACGGCGGTGCTGCCTTGACGGAGAAGACGCTCTCCGGACCGAGTGGCCGCAAGCCGCGCCGGGTGATTTCCGGCCGCAATATCATGCTCTACGGTACGCTCTTCGTCGCCGCGGCCTATTACCTGTTGCCGCTATATGTGATGATCGTCACGTCGCTGAAAGGGATGCCGGAAATCCGGCTCGGCAACATCTTTTCGCCGCCGCTCGAGATCACTTTCGAACCATGGGTAAAAGCCTGGGCAACGGCTTGTACGGGCCTCAATTGTGACGGCCTTTCCCGCGGCTTCTGGAATTCCGTGCGCATCACCGTGCCGTCGACGATCCTGTCGATCGCGATTGCCTCGGTCAACGGCTATGCGCTTGCCAATTGGCGCTTCAAGGGAGCCGATCTGTTCTTTTCGATCCTGGTGATCGGGGCGTTCATACCGTATCAGGTGATGATCTATCCGATTGTCATCGTGCTACGCGAAATTGGCATCTACGGTACGCTGACCGGACTTATCCTCGTGCACAGCATCTTCGGCATGCCGATCCTGACGCTGTTGTTCCGGAATTATTTCGCATCGCTGCCGGTGGAGCTTTTCAAGGCCGCGCGTATCGATGGCGCCGGCTTCTGGCAGATTTTCCTGCGCATCATGCTGCCCATGTCATTGCCGATCTTCGTCGTTGCCATGATCCTGCAGGTCACAGGCATCTGGAACGACTTCCTGTTCGGCGTCGTCTTCACCAGGCCCGAATATTATCCGATGACCGTCCAGCTCAACAATATCGTCAATTCCGTCCAGGGCGTGAAGGAATACAACGTCAACATGGCGGCAACGATCCTCACCGGTCTTGTTCCACTTATCGTCTATTTCGTGTCCGGGCGACTCTTCGTCCGCGGCATCGCCGCCGGCGCAGTGAAGGGGTGATCCATGAACAGTAGCGTTTCCATCAAAGACCTCTCGCTCGATTTCGGCGCGGTCACCGTTCTGAAGAACCTCAACCTCGAGATCAATGACGGTGAATTCCTGGTGCTTCTCGGTTCGTCGGGCTGTGGCAAATCGACTTTGTTGAACTGCATTGCCGGCCTGCTCGATATCACCGAGGGGCAGATCTTCATCAAGAACAAGAACGTCACCTGGGAAGAACCCAAGGATCGCGGCATCGGCATGGTGTTCCAGTCCTATGCCCTCTACCCGCAGATGACGGTCGAGAAGAACCTGTCTTTCGGCCTGCGCGTTGCCAAGGTGCCGCAGGACGAGATCAACAAGCGCATCGCGCGGGCTGCCGAGATCCTGCAGATCCAGCCGCTTCTGAAGCGCAAGCCGGCCGAGCTTTCGGGCGGTCAGCGCCAGCGCGTCGCGATCGGCCGCGCCTTGGTGCGCGACGTCGATGTGTTCTTGTTCGACGAGCCGCTCTCGAACCTCGATGCCAAGCTACGCTCGGAGCTGCGCGTCGAAATCAAGCGGCTGCATCAGTCGCTGAAGAATACCATGATCTACGTGACCCATGATCAGATCGAGGCGCTGACGCTCGCCGATCGCATCGCGATCATGAAGAACGGCGTCATCATGCAGCTAGATGATCCCACGACGATCTACAATGAACCGCGCAACCTCTTCGTGGCCGGCTTCATCGGCTCGCCGTCGATGAATTTCCTCAAGGGCGAATTGGTAAACCGCGAAGGCAAGATCGTGTTCGCGACCAATGACGTGCTGTTTTCTCTCGACGGCTACAAGGCCGGCGAGGCTCTGGAGGTCGGCCGCAAGGTTGTGCTGGGAGTTCGTCCCGAGCATATCAAGGTCAATGAAGCGACCGCGTTAGGTGCCGAAATTCACGATGCCACGGTCGATATCGAAGAGCCGATGGGTGCCGATAATCTGCTCTGGTTGAAGCATGCCGGTCATACCATGTCGGTTCGCGTCAATGGCGCGAGGCGCTTTGGCCCCGGTTCGGCCGTAAAGCTTGGCTTCGATATGTCTGTCGCATCGCTCTTCGATGCGCAGACAGAACTCAGAATATGATCCCATGCCCGGAGGCGGCTCAGCCGCCTCCTTCTTTGCAGCGGTCCGAGGAGGTCCGATGTCTTCTTCCATCAATGATAGCCTCACCGTCGATCTGGCGGGATCGTGGAGGCTGACGTCCCCCGACAGCGATCATTCTCTGTCCATGTCTCTGCCCGGTGATGTCCATTCCGCGCTCTATGCGGGGGGGCTTATTCCCGATCCTTATTTTGCGCGGAACGAAGAGGTCGTGCAGTGGGTCGCCAAGCAGGACTGGGAGCTGACGCGCAGCTTCGTACTCGATGATGCCGGCGGAGACTGGTATCTCGATATCGATTATCTCGACACAGTCGCCAGCGTCTACGTCAACGATGCGTTGGTGCTGGAGGGCAATAACTGTTTTCAGCGTTATCGCCCCGACGTCTCGAAGGTGCTGAAGACGGGTACGAACACCATTCGCATCGTCCTGCATTCGAGCATTTCGGCTGGTGCTGCCCTGCAGGCGAAGCAGCCTTTCTACATTCCCTACAGCACCGGCAATTCGCCGATCCCGAACGGTAACATGCTGCGCAAGCCGCAATGCCATTTCGGCTGGGATTGGAACATTGCGATCGCGCCGCTTGGCCTCTATGGCACCATCGCGCTGAAAAAGCTCGAAATAGCGCGCATCGAAAATGTCGTCACCCAGCAGATTCATAATGACGACGGCTCGGTCGATCTCAAGGTGACGGTGGCGCTATTTGCCAAGGGAACGGGGATCGCACAGCTTTATTTCTCGCTTGATGAGGAGCGGGTTCGCCTCGATGTCGGCGTCAACGCCGGTGAGACGTCGATCACCCATTTCTTCCATATCGACAAGCCTAAGCTTTGGTGGCCGGCAGGCAATGGCGAGCAGGCACTCTATGCTTTGTCGGTTGAAACCAATTTCGAAACCGTCACGCGGCAGATCGGCCTGCGCACGGTCGAGTTGATTACCGACGAGGACGAGGCTGGCAGCCGTTTCGCGTTGAAGATCAACGGTCGCGAGATATTTGCCCGTGGGGCCAATTGGATCCCGGCCGATGCCCTGTTCTCACGCTCCAATCCGGCCGCGACCGAGGATCTGCTGCAATCGGCCGTCGATGCCAATATGAATGCGATCCGTGTATGGGGCGGCGGTTTCTATGAGCATGACTGGTTCTACGACACCTGCGATCGCCTGGGTCTGATGGTGTGGCAGGACTTCATGTTTGCCTGCAATCTCTATCCCTCGACGTGCGACTTCCTGGAGAATGTCGAGGAGGAGGTGGGCTATCAGGTGTGCCGGCTTGCGACGCATCCCTCCATCGTTCTCTGGTGCGGCGACAATGAGCTGGTGGGTGCGCTCACCTGGTTCGAGGAATCCCGCAAAGATCGCGACCGCTATCTCGTCTCCTATGATCGCCTGAACAGGACGATCGAGACGGCGATGAAGAAGGCGCTGCCGGATGCGATCTGGTGGCCGTCGAGCCCGGCTTCGGGCTATCTCAATTTCGGCGACGCCTGGCACGCAGATGGTTCCGGCGACATGCATTACTGGTCCGTCTGGCACGAGAACAAGTCTTTCGACAATTACCGCACCGTGCGCCCGCGCTTCTGCTCGGAATTCGGCTTCCAGTCCTATACTTCGCTGCCCGTCATCAAGACCTATGCCGAGGCGAAGGATATGAACATCGCCTCTCCGGTCATGGAACTGCACCAGAAGAATGCCGGCGGCAACGAGCGCATTGCCGGCACGATGTTCCGCTACTTCCGCTTTCCCAAGGATTTCCCGAATTTCGTCTATCTGAGCCAGGTCCAGCAGGGCCTCGCCATCAAGACGGCGGTGGAATATTGGCGTTCGCTGAAGCCGCATTGCATGGGCACCATCTACTGGCAGCTCAACGACACTTGGCCGGTGGCCTCGTGGTCCAGTCTCGATTATGGCGGCCGATGGAAGGTGATGCACTATCTGGTGCGGCGCTTCTTCCAGCCGGTGTCCGTCGCGGCAATTCCTTCGGACGACAATAAGACGATCCGCTTCTCTCTGGTCAACGATACCAATGCCGATGTGGTGGTCGATATTTCCGTATCGCTGCTTAAGCTTGATGGTGAGCGCGTGCCGCTGACGATGGCGCATGCCGTCTGCACGCCGGATGCCGCCGTCACGGCGTTGTCGATCGATGCGGATCAGGTCCCCACCGATTGCCTGCTGGCGTGGCGCTTCACCGCATCGAACGGCATGGGCGGCGAGGGGCATTATGTTCACGGCACCTACAAGGCGCTTGAGCTTCAGCCCGCCGGCCTGACGGTGCTGCGGGAGGAGAAAGAGGAAAACGAGACCGTCGAACTCACCGTCACCGCAAGGGGACTTGCGCTGTTCGTGATGATCGAGAGCGAAGCGGAAGGGCGTTATTCCGACAACGCCTTCGATCTTGCCGCCGGCGAAAGCCGCCGCGTTGTGTTCACGCCCACCAAACCGCTCGCAAGCGGCGTGCCCGAATTCCGCATCTACGATCTGCAATCCAGCCAGTCGGTGGACAGCTAAGCGGCGAACGGCCGGCTGATGGATTGAGCTATTGCGCCGCAGTGGTGGCGCTTTCGGGGCCCCAAGCCCCAAAACAGACGGCCCGAAGGCCATTGGAGGACTATTGATGACGAAACTTGGATTTCAGCTCTACAGCGCCCGCAATTTCCAGCCCTATTCGGAGATCTTCGTAAAGCTCGGCAAGGCCGGCTATGCCGAAGTCGAAGGCTTCGGCGGTATCTATGCCGATCTTGATGATACCGGCCTTAAGAACCTGCGCGCCGAACTCGACAAGAACGGCCTGCGGATGGCAAGCGGCCATTTCAGCCCGGATTTCCTCGACGGCGAGGTGCAGAAGTCGCTCGCGATCGCCAAGACCCTGGGCATGGATTCGATCTATGCGCCCCATATCGGCGCCGACCAGCGCCCGAAGGATGCCGCCGGCTGGCTCGCCTTCGGCAAGCGCCTGCATGAAATGAGCAAGCCTTACAAGGATGCAGGCTTCGAATTCGGCTGGCACAACCACGATTTCGAATTCGTCAAGCAGGCTGATGGCTCGCTGCCGATCGAGCAGATTTTCGAAGGCGCTCCGGATATTTCCTGGGAAGCCGATATCGCCTGGGTCATCCGCGGCGGCGGCGACCCCTTCGCCTGGATCGAAAAGCTTGGTCCGCGCATCACGGCCGTTCACGTCAAGGACATTGCGCCGGCCGGCGAAAACAAGAATGAAGATGGCTGGGCCGATGTCGGGCACGGCACCGTTCCGTGGGCAAAGCTGCTCAAGGCGCTCGCCGGTACCAAAGTCAAACACTTCGTCGTCGAACATGACAATCCGAGCGACGTCGATCGCCTGATCACGCGCTCCATCGCATCCTTCAAGAGCTTTTGAGGCACTTCCACATGGCTAAGGAACTTGGCGTCGGCATCATCGGATGCGGCAACATCTCAACCACCTATTTCTCGCTCGCACCGCTCTTCAAGGGCCTGAAGGTGCTGGCCTGCGCGGATATCAACATGGAAGCGGCGCGTGCGCGCGCCGAAGAATACAAGGTCAGGGCCCAGACGATCGACGAACTGCTCGCCAATGACGAGCTCGATGTCATCGTCAACCTGACCATCCCGGACGCGCATTTCCCGGTTTCCAAGCGCATCCTCGAAGCCGGCAAGCACGTCTACTCCGAAAAGCCGCTCGTGCTGACGCTGGAGCAGGGTGAGGAGCTCCGTCGCATCGCCAAGGAAAAGGGGCTGGCGGTCGGCTGCGCTCCCGACACCTTCCTCGGTGGTGCGCATCAGCTCGCCCGCAAATTCATCGATGACGGCGGTATCGGGCGCGTCACCTCGGGCGCATGCTATGTGATGAGTCCGGGCATGGAAATGTGGCATCCGAACCCGGACTTCTTCTTCCTGCCTGGCGGCGGCCCGATCCTCGATCTTGGCCCTTATTATATCGCCAATCTGATCAACCTGATCGGTCCGGTGAAGCGTGTTGGCGCGATGACCTCCATGGCATCGCCGACCCGCACCATCACCAGCCAGCCGCGCAATGGCGATATCATTCCGGTGAAGACCCCGACGACGATCCAGGCGCTGCTGGAATTCGTCAGCGGCGCCCGGATCACGCTGACGGCGAGCTGGGATGTATGGTCGCACCGCCATGCCAATATGGAGCTCTACGGCACCGAAGGCTCGCTCTACGTGCCCGATCCGAACTTCTTCGGCGGAACCGTCGAGGCAAGCGGTCGCGACAAGGACATCAAGCCGTTGGAAAACTGGGCGCATCCTTTCGGTGTCGTCAATCAGGAAAGCCCGAACGGCTCGCGTGCCAACTATCGCACGGCCGGTCTCGCCGACATGGCAGCCTCGCTGATCGACGGACGCGATGCCCGTTGCTCGCTCGACCGCACCTTGCATGGCGTCGATGTCATGACCTCGATCCTGAAATCCGGTGAAGAAGGCCGTTTCATCGATCTCAGCACGACCTGCACGCAGCCCGCGGCGCTCGGCATCGAAGAGGCTCAGGCGCTCTTGAAGTAGGCGCAGGAAGAGCTAGTTTGCGCGCGGGTAACCAACCCGCGCGCTTTTTCATCTCGAAGGAATTCCACTATGGCCTGGCAACCGGCATCCGATCGCTATTCAAAAATGAAATACAACAGGACCGGCCGTTCCGGTCTGAAGCTGCCGGCGGTCTCGCTGGGGCTTTGGCACAATTTCGGCGGCGACACGCCGCATGACCGCAAGGTCGACATGTGCCGCACGGCCTTCGACCTCGGCATCACCCATTTCGATCTCGCCAACAATTACGGACCGCCTCCCGGCAGTGCGGAAACAGCGTTCGGCGAGATCCTGCGCACCGATTTCGCCGGCTTGCGCGACGAGCTTATCATCTCCTCCAAGGCCGGCTACGATATGTGGCCGGGTCCCTATGGCGAATGGGGCAGCCGCAAATATCTGATCGCCTCCTGCGATCAGAGCCTGAAGCGCATGGGCCTCGACTATGTCGATATCTTCTATTCACACCGCTTCGATCCGGATACGCCGCTCGAGGAGACCTGCGGCGCGCTCGATCATATCGTCCGCTCGGGCAGGGCACTTTATGTCGGCATTTCCTCCTACAACGCGCAGCGCACGCGCGAGGCTGCCGCCATCCTCAAGAACCTCGGCACGCCATGCCTGATCCATCAGCCGAGCTATTCCATGCTCAACCGCTGGGTCGAGGATGACGGTCTGGTCGATACGCTCGAAGACCTCGGCATCGGATCAATCGTCTTCTCGCCGCTCGCTCAGGGCATGCTCTCGACCAAGTATCTCGGCGGTATTCCGGAAGACAGCCGTGCCGCACAGAACCACTTCCTGAAGCGCGACTTCATCCGCCCGTCGATTATCGACAACATCAGAAAGCTGAACGAGATCGCCGAAAAGCGCGGCCAGACGCTGGCGCAAATGGCGATCGCCTGGGTTCTGCGCGGCGGCCGCATCACGTCGGCTCTGATCGGCGCCAGCCGTTCGTCGCAGATCGTCGATTGCGTCAAGGCGCTTGATAATCTCGACTTCACGGCCGAAGAGCTGAAGCAGATCGATGTCTATGCCAAGGAGGCTGATATCAATCTCTGGGCAAAGTCGGCCGAACGCGATTGATCATCCTAAAACGCCTGGAACTGGTTTTCGGGCGTTTTACCTTATTGCCGCTTGCCATGGTTCCGGAGGAGAGAGTTCATGATCCGCAATCCGATTCTGCCGGGGTTCAATCCCGATCCATCCATCTGCCGCGTGGGCGAAGACTACTATATCGCCACCTCGACATTCGAATGGTATCCGGGCGTGCAGATCCATCATTCGCGCGATCTCGTGAACTGGACCCTGGTCCGACGGCCGCTGGAGCGGGCTTCACAGCTCGACATGCGCGGCGAGCCCGACAGCTGTGGCATCTGGGCGCCTTGCCTCTCCTATGCGGATGGGCTGTTCTGGCTCGTCTATACCGACGTCAAGCGCTATGACGGCAACTTCAAGGACGCCCATAACTACATCGTGACCTCGCCAACCATCGAAGGCGAATGGTCCGAGCCGACCTATGTCAATTCCTCCGGTTTCGATCCATCCCTGTTCCACGACGATGACGGCCGCAAGTGGTTCGTCAACATGCAATGGAACCATCGCACCGAGAGCTATGGCGGCTCGCCGAAGACGCCGGCTTTCGACGGTATCCTGCTGCAGGAATGGGATCCGGCGACGAAATCGTTGAAGGGGCCGATCAGGAACATCTTCGCCGGCACCGAGCTGGGGCTGGTCGAAGGGCCGCATCTCTTCAAGCGGAACGGTTGGTACTATCTGACCACGGCTGAAGGCGGCACGGGTTACGATCATGCCGTGACCATGGCGCGATCTCGCGACATTGCTGGGCCGTACGAACTGCATCCGAACAAGCATCTGATCAGCTCGAAGGATCATCCGGAAGCGGCGCTGCAACGTGCGGGCCATGGCCAGTATGTCGAGACGCATGATAGCCAGTTCTACCATACGCATCTTTGTGGGCGGCCTTTGCCTCCGCATCGTCGCTGTACGCTCGGTCGGGAAACGGCCCTGCAGAAATGTGTTTGGAAAGAGGATGGCTGGCTCTATCTCGAAAACGGCGCCAGTGTTCCCGATGTCGATGTCGTAGGCTTGAACGGTGCCGTACCGGTGGATAAGCCGCGCCGTAGCGGTTATAATTTCGACGAAGGCAGACTGCCGATGGATTTTCAGTGGCTGCGGACGCCGCAACCGGAACGCATCTTCAGCGTGATGGAGCGACCCGGCCATTTGCGGCTTATCGCCCGCGAGAGCATCGGTTCCTGGTTCGAGCAATCGCTCGTTGCCCGCCGCCAGGAACATCACAGTTTCCGCGCTGAAACGGTCGTCGATTTCGAGCCCGACACCTACCAGCAGGTTGCCGGCCTGACGCACTACTACAATCGCTTCAAGCTGCATGCTATTGCCGTGACCCTGCACGAGAAGCTCGGCCGCTGCGTCACTATCATGACCTGCCCGGGCGATTATCCGAATGGCCGCCTGAGCTTTCCGATCGAGGGCGGCGCCGCAGTGCCGGATGGGCGCATACAGCTTGCCATGGAAGTGCGGAACAACGACCTGCAGTTCTTCTGGCAAGCGGAAGGCATGGGCGCATGGCAGGCGATTGGGCCAGTACTCGATGCCGGCGTCATCTCGGATGAGGGCGGGCGTGGCGAGCACGGTTCCTTCACCGGTGCCTTCGTGGGCATGTTTGCCTTCGACCTCTCAGGCCGGGCAAAGACAGCGGATTTCGACTGGTTCAACTACGATGAACTGTGAGGGGTGATGACTTCCGGCGGTGGGCTGTAAAGCCGGCCGCTGTTCTCACTCTATTACGGAATTGTAATTCGACTGTCAGATGCGTTTCATGTCTGTCACGGTAAGTTCGCGTGCAGATTCTGAAATGAGGAAACAACCAATGAGAAAAATCTTCACTGTCCTTCTTGCTGCATCCGTCCTCGGTATGCCGCTGGCTGCGACAGCGCAGGTCAAGCCGGCTCCCGCCGGCAAGCAGGCCGTTGTTCAAAAAGAGGCGGTGAAGAAGAAGGTCGTTATCCGCAAGGGCGGATGGGTCAAGGGGCGCCGCCTGTCGGCCTCCGACCGCCGCCGCGCCACGGAAATCGACTATCGCGCCTTTCAGCTATCCACGCCTCCGCGCGGCTATCACTGGGTTCGCCTCAAGAACAGCTTTCTCCTCGTCGGCATTACCAGCGGTTTGATTTCGAAGGTGCATGAAGCCAGGTAGGCCGGATGGAGCTACCACCAAGCAAACCAAGGGCGGCCGAGAGCCGCCCTTTTCGTGCCCAAAACTTATGGAGCAGCTTGAATCAAAAATCCCCGGCATCTCTGCCGGGGATCGAGCGTTCGTCTCTTATCTATCAATCTCAGTTCAGGCGGCCGGCTGCGTGGGCCAGCATGGTGTAGACCTTGCCGGTATCGGAGGTGAGATAGGATTGTGTGACGGTGCGATCGCGATCGGTGCGCGCGACATCGGCGAGCAGCTTTTCGAAATCGGCGATGTAGCGATCGACTGCGGTGCGGAATTCCGGCTCACGGTCGTATTTGCGCTTGATCTCGTCGAAAGTCTGCTGACCCTTGAGCGTATAGAGCCGGCGGGTGAACACGTCACGTTCGCCGCGCTGGTAACGGCGCCAGAGATCGACCGAGGCGTCATGATCGATGGCGCGGGCGATATCGACCGAAAGCGAGTTCAGCGACTCTACGACATGGCGTGGGTTGCGTGCGGCGGGAGCAGGAGCCTGTTCCGCCGGGGCTTTTGGTGCCGGTTGGCGGGCCGGCTGCAGACCGGCATTTTCATCGCGCGACGCGCCACGCAGCAGATCGCTGATCCAGCCGCCACCGGCCGCTTCCTGGCGAGCAGGGGTTGCTGTTTCCGCCGGACGCTGCGGCTGTGCTGCCGGTCGCTCGGCAGGGAGTGATCCACGCAAGCCCAGGGACTCGATCGAAGGCTGCTGCAGCTGTGGTGCCGGGCGCTGTACGGGCTGCTGGGCGACCGGCGGCTGTGGCGCCGGTTGCTGCGGAGCAGGTTGTTGCGGCCGCGGGGCGGCGGCCGCCGGGGCAGGTGCGGCGGGCTGCGGCCGTGGAGCAGGCTGTGCTTCGGCCAGCGCGCGAGCTGTCGGCTCGGAAATCTCCAGCTGCTGCGTCGAGCGGCCGACAATCTGCGAGATGTCCTGCAGGGCCTTGATCTGTTCGGCAACGGCGCGACGCATAGCTGCAGCGCTCTCCTTTGCTTCTTCCGGAAGATCGAAGGCACCGCGCTTCAGTTCGTTGCGGGTGAGGTCAAGCTCGCGGCGGATATCGCCGGCGGAGCGGCGGATTTCGTCCGTCGCGCCGGCGAAGCGGCCGATCGCGTCATCGACCGCAACGCGCAGAGTTTCACGCAGCTGCAGGGCAGCCGTATCGGAGGTCTTGCCGGCGTCGGCGAGCATCTGCTCGACCTCGGACAGCGAGGCTGTGAGGCCGCCGCGCAGTCGATTGGTGAGATCGCTGGAGCGGCGCTCGGCATTGGCGAATGTGTTTTCGACAGCCTGGCTCGCTTCCTCTCCGGCCTTCTGCAAGGCGGTGCGCATGTTTTCCGCCGCATCTTCGGCGCGCTTCTCGGCATCGGAGAGAACGCGGCCGATATCGCCGAAGGAAGACTGCACGCTCTGGCGGAGATTGCCGGTCACCTGGTTCGACCGCTGTTCCGCCCGGTCGAAGGCCGTTTCCACCATCGAGCCGAGGGCGCGCATGGTGTTCTCGATCTCTTCCGAGCGCTGAACGAGACCGACGGCCAAGTTCTGCAGTGCCGTTTCGCGCTCTTCCAGCGTCGATACGAGGTTCGACTGGGCAGCGCCAAGGAGCTGGGATGCTTGCGTCAGCACCTTGGAGTGATCGTCGAAACGACCGACGATGCTGCCGACCTGCGACAAGGTCTGGCCGGTAATCTCAGACAGCTTGTCGACCTTGCCTTCGAGAAGGCGGCTGGAGGCCGAGACCATCTCGCCGGCCTTCGCGGCGGATTCGGCGAAGCGTGACGAGGTTGCCATGAGGCGGTCATCGACGTTTGCGAATTCGCTTGCGGCATTGGACAGCAGTCCGGCGATCGCCGAGTTGTTGTCCGCCAGGCGGGCGATAATGCCGTTGACGCTCGCAAGCAGGTTGTTTTCGAGTGTGCTGACCGTGTTGACGGCATGTTCCGTGCGCGACGAGATCGCGTTGATGAGCGCGGCGTTTTCGGCCCGCAGGCGTTCCGTGCTTTCCTGAGCTGCCGCCGTGATGAGAGCGGCCGCCTCCTGACCCGTTGCGGCATAGCGATCGACGATCGGGCGAGCCTTTTCGTCGATGAGGCGCGAGAGTTCGGTGGAGCGCCCAGCCAGCATCGAATTCAGCTCGCGCGTGCGCTCGTCGAGCGAAGTGCGGATGGAGGAGCCACGGGCCTCCAGGGCCTTGTCAACATCGGCAAGCGTGGTGTCGATTTCGCGGGCGCGTTCCTCCAGAGAGCTGCGGATCGCCGTGCTGCGCTCGTCGAGCGCGCGCTCGACCTGCGCCATGGTGGAGGCGATTTGCTCGCTGCCGCCGGTAAGCGTGTTGCGGATCGCCGCGCCGCGGGCTTCCAGCGACTGTTCGGCCGAAGAGAGCGCCTGCGAGATCGTATTGACCTGGTTGCTGACGAGGCCTTCGGCTTCGGCAACCTTGTTGACGATCGCATTGCCGGCTTCCGAGAAGGTCTGGGCGACGGCCGCAGCCTGGCTTGCCAGCCGGTTCTGCGTTTCCGAGACGCGGTTGACGAGCTCATCGGAGCGCTCGCTCATGGCACGCGTAAAGGCATCGCTATGGCTGCCGAGGTTCTCGGCGAATTGCTGGCCGGTATTGGCGAGCAATTCGGCCGTGCGGGTTGCTTCCGTGTCCATGCCCTGCGCGGCGTCGGCAACGGCCGTGCGCAGCGTCGTTGCAAGATTGGCAGCCTTGCCTTCGATCGTGCGGTTGACCGCTTCGAGGCCGAGATTGAGAGCGCGATCCATGGTCGAAAGGCGCTCTTCGATGCGAGCGGCTGCCTGGCTGCCGCTGTCGTCGATCTTTGCCGCGCCACTCGCCAGGGTATCGGAGAGGCGGTTGCCGGCGATATCGACCTGGGCGGCAACGCCGGTGACGCCTTCGTTGATGCGATTTTCGAGCGCCGAAAGGCTCGCTTCGACGCGCGAACCGGTCTCGGCAAAGCGGTTCGTCATGCCGTCGATCGACTGGTTGAGGTTGGATGAGAAGGTTTCGGCTGAGCGTGCGATGTCGCCGGCGGCCTGCTGGATACGGCCGGCAATGTCGCCCGCACCGCTGTTCAGGCGCTCTTCCAACGTTCTCGCGCTGGCGTCGATGGTCTGGCGCAGCGAAGCCTCACGGTCCTCGAGCGACATTTCCAGCATGCTGGCGCTGGTGGCAATCGAGGTGCCGATGGCGGTCGTCTGTTCCATCAGCGTGTTGTCGATCTGAGTATGGGCATCGCGCAGGGCAAGGTTGATCGCATTGCTGCGGTCTTCCAGCGTGGAACGCATACGCTCATAGGCCGAGGCGAGGTTCTGATCCATCTGCGACAGACCGGCGCCGAGCGTGTTCTCCAGCTGACGGGTCGTCGTGCCGAGAACGGTTTCGACGCGATCGCTGTTGGCGCCGAGCATTTCGGAGAGAGTGTCCGTATGGGCGGTGAGCGAGCGGTCGAGGCGTTCCTGGTTTTCGCTATAGGCAGCACGGATGGCTTCCGCCTTGTCGCCAAAGGCTCCGGCAACGCGGGACTCTGCACCGGAGACGCTGTCGAGAAGCGCGTTGGCGCGTTCCTCCAGAGCGCTTTCGAAGCGGTTCTGGTTTTCTGCAAGCGAGATTGCGAAGGCCATGCTCTTGTCGTCGAGCGTGTTGGTCAGCGCCTCGTGGCCGCTGGTGACGGTATGGGCAATGGCCTTGGCGCTGTGAGAAAGAGTGTCTTCCAGTTTCGCATGGCCTTCCGAAAGAGCAACGGCGAGCGCCATCGTCCGGTCGTCTAGGCTGTTGACGATTTTGTCGTGAGTGCCGGCGACAGTGTCGGAGAGGGCGTCGAGACGGCTGGATACTGCATCCTCGAGGCGTGACTGGGTGTCCGAAAGCGAAATGGCAAGAGCCATCGCCTTGTCGTCCAGTGCGTCGGCCAGCGCATTGTGGTTGCTGGTGAACGCATTCGTGATCGCCTCGGCGCGATTGGCAAGCGTCGCTTCGAGACGCGACTGGCCTGAAGTCAGCGCATCGGAAAGCGCCCGTGTCTTGCCATCCAGCGTGTCGGCAACGCGATCGGCATGGCCGGAGACGGTATCCTCGAGGCGGGCCTGGGCTTCCGACAATGCGATGGCGAGCGCCATAGCTCTGTCGTCCAGTGCTTCGGCCAAGGCATTATGATTGCCCGCAAATGCCTTGATGATGGCCTCGGCGCGGTTCGCGAGAGTTTCTTCAAGACGAGTCTGTCCGGAGGTCAGCGCGGCGGCGAGGGCGCTGGCCTTGCCTTCGAACGTGTCAGCGACACGGTCTGCGTGACCGGAGACGGTTTCCTCCAGCCGAGCCTGGCTTTCGGAAAGTGCGATGGCGAGCGCCATCGTCCTGTCGTCGAGGGCATTGGTGACGCTTTCGGCGTGACCTGAGACCGTGCTTTCGAGACGAGCCTGACCCTCGGCCAGCGCGCGTGCAAGTTCCGTCGTCTTGGCGTCCAGCGTGCCGGCGACGTGTTCGGCATGGCCGGAAACCGTGTCTTCCAGCCGGGCTTGGCTTTCGGAGAGCGCGATAGCAAGCGCCATCGTCTTGTCGTCGAGCGTGTCGGCCAGCTTGCTGTGAGTATCGGCCATGACGCCGGTGATCGCGTCGGCGCGGCTCGCAAGCGTGTTTTCGAGGCGCAGCTGGCTTTCGGCCAGCGAAATGGCCAGCATCGAAGTGCGTTCGTCCAGGGCGGCGGTCAAATGTTCGTGGGAACCGCTGACGGCGCTGGCAATTGCTTCCGAACGCTCGGCAAGGGTCTGCTCGAAACGGGACTGGTTATCGGCCAGTGCGCCGAACAAGGCGTTGCTGCGGGCCGCCATGACGGCATCGACCCGTTCATGGGCAGAGCTCAAAGCCTGCGTGATCTCGTTGGTGCGAGCAGAGAGGGTGTTGTTGATGTCGTTGGCCCGGCCGGTGAAGGCCGAGGTGAGTTCTTCCGTGCCGCTTTGCAGCGCGGCGGAGACATCGCGCGTGACACCCTGCACGGCGGATGTGAAGGCACCGGCATGCGAGGCGAGCGTGGTATTGAGTTCGCTCGTGCCCGAGGTCAGGGCGGAAGAAATGCCTGTCGTGGCGTTCTGCAGCGCGGAGGTGATCTCGTTCGCCTTCGAGCCGATCGCGCTTTCCAACACTTCCTGGCCGGTTGCAAGCGTCGTTGCGAGAGCGAAGGACTGGTCGGTGAGATGCGAACCCAGGCGCTCGATGCTGGAGGTCAGGATGCCTTCCAACGCATCCGAATTGCTGCCGAGCGACTGATTGATGCGGGCAAGGCTTTCCGAAAGCTTGGTGTCCAGGGAGCCGGCGCGCTTGTCGAAGGCGGAGGTGAATTCCGACACGCGGTCATCGAAGGTCGTCGAAAGCTGGGCGATCGTCGACTGGAAGCGCTCTTCGAAGAAGCCGGAGCGCAGGTCGAGATCCATGATGGTGTCATCGGCTGTCGACTGTAGGCTTTGACGGAAGCTCGCGCCTTTTTCGTCGAGTGCCGTGTTGAGGCGGGACAGAACATTGTCCAGCGTGCCCGTGATGGACCGCTCGCCGCCGCTGAGGCTTTCGCTGATCTCCTTCGTGCGGGCAACCAGCGTTTCGTTGAGCTGGCGTGCACGTTCGTTCAATGCGGAATTCAGCTTTTCGGTGTTTGCATCGAGCGTCGAGGCGCGCGTTTCGAACTGGCCAAGCAGGTCCTTGCCGCGGTCGGCAAGAGTCGACGACAGAGATTCAAGACGGGTATCGAACTCGTGGCTGAGAGCGAGGCCGGAAGCGTTGAGGTTCTGCAGCAGGCTGTCGGTCTTGGCGGAAAGCAGGGTGCCGAGGGCCTGGACCGCGGAATCCGACTTCTCCATCAGGGCGGCTGCTCGCGTATCGATCATCGATGCGAAAGCTTCGCCAGAAGTAGAGAGCCGCACGGCGATTTCTTCGGTCGCCAGCGACAGGTCTTCCTTGATCTGATCGTGCACGCCCGAGATCGAGGAGCGGATACGCTCGGCGTGATTGACGATGGCGTCGCGCTCTGCGCCGAGTTCGTGGACCAAGCCGCGGACGCGCAATTCATTGTCGGCGTAGCTGCGCTCCAGCGCATTGACCTCGGAATGGACGAGGGTTTCGAGTTCCGTTGCGCGTGCAATGGTGCGCTCGATGCCTTCGTTCATCGCCGAGACTTCGCGGCGAACGGCCTGACCGACCGTCATTATGCGCTCGGAGGCGATAGTTTCCGGCTCGACGAGACGCAGGGCGACTTCCGCCATGGAGCGCGCTGCATTGCGCATGTCGTGCGCACGCGAGATCATCATGCCGAAAGCATAGAAGAGCAGCACCGGAACGATAATGCCGACGATGCAGGCGATGACGCCCGGAAGGGCGGCAAGATCCGCGATGGAATGAATGTTCCTGATCTGGGTGCCGTAAAGCATGAACGCGAGGCCGGCGCCGCCGATGATCCAGAACAGCGAGAAGATCGTGGCGTTTCGCACTGCACGGCTCTGCGAGGCTCCGTCGAGCGCTCTCAATATGCTTGCGGAACTTGCCCTGTTGCCGTCATTGGCGGCAGCGAGGTTCGGATTCTTCGGCGCCTCGGCAGGGCGGGGCGGAGTGGCAGGGGCTGCGGTGCTGCGCGCTCCGCCATTCTTGCGGGCGGCATCATCCTTGGTCTGCTTTATCGGCTGTTTCGGCGGCTCAGACACATTTTGCTCCGGGATATCGGGCGTAGTTCCGCTGCGAGACTCCAAGCTCTCGTCACTGAAATCGATCTGCAAAGCTTCGTCCAATGCCTGAAAGGCCTTGTCCTCGACCGACTCGATGTACTTTTTGTTCGCCATGCGGTTACGCCTCGTTACAACTCACTCGGGCTTGCTGTGCCTTTTCCGGTAATTCCGCCGCGTCCGGAAAAGACGAACCCTGCCTCCCGTGGGGTCTTCCGCCTTCGATCAACACCGAGCTTGGATTTCCCATTACATTCAGAGTGGATAACTGGTTTTTCAAACGGATGTTATGAAAACATTACCATCATCCACTTCCGGGGCAAAGGCATGTGCCATCCACCCAATTTACCAGTATCGTAGTGACACATTCCCCCAGTCATGACAATTAATTCCACCTTAAAGCCAGTGGATCATTAAGAGGCTATTAACCCTGTTTGACTGTTCAATGCGATGAAAACCCAAGATTTTGAGCATGTTTAACGCACGTTAACCATGTCCCGAGTTTTCAGCCCTTAATGTGCCAAAATTTAACTCGATGGCCATGTCCGGGCCGCAACTATGCGGCAGGTCTATAAAACAGGCACAGATAAAAGACTGGAGCATTGGCACATGGCAGCTTTGAACATCGCATTTGAATCTCCGGACAATTCGCGGGGCGCGGCTCCGTCGCGGGAGCGGGCGATCGATCTTGTCCATCTCGGAAAGCAGACGATGGGTGATAAGGCGCTGGAAGTCGAGGTGCTGCAGATGTTCGCAAGGCAGGCTCGTTCCTGCCTGCATGAGATTGGCAGTGGCGATTTGAAACGCATGGAAGCTGCATCGCACAAGCTGAAGGGGGCTGCCAGCGCCATTGGCGCCTTTCGCGTGGCGGATGCGGCCGGAGCGCTCGAAAGCAACGTTGGCGACGCTGCTCGTATGGCAGCGGTTACAGCCAGCGTTATCGAGGCCGAGAACTTCATTTTGAAGCTCTCGCGCTAGGCCGAGCGTTCGAACGGCAAATCTCAAGCATTCTTGCGCCGCCAGACGGGATAATCCGTTTCGGCGGCGCAAATGTTGACTGCTCCAGCGAATTGTTGGAAGTAAAATTCCGATCGTCCTTCATTCAAGCAATTCGGAATTCACCCACATGACCAAATTGACCATCGTCGCCTTCGACGGCACGCGCTTTGACCTCAATGTCGACGAGGGCTCCACCGTGATGGAGAATGCAGTGCGCAACTCCGTTCCGGGTATTGAAGCGGAATGCGGCGGCGCCTGTGCCTGTGCCACCTGTCATGTCTATGTCGATGAGGAATGGACCGAAAAGGTCGGCGGCCCGGAAGCCATGGAAGAAGACATGCTCGATTTTGCATTCGACGTCCGTCCGAACTCGCGGCTTTCCTGTCAGATCAAGATGAAGAGCGCGCTTGACGGGCTTGTGGTGCATGTGCCGGAGCGCCAGGCCTGAGGCAGCGCTCCAACGCGCCTTGCGCGATTCCTCGGCCAGATCTCCTGTAGGCGCTCGTCACGCAAAAAGATGCCCCGCTCAGCCGGTGCAGCGAGCGAGGCGAGGCGGGCGCATCACCACAGGCAAGGGAGGAAACACCTGCGGCTTCAGGACGCGCCAGGAGAACACTTAGCGCATGCTTCGAAAAACAAACCCCGACTGCGTCGAAGAGCGAATAGACCCGCCGACGCAGGCACTCGAAATCGATCCTTACGAGACAACCGCCCGGCCTTTTTCGAATCAACCAGTGCGTTTGTCTCTGTAATTGATAGGAAAAACCTATTTCAGATTCTCGTAAAGTTCAAAGAGCAGCGAGATCGTACGATTCACAGGATATAGTGACCTATTTCCCACAGCCGTCGTTACTCGATCGCTTTTGCGCTGAGAGCAGCTCTTCGGACTACTGCGAATTGCCTTGTCGGCTGCGATAGTAGAGCAGCCTCTGCATGCGGCTCGAAAAATTGAGCGCTTCTATGCGGTCGAAGCGCGCCTGATCGGCGTCGTGCCGCTCGGTTTCGCGCGACGTCACAGCGTTTGCCCGTTCCTGCAGCGTATCGCAATTGCTGGCGGGTGGCAGAGCCAGGATCTGCTTTTCCATCTGCCGCGCATGCTGGCGGGCGATTTCGACATGCCGGTCTTCGTGGCGCCGGATATCGCCGGCCAGGGTATCCCAGATCACGGAAAGCTGCTTGCTGGCGCCCCGCCGGTCCCGCCAGCGCGGCAGGATGATTTCCGTATTGACCGTTACCTTGACGCTGGAGATATGGCAGCGGCCGTTTGACTCGCTGTAGGTCGCACTACCGCCGAAGCGGATCTTCGTTGCGCCGGGATGGTGGCTGCTTGAGCCTATCGCCAATGGCCCGCGCTGATTCAAGGCTGCATCGAGCTCGTCGGCGGTGCTTCCCTTGATGTCGAAATAGGAAGTTGACTTGCGGGCGATGACTTCCGCACCGGCCACACCGGGTATGCAGACCGCGAGCAGCAATGCACACGAAAGACTGAACTTATGGGATGCAAGCGGCATTCGTGTCGCTACCATGTTGAACTTCTGTGAACCTTGCGGCATAGCCACTGTGAGCGCAATATCAAGCGCAAGGTTTTTTCCTTTTCAATGGGATGGACAGTTCGTGACGGAGCTTCACAGCCAAAGCTGGCATGTCGCGCATGGCCGCAGCATCGATGTCGGTGGGCAGAGCGTCATCATGGCTATCGTCAATGTGACGCCGGATTCCTTTTCCGACGGCGGTCATTATGAGGCCGTCGATGCGGCCGTTGCCCATGCGCTGGCTTGCGTCGAGGACGGGGCCGCCATCATCGATATCGGCGGCGAATCGACCAAGCCGGGTGCTGTCGCCGTCAATGCCACCGAGGAGCAGGGACGGGTACTGCCTGTCATCGAAGCCCTGCGCGGGAGGACCGATGCCCTGATTTCGGTTGATACCTACCGCGCCGATACGGCGCGGCTGGCGATCGGAGCGGGTGCCCATATCGTCAATGATATCTTCGGCCTGCAGCGCGAGCCTGACATCGCCGCTGTGGCCGCACAAACGGGCGCCGGTCTCTGCATCATGCACACGGGCCGCAACCGGCAGAAGCTGCCTGATGTCATCGATGACCAGCTTTTCTTTCTCAATCGCTCGCTGGAGATCGCAGCCGCCGCAGGCGTAGACAGACGGACGATCGTGCTCGATCCTGGTTTCGGCTTCGCCAAGGAAAATGCCGAGGAAAATCTGGAGCTCATGGCGCGTTTCAACGCTCTGCTGCGCTTTGAACTGCCCCTGTTGGTCGGCACTTCGCGAAAGCGGTTCATTGGCACTATAACGGGTCGCGAAGCAGCTGATCGCGATGTCGGCACCGCTGCAACCAGCGCAATCTTGCGATTGCAGGGAGCTGCCATATTCCGCGTACACAATGTCGCAATCAATAGGGACGCGTTGGCCATTGCGGATGCTATTCTCGCGACGCGGGCGAGACTTAAAACATGATGCTCGGATCCAAGGAGCGGTTTTCGGACGCGATCGCGCCTGTTCGAAACGGAGATACGCCATGAACGCTGTGACATACACCATTACTCTGCAGAATTGCGCCTTCTTTGCCCGGCACGGCGTCCATGACGAGGAGGAATTCCTCGGCCAGCGCTTCTTTGTCGATGCCGAGCTCGATGTCGAAGCCGGCGACGCGCTGGAGCGCGATTCGATCGACGATACCGTCAATTACGGCGTCGCCTTCAGCGTCATCGAGGAAATCGTCACAGGTCGCCGGCGTTATCTGATCGAGGCGCTGGCGCTCGATGTGGCGAAGGAGCTATGCCGTCGTTTTCCGAGTATCCGCCGGGCCAAAATCACGGTACGCAAGCCCAATGCCCCGGTTCCGGGCGTTCTCGATTATGTACAGGTGAGCATTGAGCATTTTGCCTGAGGGTGCAGCCGCGCGGACGACGCTCGGTTTGGGCGGCAATCTGGATAACCCCGTCCACGCCATGGCGCTCGCCTTGCGTACGTTGGACGCGCGCGCCGATTGCCGGGTGGTTTCGGTGTCGCGACTTTACCGCACGCCGCCCTGGGGCAAGACGGACCAATCCTTTTTCTACAATTCCTGTGCTGCCGTCGATACGACACTTTCGCCGGAAGCTCTGCTCGACGTCTGCCTGGACATAGAGCGGCAGATGAAGCGGGTGCGGATCGAGCGCTGGGGACCACGCACGATCGATATCGACGTGCTGACCTATGGAGATTTGGAAAAGGCCGAGCCGTTGCTCACCATTCCACATCCGCGAATGGTCGAGCGTGGTTTCGTGCTGATGCCGCTTGCTGATTTTGCCGCCGATCTCGTGGTGAAGGGCCGCACGATCACCGCCTGGCTGCAGGATGTTGATATCGAAGGTATCGAGGTCGCGGACGAAAGTGGTGATTGGTGGCGGACAGCCTGAACTGGACCCCATGGATATATAAAGACAAAGGCCGGCAAATTGCCGGCCTTTGTCTTTATGAATTCTCGCTCAATGCTATTGGATCGACCCGACCGCCATCTGGTCGACGTCTGCACGCTTCAGCGTGACGCCGATAACCGGTACCATCTGATCGCCGACCTTCACCGAGATTGTGACATTCATCGACTTGTTGTCCGCAATGCGGGCGATCATGGCGCCGTTGAGCTTCTGGCGGATCAATCCGAGAACGACGGTGTTATCGTTGACCGCGCCTGATGTCACGTCGAGGCCCTTGCCGGCTGCGCCGTCCAGGAACTTTCCGCTGTAGGAACCGCCGTTCTGCGTGATCTCGGCCGACATCGGCTGCTGGAAGACGCCGACGCGGCAGGTGCCGTCGAGCTTGACGCCGGCGCTGCCGCCATCGGATGGCTTGCCCGTGAGATTGCAGGTGAACTTCGTGCCCTTGTACTTGCCGGCGACGATTTCGCCGGGGCCGCTCCAGGTACCGGAGATCGACTGGAAGAAGGCCTTGTCGCGGGGCGCCGCGTCGGCCGACTGCACCCAGGCGCCGGTGGAGATGGCTGCGGCTGCAAGGCTGCTTACAAGAAGAAATCGACGCGAAAACATGGACATTCCCTAGCGAGGCGGAACCGTGAAACTGATTGTCACTTTTGCCGCAGAATGGTTAATGCTTGGTTTCCTGAATGCCAAAGCGCCTGATTTTCAGGTCCTCATGCAGGATTGCGGCCGCCTACGCTCGGCGTGAGGTCGCCGGCAAAATCGGCAATGCCGGGACGCTTGAGCGCCTTGAAGGGGAGCGGCCGGCAGAGGTCCATGGCGGCGATGCCGATTCTTGCGGTCATCATGCCGTTGACGACGCCCTCGCCAAGACGCGCCGACAGTTTCGACGCCAGGCCGTGGCCGATCAGTTGCTGGACGATGCTGTCGCCGACTGCGATGGAGCCGGTGACGGCCAGGTGGGCGATCACATCGCGCATCAGCCTGACCATGCCGAGCGTTCCGGGTCTACCGCCATAAAGCTCGGCCATGGCGCGGACGAGTCTCGCCGCTTCGTAGAGAACGTAGAGAATATCGACGAGGGCACGGGGACTGACGGCGGTTACCACCGATACCCGTTTCGAGGCACCGAGAATCAGCGCGCGGGCGCGGCGGTCGAGCGGGCCGAGCAGCTCGCGTTCAGCGAGGTCGATCAGTTGCGGCGCATCGATGATATCGTCTTCTGCCGCCTTCAGGGTCGCGCGGCCTCTTGCCGTGTCCGGATTGGCTTCCAGAATGGCGCAGAGTCGCTTGACCAACGCTTTGGCGCGCGCCGGCCGGGTTTCGACGATGGCGGCGTCCGCCTCTGCCTTGATGCTCTGCACAGCAGCGAGCCGCATCATTCCGGCCGTCTCGCGAATGACGATGGCAAACACGGCCAGGATGCCGACGGCCACAACTGCAAGGGCAGTATAGCCGAGCCAATCGGCCCGGCTGAACAGGTCGCGGATGAGCTGATCCGTCCAGAGGCCGAAAGCGAGCGATACCAGAATGCCGAGCGCGCTGAGTGCCACCTTGCCGAAGGAAAATCCTTTGCGGCGTGGCTTTGCAATGGCAGTTGCATCCGCATCGGCACCGAGGGCCGGATTGATGAACGGATCTTCCGCATCGGGCGTCAGCACGATATCGGTATCGAAGGTCTGCGGCTTGCGAACCGCTGGCGCAGTTGCCTCTTTTTTGGAGGTTTCCGGTTCCACCGCGAAGGCGCCGGGACGACGATTACCGTTCGGCTCGTTTTCGGTCGATTTCGTCATGCGAGGCGGTCTCCGAACAGGAACTGCATGGCGCGGTCGAGGCGGATATGCGGCACCGAAAGCTTGATGCCTTCCCCGGTTTTTTCCAGCTCCGGAGGGCGAAACCGTACGACATTCACTTCGGGCAGATGGACCTTTGCCCCATTGGCTTCAAGGGCTTCGAACAGCCAGCGGGGATTTTCCGGGAGATCGCCGGGGAAGACCGCCGTCTTGCGATTGCCGTCGAAGGTCTCGCCGGCGATGGTTTCGCCGTCCATCGGCGTGCCGACGATGACGGGAAGCGTTTGCCCATCGCGGGTCACGGTTGCCTCGCGGGTCGCCCGCACCGAAGCTATGGCCATCACATCGATGCCGGCCCCGGCCATGCCGATGCGCTCAATGGCGCGGTCGACGAGACGGCGCGTCAACGCCTCCAGCCGATCATGACTTTCATGATGGAGATGGTCGGCCTTGGTCGCGGCCACCAGCACACGGTCGATGCGCCGGCCGAGCAACGAGGACAGGAGGGAGTTGGTGCCCGGACGGAAGCAGGCGAGCACATCCGTCAGGGCCCGTTCGAGATCCTGCACCGCTTCCGGGCCGCGGTTGATGGCCTGCAGGGCGTCGACCAGAACGATTTGGCGGTCAAGCCGGGCGAAATGTTCGCGGAAGAAGGGTTTGACGACAACGGCCTTGTAGGACTCGTAGCGCCTCTCCATCATCGCCCATAGCGATCCCTTCGGCGCATTGCCCTCGGAAGGCAGCTTCAGCGGTGCGAAGGTGAGGGCAGGCGAACCGTCGAGATCGCCGGGCAGAAGGAAACGGCCGGGGGGCAATGTGGAAAGCGAACGTTCGTCGGATTTGCAGGCTTTCAGGTAGTCGGCGAAAGCCGTGGCCAGATCGCGCGCCTTCATTTCATCCGCGGGTTCAGCGATATCTGCCGCTTCCGTCATGCCAAGCCAATGACGTGACAGTTCGGCACGAATGCCGGTCTTCGCCAGCGCCAGCGTCTCCTCGCTGAAGGTACGGAAATCCTTGGCGAGCAATGGCAGGTCCAGCAGCCATTCACCCGGATAATCGACGATATCGATCGAGAGGCGGCCGGGCGAGAACAGGCGGTTCCAGCCGCTGGCGCTTTGGTAATCCAGCGTGAGGCGCAGCTCGGAGATCGCCCTTGTCGAATCCGGCCAGACGCGGTCTTTCACGAGCGCGCGGATATGATCCTCATACTGAAAGCGCGGCACGGCGTCATCGGGCTGCGGTTCGAGACGAACGGCGGAGACACGGCCGGACTGCACCGGCTCGAACAACGGCAGGCGTCCGCCATTCAGCAGATTATGTACCAGCGAGGAGATGAAGACGGTCTTGCCCGAACGGGAGAGGCCCGTGACGCCCAGACGAATTGTCGGATTGACGAGACCGGCGGCTCGATCGGCCAGATTGTCGAAGGCGATGAGGGCGTCGTCGGTAAAAGAGGTCAGGCTTGGGGGCAAGACGGGATCCCTGGATGACAGCGTGACCGTGAATATAGGGATGGAAACTTGCGCCGAAAAGATGAGCGGATATGTGTCTGCAATCAGCGGCGCCGCCGTTGCGACCCATATCGCCGAAGTCTCTATTCGGTGACAAAGTCGAGCAGTACCCAGCCCGATGGCGTCGAATCGACAACGGCAAGACCGGCTGTCGGAAATCCGCGTGGAAGAGCGCTGGCCAGAGCATCGCGTCCAATCAAGGCCGCAAGCGTCAGTTCGATGACTGGGTTATGCGCGACCAGCATGACCGACTCCTGATCGGTCTGCGCAGCGATGAGTGACAGATAGACATCCGGTGAGCCGTTATAGAGTTCGTCGACAAAGCGGAACTCCGTCGACGGCGTGACGACGCGGCGTATAGCCTCGGCGGTCTGGCGGCAGCGCAGAGCGGTGGAGGAAATGACAAGGTCGGGCTTGTAGCCTTTATCAGCCGCCTCGTCGGCGACAATCTCGGCCGCGGCGTAGCCGTTGTCGCTCAAGGGACGGTCGAAATCTTTTTGGCCGGGTGCAGCCTGCATGGCCTCGGCGTGGCGTAGAAGATAGATCCGGGAGGGCGGCGGCGAAATGCTGATCATGGCAAGATCTCGAGGCTCGATTTCACTCATGAGGTAACGTCTCTTCATTGGTGCCGTCAACTGCTGCGCGATCTGTCAGAAGGCGAAATGCTCCATCATCACGGGAAGGTTACGAAAGACGCGAATCTGGCTCGATGAGAAGAAGTGATGAAAAAATAGACCCTTAGCTGAATTTTATGACAAATTTAAAAATCAGTTGACAGCATCTATTTGGCTTGAATCGGCACTATCGGTTGGGATATACAGCCCAGCCATATGAGATGTTCTTCAGGAGAATCGCGTTGAGTGAGAAGATCGATCTTAGCAATTATGTGCCCTCGGAAGACGAGGAGTTCATGAATCTGAATCAGCGAGCTTATTTTCGAGCGAAGCTGGTGGCATGGAAAAACGACATCCTTAGAGAAGCGCGCGAAACCCTGGATCATCTGGCGGAAGAAAGCGCAAATCATCCTGACCTGGCCGATCGTGCCTCTTCTGAAACAGATAGAGCCATCGAGCTTCGGGCTCGCGACCGCCAACGTAAACTCATTTCCAAGATCGATGCCGCATTGCAGCGCATTGAGGATGGCACATACGGCTATTGTGAAGAAACCGGCGAGCCGATCGGCCTGAAGCGTCTGGACGCTCGCCCGATCGCAACCTTGTCGATCGAGGCGCAGGAGCGTCACGAGCGCCGCGAAAAGGTTTACCGCGACGAGTAGTGACAGCATCGGTTTCGACCGGCTTAAATAAAACAAAGGCACGATGGAAATCTCCGTCGTGCCTTTTTCGATTCCGGCGTTTCCGAGAGGCCGCACCTTATTTGTCGCGGCTGACGCTCATTTCCCCAAAGATGCGAGCGACTTCCTTCTGAAGAGCGCTGTCCGCTCCGGTCAGCGGAGCGAGTTCGGGTTCGACGCGTTTTGCCGGGCTTGGGATCGTGGATGGTTCAGCATTCGGTTGCTGCTGCACCTGTCGCGGTGCCGGCGCGTTTGGAATGATCCGTTCGGCGGTCAGGTTCTTCGACATTTCCGCTTCCAAAATACGCTGGAAATCATTGCCGGGTTCGACCGATGGCGTCGGTGCGGGGGTAGGCTCGACTGTTGCCGGGCGTGGGGGAGCCGGTTGTTGCTGTGGCAGGACGACATGTCGGGCAGCGTCCAGTATGTCGGCGGCTTCCGTCTCGCTGATAGTCGGCACAGGCTGGGGCGCCGGTTGCTGCGGCTTGACGGCAGAGGGTTGCGGGTGTTCGGCCACCTGCGGTACTGGAGTTGGTTGCGCCGCAGGCTCAATGCGCGGCTCGTTGCGCAGATAGGCTTCGATCTTGTCCTCAGCGGTTTGCTGGCGCTGCGGAAGCGTTGCGGGAGGAGCTTCCACCGCAGCCGCCTTCTGCTGCTGCGACTGCCTCTCTTCAAATGCCATGGGGATATCGACCGGCGTTGCGGAGGTTCCAGCGCGTGTGGCATCGGAAATGCCCGATTCGATGACAATGTCCGTCGGGCCGCCGATCATGATCAGATGCTCGATCCCATCGCGTCGCACGAGCACGAGACGGCGGCGAGCATCGACGGCGGCGGCATCCAACACCTGCAGGCGAGGCTGACGGTTCTTGCCGCCGCGCACGAAGGGAGAAGGCGCTCGGTTGCGCATGATCCACAGAATGCCGATGAGCACGAGCAGGGCAATGCCAACTCCACCGGCTGCGAGAAAGAAACGGCTGCCATAGGCTCCGGCGATATCGTCCAACATGTCGAGATACTCCGTAATTGTCCCCGATGTTGCGGTTTACAGCGCCGCGCGTCACATGTGACGTGCAAAGGTCGTTGTAGTACTTTAAATCCACTGCATAATTTTATCCTTAAATTGAATCCTGTTTAAGGAACTATGCAGTAGACGCAACTGCCGCGGGTAATGCTTTGACCGTGACCCTTCTATACGGCGATCATATGAACAGGATTGCGCCGGAGACAAGATGCGATTGCAGGCTGTTGTCTTCTATTGCCTGTGAATTCAAGCCTTTCTGGCCCGGCAAAGCTTTTTGCCGATGACGCAACTTGATAAAGAAGATTCGAAAGGTCCGACTCCGGCGACCCCTAAACGTGTATGACATGTCGCGAGGAGAACGGCCGATACGAGGGGTTCATGACGAAGCAGCGTCCGTCCGACGAGTATAGCGTGCCGCTGGTGGATCGCGGGGTTCGTTCGGGAACCGTGCTGCGCATCATCCTGCTTGCGCTCGTTCTCGTGGCCGCGGCCGCGGCTTTCGTTGTCTTCAAGAACCAGCTGGACAACGAAGCGGTTCTCGGTGGCCTCGGCATTCTCGCCATGGTCGGCATCTTCTTCCTGGTTTCCTCGATCATCGGCTTTGTCGAGGTCATGCCGCAGCCTCAGTCCGACAGTCTGGCCCGGTCCTTCCTCAACAGTCATCCGGACGGAACGCTGATCACAGACGAGAAGGGGCGCATCGTCTATGCGAATGCCGCCTATGGCCGGCTGACCGGGGCGACGAAGGCGACGGAAGTGCAGTCGCTGGAGATGCTGCTGTCGCGAAATCGCGAATCCAACGAGGCTCTCTATCGTCTCGCCAATGGCCTGCGCGATGGCAAGGAAGGATCGGAGGAGTTCCGCCTGCTGAAGCCGCTCGGGCCTGTGGATGGAAGCGGCAATGGGGCGCATTGGTACCGGCTGAAGGCGCGCGTGCTGCCGGCCGAACAAGGCGCCAACAAGGCATTGCATATCTGGCAGATTACCGACATCACCTCCGAGCGTGACGATCAGGAACGTTTCTTCAAGGAACTGCAGAACGCGATCGACTATCTCGACCATGCGCCGGCCGGCTTCTTTTCCGCGGGGCGCAAGGGCGAGATCTTCTATCTCAATGCGACGCTCGCCGAATGGCTGGGCTTCGATCTAACGAAATTCGTGCCGGGCTCGATGACCATAGGCGATCTTGTGGCCGGCGAGGGGCTGGCGCTGATCCAATCGGTGCAGGCGGAACCGGGTCTCAAGAAGACGGTGACGCTCGATCTCGATCTGCGCCGCTCCAATGGCCAGAGCCTGCCAGTGCAGATCGTCCACAGCGTCACGTCGATGCGCGACGGCGCTCCCGGCGAGAGCCGCACCATCGTCCTGACCCGCCGGAACGGTGCGGATACCGAGCAATCTGCCTCCGCCGCCGCGATGCGCTTCAGCCGCTTCTTCAACAACACGCCTATGGCAATCGCGTCCGTTGACGGCAACGGCCGCATTCTGCGGACGAACGCGCCTTTCCTGAAGCTTTTCTCGGATCTGGTCTCGCGCGACGATATCGAGCGCGGTGCTGCCCTGGAGAGCGTCGTCAACGACAGCGACCGGCCGCAGCTGCAGCAAGCGCTGGCGGCCGCCAAGGACCGGCAGGGCGATATTCCGCCGATCGACTCCCGCAATCCGAAAGACGAAACGCGGCATTTCCGCTTCTACGTCAATGCCGTCATCGACCAGACCGACGAGGCGCCGGAAGAGGCTGCCATCGTCTATGCGGTCGAGGTGACCGAGCAGAAGGCGCTCGAGACCCAGATGGCGCAGACGCAGAAGCTCAATGCTGTCGGCACGCTCGCAGGCGGCATCGCGCATGACTTCAACAACGTTCTGACGGCGATCCTTCTGTCTTCCGACCATCTCCTGCTGCAGGCGCGGCCTTCCGATGCCAGCTTTGCGGATCTGATGGAAATCAAGCGCAATGCCAATCGTGCGGCCGTGTTGGTGCGGCAGTTGCTTGCCTTCTCGCGCAAGCAGACCATGCGGCCGACGATCCTGAACCTGACGGACGTGATCGGCGATCTGCGCATGCTGGTGGACCGGCTGCTATCGGGCACGCATGTCAAACTCGACGTCGATTACGGGCGCGATCTATGGCCCGTGAAAACCGATCTCTCACAGTTCGAGCAGGTGCTGATCAACCTCTGCGTCAATGCCCGCGATGCCATGCCGGGCGGCGGTACGCTGACGCTGCGCACCCGCAATCTGCGCGCGGCCGATGTCAGCGCCTTCAACTATCCATACCTTCCGCATGAGGACATGGTGCTCGTCGAGGTCAGCGATACCGGAACCGGTATCGCGCCTGAGATCATGGACAAGATTTTCGAGCCCTTCTTCACGACCAAGGAAGTGGGCAAGGGCACCGGCCTCGGCCTTGCCATGGTTTACGGCATCATCAAGCAATCCGGCGGCTACATCCAGCCGGAATCGGAAGTTGGCAAGGGAACGACCTTCCGCATTTTCCTGCCGCGGCACATCGTGGAAATGCCTTCGGTAACGGAAGCGAAAGTGTCGGAAAGCCGCGATATTACGGCCATGGACCAGGGTGCGGGTGTCGCCGCTTCTCCGGAAGAACCGGCCGATCTTACTGGCAAGTCCGCTGTCGTGCTGCTTGTCGAGGACGAAGAGGCGGTACGCCGCGGTGGCAAGCGCATGCTTGAGACGCGGGGTTATACCGTCCACGAGGCCGGCTCCGGCGTTGAGGCGCTCGACATCATGGAGGAGCTCGACGGACAGGTCGATGTCGTCGTTTCCGACGTCGTCATGCCCGAGATGGACGGGCCGACGCTGCTGCGCGAATTGCGCAAGAAATATCCGGATCTGAAGTTCATCTTCGTTTCGGGTTATGCCGAGGATGCCTTTGCCCGCAACCTGCCAGCGGACGCCCAATTCGGCTTCCTGCCGAAGCCATTTTCGCTGAAACAGCTTGCCGTCGTCGTGCGCGAGACGCTGGACAAGAATTAAGTGAGGGGCGTTTTTGCGCCTCTCCATGTTGCCGATTGAGGCGCAACGATGTAATCAACCGCCCATGATCGACCTCGCCAAGCCCGTTTTCCAAATGTGGTGGCGCTCCTTCTAGGAGCGGCAGTCGTCATGTCTTGAAATCGACCCTGCCGCCGTAATCCGGTAGGCATGGTCCATTTCCGTTTTTCCCTTCCCGATTGCGGCGGCTCCTTTTGCGGAGCAATGAAATGTTTTCCCCTACCGATAATCGTCCCGTCATCCTGACGGGCGACCGGACCACGGGTCCACTCCATCTCGGCCATTATGCCGGGTCGCTGAAAAGCCGCGTTGCACTTCAGCACAGCCATGAGCAATTCCTGCTCTTGGCGGATACGCAGGCACTGACGGACAATGCGCATGATCCCCAGAAAGTGCAGCGCAACGTCCTTGAAGTCGCCACGGACTATCTTGCGGTCGGCATCGATCCAGCGTTGACAACGATCTGTGTTCAATCCGCTTTACCCGCGCTCGCGGAATTGACACTACTCTATCTGAATTTCGTTACGGTCAGTCGCCTAGAGCGCAATCCGACGATCAAGACGGAGATCCAGCTGCGCGGTTTCGAACGCGATGTGCCGGCCGGCTTTCTCTGCTACCCGGTCGCGCAAGCCGCCGATATTACCGCCTTTAAGGCGACCGTCGTTCCCGTCGGCGAGGATCAGGCGCCGTTGATCGAGCAGACCAATGAGATCGTTCGCCGTTTCAACCGGCAGATCGGGCGAGACGTTCTGGTGGAGGCTACAGCGATGGTGCCGGCTATCGGCCGTCTGCCCGGCGTCGACGGCAAGGCGAAGATGAGCAAATCGCAGGGTAATGCGATCCCGCTTTCGGCATCGTCCGATGAGATCAGGGATGCGGTGCGGCGCATGTATACCGATCCGGATCACCTGCGCGTCAGCGATCCCGGCAAGGTCGAGGGAAACATCGTCTTCACCTATTTCGATGCCTTTTGCGAGGATCGGCAATTCGTCGAAGAGATGAAAGAGCATTATCGCCGCGGCGGACTTGGAGACGTCACCTTGAAGAGACATCTCGAGGATGTCCTGCAGGCGCTGCTCGCGCCGATCCGCGAACGCCGCGCGCTTTATGCCGCTGAACCGGACTATGTGATGGAAGTCTTGCGGGAGGGGACGCGAAAGGCGAGGGAGCGGACAGAGGCGACGCTTGCCGAATTAAGGTCTGCTCTGGGTCTGTTCTCTCTCACTTGAAAGAAAGAGAACGGCCGGGCGCTCGCACACCCGGCCGTTCCTGTGACGAGGGTCTTGATTAGTCCGCCAGAGCTACGGCGATTTCCGCGGCCAAACGCGCATTGTTTTCGACAAGCGCGATATTGGTCTTGAGGCTGCGGCCTTCGGTGATGTCGAAGATCGTGCTCAGCAGATAAGGCGTAACCGCCTTGCCGGTGATCTCGTCGCGCTCGGCGCTGTCGAGGGCGCGCTCGATATAGATTTCCATCTCCTCGCGCGGGATCTCGTCGGCTTCTGGAACCGGATTGGCGATCAGCATGCCGCCATCGATGCCGAGCTGCTCGCGGGTCGTCTGGAAGTTGGCGATCGCAGCCGGGCTGTTCAGCGTCAGCGGGCTCGCCAGGCCGGAGGAGCGCGACCAGAAGGCCGGGAACTCGGTGCTGTCGTAGGTGACGACCGGAACACCACGGGTTTCGAGCACTTCGAGCGTCTTCGGAATATCGAGGATCGCCTTGGCGCCGGCGCAGACAACGATGACGCCGGTGCGGGACAGCTCTTCAAGATCGGCCGAAATATCGAAACTTTCTTCGGCGCCGCGATGGACGCCGCCGATGCCGCCGGTGGCGAAAACCTTAATGCCGGCGCGGGCGGCCGCGATCATCGTGGCGGCAACGGTGGTCGCGCCTGTGCGGCGCTCGGCGATCGCAAAGGCGATGTCGGCGCGCGAAACCTTCATCGCGCCTTCCGTTTTGGCAAGGGCTTCCAGTTCTTCCGGCTCAAGGCCGATATGCAGCGTGCCGTGAATGACGGCGATAGTCGCCGGAACAGCGCCTTCCTGCCGGATGATCTCCTCGACACTACGAGCCATCTCGATATTGCCAGGATAGGGCATGCCGTGGGTGATGATCGTCGATTCCAGCGCAACGATCGGCGCACCGCGGAGCTTTGCGGCAGCGACTTCCTTCGAATAGGAGATCGGAAGCAGGGGCGAGATAGGCTGGGTCATTGTCGTTTCCAATTCACTGAAACAATATACGCGTTTTGAACAGGCTTCATGACAGAATATCGGCCTCGGGAACAAGGGCCAGCACTGTCTTTAGCAGCTCGGGAGAGAGATTTTCTGCCGTCGCATAGGGGGACTGGACGGTGATTGCCGCCGCTGCCGCGCCATGACGGACGGCTTCTGCGAGATCGTGGCCGGCCATCAGCGCCGAAAGAACGCCGGAGGCAAGCGAGTCTCCCGCACCGGTGACATCGGCGACATCTTCGACGATAGGCGGCTGTAAGCTGACCACGATATCACGCGAGAATGCGATCAGGGGGCGCTTGCCACGCGTGATCACGCCGTTGCGCAGGCCGAGCGCCCGCAAAGCGCTCACCCATTCGCGTGGGTCTTCCGGGCGCATTTCAGTCAACGCCGCGGCTTCGGCTTCGTTGAGGAACAAGTGGTCGATGCCGGCAAGGCTTGGCTTCAGCCGCACCACTTTTGCCGGCGAGATAGCGATAGCGGCGACCGGTTTGCCGCATAGGGCAGCTCTTGCCGCAATTGCGCCTAAGGTTTCGGCCGGCAGATTGGCGTCGCAGAGAATGAGGTCGGTTTCATCGAAGGCATCGCGAACGGCGCGAATCGCGAGGCGTCGCGGAACGAAGAGCTTGTAGAGCTCCATATCGGCAAGCGCGATGACCAGATTGCCGTCATTCTCGAGGATCGCGGTATAGCTCGGCGTCTTGCGATCGAGGAAGACAAAGGGCTTGTCGTCGATGCCGGCGTGGCTTGCAGCCTCGGCCACCATTTCGCCGGAGGGGTCGCCGCCGCGCGGCGAGATCAGCTTTACGTCGAAGCCGAGACGGGCGAGATTTCGCGCCGCATTGAAGCCGCCGCCGCCGGGCTCCTCGAACCATGCGCCGGGGTTGCTGGCGCCGGGCGCCGTCTCGCCGAAGATGCGGCCACGCCGGTCTATATGGGCGCCGCCGAGAACGAGAATCTTTTTCGCCATAGGGTTATCCTCAGCAGTCGAAAAGACGAATCGAGCGGGGCGGCGACATGCGTGAATTGGCCGCTCCATAACCGTAAGTATCTGGGAAGAAAGAAGAAAACAAAAGTAGAACGGAAATCATTTTATCTTTTTCTTTCAATTGCTTGTTGTGCTCTTGCGATAAGAGAACAAATAGAGTACAGAATTCTCATCGGCGGCGACATTGCTAGAGCGGCTTCAATAACCTAAAGGTGGATCGAATGTCTCAGAATTCTTTGCGGCTTGTAGAGGACAAATCGGTGGATAAAAGCAAGGCACTTGAAGCGGCACTCTCTCAAATTGAGCGGTCGTTCGGCAAGGGCTCGATCATGAAGCTCGGCTCCAACGAGAACGTGGTCGAAATCGAAACGGTTTCCACCGGCTCTCTGAGCCTCGATATCGCTCTCGGCATTGGCGGCTTGCCGAAGGGGCGCATCATCGAAATCTACGGGCCGGAAAGCTCGGGTAAGACGACTTTGGCCCTGCAGACCATTGCAGAGGCACAGAAAAAGGGTGGCATCTGCGCCTTCGTGGACGCGGAACATGCGCTCGATCCGGTCTATGCCCGCAAGCTCGGCGTCGACCTGCAGAACCTGTTGATCTCGCAGCCGGATACCGGCGAACAGGCGCTTGAAATCACCGATACACTGGTGCGCTCCGGCGCGATCGACGTCCTCGTCGTCGACTCCGTTGCGGCGTTGACGCCGCGCGCCGAAATCGAAGGCGAAATGGGCGACAGCCTGCCGGGCCTGCAGGCCCGCCTGATGAGCCAGGCGCTGCGCAAGCTCACGGCTTCCATCTCGAAGTCCAACACCATGGTGATCTTCATCAACCAGATCCGCATGAAGATCGGCGTCATGTTCGGCTCGCCGGAAACGACGACGGGCGGTAACGCGCTGAAGTTCTACGCCTCGGTTCGCCTCGATATCCGCCGCATTGGCGCTGTCAAGGAGCGCGAAGAGGTGATCGGCAACCAGACGCGCGTCAAGGTCGTCAAGAACAAGATGGCGCCTCCCTTCAAGCAGGTCGAGTTCGACATCATGTATGGCGAAGGCGTTTCCAAGACCGGCGAACTGGTCGATCTCGGCGTCAAGGCCGGCATCGTCGAAAAGTCCGGCGCCTGGTTTTCCTATAACAGCCAGCGTCTCGGCCAGGGCCGCGAGAACGCGAAAATCTTCCTGCGCGACAATCCGGATCTCTCGCGCGAAATCGAATTGTCGCTGCGCCAGAATGCCGGCCTGATCGCCGATCGCTTCCTGCAGAATGGCGGCCCCGATGCCGAGGATGGCGATACCTCTGGCGAATAAAGGCTTCGGGAAGCAATTCCCGACCTAAGATCGAGACCCAAAAGTCGAAACCGGCCGTATTGTCCAAGGGATGTGCGGCCGGTTTTGTTCGTGCGGCTGGACAGCGCCGGGAGCGGACGATAAAAGCCACTGACTTTGATGCAAGTTGCTGAGCGCAGGACTGAAGGGCCCCATATGAGCGGTGTGAATGAAATCCGGTCGACCTTCCTCGACTATTTTAAGAAAAACGGCCACGAGATCGTGCCGTCGAGCCCGCTGGTGCCGCGCAACGATCCGACATTGATGTTCACCAATGCCGGCATGGTGCAGTTCAAGAACGTGTTCACCGGCCTGGAGCAGCGTCCCTATACGACGGCGTCTACCGCGCAGAAATGCGTGCGCGCCGGCGGCAAGCATAACGACCTCGACAATGTCGGCTATACCGCCCGTCATCACACCTTCTTCGAGATGCTCGGCAATTTCTCCTTTGGCGACTATTTCAAGGAGCGCGCCATCGAGCTTGCCTGGAACCTGATCACCAAGGAATTCGGCCTCGATGCCAAGCGCCTGCTGGTCACGGTCTATCACACCGACGACGACGCGTTTAACCTGTGGAAGAAGATTGCCGGTCTTTCCGACGATCGGATCATCCGCATCGCCACCAGCGACAATTTCTGGGCGATGGGCGATACCGGTCCTTGTGGTCCCTGTTCAGAGATCTTCTACGATCACGGCGATCACATCTGGGGCGGCCCTCCCGGCTCTCCGGAAGAAGATGGCGACCGCTTCATCGAGATCTGGAATCTCGTCTTCATGCAGTTCGAGCAGATCACCAAAGAGCAGCGCGTCGACCTGCCGCGTCCGTCGATCGACACCGGCATGGGTCTCGAGCGCGTTGCCGCCGTACTGCAGGGCAAGCATGATAACTACGATATCGACCTGTTCCGCGCGCTGATCGAAGCCTCGGAAGAGGCAACGGGCGTCAAAGCCGAGGGCGAGCATCGCGCCAGCCATCGCGTCATCGCCGATCACCTGCGTTCCTCCGCCTTCCTGATCGCCGATGGCGTGCTGCCGTCGAATGAGGGCCGTGGCTACGTGCTTCGCCGCATCATGCGCCGCGCCATGCGCCACGCGCAACTGCTCGGCGCCAAGGAACCGTTGATGTGGAAGCTGCTGCCGGCGCTTATCCAGCAGATGGGTCGTGCCTATCCGGAGCTGGTGCGCGCCGAAGCGCTGACCTCCGAGACGCTGAAGCTCGAAGAAACCCGTTTCCGCAAAACGCTGGAACGCGGCCTCTCGCTGCTCAATGATGCCACTTCGGACCTTCATAAGGGCGACAGCCTGGACGGCGAGACCGCCTTCAAGCTCTACGACACATATGGCTTCCCGCTCGACCTGACGCAGGATGCGTTGCGCGCCCGCGGCATTGGTGTCGATATCTCAAGCTTTACCGATGCCATGGAGCGCCAGAAGGCCGAGGCGCGCTCGCATTGGACCGGCTCCGGCGACAAGGCGACCGAGACCATCTGGTTTGAGCTCAAGGAAAAGAACGGTGCGACCGAATTCTTGGGCTATGACACGGAATCTGCCGAAGGCGTCATCCAGGCGATCGTCAAGGACGGCGTCGCCGTCGATAGCGCTTCCGTCGGCGACAAGGTGCAGATCGTGGTCAACCAGACACCGTTTTACGGCGAGTCCGGTGGCCAGATGGGTGATACCGGCGTGATCTCCAGCGACCATGGCAAGCTTGTAGTCGGCGATACGCAGAAGAAGGGCGAGGGTCTCTTCGTTCACAGCTCCGAAGTTTCGGAAGGCAAGATCAAGGTAGGCGATGCCGTCGTCCTGACGGTCGATCACAACAGGCGCTCGCGCCTGCGCGCCAACCATTCCGCGACCCATCTGCTGCACGAGGCACTTCGCGAAGTGCTCGGCACCCATGTCGCGCAGAAGGGCTCGCTGGTCGCGCCCGAGCGGCTGCGTTTCGACGTCTCTCATCCGAAGCCGATGTCGGCTGAGGAGCTGAAGGTTGTCGAAGAGATGGCCAACGAGATCATCCTTCAGAATTCGCCCGTTACGACCCGTCTGATGAGCGTCGATGATGCCATTGCGGAAGGAGCGATGGCGCTGTTCGGTGAGAAGTATGGCGATGAAGTCCGCGTCGTGTCGATGGGGCAGGGTGTTCGCGGTGCAAAGTCCGGTAAGCCTTACTCGGTCGAGCTTTGCGGCGGTACGCATGTCTCCGCTACCGGCCAGATCGGTCTCGTGCGCATCCTCGGCGATAGTGCTGTCGGTGCTGGTGTGCGCCGTATTGAAGCTGTGACCGGCGAATCCGCGCTCAGCTATCTTGCCGAGCAGGACGAGCGCGTGAAGAACCTCGCCTCGACGCTGAAGGTACAGCCGGCCGATGTCATCTCGCGCGTCGAAGCGCTGATGGATGAACGCCGCAAGCTGGAACGTGAATTGGCTGATGCCAAGCGCAAGCTTGCCATGGGCGGCAGCCAAGGCGGCTCCGCCGATGCAGTCCGTGAAGTCAACGGCGTCAAGTTCCTCGGCAAACCGGTTTCCGGCGTCGACCCCAAGGATCTCAAGGGCATGGCGGATGAGGCTAAGGCAAGCCTCGGCTCCGGCGTCGTGACGCTGATCGGCGTTTCGGATGATGGCAAGGCCAGCGCCGTCGTCGCCGTCACAGAAGATCTGGTCGGCCGTTTCAGCGCCGTCGATCTCGTGCGCGTCGCGTCGGCAGCCCTCGGCGGCAAGGGCGGCGGCGGCCGTCCCGACATGGCCCAAGCTGGCGGTCCGGATGGTGCCAAGGCCGACGAAGCGATCGAGGCGATTGCTACGGCACTTGCTGGCTAAGACGCTGATTTCGTATTTCTAATTAAAATGGCGGATGCTTCGGTGTCCGCCATTTTTATTTGCACTTCCAACTCCGCAGGATTTGTCAAATCGGGTTATGCTCTTGTCGGGCCGATCGATTTGCAAGGGGTTTGACATGAGTGGTGGAACGGCGTGGACGCTTTATGAGACCCGGTTGCGGCGGGTTTCGGCCCATATCCATGAGCATCTGGATGACGAGCTCGATATGGAAAAGCTCGCCGAGATCGCCTGCATGTCCAGCTATCACTGGCACAGGATCTATCGGGCGATCTATGGCGAGACGGCGGCTGTAACCGTCAAGCGGCTTCGGCTGCATCGTGCCGCCGGCGATCTCGTCAACACCCGTCTATCCGTCAGCGACATTGCAAAGCGGTCGGGCTATCCCAACCTCCAGTCGTTCAACCGCATCTTCAGATCCGTCTACGGCATGCCGCCGGCGCGATATCGGAATGAGGGAAGCCATACGATTTTCGAACCCAGCACCCAAGGAAGGATCACGGTCATGTTCGACGTTACGCTTCGCACCATTTCCCCGATGTCACTGATCGGTGTCGCCCATCGCGGCTCCTATATGCAGATCGGCCAAGCTTTCGAAACACTTTTCGGTACTATCTTCGCCCGCGGCCTTGCAGGGCCGGACATGCGCATGATCGGTATCTATCTCGATGATCCGGATGTGGTGGAAGCGGACAAACTGCGCTCCTATGCCTGCGTCACCGCTGGCAAGGCCGTCGTTGCCAATGCTCCGCTGGAGCGGCGTTCGCTCGATGGCGGCGACTATGCCGTGCTGCGCCACAAAGGTCCCTATGCAAACATGCATAAGGCCTATCACTGGCTTTATGCGCAATGGCTGCCGGCTTCCGGTCGACAATTGCGCGATACCGTCATGTTCGAGGAATATATCAACAATCCGCGCGACGTGCCGCCGACGGAGCTGTTGACCGATATCCATATGCCGCTGCAATAGCGGTATATGAGCGCGATCGAGGATTTCCTCTTAATGCCTTGTATTATCGGGCATTAGCCGGCTTCGGCATGGCGGCATTATCGATCTCGTTGCCGCGGCGGTAAGCGTCGCGATCGCTGACCCGGCTCCAGTAGTCGATAAAGGCCGGCCGCTTTTCGATAGTGCCGAAGTTGAGGCCCCAGCCGACATGGGAACCGACATAGACGTCGGCGGCCGTAAAGCGGTCGCCGGCGATGAACGGCGAGGCGGTGACGGCCTGTTCCAGCGTGTCGAAGACATGGTCCAGGCTGCCGCAGCCCGCCATGCGCAGGCGCTCAGCGGGGATTTCGAAGCCGAGTGCGCGGTTGGTGACTGCCATTTCCATCGGGCCGGCAGCGAAAAACATCCAGCGGAAGTAGCGGCCACGCTCGGCCGCCGTCGGGGCAAGGCCTGCCTGTGGGAATGTTTCGGCCAGATAAGCGCAGATAGCCGCACCTTCGGTGACGACGGTGTCGCCGTGCTTGATAGCCGGCACCTTGCCCATGGGATTCACCGACAGATATTCAGGTGCCTTCATTGTCGTACCGAAATCGAGATACTCCGTGCGGTAAGGCTGACCGATCTCCTCGAGCATCCAGCGTGCGATGCGTCCGCGTGACATCGGATTGGTATAGAAAACGAGTTCTTCAGCCATCTGCCTCTCCCTTTTTGTTGCGCGCATTTTTGCCACTGCTAGGCCGCGGCGGCAAGATTCCGGGCAAAAGAAAACCCGGCATCAAGGCCGGGTTTTCCATATCCAGATGGCGGCAGGGCTTAGGCAGCCATGGCCTTCTTGAGGTTTTCGTCGATCTTGTCGAGGAAGGCGGTGGTCGAGAGCCATGGCTGGTCGGGGCCGATCAGCAGCGCCAGGTCCTTGGTCATGTAGCCGGCTTCGACGGTATCGACGCAGACCTTTTCGAGCGTGGACGCGAACTTGGCGAGTTCGGCATTGTCGTCGAGCTTGGCACGATGGGCGAGGCCGCGGGTCCAGGCGAAGATCGAAGCGATCGAGTTCGTCGAGGTTTCCTGGCCCTTCTGGTGCTGACGGTAGTGGCGGGTCACCGTGCCGTGTGCGGCTTCGGCTTCCACCGTCTTGCCGTCCGGCGTCAGGAGAACCGAGGTCATCAGGCCGAGCGAGCCGAAGCCCTGGGCAACGGTATCGGACTGGACGTCGCCGTCATAGTTCTTGCAGGCCCAGACGTAGCCGCCGGACCACTTCAGGGCCGAGGCGACCATGTCGTCGATCAGGCGGTGCTCGTAGGTGATGCCGACTTCGTCGAACTGTGCCTTGAATTCGTTCTGGTAGACTTCTTCGAAGATGTCCTTGAAGCGGCCGTCATAAGCCTTGAGGATCGTGTTCTTTGTGGAGAGGTAGACGGGCCACTTGCGCATCAGGCCGTACATCATCGAGGCGCGGGCGAATTCGCGGATCGACTCGTCGAGGTTGTACATGGCCATGGCAACACCGGCGCCCGGAGCGTTGAAGACTTCCTTTTCGATGACTTCGCCATCTTCGCCGACAAACTTGATGGTCAGCTTGCCCTTGCCGGGGAATTTGAAGTCGGTCGCGCGATACTGGTCTCCGAAGGCGTGACGGCCGACGACGATCGGCTTGGTCCAGCCGGGAACGAGGCGCGGAACGTTCTTGCAGATGATCGGCTCGCGGAAGATGACGCCGCCGAGGATGTTGCGGATGGTGCCGTTCGGGCTCTTCCACATCTGCTTCAGGTTGAATTCCTTGACGCGATCTTCATCCGGCGTGATCGTCGCGCACTTGATGCCGACACCATGCTTCTTGATGGCGTTGGCGGCGTCGATCGTGACCTGGTCGTTGGTCGCGTCGCGGTTTTCGACTGAGAGGTCGTAGTAGTCGATATCGATGTCGAGGTAGGGGTAGATCAGTTTATCTTTGATAAACTGCCAGATGATGCGAGTCATTTCATCGCCATCGAGATCGGCAACGGGATTTGCGACCTTGATCTTCTTCATACTTCTGCCTCGTTTAAGCTAGTGGGACCGGATGGTCCTGTGGGTAATGTGAAGTCCCGAGGGCTATAGCACCGCAAGCGCGGAACGCAAAGCCGATAGAGCCTTCCGCGTCGCGTTTTTGATCATTCGTGACATCCCGCGCATTTTGCGATCCGGCCATTGCCAAAGCGGTCGATGGGTCTAATGTCGCGCATGTTTTGCCTGTTGCAACGGAATCATATCATGCAGAAATTTGCCGCCTCCGCGATTGCCTTTACGCTTTTCCAGTTTTCATTTGGTGCGCATATGGCGCTTGCTGCCGATGCGACGACGCCGGTCAAGGCCATCATGGATGCGACCGTCTCGAACTGGGCAGGCGGCGACAGCGACTGGCAGGATATTTTCGGCGAGGACAAGCTCAAGGATATCTACAGCAAGGACTTTGGAGCGAAATACGAGGCGGCGGCGCAGTTTCCTGCCGCCGACGAGGATGGTATCTCGCCTTTCGACTACGATGTCATCGTCAATGCGCAGGACGCGTGTCCGCTGGAGGATGTTAAGATTGCAGCCCAGCCACCAAAGAACAATGTGACGGAAGTGCTGGCGACCTTCAAGAAATTAACCTGCATGGGCTCCGACGCCGATTATCAGAAGGTGACGACGGTTCGCTTCGAGGTCATCGAGGAGGGCGGACGGCCCGTGGTGGATGATATCGTCACCAACGACGACAACGGCAATCCGAGCTCGCTCAAGAGCGTGATGGTTGATCTCGTCAAACAGCAGCAACAACAGCCTTCCGATCAGCAGAAGTCGGCCAATCCGCAATAATCGGGAGGGCTCGTCGCGGCGCTGACACTCAAAAACCTTGCCGAGCGGCTGGTGTCTCGTTATTGCGACCGTGATTTGCGCGATTGAGTTCGCGCGCGGAGATTTAGGCATCATGGCAGGCACGAACAGCGAGCGTCAACTTCTGGCCGAAGGACCGGCCATCATTCTGGTCGAGCCGCAAATGGGCGAGAATATCGGCATGGTGGCACGTGCCATGGCGAATTTTGGCCTTGCCGAGTTGCGTCTCGTCAACCCTCGAGATGGCTGGCCGAACGAGAGGGCGCAGGCGACGGCCTCGAAGGCGGATCACATCATCGAGGCGACGAAGGTCTACGAGACCTTGGAGCAGGCGATATCAGATCTCAATTTCGTCTATGCGACGACCGCGCGAGAGCGGGATGGCTACAAGCCGGTACGCTCGCCTGTCATCGCGGCTGAAACTCTTCGTGCGAAGTTCAAGGCGGGCGAGGGCACCGGCATTCTCTTCGGGCGCGAGCGCTGGGGCCTGACGAACGAGGAAGTGGCGCTTGCCGACGAGATCGTCACCTTTCCCGTCAATCCTGCTTTCGCCTCGCTGAACATAGCCCAGGCCGTGCTCTTGATGTCCTATGAGTGGATGAAATCGGGCATGGAGGATCTGGGCGATGTGCCGTTCCAGGCGATCGAGCAGCGGCCTTCGACCAAGGAGCAGCTTTTCGGTCTGTTCGATCAGCTCGAAGAGGCGCTGGATGCGCGCAATTATTTCCATCCCGCCGGGAAAAAGCCGAAAATGGTCGACAATCTTCGGGCGGTCCTCTCGCGCCGGGCGTTCACCGAACAGGAAATCAGCGTCTTGCGCGGGGTGATCTCGTCTCTCGACCGTTTCTCGCGGAAATCCCCGCGCGGCAGCGGCTCGCATCCCAGATCCTCGAAAGCACCGAAGGAAGCCCCAAGCGATGACAGCAGCGGCGAATGAGCTGAAACCGGTCCTCGTTTTCGATTCAGGGATCGGCGGTTTGACCGTGCTGCGCGAGGCGCGCGTGCTGATGCCCGAGCGCGGTTTCATCTATATCGCCGATGATGCCGGTTTTCCCTACGGCAGTTGGGAAGAAGCGGCGCTGAAGGAGCGCATCGTCGATCTCTTCGCAAAGCTGCTTGCGCAATATGATCCGGAAGTCTGCATCATCGCCTGCAATACGGCGTTCACGCTGGCCGGCGCCGCTCTTCGTGCCGCCTTTCCGCAAATGACCTTCGTGGGCACGGTACCGGCGATCAAGCCGGCCGCCGAGCGGACCCGCTCCGGCCTTGTCTCGGTGCTCGCGACACCGGGCACCGTCAAGCGCGCCTATACGCGCGACCTGATCCAGTCTTTTGCCACGCAGTGCCATGTGCGGCTCGTCGGATCGCAGGACCTGGCACGCCTGGCGGAAGCCTATATTCGCGGCGATGTCGTCAGCGATGAGGCAGTCATGACCGAGATCGAGCAGTGCTTCGTCGAGATGGATGGCCGCAAGACCGATATCGTCGTACTTGCCTGCACGCATTATCCTTTCATGGCCAATATCTTCCGCAGGCTTGCGCCCTGGCCGGTCGACTGGCTCGATCCGGCTGAAGCCATCGCAAGGCGCGCGCGCAGTCTCGTGCCGCAGGTGGTCGATGCCGTCCATCCCGATGATTTTGATTTTGCGGTGTTTACCTCCGGTGCACCGGATTTTCCCACCCGCCGGCTGATGCAGGGTTTTGGACTCAAGGCTTGATCATGAAAGACAAAGTTTCGCTGCGTAAACTCGATCTCGCGGACATGCCGGCCGCTGCGGCCGTTCATCGCGCGTCCTTTAACGAGCGGCTGCCGACGCTTGCCGGGCTTCATACGCCGGAAGAGGATGTCGGTTTCTGGAGCGCTGTGGTCTTCAAAGACTGCCAGGTCTGGGGCGCGGAAGAGGGCGGTCGCCTGGTCGGCGTCATTGCCTTCCTCGAGGATTGGATCGACCAGCTCTACGTTCTGCCCGAGGCGCAAGGGCGTGGCATTGGTTGCCGCCTGCTCGATATCGCCAAGTCGACCTATCCGGCGCTGTCGCTCTGGACATTTCAAAGAAATAAGCCGGCGCGCCGCTTTTACGAAAAGCACGGCTTCTTCGTGGTTGACGAGTCTGACGGAGCAGGCAATGAGGAGAAGGAGCCGGATGTGCTTTACAAATGGGAAGCGCGCTTGCACCGGCTGTAATGCAGGATTTGACTGAGCGGCGGGATATTGGGGGGTATGTCATTGATGTCTTTTGAGAATGCCGAGGTCAGCCATGCGTCTGCGTGAGTGCCACAATTTCCATGATTTTCGTCTTCTTGCGAAAAAGCGTCTTCCCGGCCCGATCTTCAACTATATCGACGGCGCAGCTGACGACGAGGTGACGCTCCGGCGAAACACAACCAGCTTTGAAAGCTGCGATCTCGTGCCCAACGTTCTGCGTGGGGTCAGCGAGATCGACATGTCTGTCACCGTCATGGGACAAAAGCTTGCGACGCCCTTCTATTGCTCGCCGACGGCACTGCAGCGGCTGTTCCATCACCGGGGCGAGAATGCGGTGGCCGCCGCGGCTTCCTCGCTCGGCACCATGTTTGGCGTTTCCTCGCTCGGTACCGTCAGCCTTGAGGAAATTCGCAAGAAGCATTCCGGGCCGCAGGTCTACCAGTTCTATTTCCACAAAGACCGTGGCTTGAACCGTGCGATGATGGAGCGGGCAAAGGAAGCCGGTGTCAATGTGATGATGCTGACGGTGGACAGCATTACCGGCGGCAATCGTGAGCGCGATCTGCGCACCGGCTTTTCCATTCCGTTCAAGCTCAATCTGGCGGGGATCACCCAGTTCGCCATCAAGCCCGCTTGGGCGCTGAACTATCTCACCCATGAGAAATTCCGCCTGCCGCAACTCGACGAGCATGTGGACATGAGCGGCGGCGCGATGTCGATCGGCAAGTATTTTACCGAAATGCTCGATCCGTCGATGAACTGGAACGACGTTGCCGAGATGGTGAAGCACTGGAACGGGCAGTTCTGCCTGAAGGGCATCATGTCAGCCGAGGATGCCAAGCGTGCTGTCGACATCGGATGCACCGGCATCGTGCTGTCGAACCATGGAGGTCGGCAGCTGGACGGCTCACGCTCGGCATTCGATCAGCTGGCCGAGATCGTCGATGCCGTCGGCCACCGCATCGATGTGATGATGGATGGCGGTATCCAGCGCGGCACGCATGTGCTGAAGGCTCTGTCACTCGGCGCCAAGGCTGTTGGCCTCGGTCGTTTCTATCTCTATCCGCTCGCGGCTGCCGGTCAGGCTGGTGTGGAGCGGGCGCTGAGGCATCTGCGCACCGAAGTCGAGCGCGACATGAAACTGATGGGCTGCACCTCGGTCAGCGAACTGTCGCGGGCCAATCTGCGCTTCAGATAGGCCTCGCAATCGCCTGTGGGTTTTTCCAATCCGCGGGCGCAAAGCTTGGAAATCTTCTAGACGAAGGCGTGTCCTTTCAGAAAGATGGGGCGCATCCACATTTGATTCTTGCTCATAGGGGAAGTGCATTGCAGGTCGGCATCGACATGGGAACGGCGTCCGGCGGGACCAGCGCCCAGCTCGATATCGAGGAGCTGCTGGCAACGCGTCTCCTGGTGCAGGGCAATTCCGGTTCCGGAAAATCGCACCTTCTGCGGCGGCTGCTGGAGCAGTCGGCGCAATGGGTGCAGCAGGTCATCATCGATCCTGAAGGCGATTTCGTCACGCTGGCCGACAAGTTCGGTCACGTTGTCGTCGATGGCGAGCGCACGGAAGCTGAGCTTGCCGGCATCGCCAACCGCATCCGCCAGCATCGCGTTTCCTGCGTGCTGACGCTGGAGGGGCTTGATATCGAGCAGCAGATGCGCGCTGCCGCCGCCTTTCTGAACGGCATGTTCGATGCCGATCGCGAATTCTGGTATCCGGTGCTTGTCGTGGTCGACGAGGCACAGATGTTTGCGCCCTCGGTCGGTGGCGACGTTTCGGAAGATGCGCGCAAGATGTCGCTCGGGGCCATGACCAACCTGATGTGCCGCGGCCGAAAGCGCGGCCTTGCCGGCGTCATAGCGACGCAGCGCCTCGCAAAGCTTGCCAAGAACGTTGCAGCGGAAGCTTCCAATTTCCTGATGGGCCGCACCTTCCTCGATATCGACATGGCGCGTGCCGCCGACCTTCTCGGCATGGACCGCCGGCAGGCGGAAATGTTCCGCGACCTGAAGCGCGGCAATTTCGTAGCCCTCGGGCCGGCCCTTTCGCGTCGCCCGTTGCCGATCGCCATCGGCGCAGTGGAGACCTCGGCGCGCTCTTCCAGCCCGAAGCTGATGCCGCTGCCGGATGCGCCGCAGGACGTCGAGGATCTGATTTTCACGCCGGACCCGGAAGAGTTTGCGAGGCCCGTTGTCCGCCGCACCACGCCAGCGCCGCGCCCGACGACCGATATTCTGGCAGAGCTTTCCCGCTCCGTGCCGGCTGCAGGCCCGGCACCTTCCGAGCCGAAGGTCAGCCAACCGGAAATATCGAGCGAGGACCGCGAGGCGAGGGTGAGCGCCGTGCTGTCAGAAATCCTCGACGATCCAGCCTCGGGATTCCGTACTGATTCGGTGCTTTATCAGGAGTTTCTCGTTCGTTTGCGCATGCGCCGGGTTCCCGGTGCGCCCATGAGCCTCTCGGAATTCCGTCGCCGCGTGGCGATTGCGCGCTCCGGCGCCGACGAAGAGGTTATGGCAACGGATCAATGGGCAACCGCGCTTTCGCTGTCTACCAGCGTCACCGATGACCTGCAGGGCGTCTTTTTGATGTTGGCCAAGGCCGCCATCAGCGGTGAACCGTGCCCGTCCGACGCTCGCATCGCCCGTGCCTACGGCACACATTCGGCCAGGCGCGCGCGGCGACTGCTGAGCTATTTCGAAGAGCAGGGCAGCGTCGTCGTCCATACGGATTTCTCCGGCAAGCGGATCGTCGCTTTCCCGGATATGGGCTCACAGACCGCGCCCGGCGATGCCAATGCGCCCGATCTGGATGGTGGCGAGCAGGCGGCGGCCGAATAGCTGCCGTATTCTCGCTGAAGAGCGTTTGGCGCTGTTGACAATTCCATGACAACCCCTTACAGACCGCGCCAACGCCGGGCAGAAATGTCCGGTGTTTCATTTGACATGTCCCGTGGCTTCGTCCGTTCGCTAACGTGAGAAGCCTGTCAGAGCTCGAAAACGGAGTTCAGAGGAGGGCGTGTTTCCTTCGCGGTTCGGCAACGAGCCGCCATAACACTTGAAAGGAAATGCGATGAGCAAGCGCGAATCGTCCAAGTACAAAATTGACCGCCGTATGGGCGAGAACATCTGGGGTCGTCCGAAGTCCCCGGTTAACCGTCGCGAATACGGCCCGGGCCAGCACGGCCAGCGCCGCAAGGGCAAGCTTTCCGACTTCGGTGTGCAGCTGCGCGCCAAGCAGAAGCTGAAGGGCTACTACGGCGACCTGCGCGAGAAGCAGTTCCGCGCGATCTTCGCTGAAGCTGACCGCCGCAAGGGCGACACCTCGGAAAACCTGATCGGCCTGCTCGAATCGCGCCTCGACGCGATCGTCTACCGCGCCAAGTTCGTTCCGACCGTTTTCGCAGCCCGTCAGTTCGTCAACCATGGCCACGTCACCGTTAACGGCGTTCGCGTCAACATCGGTTCGTACCGCTGCAAGGCTGGCGACGTTATCGAAGTTCGTGAAAAGTCCAAGCAGCTCGTAACCGTTCTGGAATCGGTTGCTCTTGCTGAGCGCGACGTTCCGGACTACATCGAAGTCGATCACAACAAGATGGTTGCGACCTTCGCTCGTGTTCCGGCTCTCGGCGACGTACCGTACGCCGTCGTCATGGAACCGCATCTGGTCGTCGAATTCTATTCGCGTTAATAAGCGGATAACTTTCTTGATGAATGAAAAGCCGCTCGGTTCGAGCGGCTTTTTTGTCTTTGGAGCGCCTCATGACGGATTTGCAGGCTATTCTCGACGGCATTCATAACGAGCTTTCGCCGCGCATCGGCGAGGGCAAGGTTGCCGATTACATTCCGGAGCTGGCAAAGGTCGATCCGAAGCAGTTCGGAATGGCAATCGCAACTGTTGACGGCAAAGTCTACAGCATCGGTGATGCCGGCGTTCCTTTCTCCATCCAAAGTATCTCCAAAGTCTTCATGCTGACCTTGGCGCTCGGCAAGGTCGGCGAGAGCTTGTGGAATCGTGTAGGGCGCGAACCATCTGGCACGGCTTTCAACTCTATCGTCCAGTTAGAGCGGGAAGAGGGTATTCCCCGCAATCCCTTCGTCAATGCAGGTGCCATCGCTGTCAGCGATGTCGTACTCGCTGGGCACGAGCCGCGCGAGGCGATCGGCGAGCTGCTGCGCTTCGTCCGTTATGTGGCCGACGACGACACGGTCAGCATCGATGACAGGGTGGCGCGTTCGGAGACGCAGACGGGTTTCCGCAATTTCGCGCTCGCCAATTTCATGCGCGCGTATGGCAATATCCACCATCCGGTCGAGCATGTGCTCGGTGTCTATTTCCATCAATGTGCGCTTTCGATGAGCTGCCGGCAGCTTGCCAAGGCGGGGCTCTATCTCGCTGCGCGCGGCAGCAATCCGATCACCGGGCACTCCGTCGTCTCGCCGAAGCGGGCGCGGCGCATCAACGCGCTTATGCTGACCTGCGGGCATTATGATGGCTCAGGGGATTTCGCCTATCACGTCGGCCTGCCGGGCAAGAGCGGCGTCGGCGGCGGCATTCTGGCCGTAGCGCCGGGCATTGGCTCGATCGCCGTCTGGTCGCCGGGCCTGAACAAGGTTGGCAATTCCCAGCTGGGTGCCGTGGCATTGGAAATGCTGGCGGCGCACACCGGCTGGTCGGTGTTCGGTGATTGATACCCATGTCTTCTCGTCCCGCTTTCTGCTATCAGCGTGGCGAGATCCAAGGAATGACGGAATGAATATCGCGACCACGGTGAAAGACGACATCGATATCGAGGCTGAAGATGGCGGCTGTGCCGCGCATCCGATGTTTTCCGATGCGCCGCGCTCCGTTTCCTTCAACAAGCTTCGCAAACGCCTGTTGCGACAGGTGCGCCAGGCTATGGAAGACTTCCAGATGCTGAAGGGCCAGAAGCGCTGGCTGGTTGGCCTTTCCGGAGGCAAGGATTCCTACGGTCTGCTGGCGCTGTTGCTTGACCTGAAATGGCGCGGTTTGCTACCGGTGGAAATCATCGCCTGCAATCTCGATCAGGGCCAGCCGAATTTCCCGAAGCATATTCTGCCCGAATACCTCACGAAGATCGGCGTTGCGCATCGCATCGAGTATCGCGACACTTATTCGATCGTGAAGGAGAAGGTGCCGGAGGGAGCGACCTATTGCTCGCTCTGTTCGCGCCTACGCCGCGGCAATCTCTACCGCATCGCCCGCGAGGAGGGCTGCGATGCGCTGGTGCTGGGCCATCATCGCGAGGATATTCTCGAGACCTTCTTTATGAACTTCTTCCATGGCGGCCGGCTGGCCTCGATGCCGGCGAAGCTGCTCAATGACGAAGGCGACTTGATGCTTCTGCGTCCGCTAGCCTATGCCGCCGAGGACGATCTTGCCAAATTTGCTGCCGCCATGCAGTTTCCGATCATTCCCTGCGATCTTTGCGGCTCGCAGGATGGGCTGCAACGCAATGCCATGAAGGACATGCTCGCCGATATCGAACGCCGCATGCCTGGCCGCAAGGATGCGATGCTGCGTGCACTGGCGCATGTGAACCCGTCACACCTGCTCGACCCGAAACTGTTCGATTTCGCTGGGTTGATGACACAGGGGTCTTCCAGCGATCCAACGTAAATTCAGCGCTTTTGCCACACCGATGTCATCGAATCGGGCATAAGAGGAAGCCCTTTCAAAACAGAGGCTTCCTATGACTTTCTCCGATGCTGATTTCGACTATGTGATGACGATCGTTGCCGAAGCGGCGTCAAAGGAAATCATGCTGCGTTTCCGCAATCTGGACGCTGGCGACATATCGGAAAAGACCTCGGCCATCGACCTTGTGACCGAGGCTGATCTTCTGACTGAGCGGCACATCACCGCGGCGTTGAAGACACGGTTTCCAAAGGCCGTCATCGTGGGCGAAGAAGCCTATGAGGCCGACAAGTCCGTCGTGCCGGCGCTGGCGCATGCGGAATTGGCTTTCACCATCGACCCGGTGGACGGCACCTTCAATTTCGCGGCCGGACTGCCTGTCTTCGGGACGATTGTCGCCGTCATCGCCAATGGCGAGACGATCGCGAGCATCATCCACGATCCCGTGCTTGGCGACACCCTGACCGCCATGAAAGGCGGCGGCACTTTCCTGCGCCGGCAAACCGGGCAGGCGAGGCGGCTTGCCGTCGCCGCGCCGGCGCCTTTGAACGCGATGACGGGCGCCATATCCTGGGGGCATATGGATGAGCCCGAGCGGTCACGCATTTGTGGCAATCTATCGAAGATCCGTATGGCTTTCTCGCTCAATTGCTCGGCTTACGAATATTGGATGGTGGCGTCGGGCAAATGGCATTTCATCGGCCATTCCAAATTGATGCCATGGGATCATCTGGCCGGCGTGCTGGCGCATCAGGAAGCGGGCGGCTATACCGCCAAATTCGATGGTACGCCCTACAAGCCCGGCGAAACGACCGGCGGCATCATTTCTGCGCCTGACGAGGAAAGCTGGCGGATGATCCGCCGTGAGATCATCGGCGCCTGACGCGAAAGGAAAAAGCATGACATCGCTCGTTGACGTTACCACGCTTGCTCATGTGCTGCGCCGCGCGGCGCAGACGGAGATCCTGCCGCGTTTTCGCAGGCTCGGCAGCGACGATATCCGAGCCAAGAGCGAGGCAACCGACTTGGTAACGGAAGCCGACGAGCGGGCCGAGCGTATGATCAAGGCAGAGGTTTCGCGCCTCTGGCCCGAGGCGCTGTTCATCGGCGAAGAGTCGGTTGCGGCCGACCCGTCGCTACTGAAGAAGCTGCAGGATGCCGATCTCGCCATCATCGTCGATCCCGTCGACGGCACGTTCAATTTCGCCGCCGGCATTCCAGCCTTCGGCGTCATGGCCTCGGTCGTCTCGAAAGGTGAGACCGTTGCGGGCATCATTTTCGACCCGATGGGCGACGACTGGGTGTTGGCGGAGCGCGGCAGCGGCGCATGGCTGCGTCGGCCGGACGGCGAGACGCTGCGTCTCAACGTTGCTCCGTCCGTCCCGCTGGAAGAGCTGGTCGGCATGGCGGCCACCGGTTTTCTGCCCAAGGAAAAGCGCGCGGAGATCATGGGTAATCTCGCCAAGGTGCGCTACACGACCTGCTATCGCTGCGCGACACATGAGTACCGCACGCTCGCGGGCGGCTATGTACACTATCTCATGTACAACAAGCTGATGCCCTGGGATCATCTGGCGGGATCGCTGATCTCGGCCGAAGCCGGCGCCTATGTTCGGCGTTTCGACGGTTCGTCCTATTTGCCGCATCATCTCGATGGCGGACTGCTGGTTGCGGCGGACAAGGATACCTGGGAGCTGTTGCGGCGCGAAGTCTTCACTCTTTGAGGTGAGCCACGCCACGATAGCCGGTGTGGCCTCTTGGAAAGTAACGGTTGGAGGGCTATCTTTGCTCCAACAGGCAAGAGCCTTGGTCGGCGCTTGCCGCGGGGATGAGACAGATGTCCGAGACGAGCCGCAAGCTGACCACCATCTTCTGCGCCGATGTGCAGGATTATACGCGCCTCATGGGAAAGGACGAGGAGGGGACGCTTTCAACCCTTCGTCGTTACCGCGATGCGATGAAAAGGCTGATCGAAGCCCATGGCGGCCGGGTCATCAACACCTGGGGCGATGGCGTCTTCGCCGAGTTTCCAAGCGTCGTCGAGGCCGTGCGCGCTGCGATCGACACGCAGAACGAGCTTGCCGGCTACAATGCCGTAATCAATCCCGACAAGCAGATGCTCTTTCGTATCGGCCTCAATCTCGGTGATGTGATCGCCGATGGCGACGATCTCTATGGAGACGGCGTCAATATTGCAGCTCGGCTGCAGTCGCGCGCTGCTCCAGGTGGCATCGTCATTTCCAACACCGTCTATGATCAGGTCCGCAACAAGGTGGCGGTCGGTTTCGATTTTCTCGGGCAGCTCGAGGTCAAAAACATCGAAGGCGGCGTGCCGAGCTATGCGGTGCGGATCGGCGGTGTGCAGGTTGTCGATACCACATCTGACTATCACTCGGCTCCGAAGCCGGCTCCTGCGCGGGCGCCCGAGCCTGTAGCGCAGGAATCCGCGTTGCAAGACTGGCGCCGGAGCTACGCCGCGCCGCTTGTCGTCTGCATCGGGCTTGCCATACTCAACGGCCTGACTTGGCACGGTGAGTTCTGGGCAAAATGGCCCATACTCGCCATTCTATGGGTTGCGACGTTTCGCTACGTTCGCAGCAACAAGCAGATCGATATGGCGATTGCCGGCCTTGTCATTACCGGCATCGGCTTAGTGACGATCAATCTTTTCACCTGGCAGGGCACACCGTGGGCGATCTGGCCATTGTTCGGGCTCGCGATCGCCGCGGCACTGCGCTGGGTCCGCCGGCCGCGCAGCGGCATGTGAGCACGGCAGGCAACGTCGTTCAGACGTGCCCAATTCCAGGCTCCAGCGCCGGCGTATCGCCAGGATGGGTAAAGAGTTTGCCCTTTTCCGCCCATAGCGTCGCAACGATCGACAGCGCGCCAAATACCGTGAAGCCGGCAAGCAGCGGCTGTGCCGTGCCATCGAACATCTGGCCGACGACGCCGCCGAGCAGGACGCCGATTGTCGTGGAGATCGAGCTGGTGATGGCGGCTGCCGTTCCCGCCAGGTGTCCCATCGGCTCCAGGCTGATGGCCATGCAGTTGGTGGTGATGACGGCGAACATCATCAGCATGACCGAGATCAGTACATAAATGAAGATGAAGCTCGGTTGGCCGAACATGCCGACGATGTAGCCGATGGCGCCTAAAACGGTGAAAACGATCATGGCGGCATGGGAAATGCGGCGCATGCCGAAGCTGCGGACGAAATAGCCATTGGCAAATTGTGCGACGGCGGTGCCGGCTGCCGTTGCCGCAAAGGCGATCGGGAACGTGTCCCCAAGGCCGTAGACTTCGCCGAAGACCTGCTGCACGGAGACGATGTAGGCGCAGATAATGCCGGTATAGAGCGTCAGCCCGATCATGTAGCCGCAGGTGATGCGGTTGGTCAGTACGGTTTTGAAGCCCGAAAGAACCGACGAAACAGAAAGCGGCAGGCGCTCTTCAGCGGGCAGCGTCTCCTTCATACGGAAGAAAGCGACCAGGAAGAGGCCGGCGCTGACGATGCCGAGCAGGATGAAGATCCATTGCCAGTTCGAATAGGCAACGATCATCTGGCCGACGAAGGGCGCGACCATCGGCATGATCATGAATACGATCATGACATAGGACATGACGCGGGCCATTTCGCGACCGCCGAAGCAATCGCGGACGATGGCGAGCGTCGTGATGCGCACGGCCGCAGCGCCGACGCCCTGGGCAAAGCGCATGGCAAGCAAGGCAAACAGGCTGCCGCTCCAAGCGGCGGCAAACAGCGTCACCGTATAGAAGGCAAGACCGCCAAGCAGGATGTATCGTCGGCCATAGGTGTCCGACAGGCTGCCGAAGAAAAGCTGACAGACGCCGAATCCGAGGAAATAGACGCCTATGACGAGCTGGATGTCGTTCGGATTGGCGACATTGAGCGACTGGCCGATATTCGGCAGCGCCGGCAGCATGCTGTCGATGCCCATGGAGATGCTGGCAGTCATCAGGGCGATCGTGAGGATGAATTCCACGATGCCAAGACCGATGCGGCTGGAGCCGGACTGCACCGGCGGCTGAGCCGGCGACTGTGATTGAGGCGGGGTTGTCATTCGAATATGCCTGTCAATGTAAAGCGAGAGACTGATCGGCCGGAGGCGGCGCATTGTGCGGGCGGAAGAGGCGTCCCCTTTCGGCGATCACCACGAACACCAGACCGATCAGCGAAACGGTGAAGTAACCGATGACCATCGGCGTTGCCGTACCGTTGAAATACTGGCCGATACCGGCGCCAATCGAGGCGCCGCCGACCGTGCTCATGAAGCCGAGCACCGAGGAGGCGGTGCCGGCGACATGGCCGAGCGGCTCCATGGCGAGAGAATTGAAATTCGAGCCGATCCAGCCGAACTGGAACATTGCCAGCGCGAAAAACAGCATGAACAGTGGGAAGGGCATCGGTGCCGGGCCATAGAGCTGCACCAGCATCCAAATGAAGGTGATGAAGGAGAAGCCGAGCAATGCCGCATGGGAAAGCCGCCGCATGCCGAAGCGGCCGACGAGCTGTGAGTTTATGAAGGAGGACAGCGCCATGAAAAGCGCAACGCCGCCAAAGGCAACCGGCGTGTACACGCCCAACCCGTAAATGCCGCTATAGATCTGCTGCGCCGAATTGATGAAGCCGAACAGCGCTCCGAACAGGAACGTGCTGGCCAAGGTGTAACAGAGCGCTACACGGTTTGTCAGAACCATTCTGAAGCCGGAGGCTACCGATCTGATGGTCAGCGGACGGACGTTTTCGGGTTTCAATGTCTCCGGAAGCCGGAAATACATCCAGAGACCGACGAGCGTCGCCATGGTGCCGATGAAGACGAAGATCATGTGCCAGGTGCTTACGAGCATGATGATCTGACCGCTTCCTGGCGCGATGACCGGCACGATCATGAACACCATCATGATGAGCGACATCACTTCGGCCATCAGGCGGCCGCCGAAGACGTCACGGACGATGGAAATGGTGATGACGCGCGTCGCCGCCGATCCCAGGCCCTGGATGAAGCGGAGCGCGAGGAGGCCGGCAAAAGACGGGATAAGGGCAATGCCGAAAGCGGAGATGACGTAAACGGTCAGGCCGATCAGCAGGGGCAGGCGGCGGCCGAAGCGATCAGACAGAGGGCCGTAGATGAGCTGCGCGGAGCCGAAGCCGATCAGATAGGCCGTCACCACATATTGCCGATGATTCTCGTTCATCACGCCGAGGCTGGAGCCGATCTGCTGCAATGCGGGGAGCATGATGTCGATGGCAAGCGAATTGATCGCCATCAGAAAGGCCGCGAGTACGATGAACTCGCGTTTGCCCATGGGCAGCTGCCCCTGGGACATGGCCTGGGATAAAGTCGTCACGGTTTTATTCCCATAAACATGTCAAGGCGCCGCCCGGCGGCAGCGCCCAATTGATCAAATCTAACTATGGAAACCGGACGAGGAGCCCGGTGCCCGGTCAGGCGGCGCCGCGAACGCTGATGCCGTGTTCCTGAAGGTGTTGCTGCAACTCGCCCGCCTGGAACATCTCGCGCACGATATCGCAGCCGCCGATGAATTCGCCCTTCACGTAAAGCTGCGGAATGGTTGGCCAGTTGGAATAGTCCTTGATGCCCTGGCGAATCTCTGCATCGGCAAGGACATTGACGCCCTTATAGTCGACGCCGATATAGTCGAGAATCTGGACCACCTGGCCGGAGAAGCCACACTGCGGAAACTGGGGCGTGCCTTTCATGAAAAGAACGACGTCGTTGTTCTTAACTTCATTATCGATGAATTCGTGAATGCCGCTCATTGTCCAGTTCCTTTCACATGCGGGGTCAAGGCCCGCAGCGTTACATCTGTCCCTTAAATAGCAAGCAGCCGACAAGATTTCCAGCCGCAAAACATACGCATCGTTTTTTTCATCGCATGAATGAACTCGTGGTTTTGCGGTCTGAGACCGCAGTGAATATGACCTATTGAGGTGATTTTCTGAATAGTGCGTTTTGAAAACGACACTTCAACTCCGTGCCTGAACAACACACATGAATGTGAAGCAAGGGACGGTTAATAGTAGTCTGCTATCTAATTTACAAACGATCGGTATGTTTGTAAAAGTGTTTCGATTGATGCGATTTGGCGCGTATCGGTCCCTTGTGAATATTGCGGTCGCATTTTGAGGGAGCGGACACCATGAGCCACCACCATTATTCAGACGGGCAGGTTGGTGAAGAGCGCGAATTTTATAGCTCTGAAGACACCAGCGAAGGCGAGCGGGAATATTTCGAGCACGTGCGCACGCCAAGAGCATCGATCCTGAATAGCGCCGTGACCGTCAGTGCCATCGTCCTTATATTGAGCATCGCTTTCGGCTATCGTGCCGCGACCGCCCCGACACAGCAGCGGGTGGCGTCTCCTATTGCCGAAAAAATCATGATTGCTCCACCGGTAGACTCATGTGCCGAGGCTTCTCCATATCCTCGCCATGAATGCTGAGACAATGCTGTTGCCGCAGCATGACGCGATGGCGGCAGGATTTTTATGAGCAGATTCCTGTCCGCTTAAAGCCTTATTCGTCAACACTTATTCCACTGTTGCTATTTTCAACAGATCATGCTGCTCCGCCATGAAAAAGCCGACAGTCCATGATCATGGCCATCTGCAGTTCTTATCAGTACTATCAGCGCGCCTCGGGGACAGACTACAATATGAATCCTATCAAGAAGAGGGTGGTTCTCCACTTCCCTGGCTTCGAGCCGCTGGACGCTGCCGCACACCGGGCTCGTTACGAGCGTTCTGCGCGACAGAGCGCTACCGCTTGGGATTTCACCGCGTCGGTGGACGAAATGAAGAATTTCGGCCGTGCGCCGTATTTCGATGTCACGGCGACGGCTGCAGGCTGGCATACGCAAAGCCGCATTCATATCGTCGATCATAACGATCTGGTTGCCACGCTGAATGGGAGGCCATTCTTCACACGGTTGATGCAGGGCTACCTCGCTGCTGCAAAAGTTGCCGCTTCGGGCGGCATGACCGGCTATTTCCGTCATGCATGGCGCTTCGGCCTGTTCTTTATCTTTCCCTTTCTGCTGATGCTTGCGGGGCTGATTCTCAGCCTGTCGATCGCGTTTGCGCCGATCCTTTTCGGGCTGCCGGCCTGGAGCCATATCGGCAGCATCGCGCTCGCAATCGCCTTTTTCGTCTATGTTTTCCTGCCGCAAGCCGAAAAGCTGCATACTCTGCATCTCTTTTCCGATTGGGAGATGGCGGTCGCGATGGCGGGTTTGAACGGAATAGGCGCAGAACAGTGGCTGGAAGCCAGCGCCGTCAGCGTCCGGCAAGCCTTGGATGAGCCCGACGTCGAAGAGTTCGTCATCTCCTCGCATAGCATGGGCTCGTCCGTGGCAGCTCACGTGGTCGGCTTGTTGCTGGAGCGCGAGCCGGACCTGCTGCAAAGCAAGCGCGTGGTGTTTACGACCCTTGGCAGTGCCATCCTGCAATGTGCTCTCATGCGGCCGGCAAAGGTGTTGCGCTCACGCGTCGGATTGATCGCGCGCTGCAAGGACATCTTCTGGCTCGACGTTCACTGCCTGACCGATGCAATCCATTTTTATAAGGCGAAAGTCGCGGCTGTTTGCGGCCATGAGGATGTCCGGCAGGCTTCGATCCTCTTCGTGCGCTTCAAGCAGATGCTGTCGGAAAAGCATTACAGGAAGATCAAGCGGGATTTCCTGCGAGTTCACCGGCAATATGTGCTCGGTCCCGATCTCAGGGCCTTCTTCGATTTCACGCTGATGACGGCCGGTCCGTTGCCAGCTGCGGATTTCGCTGAATTCTCAGTGAAGAGATTGCCGGAGCTGAGCTTCAACTCCGGCGAAGCGGCGCAGGCGCTCTCAGTCGGGCGCTGACGTCTGCAGCGCGAGGGCGTGCAGAACACCGCCCATATTGCCCTTCAGGGCATCATAGACCATCTGGTGCTGCTGCACGCGGCTCTTGCCGCGGAAGGCTTCCGCGACAACTTCGGCTGCATAGTGATCGCCATCCCCGGCCAGGTCGCGAATCGTCACCTTGGCGCCGGGAATGCCCGCCTTGATCATATCTTCGATATCGCCGGGGTTCATTGGCATGAGTGGTACCTCGATTATTCAGCGGCGGCGAGAGCGCTGCCATCCATGAAGGCAGGAAACCACGATTCATGCGCCTCACGCAACTGTTCAACCGGAAGCGTTAACAACCCATCGATAACGAGTGCATCGCCGCCGATCGTTCCGAGACGGCGGAAGGGGATGCCGGCGCTTTCAGCATTGATGCAGACGAAATTCGCGACGTCGGCCGGAACGGCGATGACGTAGCGGGCCTGATCCTCACCGAAAAGTGCCGCATGCGGCAGGGTCTTATGTTCGGAGAGATCAATGTTCAGGCCCTTGCCGGATGCCATCGCCATTTCTGCGAGTGCCAACGCCAGTCCCCCGGACGATATGTCGTGGCAGGCCGAGACCTGGCCGTTGCGGATGGCGGAGCGGACGAAATCGCCATTGCGGCGCTCGGCAAAGAGATCGACTTCCGGAGCCGGGCCGTCGGTCGAGCCGAGGATGTCGCGGAGATAGATCGAGGAGCCGAGATGGCTGCCGTCGACACCGATCATCAAAACGTGGTCACCTTCCGAAGCGGAGCCGATGCGGGCCATGGCCTTCCAATCCGGCAGTAGGCCGACGCCCGCGATGGTCGGGGTCGGCAGGATCGCGATGCCATTGGTCTCGTTGTAGAGCGAGACATTGCCGGAGACGATAGGGAAATCCAGCGCGCGGCAGGCTTCGCCGATGCCTTTAATGGCGCCAACGAACTGGCCCATGATCTCGGGCTTTTCCGGATTGCCGAAGTTCAGATTGTCGGTCGCGGCCAGCGGCTCGGCACCGGTTGCGGTGATGTTGCGCCAGCATTCGGCGACGGCCTGCTTGCCGCCTTCTAAGGGATCGGCTTCGACATAGCGCGGCGTGACGTCGGAGGAGAAGGCGAGAGCCTTGGTCGCATGGCCTTCGACGCGGACAACGCCGGCGTCGCCGCCTGGGAGCTGCAGCGAGTTGCCTTGGATCAAGGTGTCGTACTGCTCGTAGACCCAGCGGCGGCTGGACTGGTTGGCGGAGCCCACCAGCTTCAGCAGAGCCTGACCATAATCTTCCGGCGCGGCAACCAGATCAGCGGGCAGGGCGGCGCGCTTGTCGGATTCGCGCCACGGACGGTCATATTCCGGAGCCTGGTCACCGAGATCCTTGATCGGCAGATTTGCAACTTCCTCGCCCTGATGGATGACCCGGAAACGCAGGTCGTCCGTCGTCTTGCCGACGATGGCGAAATCCAGGCCCCATTTGACGAAGATCGCCTTGGCGACGGCTTCCTTTTCTGGCTGCAGGACCATGAGCATGCGTTCCTGGCTTTCCGACAGCATCATTTCATAGGCCGTCATCTGCTCTTCGCGCACCGGCACCTTGTCGAGATCGAGCTCGATGCCGAGGTCGCCCTTGGCGCCCATTTCGACGGCGGAGCAGGTAAGGCCAGCCGCACCCATGTCCTGGATGGCGATAACGGCGCCCGTCTGCATCAGTTCCAGGCAGGCTTCCAGCAGGCACTTTTCGGTGAAGGGGTCGCCGACTTGAACGGTCGGGCGCTTTTCCTCGATCGATTCGTCAAATTCGGCAGACGCCATGGTCGCGCCGCCGACGCCATCACGGCCGGTCTTGGCGCCGAGATAGACGACCGGCAGGCCGACGCCCTTGGCTTCCGAAAGGAAGATCGCATTGGACTTGGCAAGACCGGCCGCAAAGGCGTTGACCAGGATATTGCCGTTGTAGCGCGCATCGAACTCGACTTCGCCGCCAACAGTCGGAACGCCGAAGGAATTGCCATAGCCGCCAACGCCGGCAACGACGCCGGAGACGAGGTGGCGGGTCTTCGGGTGATCCGGTTCGCCGAAGCGCAAGGCATTCATGGCAGCGACCGGGCGAGCACCCATGGTGAAGACGTCGCGCAAGATGCCGCCGACGCCTGTGGCAGCACCCTGATACGGCTCGATGTAGGATGGGTGGTTGTGGCTCTCCATCTTGAAGACGACGCAATCGCCGTCATCGATGTCAACAACGCCGGCATTCTCGCCTGGCCCCTGAATGACGCGCGGTCCCTTGGTCGGCAGGGTGCGGAGCCATTTCTTGGAGGACTTGTACGAGCAATGCTCGTTCCACATGGCCGAAAAGATGCCGAGCTCGGTGAAGGAAGGCTCGCGGCCGATCAGATCCAGAATGCGCTGATATTCATCCGGCTTCAGGCCGTGGGCGGCAATCAGTTCGGGGGTGATCTGGATCGTATTGGAAATGGTCATGGGCGCTCGAGTGTCCTTGCCTGTAAAGGGTTTGAAGACCGGTCAGGGATCGGGGTCTCTTTAGCGCAACTCTCCCTGTCGTGCGACAGGAAAATCACCGGCGTTCACAACACACCGGCGTAGATGCAGCGAAAATCAAGCGTGCGGCCATGGGCGGCCGTTTTCGCAAGGTCAGAATTTATAACCGACCATGATGCCGGCACGCGTCATGCCGCCATTAGGTCCATCGCAAAGATTGGCATGCGACGAGTGCGCGATCTGCGCCATTACGTTCCAATGATTATCGAAATTGTAGCCGAGGCCGGCATATTCGTGGAAGAGCAGGCGGCAGCCGAGCATCGGACCGTGCTCTCGCCAGTCATCCAGGTTGCCGGTGTGCACCGTGCCGCCGAAGCCGAGTTCGGTGAAGATGCCGTTGCTATTCGTGAGCGTCCAGGAAAGGCCGCCATAGACCTGCGTCGCAGAGCCCGATGTGCCGATCGACGTGCCTACATGGATACGAGGATGGGTCAGCTGATCCTTCCAGTCGGCGGTCGGATTGTAGCCGAACGGATTGAAGAGAACCTGGACATCCGGGAAGACGCCGCTTTCGTGCTCGTTGCCGCTCTGGACGGAGCCGCTTGCGCCAAAACGCAGTTCGTCGAAAATCTTGACTTGAGGGGCGGGTGCGGCCGCCACGGTGTCGGCGGCGATTGCGGTCGAGTGACCCGCAACGAATATCGAACTGACTGTCAGAAAACTCAAAACTAAACGCTTGCTGAAAAAGCCTGCAATAGCCATGCGCTCCCCCTAGTGTAGCGGGCGAATCCTCACTTTCATTGATAGAATGGTAGCGTGCTAAGTGTCGAGGCGACGAACGCACATTTGCGCAAGATGTCTGTCGATAAATTGATAAGGCTTGCTTAAATGTGACTATCGTAACCCGATGAGCCGTTTTCCAACAACCTGCGTAATGTCATGAACCCGGCGGCAACATCTTTTCGCTGTGGTGGTGACGAAAAGGCGACGCGGACGCGATGATAGACCCTATCGATTCGGGCGGCCTTGAATTCATCCTCGTCATCGATGAGCACTCCTTCGGAGAGGGCTGCATTCTTGAAGGTACCCGAAAGCCAGGGTTCCGGCAGCTTCAGCCACAGGAATGGCAGATGCGGATGCGAATTGAACTCGAAGCCCGATAGTGCCTCACGTGCCAATTGCTCACGGGCCTTGATCTCTTCGACCGATTTGCGGCGCAGTTCCAGGGCATGACCGCCGAGTACGAGCCGGGCGCAGGTTTCGGCCAATATGAAAGGCAAGCCGCCCGTCGTCATCTTGTGCGTAACCTTGATGCGCTGGGCGAAATGCGGCGGGCAAGCGACCCAGCCGCCGCGCACGCCGGCTGTCACTGATTTAGACAAGCTGCTGACGACGAACGTCCGCTCCGGCGCAATGGCCGCCATCAGCGGGTTCTGGTCGCCGGTCATGCCGCCGTAGAGGTCGTCCTCGATCAGCCATACGCTGTGGCGGCGGGCAATGGCGGCAATCGCCCGGCGTCTTGCCTCCGGCATCGTCACCAGCGTGGGATTATGGGCTGTCGGCATCAAAAAGGCGAGGCGCGGATGCTGCTGCTGGCAGAGACGTTCGAAATCTTCCGGGATCATCCCGTGCTCGTCCGAATCCACGAGGATCGAGCGCCTTCCGAGCAGGCGCGCGGCGCGGCTGATCTGCGTATAGGTGAGGTTCTCGAAGACGATCTTGTCGCCCGGCGAGGTGACGGCGGAAATGACTGCTATGGCGGCTGCGTGCGCGCCGAGCGTCGGCACGATCGTTTCGATTGCCGGCTTCCAGCCGTTTCGGGCGAGCCATATCTGCCCGGCCTCAAACCAGTTTGCCGGGAAGTTCCTTGAATAGGAAGAGATCTCGGATTGATGATCGCTGCTGATGTCGGCGAAAAGCTTGCCGATGATCGTACCCTGGCCGATGTCGGGAGCGGCCGTCGTGTCGAAGCGGATCTTGGCGTCGGGCGTATTCAGACCGCGGGTACCGGCAAGCGCCTGCGTGATCGGATCGACAAGCTCGATCTGCTTGCCGTTCGAACGCTCGAGAACATAGGTGCCGCGGCCGACTTCGCCAGCGACGAGGCCGCGTTCATGCACAAGGGCATAGGCCCGGCTGACCGTGCCGATGGTAACGCCGATATCATAGGCGAGATTGCGCTGCGGCGGCAGCTTCGTGCCCGGAGGCAAGACGCCATGCGTGATCGCATTTTCGATGCTGTCAGCGACGCGGATGTAAACCGGGCCGGTTCCGCTTGAAATGTCAGGTAGCCAATTTGTCATAATGACAATTTCCTAGATTGTCCCTGTTGTTGAGTCAAGAGTATGAGTCAATTTGTGCCGTTTGGCTCGGTACATTAAAATTGTCATCATCATCTGGAAATGAAAAATGAGCACAATGGGTACAATCTGTTCGACCGAGGCGGGAGGCGCTCGTTCGGTGAACATGGAGTGTGCGGCGGCGAAGCCAAGGCCGCAGGTAGTGCGTCGGCTCTGGGCACTTTACCTGCATTGGCGGGAGAAGCGCGAAGGACGGCGGGTTCTGAGGGATCTGACGGATGACCAGTTGCTCGACATCGGCCTGACGCGCCGCCAGGCGGTCAAAGAGGTCAACAAGTCGTTCTTTTGGGATTGAGAAGGGTTGGCGTCAACTCATAGACGTGCAACCACAGCCATGACGAGACGAGCGGGATCGGAAAGCCCAGGGCGTCGACGACGACTTGGATCTTGGTCGTGAGTCCGTGTCGTGGTCGATCGAGACAATGATCTGCCTCTCGTATGCCGTTTGTCCACAAATGGGGCGCGCTCCGTAAACGGTCCTTGGCGATATTCTGCAAAGCATGACAGAACAGCAAGATCGGTCGAGCGCGCCATGCCTGCGTATGCCTAATTGATGTGGCCACGCAGGAGGGACGATGAAGACGGCGTTTCACAATTATCGGGCACGGATGCTGCGAGTGCTGGACCACATCGACCGGCATCTTGACAGTGATCTGGACTTGGAAACGGTGAGCGATATTGCGGCCTTTTCGAAGTTCCATTTCCATCGGCAGTTTACGGCGACCTTCGGGTTGTCCGCACATCGCTATATCCAGCTTGCCCGCCTGAAACGGGCGTCGCACCGGTTGGCCTACACGGGCGACCAAAGCGTCACGGACATAGCGATGGATGCCGGCTATGACGCACCGGACGCCTTCGCCCGCGCCTTTCGGCGAAGGTTCGGGCAATCGCCTTCGTCGTTCCGGAAGTCTCCGGACTGGGAGCCGTGGCTTGCGGCCTTAGGGCCTTTCGACAACGCAAGGAGCAAGCTCATGCAGAAGACCTTTACCTTTGACGACGTAACAATCCGCGAGGTACCGGTGACGCCGGTAGCGATCATGGAGCATCGGGGCGACCCTACGACAATCGGCGCCACCATCCAGCGGTTCATCGCGTGGCGTAAGGCCGCTGGCCTGCATCCGAAGACAAATCCGACCTTCAATGTCTGGCGTTCCGAGCGGCGCCCCGCGTCGCCAGCGGACTATAGCATGGACCTTTGTGTCGGGACCGACCAGCCGATCGAGACGAACGGCGAGGAGATCACCGTCGGTGAGATCCCTGGCGGGCGCTGCGCGGTCCTGCGTGTGGTCGGCAACACCGACAATCTGGAGCCAGCCGCGCTCTATCTTTATCGCGACTGGCTTCCGGCCAGCGGCGAGGAAGTTCGTGACTTCCCGATCTATTGCCAGCGGCTTGCCTTCTTCCCGGAGGTTCCGGAGCACGAAGCGGTCGCGGAACTGTTTTTGCCGCTGAAATGACGACCTCCGACGATGACCTATCCCTCCCGATAACAGGGGGCAGTCCCTATACAACCGATCCCGGTCTTGATGGGTTCATCGCCAGGTAGGCCCGCCCGATAATAACGCAGTTTGCCGCCTAGCTAAGTCCGAGAACCGAAAGAACGAAGTCGGCACGTTCCTCGACGCTGACCTTTGGCAAAACGTGGGTCTCATAGCCGAGTGTCGGGTAGGCGGCAGTCAGCCGCTCATATTCCTCGACGGCGGCCGAGAAATCGTGCCTCCGTTCCCGGTCGCCGACATTGATCTCCGGCCAGGGCGGCGTCAGGAAGACATGTTTATTGTAGCGGTGCAGTTGGCCCAGCAACGCCAAGGCGGGCTCGCCCGTCATATGTTCGAGCGCCGATGCCGCGTCGATCAATCCCCGGTCGAAGAAGACAGAACCGGGGAATGCCGCTGCTTCTTCACGATCCATCAGCGACGTGGCGATTTCCCTGCGCGCAAATGCCGGTGCATCGACCCAAGGCAGGGCAGATCCGTCGCCTTTCAGTTCCTTAACGACGATGCGCCGCCCCGGCTCTTCGACGGTATGATAACCGCGGCGCTTGAGCGCTTCCAGCAACGTCGATTTGCCGCCGCCGGAGCAGCCCGAAAGGATGATAAACCTGTCCATGACAATGTTCCCTGGGTAAAGGGCACGTCATGTGCTGGCCGCGGGATAGTGTTGAAGCGGATAAGGCTTGCGGCTTAGCTGCAGGCCTTCGATCCCCCAGCCCAGCGATTGACGTCACCCGTAATGCGGCCGCCGGAAGCGCCTGACATCATCGGCCCGAAGGCCTGCAATTGCGCAGGGTTGCCTTCCGCTTGCACGACGAGCGAAGGCCGGCCGGTCGGATGTTTCTTGTCGACCACGAGGATGCGTGGGCGACCGGTAAAGGAATTGAGCTCGGGAGCGAGCTGATAGCTGGCAAACGCAGGGTCCGAAGACTTGAACCAGCAGACATTGGCATTGAGCATGATGCGTTCCATCGTCGACAGGGCGCTGTGATCGGTCGCGATGATGCTCGGCGGACGCGGGCCGCAAGAGGTGATCAATAGCCCAAGCATCGCGATAGCGGCGGCGGAGTAAAGTCCTGTCAGGAGGCGAGGGCGCATCAATCTCTTTCCAATGAGGCGGTTAGGGCTGGTCTGCCGGGTCGCATTCCGGCGCCCTGCTGTTCGATCCAAAAACGCCGATTTTATGGTTCTGACGGCAGGCTGGCCTATCAGGCCGCGATCACGCCAAGCGCGGACGCAAACAGACCGCGACCGTCGCTGCCGCCATGAGCCGCCTCGATCAGATTTTCTGGATGCGGCATCATGCCGAGCACGTTGCCCTTGGCGTTCATGACCCCGGCGATGTCGTTGACCGAGCCGTTGGGGTTGGTGCCTTCGGCGTAGCGGAAGACCACCTGGCCATTATCCTCGATAGCCTTCAGCGTTTCGGCATCCGCGAAATAATTGCCGTCGTGATGTGCGACTGGGCTGCGGATGACCTGGCCTTTGGCATAGGCGGACGTGAAGTCCGTTTCGGCATTGACGACTTCCAGCTTCACTTCGCGGCAGACGAATTTCAGCGAAGCGTTGCGCATCAACGCGCCCGGCAGCATGCCGGCTTCGAGCAGAATCTGGAAACCGTTGCAGACGCCCAAGACCTTGACGCCCTTGTCGGCCTTGTCCTTGATCGCCTGCACGATCGGCATGCGGGCGGCGATCGCGCCGCAGCGCAGATAATCGCCATAGGAGAAGCCGCCGGGAATGACGATCAGGTCGACATCCGGAATCTCGGTCTCCGTCTGCCAGACCGTCATGGGCGCATGGCCGGAAATCTTGGTCAGCGCCGCGATCATGTCGCGATCGCGATTGAGGCCGGGGAGTTGGACGACTGCTGATTTCATGATGCTGTTCCCGCAATAGGCAAAGGGATAATCGCTGGAAGTGCTTCGTGAGCCATACTCCATTGCCTCGGGCAAAGGAAGAATGGCTCACGAAAGAGGACAATCAGTCGATCGAAATGCTGAAGTTCTCGATGACCGTATTGGCGAGAAGCTTCTCGCACATGGCCTTCAGATCGGCTTCGGCCTTGTTCTTGTCGGTGCCTTCAAGCTCGAGATCGAAGACCTTGCCTTGGCGGACCTGATGGACGCCGTCAAAGCCGAGTGCGCCAAGCGCGCCTTCGATTGCCTTGCCCTGCGGATCGAGAACGCCGTTCTTCAGCGTGACGGTTACACGAGCCTTGATCACGATTGTCCTTTCTGAACTTACTTGACGAGAACCGGGCCCGTGCCGCGCACGGGTTCGTTTTCATTGATGATGCCGAGGCGGCGAGCCACTTCCGAATAGGCTTCGAGCAGGCCGCCCATGTCGCGACGGAAGCGGTCCTTGTCCATCTTCTCGTGGGTTTCGATGTCCCAGAGACGGCAAGAGTCCGGCGAGATTTCGTCGGCGAGGATGATGCGCATCATGTCGCCTTCGAACAGGCGGCCGCATTCGATCTTGAAATCGACGAGCTGGATGCCGACGCCGAGAAAAAGGCCGGTCATGAAGTCGTTTACGCGGATGGCGAGCGCCATGATGTCATCGAGCTCGGCCGGATTGGCCCAGCCGAAGGCGGTGATGTGCTCTTCGGAGACCATCGGATCTTCGAGCGCATCGGACTTATAGTAGAATTCGATGATCGAGCGGGGCAGGACCACGCCTTCCTCGATGCCGAGGCGCTTGGCGAGCGAGCCGGCGGCGACGTTGCGCACGACGATCTCGAGCGGAATCATCTCCACTTCCTTGATCAGCTGCTCGCGCATGTTGAGGCGGCGGATGAAATGGGTGGGAATGCCGATCTTGTTCAGATGGCTGAAGATATACTCGCAGATGCGATTGTTCAGAACACCCTTGCCATCGATGACTTCGTGCTTCTTCTTGTTGAAGGCGGTGGCGTCGTCCTTGAAGAACTGGATCAGCGTGCCCGGCTCAGGCCCCTCGTAAAGGATCTTGGCCTTGCCCTCGTAAATACGGCGGCGACGGTTCATTGGTATTCTTCTCTGTCTTTGGCGCTCATGGGACAGCGCAAGTGGATCGTATGTGGGCGTCCCCATAACGGATAAGAAGCGAATTCACAATCCGCCTGCGCCTCCTTCCTCGGAATTCCGGCCTCGGCGGGGTGCCAATGCCAGATTCGGGGTCCAGTCATGACCTGTTTTACAGGTTTTTATCTGACGATGGAATGAAGGTGCCGGGTACTTCACAGGCTAGTGAGGCGAGGCATGCCTCTATTCATCGTCACGCTGCGATAATACTACGGCTTCAGCTGGCTGAGAAACTTCGAAAAGACCATTGTGCCTTCCGGCCAGGGGCCGTGACCGGATTCGGTATTGATATGACCGGATTCGCCGGCATCGATCAGGAGCGAGCCCCAGCTGTTGGCAATATCGTCGGCGTGCTCATAGGTGCCGAAGGGATCGTTGCGGCTGGCAATCGTGATCGACGGGAACGGCAGGGGATCGCGCGGGTAGGGACCGAACGTCATCAGATGCTTGGGCCGGATGCCAGGATTGGCGACATCCGGCGGCGCGACCAGGAAGGCGCCTGCGACCTTGTTGCGGAAATGCGGGATTGCATGGATCACCGAGGGAACGCCGAGGGAATGCGCGACCAGCACGACGGGCTTGTCCGAGGCATTCACTTCTTCCGCAATGCGGGCCACCCAATCGTCGCGCACGGGCTTCGACCATTCAGCCTGTTCCACGCGCCGCGCGGTCGAGAGCTTCTGCTCCCAGCGGGTCTGCCAGTGGTCGGGGCCGGAATTCGTATAGCCGGGGATGATGAGGATGTTTGCGTCGGAGGCTTTCATGATTTCGCCGATGTGGAAAAGGGGAGCTCAACTGTCAAGGGAAAAGGCGACAATTGCGACAAAATTTGCTATGATTACTGCTGCCGGTAGCGAATGACGATGTCGGCGACCCGTTTTGCCGCCATCTTGCACCGCCAACCGAGCACCACGGTTGAGGAGGAGAGCATTATGACGGCCTTTCACGTCATGGCTGGAGCAGACCACACTTTTACGCGTCCCGCCATCCGTAAGATCGCTATCGCCGATCTCGTCGATGCCCTGAAAATGGGACTTGACGATTTCAGCGAAAAGCCATCGCATTATGTCTTCTTGTGCCTGATGTATCCGATTGCCGGCATTGCGCTTGCGATATGGAGCACTGACCAGAATCTACTGCCATTGCTGTTTCCGCTGATGTCCGGTTTCGCTCTGCTCGGACCCTTGGCCGCGATCGGTCTCTACGAGATCAGCCGACGGCGTGAAAAGGGGCAAGATACGTCGTGGAGCCATGCGTTCGACGTGCGCTTTTCACCGGCGCTGCCGTCGATTATCGTTGCCGGCCTCATGCTGTTCGGCCTGTTCATTGTCTGGCTCTTCGTGGCGCGGAATATCTATTTCATCTACTTCGGCGATGGTGTCCCTCCAACGCTTTCATCCTTCGTCTCGAGCGTGCTGACGACGCGGGAAGGCATGGCGATGATGCTTTGGGGCGACCTGATCGGCTTCGTCTTTGCGCTCGTGGCCCTGGCGACCACGGTCGTTACGTTCCAGCTGCTACTTGACCGTGACGTCGGTGTCGTCGCCGCGATCGATGCGAGTATCCGGGCGACGCTGACCAATCCGGTGCCGATCGCCGTCTGGGGCTTGATCGTGGCGGCGCTGCTCGTTGTCGGCACCATCCCGATCTTTGTCGGGCTGGCAGTCGTCATGCCGATCCTCGGCCATGCGTCCTGGCATCTCTATCGCAAGCTGATTGTGACTGAGAGCCGGACGAAGCCGGCATAGGCCGAAGCCGTCATCATTGGAACCGCGGGGCGGTTTTCACGTTGATCCGCATCACAAGGAGATGCGGATCATGGCGCGACTTACCCATATTTTCACCCGTTTCGCAGTCGTGGTTTCGGAATGGACTGGCAAGCCGGTCATTTTCGTGCTGGCGCTGCTTTCGGTGGTTCTTTTGGGGAGCCACCGGGCCAATCTTCGGTTACTCCGACACATGGCAGCTGGTCATCAACACCAGCACGACGATCGTCACCTTCCTGATGGTTTTTCTGCTGCAGAATGCACAGATGCGCGATACGCGGGCCATCCAGGCCAAGCTCAACGAACTCATCCTGACGAGCGCGGCCGAGAACCGCTTTGTCGGGATCGAGAATCTTGACGAAGAGGATTTGAAGCACCTCGACCGGCTGGTCGAAAAGGCGGCAAAGCGCGAACCTGAACAACATCAGGACAAGGCTGGCGAGAGCATCGAGCATGACCGCGCTATCGCGGCCACATCCGCCAACAACAGAAAGAGGCGGCGCGTCAGCCGCACCGCCTCAAGCAAAGCAAAATCAGAAACGGAAAACTCTAGCCGAAAACCCGCTTGAAGATCGTGTCGACATGCTTGGTGTGGTAGCCAAGGTCGAATTTTTCGCGGATATCTGCTTCCGAGAGAGCCGCACGCACTTCCTGGTCGGCCAGCAATTCCTCGAGGAAGTCCTTGCCTTCCTCCCAAACCTTCATGGCGTTGCGCTGGACCAGGCGATAGGAATCTTCGCGGGAGACGCCGGCCTGGGTTAGCGCCAGCAGCACGCGCTGCGAATGAACAAGCCCGCGGAACTTGTTCAGATTCTTCACCATATTGTCCGGATAGACGAGCAGTTTGTCGATGACGCTGGTGATGCGGGCCAGCGCGAAATCGAGCGTGACGGTCGCGTCCGGGCCGATCATGCGTTCGACGGAGGAGTGCGAGATATCGCGCTCATGCCAGAGAGCGACATTTTCCATGGCCGGGATCGAATAGGAGCGGACCATGCGGGCGAGGCCCGTCAGGTTTTCCGTCAGGACCGGATTGCGCTTGTGCGGCATGGCGGAGGAGCCCTTCTGGCCCGGCGAGAAATATTCTTCGGCTTCCAGAACTTCGGTGCGCTGCAGATGGCGGATTTCGGTGGCGAGACGCTCGATCGAGGAGGCGACGACGCCGAGTGTCGCGAAGAACATCGCATGACGGTCGCGCGGGATGACCTGGGTCGAAACCGGCTCCGGCTTCAGCCCGAGCGCGGCTGCGACATGCTCCTCGACGCGCGGGTCGATGTTGGCGAAGGTGCCGACGGCGCCGGAGATCGCGCAGGTTGCGACTTCCTCGCGGGCGGCGATCAGGCGCTGCTTGCAGCGTTCGAATTCGGCATAGGCGAGCGCCAGCTTGACGCCGAAGGTCGTGGGTTCGGCATGGATGCCGTGCGAGCGGCCGATGGTGACGGTGTCCTTATGCTCGAAGGCACGACGCTTCAGGGCTTCCAGCAGCTTGTCGATATCGGCGAGCAGCAGGTCGCTGGCGCGCACGAGCTGGACGTTGAAGCACGTATCGAGAACGTCGGAGGAGGTCATGCCCTGGTGCACGAAACGGGCGTCCGGCCCGACGATTTCGGCCAGATGCGTCAGGAAGGCGATGACGTCGTGCTTGGTCACTGCTTCGATCTCGTCGATGCGGGCGACGTCGAACGTGGCCTTGCCGCCCTTTTCCCAGATGGTATCCGCTGCCGACTTCGGAATGACGCCGAGCGCGGCCAGTGCGTCACAGGCATGGGCCTCGATCTCGAACCAGATACGGAACTTGGTTTCAGGAGACCAGATGGCGACCATTTCCGGTCGGGAGTAGCGCGGGATCATAGGCTCAAAGCTTTCTTGGCTGACGGAAAGGGAGAACTCGGCGCCCCCATAACAAAGACGGGCGGCAATCACAATGTTTCATGGGCACAATGTTTCAGGGCCTCAATCTCTCTGCCGCGCAAGATAGGCCGAAACAACGATCAGGCATAGGAGGCCGAGCGGCAAAAACAGAGCGAGGCCGAGGACGGCGAACTGGTAGACGGCGCTGGCGCCGGTAAACAGGAACTGGAAGATCCAGATAAGCGAACCGAATGGTGCATGCCAGCGCGAGTAGAACCAGCGATAGTCCATGGCGAAAAGGAAGGCCGTCATCGCTGCGGTGCCGATAGAGAGGGCCAGAAAGAAGGCGGCAAAACGCGCGCTGGTCGGCCGCTGACGGGCAAAACGCCGGGTGGGCGGCACAAGGATGGACCAGGCGAGGGCGCCGCCGAAGAAGTAGATGAGTGTGAGGGCGGTGATGTGGCTGGTCAGAAGGCCATTGCGAAAATAGAGGGTGACAAGTGCCGAGGCGGCCGTGGCCGCGCCCCAACCGATCGCGCCAACGAACACTTCCAAGCAATGCGAGGCGACGGTCCGTGCCCGGCCCGTCGCTATTAGAACGTTGGTTGGATTAGTTTGATCCAACGCGGCCTCGTTCGGCGGCCGCCCTGAGATCGCCTACCGTCTGACGGTAGGCGTCGACCGATTCGCCCTTGAAGATCGCCGAGCCGGCAACGAGCACATTGGCACCGGAAGCGGTGATCAGAGGGGCTGTTTCAACCGAGACGCCGCCATCGACTTCCAATTCGATCGGGCGGTCACCGATCAGGGACTTGGCGCTGCGGATTTTATCAGCCATGGCAGGGATGAACTTCTGGCCGCCAAAGCCGGGATTAACCGACATGATCAGGATCAGGTCGATATCGTCGAGGACGTTTTCCAGCACGGAAAGCGGCGTTGCCGGATTGAGGGTGACGCCGACCTTCTTGCCGAGATGGCGGATCGTCTGCAGCGAGCGGTGCAGATGCACGCCGGCTTCGGCATGGACCGTGATACGGTCGCAACCAGCCTTGGCGAAGGCTTCCAGATAGGGATCGGCCGGCGAAATCATCAGATGGCAGTCGAAGGTAGCGGTCGTGTACGGACGCAATGCCTTGATGACATCGGCGCCGAAGGAGATGTTCGGCACGAAATGGCCGTCCATGACATCGAGATGGATCCAGTCGGCGCCGGCTTCGGTCACATCCTTGACTTCCTGCCCGAGCTTAGCGAAGTCGGCGGCGAGAATGGAAGGGGCAATACGGATCGGCAAGGTCATGGGTGGCTGAGCTCCAACTGATTATTTCGCGCCTGGATTACCACCGCTGCAACGGGCAAACAACCGCCAGAGCGGCTTGCCATCAGTTCGATGGCGTCACCGGCACGAAGGCATTGCCCCGCCATTCCAGCAGGCGATAGGGGTTTTCGGTCAATTCGTGGTTTTGTCCAAATGAGATCGGGCCGATCATTGTCTGGAAAACCGTTCCGACGAGCTTTTCGGCAATGGGTTTACTGTCCGTCTTGGCGCCGTCGGCTGCCTGGCTGGCAATCTGAGCCGCAGCCGCAGCCGGTAGGGTATATCCATCAGGTTCGATGCCACCTGCGCGCATCGCCTGCACAGTGGGCTGGGCTGCCGGCAGGCTGGCATAGTCGGGCAGCGCAATTGCCTGCACACCCTCCAGCAGGGGCAGGGGCTGATCTGCGGCGCGCATGGCGTCGCCGCCCATCAGGACCAGCGGGATGTTCTCGCTTTTCGCGTCGCGGGCGATCACGGCGACATCGCTGCGATCGCCGCCGACGAAGACGCGTGCTGCGCCTGCCTTCTTCAGTCGTCGCACGAGGGCGATCTGCTGGTCCTGGCCGGGACGGTACGTATCGGTGAAAACGGGCTTCAGACCTTTTTCCTCTAGCGCGTTGCGGATCGCGCCGACGAGTTCGCGGCCGTGTATCGTGCCGTCATCGATCAGTGCCATCGGCTCTGCAGCCCAATTCTTCAGAATGGTATCGATGGCCACGGCCGCCTCGGCGCTATCGACCGGCGCGAGGCGAAACAGGGACCAGCTATTCTTCAACGCATCTTCCATGAGAATGCGCGAGCGAACGGAAACGGTGATGACGGGAATGCCGGCATCCTTGAGACGCGGCAGCGCGCCCTCCAGGGTCTCCGTGCAGAGAAAGCCGATTGCGACTTGTGCATTGGCAGCCACCAGCGCTTCAGCGGCGGCTCGGCCGCCATCCTCCGTACAAGGCTCGTTGACGACAGTTGCCGTATCCTTTTGCGCCTGGATCTGGAAATTTGCGCCGGCTATTATCTCTGCCCCGAGCGCCGCGAAATTACCCTCCTGCGGTGCCACGACGCCGATGTGAATTCCTGCGGCATAGCTGCTGCCGGCTGCCGAAAGCAGCGCAAACAGGAGCGGAAGGCGGCGCAGAACGTTCATCGATGGAGTATCCCGGACAATTTTCCTGCCCTATTTATCCGTCTGCAGGGCATCGTCAAAGAAAAAGCAGCAAAATCACTCTGTTTTCAATAATGCTATTGTAGAAAAGCTAACATCTGATCGTCATATTGAATGGTAGGCAAGCACGCCTCAACAAAGGGAGACGGTGGTGCTAGACAGGCAACGTATGGACCCGGCGCTTTATCGCGATGCCATGAGCCGTTTTGCGGGGCATGTGCAACTGGTGACGACGGCGCTCGGTGCGGAGCGACGTGGCGTGACGATCACAGCCGCGTGCTCGGTGTCGGATAGCCCGGCGACGGTTCTGATCTGCCTCAACAACAGCAACGCCAAGAACGAGATCTTTTTCAAAAGTGGCATCTTCGCCATGAATACGCTCGGCGCGGATCATCAAGCCCTGGCCGACGCCTTTTCCGGCAAGACACCACTGACCGTCGATGAACGCTTCGCTGCCGGCAGGTTCGAGACGCTGGTCACGGGCGCGCCGGTGCTTGCCGATGCGCTCGCGGCCTTCGATTGCCGCGTGCTCGAGATCAAGCAGGCCTCCACGCACAACATCATCTTCGGCGAAGTGATGGCCATACGCTACAGCGAACCGAAGCCGGCACTCCTCTATATGAACCGGGGCTATCACACGCTATAACCCCTGCAAGGGAGTTATCATGGCGGATCAGACATTACCTTCGCTGCCGAGTTCGATCGATGAGACGATGGCGTTGCTCGGCGCTCATGACTATCTGGCCGGACGCGCGCTCGGCACCGTTTTGTTTCTCGCATTGAAGATGAAGCGGCCGCTCTTTCTGGAGGGCGAGGCCGGCGTCGGCAAAACCGAGATCGCCAAGGTTCTGGCGAAGGCGCTCGACCGGCCGCTCATCCGGCTGCAATGCTATGAAGGACTGGATGTTTCCTCGGCCGTCTATGAATGGAACTATCCGGCGCAGATGCTGGAAATTCGCCTCGCTGAAGCGTCCGGCCTTACCGACCGGGACCGTATCGAGGCCGATATCTTTTCCGAGCGCTATCTGATCCGCCGGCCGGTATTGCAGGCACTGTCCGGTGTCGGCGGTCGGGCGCCAGTCTTCCTGATCGACGAGCTTGATCGCACCGACGAGGCTTTCGAGGCCTTCCTGCTGGAAGTGCTGTCCGATTTTCAGGTGACGGTGCCGGAGCTCGGGACCATCCGGGCGGCCGAACCGCCCATCGTCATCATCACCACTAACCGGACGCGCGAAGTCCATGACGCCTTGAAACGGCGCTGTCTCTATCATTGGGTCGATTATCCTGAGGCCGAGCAGGAGCTTGAGATCATCCGCCGTAAGGTGCCCGGCTGCAATGAAGCGCTGTCGCGCCAGATCGTCGCCTATGTGCAGAGGCTGCGCACGCTCGACCTTTTCAAGAACCCGGGCGTCGCCGAGACGATCGACTGGGCGACGGCCCTGACTGAACTTGATCGGCTGGCGCTCGATCCGGAAACCGTTTCGGATACGCTGGGCACCCTGCTGAAATATCAGGACGATATCGCTCGCATTCAGGGCGCCGAGGGCAAGCGTGTGTTGGATGAAGTCAAATCCGAACTGCTGGCGGGATGAGCCATGGAGCCGGGTGCGCAGGAGGGCATTATTGTTGCGTCGTCACCACCCGGTGACGGGCGTCTTGCCGATAATATCGTGCTGTTCGGCCGGGCGTTGCGCAAGGCCGGGCTAAAGATCGGACCGGGGGCGATTGCTGACGCCATAGAAGCGGTCAAGGCTATCGGCATCGGTTCCCGCGAGGAATTTCACGCCGCCCTGTGTTCGATCTTCGTCAAGCGCCATGAGGATCTTGCGGTATTTGACGAGGCATTCCGTCTGTTCTGGCGCTCGCGCGATCTCGTCGCCAAGATGATTGCGATGATGTCGCCCGTTGCACCCGACCACCGGCAGAAGGAAAAACCGAAGCCGGGCGAGAGCCGGGCAAGCGATGCCTTGCTCAGTGACCGTGACGAACGACGTCCGCAGCGTGAGGCGCCTGATATCGAAATAGATTCGCGATTTACCAGCTCCGGCAGTGAGGTACTGCGCCATCTGGATTTCGCCCAGATGTCGGCGGCGGAGATTGCCGTCGCCAAGAAGGAGCTGGGGAAGTTGCAACTGCCGCTGGACCGCGTGCGCACGCGCCGTTTCGCACCGTCACGCACAGCGGCCAAGGTCGATCCACGCGCGACGATGCGCTTGGCGCTACGGACGGGCGGAGCGTTGATCCTGCCACGCTTTCGACGGCCGAAGGAAATTCAGCCGCCACTGGTCGTGCTGGCCGATATCTCCGGCTCGATGAGCCAGTACACGCGTATCTTCCTGCATTTCCTGCACGTGCTGACTGAGCGGCGGCGGCGTGTTCATACATTCCTGTTCGGAACGCGCCTGACCAACGTGACACGGGCAATGCGCCACAAGGACCCGGATCAGGCACTGGACGAATGTGCGGTGGCGGTGCGCGACTGGTCGGGTGGAACGCGGATCGGCGAGACGCTGAAGGAGTTCAACAGGCTATGGGCGCGCCGGGTGCTCGGGCAGGGCGCGATCGTGCTGTTGATCACCGATGGGCTGGAGCGCGAAGGCGTGGAATTGCTCAGTGCGGAGATGGATCGCCTGCATCGCTCCTGTCGGCGGCTGATCTGGCTCAATCCGCTTCTGCGCTTCGAGGGTTTCGAGGCTCGGGCCCGCGGTGTAAAAGCAATGCTGCCGCATGTTGACGAATTCCGTCCCGTTCACAATCTATTATCTCTGGCCGATCTCGTATCGGCTCTCACCGCCGGCCGCTCGGACACTTATGATCCCAGGCGGTTTCTCGGCAAGCAATGAGGCTCCGATGTCAGATATATCCGAAAGTCTGGATCCGCTCGTGATTGCGGAGGAATGGGTGTCGGCAGGCCGCAACGTGGCCATGGCGACCGTTGTCGATACCTGGGGTTCGGCGCCACGCCCATCCGGTAGCCATCTCGTGATCGATGGGGAGGGAAATTTCCATGGGTCGGTTTCCGGCGGCTGCGTCGAAGGTGCCGTCATCACCGAGGCGCTCGACGTCATCGAAACGGGCAAGTCGCGCATGCTGGAATTCGGCGTCGCCGATGAGACGGCTTGGCGGGTCGGCCTTTCCTGCGGCGGCCGCATCCGCGTCTATGTCGAAAGGCTCGGCTGATGGACCGGCAGATACTGGCGCGGCTGAACGAGATGCGGCGCAAGCGGCACGCGGCGATCCTCGTCACCGATCTCTCCGGAGGCCCCGATCGGCTTATCGTCGAAGGTGATGCGCTGGACGGCGTGCTCGCCGATGCCGCTGCAGCAGCATTCCGTTCCGGCAAGTCCGCGGCACTCGATCTCGGCGGCCAGAGCCTGTTCTTCAACGTACATCTGCCACCACCGCGCATCGTTATCATCGGCGCCGTGCATATCAGCCAGATTCTCGCGCGGATGGGGGCGCTTGCCGACTTCGATGTGACGATCATTGATCCGCGCACCGCCTTTGCCACGCCGGAGCGCTTCGAAGGCATCGATCTCATCGCCGACTGGCCCGTGGATGCGCTGAAAGAGCGGCCGCTCGACAGCTATATGGCGCTGGTGGCGGTAACCCATGATCCGAAGATCGATGACGAGCCGATTATTCAGGCGTTGAAGACGAACTGTTTTTATATTGGCGCGCTCGGCAGTCGCAAGACGCACGCCGGCCGCCTGGAACGCTTGAGGCGGGAAGGCTTGAGCGACGCCGAGCTCGCCCGCATCCATGCGCCGATCGGGCGTGCCATCGGCGCTGCCAGCCCGGCCGAAATTGCGGTTGCCATCCTGGCGGAGATCATCGGCTCGCTTCGTGGGCGCGATGTCTCGTCGCCAAAGGGCGTTGCGCCATGATCTTCGGTGAGTTCTTGACGGCGGAGGCGGAGGGCGCGGTTCTCGCGCATTCAATCCGGCTGACCAATGGTAGTTTTTCCAAGGGACATCGGCTTGGCGGCGAAGATATAGAGCAACTCGCCGCTGCCGGAATTGACCGCGTTATCGCTGCGCGCATCGAACCGGGCGATCTCATGGAAGACGAGGCAGCCGAGCAATTGGCCCGAGCTGTCGCGCCCGATCATCTGACGTTCTCTGAAGCGGCGACAGGGCGGGTGAATGTTTACAGCGCCGTTGACGGTCTGTTCGTTGCAGATCGCATGGCGGTCGATCGGATCAACAGTCTCGACCCGGCGATCACCCTTGCCTGTCTTGCAGACCATGTACCTGTGCGAGCCGGCGACATGGTGGCGACCTTCAAGATCATTCCGCTCGCCGTTTCCGGAGCCAAAATCGCTGCTGGTGTCGAAATTCTCCGGCGGATGCCAGCTTTCGAGGTCAAGCCCTTCTTGCCGCATGCCGTTTCGCTTGTCGCCACGGAGCTGCCGTCGCTGAAGGCCTCGGTCATGGACAAGACGGCCCGCATCCTTTCGCAGCGGCTGCAGCCTTCGGGCAGCGTGCTGCAGCGGGAAGAGCGTGTTGCCCATAGAGCGGCCGATGTTGCCGGCGCGATCCGTCGCGCTCTCGCCGCGCAGGACAGGCTTGCGAAACTGGTAATCGTTTTCGGGGCGTCGGCGGTCATCGACGCGGGCGACGTCATTCCGGCGGCAATCCGGCTTGCCGGCGGCGAGGTCATTCAGGTCGGCATGCCCGTCGATCCGGGCAATCTGTTGGTGATGGGCAGGGTGGGCGACGTCTATGTCGTCGGGGCGCCGGGATGCGCGCGCAGCCCGAAGGAGAATGGCTTCGACTGGGTGCTGGATCGTATATTAGCCGGAGAACGACCGACGCCGCAGGATATCACCGGCATGGGCGTTGGAGGGCTGCTCATGGAAATTCAATCACGGCCACGGCCGCGCGACATTGCCGCTAAGCCGGCGGCTGAAATATCGGTCGCCGTCGTCCTGCTGGCTGCCGGCAAGGCGAGCCGAATGGGCAAGGGTGGTTCGCACAAGCTACTGGCGGAATTCGATGGCGTGCCTCTGGTACGCCGTTCGGCATCCATCGCCATCGCAAGCGGCGTATCGGATATCGTTGCCGTCACCGGGCACCGGTGCGATGAGATCGAAACCGCACTAAGTGGTCTCGCCGTCGAGGTCGTACTCAATCCGGATTATGCGTCGGGCATGGCCAGTTCGCTGGTTGCAGGCGTCGGTACCCGGGCAGCCCAAAGGGCCGATGGTGTTCTCATCATGCTGGCCGATATGCCCGGTGTCACAAGCGAGGATCTGAAAGCCTTGATATCAGCCTTTCGTCAGGCGAACGGCCAGGCGATCGTGCGGGCGGTATCGGGCGGCAAGCGCGGCAATCCCGTTATACTTCCCCGCTCCGTTTTGAACGCCGTAATGCGGCTGGAGGGCGATGTAGGCGCTCGCCATATTATCGAGACATCGGGTCTTCCGGTCATTGATGTCGAGATCGGCGAGGCGGCACATCTCGATGTCGATACGCCTGAGGCCGTTGTCGCGGCCGGCGGAGTTTTGAAGGGGTAGGGTAGAGAATGGACAATATCGATATCGAGGAGATGTTTCAGTCGCTCGGGCCGATCACCATCAAACGGATGTTCGGCGGCAAGGGCATCTACCATATGGGTCGGATCCTGGCGCTGGAGGTGGGTGACGAAATCCTTCTGAAGGCGGACGATACCAGTGCTTCCGAATTCGAAGCGGCAGGTGCGCGGCGCTGGGCCTACGAGGGCAAGAAAGGCAAGGCCGTCAACATGCCCTATTGGTCGATACCCGACGATGCGTTCGACGATCCGGATGAAATGGCGCGTTGGGTGCGACTTGCCTATGAGGCCGCGCTTCGCTCGGAGAAGTAGGTCTTAGCGAAAGTCTTCTTCGCTCAAATGGGCGATGGTTGCCTTGGCGAACTCGGAAAGCTGCACCGGCAATTCGTTTCGGCCGAACCATCCGAAATCGGAGAGCTTATCCGGTTCCATCAGCCGTGGTTCGCCGGAAAAGTCCCGGCAGATATAGATGAGCGAGATCCAGTGCTGCCGATCGGCCTCAATGATGACTTCCTCAGTGCAGAGATAATCGATTTCACCGATGGAGAGGCCGCTTTCCTCTTCGGCTTCGCGAACGGCGGCGCTGGCCGCCGGTTCCATATGATCCACCTTGCCGCCGACGATACTCCAGCATCCGGCTTCCGGAGCCTTGAGGCGCCGGTAGAGCAAAAGCTTGCCGTCCCGCAAGATTGCGAGACCGGTTCCTAGTCCTGGGAAATCGATGCCGGGCTTGCCCAATATTCAAATCCCGAGATTGGACGCAACATCCGGCAAGCCGATCTGCTGCGTATCTGAACTGGATATATCAGGCCTTGGCGTTTGCCACGATGAGCATGAAAGCGGGAATATCGTCGCCAAAGCCAACCGGAGTCGGGCCATCATCCTGATCGCGATAACGGTTGCGGCGCTCGCGATGATCGTCATTGGCAGCGGGGAAAGGCCGGTGGCTGTTGCGAGAACCGTTATGGGACCTGTTATTGTTGTTCTCAGACTTGCGCTCGTTCTTCACGCTTTCGGCCTTTGTTGGTGCTGCTTCGATCGCTACGACGTCATTATCCTCGACGTCGATATCAGATTTATGACTCGAGGCGCTGCGGCCTCCACGGCTGCGATCACGATCGCGGCCCTTGCTCTTTTGATCACGGCGGCGGGAAGACCGATTGTCGTCTGCGCTCTCGTCTGCAGGCGGCAGAGCCGAAAGATCGCCGTTCAGCCATTGGACATCTTCGCCGATCAGCTTCTCGATGGCATCGACATGCTTGGTGTCGCGCTTCGTCACGAGAGTGAATGCAGCGCCGGAACGACCGGCGCGACCGGTGCGGCCGATGCGATGGACATAGTCTTCCGAATGGATCGGAACATCGAAATTGAAGACGTGACCGACATCGGGAAGATCGAGACCCCGAGCTGCGACGTCGGAGGCGACGAGAAGCTGGATCTGTCCGTCCCGGAAGTTCTGCAACATCGTCGTGCGCGAACGCTGATCCATGTCGCCGTGCAGCGCGCCGACAGAAAAGCCGTGGCGTTCGAGCGAGCGGAAGAGATCGGCCACATCCTTCTTGCGATTGCAGAAGATGATCGCGTTCTTCAGATCCGTCTGTGCGCGGATAAGATCGCGCAGGGTAGCGCGCTTCTCGTAATCCTTACCGTGCGAGGCAACGAAGCGCTGCGTCACGGTCTTGGCGGTAGATGCCGGCTTGGCGACTTCGACGCGCTCCGGGTTCTGCAGGAAGCGATCGGCCAGCTTCTGGATTTCCGGCGGCATGGTTGCCGAGAAGAAGAGCGTCTGACGTGTGAAGGGGATGAGCTTGGCAATGCGCTCGATGTCCGGGATGAAACCCATGTCGAGCATGCGGTCGGCTTCGTCGATGACGAAGATCTCGACGGCGCTCATCAGCAGCTTGCCGCGTTCGAAATGATCCAGCAGGCGGCCGGGCGTACAGATTAGCACATCGGCGCCACGCTCGAGCTTGCGGTCCTGCTCTTCGAAGGAAACGCCGCCGATCAGAAGGGCGATGTTCAGGCGGTGGTTCTTGCCGTACTTCTCGAAGTTTTCGGCGACCTGCGCGGCGAGTTCGCGCGTCGGCTCCAGAATGAGCGTGCGCGGCATACGAGCGCGAGCGCGTCCCTTTTCGAGCAGCGTCAGCATCGGCAGCACGAAGGACGCGGTCTTGCCGGTCCCTGTCTGGGCAATGCCGCAGATGTCGCGGCGCTGAAGCGCAAAGGGGATTGCACCGGCCTGGATAGGAGTCGGTGTGGTGTAGCCCGCGTCAGTCACCGCGGAAAGGACTTTTTGGCTCAGGCCAAGGTCAGCAAATGTTGTCAAAGGGAAATCTAATTCCGTCTTGGTTCAGTCGAACACCATGAGTCGACACACAGGAGCGTGCCGCAATGCAGCGCGACATAGAACCAAATACCCGTGAAGTCAAGGAAAGCAGGCGCTTCAACAGGCCTGAAGTTCATTCATAACGCAATTTTTGGATTAGTGCCATCTTTGTTGCGCGTTTGTCACAATTCCAGCAGCTAAATTGCGCCCAATCCGCTGATGTAACTTGCGAGTTTCGTACCAGCACCGATGAAATACATCGGGTCTATGGCATGTCCGTTCTCGCGCACTTCATAATGCAGATGCGTTCCCGTCGAGCGCCCGGTGCTGCCGGCAAGACCGATCGCATCGCCGGCGCTGACCTTGTCGCCGACTTTGACGAGCACCTGTTCCATATGTCCATAACGGGTGGAGATGCCGTCGCCGTGGTCGATCTCTACCATGTTGCCGTAGCCGCCAGTCCAGCCCGCCGAAACCACCTTGCCGGGGGCGGTGGCCTTGACCTTCTCACCGGGGCTGAAATGGAAGTCGGTACCGGTATGGAGAGCCAGCATGCCGAAGAAGGGATCCTTGCGGTTGCCAAAAGGGCTGGTGATAAGCTTGCCCGGCGCCGGGTTGCGGAAAGGCAGGCTTTCGGCTGCGCCCCGCACTGTTTCCAGACGTGTCAAGGCGGTATCGAGCTCCGCCATGGATCGCTCGAACTGGTCGATATTCTCAGGCGGCACATAAGGGCCGCCCACACCGCTATCCGTATCTTCACGCGCAATGCCCGCGATCTCGTTCGGCACCTTGATGCCGACATTCTGCATGATCAACTGGATCGAAGTCGCGGTTTCGGATGCATCGGCGGTGAGATTGCGGATGCGGGACAATTGATCCTGTTCGATATGCTTCAGCGACAGCGTCACCTTGGAGAAAACCCGGTCGGCACGGTCGGCGACAGTTTCGGGGGCAGGGACGTAGGCAAGCGTGGAGTTGTCGGGTGTGGCGTCAGCCGGCTTGCCGCTCAGGAGAAGCTTTTCGATTGCCTTGGGTGACGTCAGCTGGGCATGTTCATTCTTTGGCGCGGCAGAGTTGGCATCCGTATGCGCGTTCTTATCGGTCAGGCCGGAGTTCTCCGCCCGGTCGAGAAGAGTGCTGAGCTTGCCGTTGCGTGAGGAGAGTTGCTGCTGCTGTTCGATCAGCTTGTCGACCTTCTCCTCCACGACCTGCTGATCCAGGAGTTGACGCGAGGTAACACGGTCGACCTGCGCCCGCAGCGCGGCGATGCGATCTTCATAGTCATATTGCATGCGCGCCTGGCGAGCCATCGTCGCGCCGATGAGATCGTCGCGAAGTACAAGATAGGAGGTTGCAAGCAGATAGCCGATCGAGAAGACCCCGACCATGCAGACGGTAACGGCAGCCATCCACGGGCGCACGGTCATATGGCGCACGGTATCGCCGCTCGCCAGAATAATGGTGTGATGTCGCTGTTGCTTGCCGAAAACCCGGTTTTGAGGCTTGGCTGTCACCGAGAATCTCCCAATCGGCGCGTATTGGCACCCAAGGGAAGTACACGGCATTATGGTTAACGAATGCTTTCTTTTGCAGTATTAGATGCTGGAAAAACTGCTTGTTATCAGTATATCAGGCATTGCTTGTGGACGTCAGGGAACGGTAGAAGGATGGCGTCAGCCCGGCTTCCGCCCGCGCGATGTCATTGAAGGGAGCTTTCAGCGAACCACGGAAATTGGCGCGCACCAGCTCCTGGAAAGTTCGGGCCGGATCGCGTTTTTCCCGCGCGCACAGGAAGCGGAACCATTTGGCGCCGACGGCGACATGGCCTTTCTCGTCATTGTAGATGACGTCGAGTATGGCGGCACTCTCCAGGTCGCCGGTTTCACGCATTTTGGCCTGCAGCGCGGGCGTCACGTCGAGGCCCCTGGCTTCGAGAATCAGTGGTACCACGGCCAAGCGGGCTGTGAGATCCGTGCGGGTCGCATGGGCAGCCTGCCAGAGGCCGTCATGGGCGGGTAGATCGCCATAATCCGCGCCGAGTTCCCGCAGGCGAGCCCGCACCATGCGAAAATGCTTGGCTTCCTCGAAGGCGACCTGCATCCAGCCGTCGAAGAAGGAGTTGGGGACCGGTCCTGTCGCAAAACGCGCGACGATATCGAGCGCCAGATCGACGGCATTCAGCTCGATATGGGCAATGGCATGCAGGAGCGCGATTCGGCCTTTCAGCGTGTGCAGCGAGCGCTTCTCCATGTTTTTCGGCGGCACCAACTGCGGCTTTTCCGGCCGGCCAGGCCGATCGGCGAGTGGCGGGTCGAGCGGCGAACGCAGCGACAGGGTGCGCGCAAACCAGCGGTTTGCCGATTCCTGGGCAAGCTCGGTCTTGCGATCGAGATCGGCCGAACGGATCGCGGCAATGGCGCCACCGCGTAGCGACGTGATGGTTTCGGAACTGCCGGACATGCCTTCAGAGTTCCTTGGCCGCGGCCAGAACGGTTTCGGCGTGTCCAGCAACCTTGACCTTGTCCCATATTGCAGCGACGCGCCCATCGGCGTCGATCAGGAAGGTCGAGCGCACCACACCCATATAGGTGCGGCCATACATGCTCTTTTCGCGCCAGACGCCATAGGCCATTGCCATGGTCTTTTCTTCGTCTGAGGCAAGCGGCACGGAAAGCGCATGCTTCTTGACGAATTTTTCATGGCTTTTCACCGTGTCAGGCGAGACGCCGAGAAGGGCGACGCCGAGCCTTGCGAAATCGGCTGACAGTGCCGTGAAGGTAATCGATTCCGTCGTGCAGGCGGTGGTGTCGTCCTTGGGGTAGAAATAGATCACCAACGGCTTTCCGGCAAAATCGGCAAGGCGAACGCGATTGCCGCCGTCGCGTGGAAGATCGAAATCCGGTGCCTTATCGCCAATGCCGAGTTGAACTGGGAAAACTTCCGCCACGGGAAAACCTTTCTTTTGCCGGTTTTTTAGATGACACTTGAGGGAAGGCATATATACTGCTCGCGTGTGCCGTCCAATGGGACGCAGCGTCACCAACAAAATTGTAGAGAGCGAAAGGCACGCGCAGGAGTGATCCGAGGCGAAAAGATAACATTCCGCAAAAAGGATCTCGTGCCGCTCGACAATCTGCCGTCCGCCCAAGCCGAGGATCCGTTGATCGTGCATGTGCCGGAGCGCGTCCGCCGTCGTCGCTCGCATGTCTGGCATGTTTGCCGTATCACACTGGTTTTCTTTGCTTTTCTCGCCATCATTCTCGGTGCTGTCATAGCGACGATCGAAAGCGGCATCTTCGATGCGCCGCTGTCGCAGAAGGCGCAGACTGCGCTCGATCATGCCATCGGCCCACGTTACAAGGCAGAGGTGGGCGCGACCGTGGTCCGATTTACCTCGGATCTCCGCCTGGCGTTGGAGGCTCGCGACGTCAACGTCGTCGACCAGGAGAGCGGCAAGCATCTGTCGACGATGTCGGCCGTCAACATGGAACTTGACCCCTTGGCCCTCATTGAAGGCCGGGTGGAAGTGGCAAGTGTCGCGGCAGAGGGGATCGCGCTCGATACCTCGCTGCTGCCGCAAGGCGACCCGGTGGATTTGACTGCCCTGCGCGTTGATGCCTTACCCAAGGCACTGAATGCGGCTTTCGACAATCTCGACTTTCTCGAACATTTCGTCCAGCGAGGCGGCACGAATTCCGTGCGTATTTCCGGTTTCTCCATGAAGCTGGCGCGGCAGGAAGGCGAGCCGATCTCGCTTGTCGTCGATAATCTGACCTTCGAGCGCACTGCACCGAATTCTCTGCATCTCTACGGCGAGGTAGCGATCAATGGTTCCGTGGCGCTTCTGGATGTGCGGGCGGATCAAAAGGAGGCCGGTCGCAGCTCTTCGCTCGCGGCTAGGATATCCAATCTCGACCTTAGGCCGCTCACGATGGCCTATGATCCTAATGGTACGCCCCGACAGGGCTTCACGACCTTCGGGGACATCACGCTTTCGGCGGTCAAAGGAGAGGCGGGTGTAGATCCGAAGCTGAGTGCCACCGTCAAAGTTCAGCCCGGCACCCTCTATATGGACCATGATCCGCAGGAGCTGACGCAGGCCAATATCAACCTGGCCTACAATTTCGATCACCAGACCCTGGAGATTGCCCCCTCCAATGCACAGTTCCTCGGGACGACCGTGCCGTTCTCCGGCGCGCTGATCGATCTCGACCGCGTCGACGCCAATGCAGGGAAGGGCTTTGGCATCGACTTCGTGATCAAGGATGGGGTCGCCGCCTCGTCTCTGTCAGGGGAGAAGCCCATCAGCTTCGATGGTCGTGCTACCGGCCGGTTCTTTTCGACGACCAAGGAATTCCAGTTCGATAATCTCGGCATATCGACACCACAAGGCGCGCTTTTCGGCTCCCTGCATATGAAGCTCGGCGACAGTTCGCCTGAGATCAGTTTCGGCGGCCGCGCGGATAAGCTCGACACGGCTGCCGTCAAGCAGCTATGGCCGTTCTGGATGGCCTCGAAACCTCGAACCTGGGTCGAGGGCAATCTCTTCGGCGGATCGGTGACCAACGCCGTCATATCCGTTTTCATTCCGGCTGGCCGGCTGCGTGAAGCGTCACAGACCGGTAAGCTGCAGCTTGGCAAGAATGAGCTGCATATCGCCTTCGACATCGACGGCGCGCGGATGAATGTCCCGGGCGAAATCCCACCATTGCGCGACACCAAGGCCCATTTCGATCTGACCGGTCCGAATATGGTGGTCGATATCGCCTCGGCGACCTCCTATTTCTCCACGGGGCGCACGATCACGCTGAGCGACAGCAGCTTCTCGATCCCGGCGACCTACGATAAGCCGCTGATGGCCAATCTCGATTTGACGATTTCAGGCTCCGGCGACGCCATCGGCGAACTTCTGAGCTACAAGCCGCTGGAGGTCCTGCAGCGGACCGAATTCAAGCCGGAGGATTTCAACGGCAAGATCGTCGCCAAGGTCGATGCCAGGATAGGGTTGATCAAGGATCAGCAGCCGCCTCCGCCGGAGTGGCGGGCGACACTTGATCTCGACAATGTCGATCTGCTGAAGCCGATGAACAATCGCAAGATCGACAATCTGACTGGCGTGATTTCGGCTGATCCGCAATCCGTGCATCTGCAAGCCCAGGCTCAGATCGATGGCATTCCCGCCCAGATCGACATGGTCGAGCCGACCGATAGCAAGTCGACCGTCAAGCGCGCCCGGGTGATCACGGCAACGCTGACCGATGCGCAGCGTAACACCGTTCTGCCTGGACTTCGCGATATGATTGACGGGCCGGTCAAAGTGGAATTGACGCGCATTGATGACGATCGTCAGGGCGTGAAGGTCGATCTCGGCAAGGCTGCCCTGACCGTTCCTTGGATCGGCTGGTCGAAGGGCAGCGGCATTGCGGCGACTGCACAGTTCGAAGCGTCCGGCCCGGACAGCCAGACGGCGCTCAAGAATTTCACGCTCAAGGGCGATGGCTTCGGCGCCAGCGGCGATCTTCTGATCAGCAAGGGGAGCCTTACCTCGGCGAGTTTCACCAGCGTGAAACTTTCGGCGCTCGACGATTTCGCGCTTTCGCTCAAGCGGAGCAAAAGCGGCGGCTATGACGTCGCCGTATCGGGAAATTCCGCTGACATAAGACCGATCCTCGCGCGCCTGAAGGCATCCACATCGGGCGGCCAGCAGAGTTCAAATGGGGATGGCTCGGCGAGTGCGACGGTTCGCGCCAATCTCGACAAGGTCATAGGCTTCAATGACGAGACGGTCGGCAATGTCAAAGGCGTTTATTCGATCTCGGGCGGCAAGACGACGGCTGCGGATTTTTCGGGCTTGACCCGTAGCGGCGAAGCGCTCGTCACCCAGATGAGCAAAGGGGCCAACGGCGTCATCCGTATCACGAGCGGCGATGCAGGCGCCGTTGCGCGCTTCACCGACCTCTACAAGCATTTGCAGGGTGGGCTGCTCAATCTGTCGCTGCGCTCGATCGGGCAGGATGACTGGGACGGCTCGCTCGATATCCGCAACTTCTCCATCATCGATGACAAGAAACTCTCGACCATCGTGTCGACGCCGAGCGGGAAGAACGGCAAGAGCCTGAATTCAGCGGTGAAGCAGAATATCGATACGCGTTCGCAGAGCTTCGAGCGCGGCTTTGCGCGGCTGGTGATGCGCGATGGGGTGCTCTCCGTCGAGAACGGCGTGGTGCGTGGTGTGCAGGTCGGAGCGACGTTCCAGGGCGTGCTGAAGGACGCCAGCGGCAAAATGGACATGACGGGAACATTCATGCCCGCCTACGGCCTGAACCGGCTGTTCGCGGAAGTTCCGATCGTCGGCTTCATCCTGGGCAATGGCAGTGATCGCGGCCTGATCGGCATCACCTTCAGGCTGACCGGTACGATCGAGAAATCGAACCTGCAGATCAATCCTCTCTCGATCATCGCACCGGGCGTTTTCAGGCAGATATTCGAATATTGAGGCGGACGGCGCTAAGGCCTCCATCTTTCGGTAGCTGAGGCAGGGTGGATCATTTTTCTTCCGCCAGCCGCTCTCGTATGCGCTCCGGTCCACCGCTCATGCGCCGCGCGAATGGTCGATCTGGGTCGACGATACGCCAGAACGGAGCCGCGCCGCTTTGGCTGATCTGCACCAGGTGTCGCTGAACGGTGACAGGGCAGCAGGCATCTGCGCCATACTGCCTGGCAAGCGCCTTTCTCACGTCCGCAATATCGGACAATCGACCCGGAGGTGCTGCCCAGAGCGCGTGAGCGACCATCTCTTCATTGGGAATCAACATGCTTTGCGTAGAGCTTCGGCCCTTGCGCCTTGTCTTGATTACCGGCAATTCATCCATAATCCACCTCCAGGGTTGGAACGTTAACAGAGGACGAACGGGCAGGTCGCGATCCGACATGAGGATGCAATGAATTATCCAACCAGTCGCGAGCATTGACAGTGCCTTGCTTCGGATTGACCAAAAATAATAAAGCCGGCGAGAAGTCGCCGGCCTTATACGGTCTCAGGCCGTTCGGTCGTTCAAGCGGCCGGACGGATCAGGATGTGCTTCTTCTTGCCGAGGGAGAGCTTGATGACACCATCAGCTGTGACTTCACCGGTACCAATCACCTTGCGCTCGTCGCTGATGGCCTGATCGTTGATGCGCACGGCGCCACCCTGAACGTGCCTGCGAGCCTCGCCGTTCGAACCGGCAAGACCGGCGCGCACGATCAGAGCCAGAAGGCCGATGCCAGCGTCGAGTTCGGAGGAGGGAACATCGATCGACGGCAGATTTTCCGACAGACCGCCTTCCTCGAAGGTCTTGCGGGCGGTCTCGGCCGCCTGCTCGGCTGCAGGGCGGCCGTGAAGGATCGCGGTGACTTCGGTCGCAAGGATCTTCTTGACTTCGTTCAGTTCCGAACCCGCAACGGCGGAAAGCCGCGCGATTTCGTCCATTGGCAGCGTGGTGAACAGCTTGAGGAAGCGCGGAACGTCCGCATCCTCGGTGTTACGCCAATATTGCCAAAAATCATAAACAGGCAGCAGGTCGGCATTGAGCCAGACGGCACCGGAAGCCGACTTGCCCATTTTGGCGCCGGAGGAGGTCGTCAGCAGCGGCGAGGTCAAAGCAAAGAGTTGCTTGGTCCCCATGCGGTGACCGAGATCGATGCCATTGACGATATTGCCCCACTGATCCGAACCGCCCATCTGCAGGCGGCAATCGTAACGCTTTGCCAGTTCGACGAAATCGTAGGCCTGCAGGATCATGTAGTTGAATTCGAGGAACGACAGCGACTGTTCCCGGTCAAGCCTCGTCTTCACGCTGTCGAAAGACAACATGCGGTTGACGGAAAAATGCCGGCCGACATCGCGCAGGAATTCGAGATAATTCAGCGAGCGCAGCCATTCGGCATTGTTGATCATCAAGGCCGCGTTGCCGGGCTTGTTGTAGTCGAGGTAGTTCGAGAAGCAGCGTTTGATCGAGGCGATATTGTCCTCGATCATGTCGATGGTCATCAATTTGCGGGCTTCCTCCTTGAAGGAGGGATCACCGACCATGCCGGTGCCGCCGCCCATCAAGGAGATCGGCCGATGGCCGGTCGCCTGGAGCCAGTGCAGCATCATGATCTGGGTGAGATGGCCGACATGGAGGCTCGATGCCGTGGGATCATAGCCAATATAGGCCGTCACGGTTTCCTTGGCGAAGAGGTCGTCGAGGCCGGCTTCATCGGAAATCTGATGAATGAAGCCGCGCTCTTGCAGGGTACGCAGGAAATCGGATTTGAACTCAGCCATGATCTTGGTCTCTCGAGGCCGCAACCCTGAAGGATGCGGCGAAGTCGCTATTGTTTGACGTTGGGCGCGCGTTTAGCACCGATTTGGGGACGCGTCATCATTTTGCTGGGAACAGACGACAAGTTTCGACACATGTCGTAGGGCGGCGCGTTTGTAAACGGACGCCTCTCAACGTCAATAGACCGTAACATGGCCGCGAATCTGCCTGGAATAAGTCCCGCATTCGCCCGAATCGAATCCTAGGCATTTTCTTATTGATCCCGTACGCACCTCATGTTTCGTGAAAGAAACCGGTATGTCGCCTCTGCTTTCGAAGATGGGATTGTCATCCAAAAAGACGATCTGGGCATTTTTTGCCATGATGTTTGTTTTGGTCGGTATTGCTGCTGCGAATCCGGCCGAAGCTCAGGGTTCCCCTGAAAAGAGAATAGCGCTTGTCGTTGGTAACGCCGCCTACACGGTGGGGGCGCTTCCGACGCCGGCCAATGATGCCGGCTTGATCGCGCAAACGCTGCAGGCCGCGGGCTTCGATGTGATAGGCGCGCGCGATCTCGATCAGAATGGCTTGCGCGATGCCATGCGCGACTTTCTGACGAAAGCCAACGCGGCAGGCCCTAACACCGTCGTCTTTGTCTATCTGGCGGGCTACGGGGTTCAATATCAGGGCGACAATTATTTCGTGCCTGTGGATGCGCAGATCGCCAATGCCACGGATGTCCCCGTCCAGGCCGTCCGCGTGAGCGACTTCACAAAGTCGCTGTCGGCCATCAATAATCGTGGCAGCATCGTCGTGCTCGACGCGGCTAGAGCCAATCCGTTCGTGCAATCAAGTCAGCCGCTGGCCGGCGGTCTGGCGCTGGTCGATCCCGATGCCAATCAGCTAATTGCCTTCAATGCGGCGCCCGGCACGGTCGCACCGCAGGAGGCCGGTCCCTATGGTTCCTATGCGCATGCGCTGGCGGAGATGATCCGTGTTGGCGGCCTTTCGGTTGATGAGGTCTTCGATCGCACACGGTTGCGGGTCGGTGACTTGACCAAGGGCGCCGAAATTTCCTGGGATACCACCAAGTTCAAGAACGCCTTTACTTTCTTCGATCGCGGACCGAATGCGCCGGCTGCTGCGGTGGCGAGCACCGAGGATGTGGCAAACCGGACGAAGCCCATTCGCGATTTCGACGAGCGTGATGCCTATTTCGCCGCGCTCGATCGCGACACGCTGCAGGGCTATGAGGATTTCCTCGCCGCCTATCCGAACGATTCTATGGCAAGGCGTGTGCGCGCCATCATCGCTGCCCGCCGAGAGGCGATAACCTGGCGCGAGACATGGCGAGCCGACACCCCGGAGGCCTATTGGTCCTATCTGAGGCGTTATCCGCGCGGTCCCCACGTCTGGGATGCCCGCCGTCGCCTCGAGCATTTCGAGGTAGCCCTTGAACCACCGCCTTCCTTTACGGTCATAGAATATGACGTGCCGCCACCGCCGCCGCCGGAAGTGGTCTATGTCGAGCGGCCTGTGCTTTATTTTGATGATGCCGATTTCGGGTATGCCCCACCGCCGCCCGTCGTCTTCCTTGCGCCACCGCCGCCGGATTTCGTCGAGCTGGCGCCGCCGCAGCCTGCGGTCGATCTCTATGTGTTGCCGGCACCGGTCTTCGTGCCGGTCCCTGCATGGGTCGAACCGCCACGCGATATCGCGCCGCCCGAGAACAATGTCATCTTCAACAACATCCACAATACGGTCGTGAACAACACGACGGTCATCAACAACAACACTGTGATCAACGAGAACGGGGCGGCACCCGCAGCACCTGGGCTGACGACAGGTCAGAAACTCGCCGGCGCGGCCGTTATCGCCGGAGCAGGGGCTGCAGCACTGCATGTTGCCCTGCCGCCATCGGTACAGAAGAAGGCGGCAGTTATACAAAGGCAGAATCCCGCCGCGGCCGCTAAGACGATGCCTGGAGTTGCTCCAGCGGCGGCGCCGTCGCCGCAGCCGCAAGGCGGAAACGCCGCTGCCCACGTGCTTCCCGGCGCCAATGGTCAGCCGCTGCCGGCTGGTGGCAAGCCGCCCGTCAATCAGGGAACGGCTCAGACGAAGCCGGGGCAATCGCCGCAAGCTGCGCCGAATGCGGTGCATAATCCGTCTGTCGCCACTCAACCCGCCCAGCAAGGCACAAATGCCAATGCGCACGCGCTTCCGGGCGCGAACGGTCAACCTCTGCCAGCCACGGGCAAGCTGCCGGTCAATCCTGGCGCAGCGCAGACCAAACAGGCTCAACAGCCTCAGGCTACGCCGAACGCCAATACACATGCGCTTCCCGGTGCCAAGGGACAACCGCTGCCGGCCGTTGGCAATGCGCCTGCCATGAAGGGGCAAAACCAGATTGCCAAGACCCCGGCACCGCAAGCAATGCCGGGCGGCAAACCGAATCCGGTCGCCGCTGCACCGAAACCCAATGGGCATGCTCCGGCAGCGCCGGCTGTTGCCGCCAGAACTCCGGCGAAGCCCAAGGCCATCCCCAACAATCCACCTCGTGTCAGCAGTCAGCCTCATGTCGCTGCCACGCCGTCGCGGCAAGCCAATCCGGCTCCGGCGCAGCCCAAACCCGCGCCGCATGTGGTGGCACAGGCGAGGGCGCCAGCGCCGAAGCCGCAGGCCCAGCCCAGGCCGCAGCCGCAGCCGAAGGTCGTGCAGCAGCAGGTGAAGAGACCTCCTCCGCCTCCGCCGCAGAAGCCTCCTGAAAAGAAGAAGTGCGGCGCTCCCGGCCTGCCGGCATGTCACTGACGGATGATATCAAACGATGATGTGGAAGCCCGCTTCGGCGGGCCTTCGCATGCGATATTGTCGCTTGATCGGCTTGTTGAAATCAGGCCAAGCGGTTAGCACTGACCGACCGGTCGTCAATCGGCCCTGACATAAGTATTACGGCAGGCTGCAGGTCCATCACGAAAACAGGCAGGCAGATGAGTGACACCATCATACTCGAAACCCCACGCCTCGTTCTGACGATGTGGGACAAGGGTGATGCCGAAATGATTCGGCAATTGCATTCGACGATCGAGACCACGCGCTATCTCTCAGGCGCGGCTCCCTGGACGCTGGAGAAGGCCGAGGAGCGGCTGAAAAGCTGGTTCGATGAACATGCGCGCGACGGTGTGACCAAATATAAGATGCTGCGGCGCGAGGATGGACGCTTTATCGGCCGTGCCGGCTTTTCGCGCTTTCAGGAGAGAGGGCGAGGCGAGTTCGAACTCGGCTATTCGCTTCGGCAGGACGCTTGGGGCAACGGCTACGCCACGGAAATCGCCGGCGCACTCGCGCAATGGTTTTTCAACCGCGGCTTTGCCGATCGGTTCATCGCATTCACGCATCCGGAAAACGTCGCATCGCAGCGAGTTCTGCAGAAAATCGGCATGCAGTACGAAGCGCCGATCGTAGTCAGCGGTGCTCAAGGCATTTGCTTCAGGATGTCGCGCTAAGAGCAGGCCCGAGAAGAGTGCGCAGCGGATTTTCGACCGGAATGCGCAAAACAGCAAGATCGAGCGTTTCCGTGTTTAAAAGAACGGCGGAAACGCTCTGAAGGGGCACCGTCTCTTAGCGAATGCGCTTGGCAGCCGGTTCCGGCACCAATTCGCCATTCAGACGACGATCGAGATAATCCTCGCATTCGCCGAGCAGCGTTTCGACCTGACCGTTGAAGAAGTGGTTGGCACCCGGAACCACCTTGTGCGTGATCAGGATGCCCTTCTGTGTCTTCAGCTTCTCGACGAGGCCGTTGACGTCCTTTTCAGGAGCAACCTTGTCCGCATCGCCGTTGATGATCAGGCCGGACGAGGGGCAGGGTGCGAGGAAGGAGAAGTCGTAGATATTCGGCTGCGGCGCGATCGACATGAAGCCTTCGATTTCCGGACGGCGCATCAGAAGCTGCATGCCGATCCAGGCGCCGAAGGAGTAGCCGGCAACCCAACAGCTCTTCGAATCAGGATGAAGGCTCTGGACCCAGTCGAGGGCCGAGGCCGCATCGGAAAGCTCGCCGGCGCCGTGGTCGAACTCGCCCTGGCTGCGGCCGATGCCGCGGAAATTGAAGCGGAGCGTGGTGAAGCCGCGCTTCTGGAACATATAGAAGAGCTGGTAGACCACCTGATTGTTCATCGTGCCGCCGAACTGCGGATGGGGATGAAGGATAATCGCGATCGGGGCGCTCTTTTCCTTGGAGGGCTGATAGCGGCCTTCAAGGCGACCCGCGGGGCCGTTGAAAATTACTTCGGGCATCGATACTCCGGCTCTTCTTTTTCTGCGTTCAAACCCTACGGCACGCAGCAAGTTGACTTGACGAATGCGCTCATCTTTTCTAGAACGCAGTTTAGAACAATTCGAAACTTGATGCGGTAGTCCGCGCGTTGTTTGCGCAACGGTTTGTGGAACGTGTCATAAGGCATGCCCGGCTGAAATTTCAAGGAAAATGAGCCGGTCGCAGGAAAGCAAAGTCGCGCAGGAAGAAGATTATGGCGGCAGCACGCCTCTATCTCGACTGGAATGCTACCGCACCGCTTCATCCGGCGGCGCGCGAAGCCATGCTGCGCGCAATGGATATTCAAGGCAACCCCAATTCTGTTCATGGCGAAGGTAGGGCAGCCCGCGCAGCTGTCGAGGCCGCACGCCGGCAGGTTGCAAGATTGACCGGTGCCGAACCCGCCCATGTCGTTTTTACGAGCGGCGCCACAGAGGCGGCCAATATGGTGCTGACGCCGGAATTCCGCATGGGGCGGACGCCGCTTCTCGTCAGCCATCTATATATATCGGCCGTCGAGCATCCAGCCGTGCGTGAAGGCGGGCGATTTACAAGGGATAATGTCAGCGAAATCCCGGTGACATCGGACGGTACGGTCGATCTTGCCGCGCTGGAGGCCATGCTTGCTGCTCACGACAAGGCTAATGGCCTGCCGATGGTTGCCATCATGCTCGCCAATAACGAGACCGGAATTCTCCAGCCTGTCGGTGAAGCGGCCAAGCTCGTTCAGGCCGCGGGCGGCCTCCTTATGGTGGATGCCGTTCAGGCGGCAGGCCGCATTCCGCTCGATATCAATGCGATCGGCGCGGATTTCCTGATCGTCTCCTCACACAAGATCGGTGGTCCCAAGGGTGCCGGCGCGCTCGTCTCGCGCGGCGAGGTGCTGATGCCGAAACCGTTGATCCATGGCGGCGGCCAGGAAAAAGGCCATCGCTCCGGCACGGAAAACACGCTTGCCATCATCGGATTTGGTGCGGCTGCCGAGGCTGCTGCCGCAGACTTCGAGGTTCGCAATGCCGCGATCGGTTCGTTGCGCGACCGGCTGGAAGCGGGCATGGAGCTTGCAGCGCCGGATGTCATCATTCATGGGAAGGGTGGCCCGCGCGTTCCGAACACCAGCTTCTTCACGCTGCCGGGATTGAAATCCGAAACCGGACAGATTGCCTTCGATCTGGAGGGCGTGGCGATTTCTGCCGGCTCAGCCTGCTCGTCGGGCAAGGTCGGCGAGAGTCATGTGCTCGTGGCGATGGGCTGCGACCCGAAACTCGGAGCTCTCCGCATTTCGCTGGGGCCGACCACAGCCGAAACGGATATCGATCGTGCAATCGCTGCTTTTGCCCGCATTGCGGGAAGACGCAAGCTGGCGGGTGCGGCGGCCTGACGGCCACAATTTTGCGGAAACCGAAATTTCCGCTTGCCAAGCGGGGTGAAAAGTCCCTTTTGGCCGACTACATAGAAGGCAGACATAAGTCTGCCGCAACGTTGACAAGCTGCCGGACCTTGGATCCGGCGAGATTGGAGAACGAAATGCCTGCAGTCCAGGAAACGGTCGATCAGGTTCGCCTGATTGACGTGGACCAATACAAGTATGGTTTTGAGACCATCATCGAAATGGACAAGGCTCCCAAGGGTCTGTCCGAAGACATTGTCCGTTTTATTTCCGCCAAGAAGCAAGAGCCGGAATGGATGCTGGAATGGCGTCTTGAGGCCTATCGCCGCTGGCTGACGCTGGAAGAACCCACCTGGGCGCGCGTCGACTATCCGAAGATCGACTTCAACGATATCTACTACTACGCCGCGCCGAAGAAATTCGCCGGTCCGAAGTCGCTCGACGAAGTCGACCCGGAACTCCTGAAAACCTATGAGAAGCTCGGCATTCCATTGCGCGAGCAGGAGATCCTTGCCGGCGTTGAGAAGCCGAAGATCGCCGTCGATGCGGTGTTCGATTCTGTCTCGGTCGTCACCACCTTCAAGGAAGAGCTGAAGAAGGCCGGCGTGATCTTCATGTCGATCTCGGAAGCCATTCGCGAGCATCCGGATCTGGTGCGCAAGTATCTCGGCTCCGTCGTGCCGACCTCGGATAATTTCTATGCGACGCTGAATTCGGCCGTCTTCACGGACGGTTCGTTCGTCTTCGTGCCGAAGGGCGTTCGTTGCCCGATGGAACTATCGACCTACTTCCGCATCAACGAGAAGAACACGGGCCAGTTCGAGCGCACGCTGATCATCGCCGAAGAAGGTGCCTACGTCTCCTATCTCGAAGGCTGCACGGCGCCGCAGCGCGACGAAAACCAGCTGCATGCCGCCGTCGTCGAGCTCGTTGCGCTTGACGATGCCGAGATCAAGTATTCGACCGTCCAGAACTGGTATCCGGGCGACAAGAACGGCAAGGGCGGCATCTACAACTTCGTCACCAAGCGTGGCGATTGCCGCGGCCATCGCTCCAAGATCTCCTGGACGCAGGTCGAGACCGGCTCTGCCATCACCTGGAAATATCCGTCCTGCATCCTGCGCGGCGATGACAGCCGCGGCGAGTTCTACTCGATCGCCGTTTCCAACGGTCATCAGCAGGTCGATAGCGGCACCAAGATGATCCACCTCGGCAAGAACACGTCGAGCCGCATCGTCTCGAAGGGCATCGCCGCCGGCGTCTCGCAGAACACCTATCGCGGCCAGGTTTCGGCTCACCGCAAGGCGTCGAACGCGCGTAACTTCACGCAGTGCGACTCGCTGCTGATCGGTGACAAGTGCGGCGCCCATACGGTGCCCTACATCGAGGCAAAGAACTCGACGGCGCAGTTCGAGCATGAAGCCACGACGTCGAAGATTTCCGAAGATCAGCTGTTCTACTGCCTGCAGCGCGGCATCCCGACCGAGGCGGCGATCGCGCTGATCGTCAATGGCTTCGTCAAGGAAGTGCTGCAGGAGCTGCCGATGGAATTCGCCGTCGAAGCGCAGAAGCTCATCGGCATCTCGCTCGAAGGCAGCGTGGGTTGACGCACACGAATCAGAATTAGCTTTGGCGCGCCGCGCGCGCCGCACCTTCATTCCTGCGATAGGATACTAAAATGCTTGAAATCAAGAACCTGCACGCCCGTATCGCCGAAGACGGCACTGAGATCATCCGTGGTCTGAACCTGACCGTGAAGGCTGGCGAAGTCGCCGCCATCATGGGCCCGAACGGCTCGGGCAAGTCGACGCTCTCCTACATCCTCGCCGGCCGTGAGGACTATGAAGTTACCGAGGGCGACATCCTTTATAACGGCGAAAGCATCCTGGAGCTTGACGCCGCCGAGCGCGCCGCCAAGGGTATCTTCCTGGCCTTCCAGTATCCCGTGGAAATTCCCGGCGTTGCCACCATGCAGTTCCTCAAGGTTGCTCTGAACGAGCAGCGCAAGGCACGCGGCGAAGACGAACTGACCACACCGGATTTCATCCGCCGCGTCAAGGATGCTGCCGGCAAGCTGCAGATAAACATGGACATGCTGAAGCGCCCGCTGAATGTCGGCTTCTCCGGCGGTGAAAAGAAGCGCGCCGAAATCCTGCAGATGGCGCTGCTCGAGCCGCAGCTTTGCGTGCTCGACGAAACCGATTCCGGCCTCGACATCGATGCGCTCAAGATCGTCGCCGATGGCGTCAACGCGCTACGTTCGCCCGATCGCGCCGTGATCGTCATCACCCACTACCAGCGCCTGCTCGACTATATCGTTCCGGACACCGTCCACGTCCTCTACAAGGGCCAGGTGATCAAGTCCGGCGACAAGACGCTGGCGCATGAACTGGAAGCCAACGGCTACGCCGACATCATCGGTGCTGCAGCCTGATCGAGGCGGAAAGGACACGTCGATGAACATTCAGACGACGAACCGCCTGACATCAGCCGAAACGGCGCTGATCGAGGCGTATAACGACCAGATGGGCGACCTGCCTGGCGATGGCGAAGTTTTTGCCGTCCGCGATCGCCTGCTGGACGAGCTGAAGACCGCCGGCCTGCCGACGCGCCGCGTCGAGGCTTGGCATTACACTGATTTCAAGAACCTGCTGCGTCTGGTCCCGAGCGATATCGGCAAGGGCCTTGCCGAAGCGTTGCCTGCGACGGTCGAAGGATCGCCTGTCATTGCGGTTCTGCAGGGCAAGGCAAGCGATAAGGCTTCGGTGAAGAATTTGACCGTTGCGCGCTACGCCGACAGCTTGATCAACGGCGCGGCAGCCGTCGGCCTCGAAGCGCTCGGCAAGGATGACGCCATCGGTCGCATCAATGCGAGCTTCGTGCGTGACGGTTATGTCATCGATTTCCCGGATGGCACCGAACTCGAAGCACCGCTCGAAGTGCAGTTCATCCATGCCGGCGGCCAGATCCACAGCCGTCTGCCGGTTACTTTCGGCGCTGACGTCAAGGCGACCTTTATCGAGCGTCATCAAGCGGTTGAGGGCGCGGCTGCGCTGGTTTCCTCGGTCAGCGAAATCAAGATCGGCAAGGGTTCTGAAATCACTTGGATCATCCTGCAGGAGCAGGGCAGCGAAGACACCCATCTCGGCCAGCTTCGCATCGATCTTGGAGAAGACGCCAAGCTGAAGCTATTCGTCATCAACGCCGGCGGCAAGTTGGTGCGTCAGGAACTGTATATCAAGGTAGCGGGCGAGGGCGCCGATCTGACGCTGCGCGGCATCAACCTGCTCGGCGGCGATACCCACACGGACGTGACGATGGTACTCGGCCATGACGTTCCGAACACCGGTTCCACGGAAGTTATCCGTAATGTTGTGTTCGATCGCGCTCGCGGCGTCTTTCAGGGCATGATCCGGGTTGCACCGGATGCGCAGAAGACCGACGCCAAGATGGCTTGCAACACGCTGCTAATGTCCGACGATGCCGAGTTCTCCGTGAAGCCGGAGCTTGAAATCTTCGCTGATGACGTACAATGCGGCCATGGCGCCACTGTCGCGGATATCGACGGCAACCATCTCTACTACCTGATGGCGCGCGGCATTCCGGAGAAAAAGGCGCGAGCTATGCTCGTCAACGCCTTCGTGGCCGAGATCGTCGAGGAACTGGAAGACGAAGCCCTCGTCGAGGCGCTGGAAGGCGTTATTTCGGCCTGGCTGGAAAAGCACGCCTGATTGGAGGCAAAGCTCGTGGACAAGATCGTGCCGGCAACGGCCTATGACGTCGAAGCCATTCGCCGGGATTTTCCGATCCTGGCGAAGACGGTGCATGGCAAGCCGCTGGTCTATCTCGACAACGGCGCCTCCGCGCAAAAGCCGCAGGTCGTCATCGATGCCATTTCACACGCCTATTCCAACGAATATGCGAATGTGCATCGCGGCCTGCACTTTCTGTCCAATGCTGCGACGGAAGCCTATGAAGCGGCTCGCGAAAAGGTGCGCCGCTTCCTGAATGCGCCGTCGGTCGACGACATCGTCTTTGCCAAGAATTCGACGGAAGCGATCAACACGGTCGCCTACGGCTGGGGTATGCCAAAGATCGGCGAGGGCGACGAGATCGTCGTCTCGATCATGGAGCATCACTCCAACATCGTTCCCTGGCATTTTATTCGCGAGCGTCAGGGCGCGAAGCTCGTCTGGGTGCCCGTTGACGACGAGGGCGCGTTCCATATTGAGGATTTCGAAAAGAGCCTGACGGAGCGCACGAAGCTCGTCGCCATCACGCATATGTCGAATGCGCTCGGAACTGTCGTTCCTGTGAAGGAGGTGTGCCGCATCGCGCATGAGCGCGGCATTCCAGTCCTGATCGACGGCTCGCAGGGTGCCGTGCATATGCCTGTCGACGTGCAGGATATCGACTGCGACTGGTATGTCATGACCGGCCACAAGCTCTATGGCCCTTCGGGTATCGGCGTTCTCTACGGCAAGAAGGAGCGGCTTGCCGAGATGCGGCCGTTCCAGGGCGGCGGCGAGATGATCTTCGATGTCACCGAGGAAAACGTCACCTATAACGAGCCGCCGCATCGCTTCGAAGCGGGAACGCCGCCGATCGTTCAAGCGATCGGCCTTGGCTATGCGCTTGATTATATGGACAGTATCGGTCGTGAAGCGATTGCTCGGCACGAAGCCGATCTTGCCGCCTATGCGGCGGAACGGCTGCGGGATATCAATTCGCTGCGCGTCATCGGCACGGCGCCCGGCAAGGGTGGCATCTTCTCCTTCGAGCTCGCGGGGATACACTCCCACGACGTCTCGATGGTGATCGACCGCCAGGGTGTCGCCGTTCGCGCCGGCACCCATTGCGCCCAGCCGCTCTTGAAACGCTTCGGCGTCACCTCCACATGCCGTGCATCGTTCGGCATGTACAATACGCGCGCCGAGGTGGATGCCTTAGCGGATGCATTGGAATATGCACGGAAATTCTTTGCCTGAGGAGGCAAGCGATGTCACTCGACGAAAGCGAACAGAAGATCGATGCGCGCGAAGGGATCGTGCATTCCAGCATCCCCGAGGATGAACTGGCGCGTCTCAGCGACGACATCATCTCTGCGCTGAAAACGGTCTACGATCCGGAAATTCCGGCCGATATCTTCGAGCTCGGTCTGGTCTATAAGATCGATATCGAAGACGACCGCATGGTGAAGATCGTCATGACGCTGACGGCACCGGGTTGCCCGGTTGCCGGCGAAATGCCGGGCTGGGTCGAAAATGCCGTCGGCGCCGTCGAAGGTGTTTCCGGTGTCGACGTCAGCATGACCTTCGATCCGCCGTGGACGCCGGATCGCATGTCGGAAGAAGCGCAGGTCGCCGTCGGCTGGTATTGAAGCTTTAGGCCGCCGGCTTTACATTGAGACTCGAAGCGCCGGATCTTGACCCCGGTTGCGGAAGGAGAATGAGCCCATGGGCTTCGCAATCATGAGCATGACGGATGCGGCAGCTGCCCGCGTCAAGGCGATCGTCGAGAATTCCGGTCCCGATGCCAAGGGCGTTCGCGTGGGCATCAAGAAGGGCGGCTGCGCCGGCATGGAATATACCATCGACCTGGTGACCGAGCCGAATGCCAAGGACGATTTGATCGAGCGCGATGGCGCAAAGGTCTGGGTTGAGCCCTCGGCCGTCCTCTATTTGCTCGGCACAGAAATGGGCTTCGAGACGACGACGTTGCGCTCGGGCTTCATCTTCACCAATCCGAACCAGACATCGGCCTGCGGCTGTGGTGAATCCGTCGAATTGAAACCTGCCGATCTGGCTGCTCTGGCGGCGCAACGACAGGCTGCGCACCCCGCTTAAAGCGTATCTCACCACATTTCGCCTCGCTGCGTTTCGTGCTTTGATCGACAAAGGCCAAGGGTCTTTCCATTGCCCCTTGGCTGACCGGCTGAGCCGGATAAGGTCCACATGATGCGCGAGGGGGAACATATGGCGGCTGCGGCATGGGTTTACACATTGATCCCGGCAGGCGCTGCGATTGCGGGCGCCACGGTTGCCGTGAACACGCAGCCAGGCCCCAATCTTGTCAGCGCTATCCAGCATTTTGCCGCCGGCGTGGTGTTTGCGGCCGCCGCCGGCGAAATTCTGCCTGATATCATGCATCGCGGCTATCCTTTGGCAACCGTGATTGGCGGAGCGATCGGCGTCGGCGTGATGCTGCTGGTCAAGCAGTTGGAAAACTGGGCCAAAGGGCCGGTCGGCCTTCTGGCTGCCATCGGCATCGACATCCTGATCGACGGGCTCGTGCTCGGCATCGGTTTTGCAGCGGGGCCGAAAGTCGGCTTGCTGCTGACCATCGCCTTGACGATCGAGGTGCTATTCCTTGGTTTGACGGTGGCGAACGAACTTGGCGAGAGCGTCCGTTCTCGAACGAAGATCGTCGCGGTGACGGCAGCGCTTGCGCTGCTGCTGCCGATCGGTGCCTTGTTGGGAACGCCGATCGCTTCATTGCCTGGCCATGTTTTGACTGGCTTCTTTGCGTTCGGGCTGATTGCGCTTCTCTATCTCGTCACCGAGGAGCTGCTGGTCGAAGCCCATGAAACACCCGACCGCCCCTGGGTGACCGCTATGTTCTTTGCGGGCTTTCTCGCGTTGCTTCTGCTTGAGGAGGCGATCGGCTAGCGGCTGAAAGTTTCAGTTAGCTGCCGAAACGGGCGTCAGCTTGAGGCCAAGCGCCCTGACAACTTTCAAGATCGTCGCGAATTCGGGATTGCCGTCGCCGCTGAGCGCGCGATAAAGCGCCGAGCGGTTCATGCCGACATCCTTGGCGAGCTTGCTCATGTTGCGCGTGCGCGCGACTTCGCCCAGCGCCTTGGCGATCGAGGCCGGATCGTCGGTTTCGAAGGCGGCGGCGATGTAGCTGTCGGGATTGTCCACGTCGAATCGTTCCGGCATAAATCTGAATTCCAAGGTCCCACCGTGGCGTCATCAAAAACGCCGCGCATCCTTTCGGACACGCGGCGTTTTCATAGACAAGTTTCACAATAGATTTATGTCTGTTTCCGGCGAAGCGACTGAACCGCTTCGCTTTTTTGCAAAAACCCTATTCTGCAGCCTCGGCATAGGATTCCAGCGGCGGGCAGGTGCAAATCAGGTTGCGGTCGCCGTAGACGTTGTCGATGCGATTGACCGGAGACCAGTATTTGTCCACGCGGAAGGCGCCGGGCGGGAAGCAGGCCTGTTCGCGTGAATAGGGGCGATCCCATTCGCCGACAAGGTCTTCCACCGTGTGCGGAGCGTTCTTCAACGGATTGTTGGCCTTGTCCATCCGGCCGTCTTCGATGGCGCGGGCTTCCTCGCGGATCGCCAGCATCGCCTCGCAGAAGCGGTCGAGTTCGGCCTTCGTTTCCGATTCGGTCGGCTCGATCATCAGCGTGCCGGCAACCGGCCAGCTCATGGTCGGGGCATGGAAGCCGCAATCGATCAGGCGCTTGGCGACATCGTCGACGGTCACACCGGCGCTTGCGGCCAGCGGGCGGGTGTCGATGATGCACTCATGCGCCACACGTCCGTCCTTGGACTTGTAGAGCACGTCGTACGCGCCCTTCAATCGCGCGGCGATATAGTTGGCGTTGAGGATCGCCACCTTCGTCGCCTGCGTCAGGCCTTCGCCGCCCATCATCAGGCAGTAGCTCCAGGAGATCGGCAGGATGGAGGCCGAGCCGAAGGCCGCCGCCGAGACCGCTCCGCTGCGGCCGTCCGTTTCCGGATGGCCGGGCAGGTGGGGTGCCAGATGCGCCTTGACGCCGATCGGGCCCATGCCGGGACCGCCGCCGCCATGCGGGATGCAGAAGGTCTTGTGCAGGTTGAGGTGGCTGACATCGGAGCCGATATCGCCGGGACGCGAGAGGCCGACCATGGCGTTCATGTTCGCGCCATCGAGATAGACCTGACCACCATGCTTGTGCACGAGATCGCAAATCTCCTTCACCGTTTCCTCGAAGACGCCGTGCGTCGAGGGATAGGTGATCATGCAGCAGGAGAGGTTGTCGGCATACTGCTCGGTCTTGGCGCGGAAATCGGCCATGTCGATATCGCCATCGTCGCTGACCTTGACGACCACGACCTTCATGCCCGCCATCTGCGCCGAGGCCGGATTGGTGCCATGCGCGGAGGTCGGGATCAAGCAGATGTCGCGATGGCCCTGACCATTGGCAATGTGATAGTTGCGGATGGTCAGGAGGCCGGCATATTCGCCCTGCGCGCCGGAATTCGGCTGCATGGAGAAGGCGTCATAGCCTGTTACGGCGCAGAGCTTGTTCGTCAGGTCATCGATCATTTCGCGGTAGCCGAGCGCCTGATCGGCCGGGACGAATGGATGGATATCCGAGAACTCCGGCCACGTGATCGGCAGCATTTCCGCCGTCGCATTGAGCTTCATGGTGCAGGAGCCGAGCGGGATCATCGAGCGGTCGAGCGCCAGGTCGCGGTCCGAAAGACGACGAATGTAACGCGTCATCTCGCTTTCGGCACGGTTCATGTGGAAGATCGGATGTGTGAGGTATTCGCTGGTGCGCAGCAGAGTCTTCGGCAGGCGATAGGACGGCTCGAAATCGGCGATGCGGAAATCGCCGCCGAAAGCGCGCCAGACAGCCTCCACCGTTGCCGGGCGCGTGCGCTCGTCCAGGCTGATGCCGATCTTCGTTTCACCAACCTTGCGCAGGTTGACGCCTTCGGCGACGGCTGCACGCAGGATCAGACCCTGCATGTGGCCGACATCAACGGTGATCGTGTCGAAGAAGGTCTCAGGCTCAACGATGTAGCCGAGCTTTTCCAGTCCCTTGGCCAACAGCACGCCCTTCTGGTGAACCTGCTGGGCGATTGCCTTCAAGCCCTGCGGACCGTGGAAGACCGCATACATGGAGGCCATGACGGCGAGGAGCACCTGGGCGGTGCAGATGTTCGACGTCGCCTTTTCGCGGCGGATATGCTGCTCGCGGGTCTGCAGCGATAGGCGATAGGCGCGATTGCCGCGCGCATCGACCGAGACGCCGACAAGACGACCGGGCATGGAGCGCTTGTAGTCGTCCTTGACCGCCATAAACGCCGCATGAGGCCCACCATAGCCAACCGGAACGCCGAAACGCTGCGAGGAGCCGATGGCGATATCCGCACCCATTTCGCCCGGGGATTTCAGCAGGGTCAGTGCCAGGAGATCGGTCGCCATGATGGCGATGGCGCCGGTCTGGTGCAGGCGGGCGATCAGGCCACTGAAATCGTTGATGTGGCCGTGCGTGCCCGGATACTGGAAGATTGCGCCGAAGACGTCGACCGGATCGAGATCGGTGAAGGGATTACCGACGATGACGGTCCAGCCGAGGGGCTCGGCGCGCGTCCTGATCAGCGCTATGGTCTGTGGGTGACATTCGGCATCGACGAAGAAGGCCCTTGCCTTCGATTTTGCGACACGTTCCGCCATCGCCATACCTTCGGCCGCGGCGGTCGCTTCATCGAGCAGCGAGGCGTTGGCAACATCGAGACCGGTGAGGTCGCTGATCATCGTCTGGTAGTTCAGCAGTGCCTCGAGGCGGCCCTGGCTGATCTCAGGCTGGTATGGCGTATAGGCGGTGTACCAGGCGGGATTTTCCAGGATGTTGCGCTGGATGACCGGCGGCGTGATCGTGCCGTAGTAGCCCTGGCCGATCAGGGAAACGAGAACCTTGTTCTTGTTGGCGGTCTCGCGCAGACGGTCGAGCGCCTCGCGCTCCGTCATCGCTGCGCCCCAGGCGAGCGGCGCCTTCTGGCGGATCGCCGGTGGCAACGTCGCGTCGATCAGGCCGTCAAGGCTCTTATAGCCGATCACCTTGAGCATATCGGCCATCTCCGACGGAGACGGGCCGATATGGCGGCGGTTGGCGAAATCGTATGGCTGGTAATCGGTGAAGGTGAATTCCGTAGGCGTCGCCATTATCCGATCAGCTCCTTGTAACCGGATTCATCAAGAAGGCCATCGAGATCGCCGACGTTCTTCAGCTTCAGCTTGAAGAACCAGCCAGCACCCATCGGGTCGGAGTTGACGAGGGCCGGATCGGCAGTGATGGCTTCGTTGATTTCCGTGATTTCCCCGTCGAGCGGACAATAGACTTCGGAGGCTGCCTTGACGGATTCGACGGTTGCCGCGTCGGCTCCCTTGGAGAAGCTGGCACCGACCTCAGGCAATTCCACAAACACGAGATCGCCGAGCTGTTCTGCGGCATGTGCCGTGATGCCCACGATTGCGACATCGCCTTCGACCTTCAGCCACTCATGTTCTTCGGTAAACTTCAGCATGGATAATCCTCTCTGGAAAAGACGTTCAACGTTTGTAGGTTGGTTTGATGAAAGGCAGCGCGTTGACGGCGACGGGCAGATATTTGCCGCGTACTTCAGCGTAAACGGTGGTGCCAAGCGCCGTGAAATCGGTGGGCAAATAGCCCATGGCGACCGGGCCTTCGACGCTCGGACCGAAACCGCCCGACGTGACTTCACCAATCTCGATCTTGCCTTCGGCATCGGCATAAAGCTTGGCATGGCCGCGCACCGGCGCCTTGCCATCGGGCTTCAGACCGACGCGGCGGCGTGTGGTGCCGCCATCCAGTTCGCCGAGGATACCGCTTGCGCCAGGAAAGCCGCCGGCGCGGGCGCCGCCGGTCTTGCGGGCCTTCTGGATGGCCCATTCGAGCGCGGCTTCTATCGGCGTGGTCGTCTGGTCGATATCATTGCCATAAAGGCAAAGGCCGGCTTCGAGCCGGAGCGAGTCACGGGCGCCGAGGCCGATCGGCTGTACATCCGGGTGCTCCAGCAGCCGCTTGGCGATATCCTCGGCCTTGTCGGCCGGGACGGAGATTTCGAAACCGTCTTCGCCGCTATAGCCGGAGCGCGAGACGAGGCAGGAGACATCGTGGAGGCGACAATGGCGCACATCCATGAATTTCATATAGGCGATATCGGCCCAGAGCTCGGCAAGCACGTCGACGGCGTGCGGGCCTTGAAGGGCAATGAGTGCGCGATCAAGTAATGTGACTTCGCAGCTATCGCCGATATGATCTTGAAGATGCTTGAAATCCTGCTCTTTGCAAGCGGCATTCACGACGACAAAAAGATAGTCGTCCATGTGGGCGATCATCAGATCGTCAAGAATGCCGCCCTTGTCGTCGGTGAAGAAGCCATAGCGCTGGCGATTTTCAGCAAGGCCTACAATATCGACGGGCACCAGGCTCTCCAGTGCCAGCGCGGCATCCTCATATTTGCCGGAGCGGGCGCGGATCGTCACCTGACCCATATGCGACACGTCGAACAGGCCGGCGGAGGATCGAGTCCAAAGGTGTTCCTTCAGAACGCCCGGCGCATATTGAACCGGCATATCGTAGCCTGCGAAAGGCACCATGCGGGCGCCGAGGGACACATGCAGGGCATGAAGGGGGGTGGTCTTGAGGGCAGCGGTCTCGTCCAAATGACGCCTCCGGGGTTTGCGCTCGTTTCGAAGCGCAGAGCTCACAATTTCGGCGCGGTTGCGCCTGACGATGAGCCCCCTCTGTCTGTTTGCCTGAGATTGTTATCCCTTCGGCGAACGCTTGCGCGCTTCTCTCCAGAGTTCCGTCTGCCCCTTGCTGGTCCTTTGGCCTGAGAGTTTCCGGGGCGGTTGCTCCTTCGGCACCGGCTTGCGCCGGATTCTCCCAACAAGGTTGACAGCCATTATCCGGTCTCGGCGAAAGATGGCAAGGGGCAAATGTCGTCGCTGAACAAATTTTTGTCGCGCCGATCAATCCTGCGTTTCCTAATGAATACGGGCCTTTGCAACAGAGATGGGAGAGGCTATCCCTTCTGCTCGATTGAGGAGCCGGGCAGGAGACAAAGATGAACCGCAACTACGCAGCCGCATTGCTGATGTCCATTGGCGCATTTTCGCTTTCCGTTGTCGGAGCGATGGCTGAGGACAGTGGCGCGATGAAATCCATGCCAGGCATGCACATGGATGCAGGTGCGGCGCCTTCCGGCTCGGCGACTGCCAAGCTTGGCGATCTCGATATCAGCGGTGGCTACGTTCGTGCCATGCTTCCTGGCCAGCCGGTCGGTGGCGGTTACATCACCATTCACAATACCGGCAAGACAGACGACAAGCTGACCTCCGTGACTTCCTCAGCCGCCGGCAAGGTGGAGTTGCATGAGATGAAGATGGAAGGCGAGATTATGAAGATGCGCGAGGTGAAGGGCGGCATCGCCATTCCCGCCGGCGCGACCGTGACACTCGCGCCGAATACGATGCACATGATGTTCAAGCAGGTGAAGATGCCCTTCAAGCAGGGTGGCACGGTGCCCGTGATGCTGATGTTCGACAAGGCTGGTATGGTCGACATTAATCTTCCCGTCGTCTCGGCCAAGGGAAACTGAGCCAGAAAATCATTCGACGTTACAATTCCGGTTTCCACTTTTCCTCGAAATGCTCTAAAGCCACGTCAAAAGGCCGGGAAATCTCCGGCCGCGGGGCCGATGCCCTGTCGTTTGAATTTGCATGATCCGCCGAACGCAGGTTTGGCAACGCTTGGGACATGCCGCGGTATTTGAAAGAAGAAGAATGGCCGGGATTGAGCATATTAAGGTCGAGCCTGACGAGGCCGGCATGCGCCTGGACCGCTGGTTCAAGGTGCATTTTCCGGGTCTCGGCTTTGGGCAATTGCAGAAGCTGATGCGCTCCGGACAGGTACGTGTCGATGGCGGCCGCGTGAAGACGGATGCGCGCGTGCAGCCGGGGCAGATGGTGCGCGTGCCGCCGCTCGATGTCGATGCAAAGGCACTGAAGAGCGGCCCGATCGCGGGCAACGACCTCAAACATTCCGGCGACGCCGAGCTTCTTGCGCGCATGCTGCTGCATGAAGACGATAAGGTCTATGTGCTGAACAAGCCGGCTGGCCTCGCGGTACAGGGCGGTTCCGGCCTTACGCGCCATATCGACAAGATGCTGGAGGCGTGGACGAGCAAGAAGGGCGAGAAGCCGCGCCTGGTGCACCGTCTCGACCGAGATACGTCCGGCGTGCTCGTCGTTGCCCGCACTCGCGGCGCAGCGCAGAAGCTGACGGCGGCCTTTCGCGAGCGCGACACCAAGAAGACCTATTGGTCGCTGGTCAAGGGGGTGCCTCGCAAACATGAGGACAAGATTTCCACCTGGCTGGTGAAGGAAGCAACGCCGGATGGCGACCGCATGCGCATCGCCAAGCATGGCGAGGAGGGCGCCGATCACGCCATCTCCTACTACCGCGTGCTCGAAACGGCTGCTCAGAGCCTCGCCTGGCTGGAAATGGAGCCCTATACCGGCCGTACCCACCAGCTGCGTGTCCACGCGCTGCATATGGGCCATCCGATCATCGGCGACCCCAAATATTTCGATGACGATCCGAACTGGGATTTTCCGGGCGGTGTCCAGAAGCGCCTGCATCTGCATGCGCGTCATATCGATATTCCGCATCCGAGCGGCGGGCGTCTGCGCGTCACCGCGCCTTTGCCGCCGCATATGGTTCAGACTTGGAACCTTCTCGGTTTCGATATGGAATCGGCAGGGGAGCCGGACGACGAATGAAGCTGGTCCTATTCGATTGTGACGGCACGCTGGTCGACAGCGCGCGGCTGATCCATGAGGTTATGGCGCGAACCTTCGTGGCCTTCGGCTATAAGCGTCCCGATGTTTCTGCGACGAAATCGATCATCGGCCTGACGCTCGATATCGCCATTGCCCGCCTGCAGGGCAAGCCGCATGTCGACGACGAAGCGATCGCGATGACGGCGCACTACAAGTCGATTTTTCCGGAGGTGCGAGACGAGGCCGACATGCAGACGCCGCTCTTCGACGGCATCAAGCCGCTGATCGAGACGCTTGCGGCCCGCGATGAACTGCTGATCGGCGCAGTGACGGGTAAATCCCGCCGCGGCTTGACCCATATCCTTGAGGTCAACGACTTTACGCCCTATTTCATTGTCTCGCGCACCGCCGACGACTGCCCGTCCAAGCCGCATCCGGCGATGGTCACGGAATGCTGCGACGAGACCGGCATGGATCCGCACGACACGATCGTGATCGGCGATGCCATCTATGACATGCAGATGGCAAAAGCGGCCGGTGCGACTGCCATCGGCGTTGCCTGGGGTTATGCTTCGGTCGAGGAGTTGCTGGCAGCAGGCGCCGATGCCATCGCCCACCATCCGAACGATATATTGAGCCATATTCTCTGAGGTGACGCCATGCGCGACCTGTTGAACGATCTTTCCGAAGGTCTCAGCCATCCCGATCCGATCCGCCGCGCGCAGATCCAGATGAAGAAGCCGCTGCCCAAGCGCTTCTACAAGGATGTGACGATCAGCGCGGACGAGGGCAGTCACGCCATCGCTCTGGATGGCAAGGTGGTGAAGACGCCGGCGCGGCACTCCCTGGCCCTGCCGACAGAAGCACTTGCAAGACTGGTGGCCGGAGAATGGGCGCGTCAGGTTGACGTGATCGATCCCGCGACCATGCCGATAACACGCCTCGTCAATACCGCCATCGATGGCGTTGCGACGGAGAGCCGGGCCGTATTCGATGAAATCGTCCGCTTCTCCGGCAGCGATCTGCTTTGCTACCGCGCCGACGGTCCCGAGCGGCTCGTCGAGCGGCAGTCGGAGCGCTGGAATCCGGTGATCGAATGGGCTGCGCGCGACCTAGGCGCCCGCTTCATCCTAGCCGAAGGCGTCATGCACCAGGAACAGCCTAAAGAGGCTATCGCGGCCTTCGCCGCTGCTTTGCGCGAGTTTGACACACCGATGGAGCTCGCGAGCTTGCACACGATCACGACGCTGACTGGTTCGGTGATCCTGGCGCTGGCCTTTGCGAAAGGTTTCCTGCCGCTCGCCGAGGTTTGGTCGCTCGCTCATCTCGACGAGGATTGGACGATTGAGCATTGGGGCAGCGACGAAGAAGCCGAGCAGCGTCGTGCACAACGTTTTGAGGAGTTTCAGGCCGCAGCCGCGGTTTTTTCCGCGCTTCGCAGTTGAATATTGTTGATTTCCAGTCCTTTATATCGATCTGCATATCTTGCAAATTCGAAAGTCGGGGCAGGGATCATGTTGTTGTGGAGGCCGAGAGCCATACCGGCGCTCGTGGGAAGTCTGGCATTGGCCGCTTGCTCGAGCTGGTCCGTGGATCCTCCGCCTCCAACCTATGCCGTGCGCAGCGCAACCGTCATAGCCGATCAGGCACTGCCGCCGGTGTCGCCGGCATTGGTTGCAGCCGTCAATGATCGCGTCAACGCCGCGATCGCCGCCACGAGCTTCGGTCCGCAATTGCCACAGGTTGCCATCACAGTCCGACTGAGCGACGTCCGCAAGGCGCGCGGCTTCAATCGCGACCGCAGCAGCGCCAAGATCAATATCGATGCTGCGGCAGCCGATGGCGGCGCTGTGATTGCCATGGCATCGTTCGAGACCAGAACTGTCGCTCCTGATCCTGCCACCGCAGATGAGCTGATGGCGGAAGACATTGCCGCGCGGGTTCGTTCCATCTTTTCGCTGAACACACCGCGGCTCGCAAACTAAGCCAACAGCTTCAAACAGGGCTCGCGCCATGCTAAGCCCGAGCGATGATGGAGAGAGGGCCGCATGAAGGAAATCCTGCAGGAACTGGAACGCCGTCGCGAGATTGCAAGGCTCGGCGGCGGGCAGGTGCGCATCGACGCCCAGCACGCCCGCGGCAAGCTGACGGCTCGTGAGCGCATCGATATCTTCCTCGATGAGAGCTCCTTCGAAGAGTTCGATATGTTCGTCGAGCATCGCTCGACCGATTTCGGCATGGACAAGAGCAAGATTGCCGGCGACGGCGTCGTGACCGGCTGGGGCACGGTCAACGGACGAACCGTGTTCATTTTTGCCAAGGATTTTACGGTCTTCGGTGGATCCCTTTCAGAAGCACATGCGGAAAAGATCACCAAGGTGCAGGATATGGCGCTGAAGAACCGGGCGCCGATCATCGGGATCTATGACGCCGGCGGCGCCCGCATTCAGGAGGGCGTGGCCGCACTCGGCGGTTATGCCGAGGTGTTTCAGCGCAACGTGCTAGCCTCCGGCGTCATCCCGCAGATTTCCGTCATCATGGGCCCCTGCGCCGGCGGTGACGTCTATTCTCCGGCCATGACCGACTTCATCTTCATGGTTCGCGACACATCCTACATGTTCGTCACCGGGCCGGATGTGGTGAAGACCGTTACCAACGAGACCGTGACATCCGAGCAGCTCGGCGGTGCCTCCGTGCATACGACGAAATCCTCGATTGCGGATGCCGCCTACGACAATGATGTCGATACGCTCCTGCAGGTGCGCCGTCTCATCGATTTCCTGCCGCAGTCGAACACGGCCGCGGTGCCGGAAATCGAGTGCTATCAGTCGGTGACTGAACCGGATAATTCGCTCGATACGCTGATCCCGGCGAATGCCAACAAACCCTACGACATCAAGGAGCTGATCCTGAAGGTGGCGGACGAGGGCGATTTCTTCGAGATCCAGGAAAGCTTTGCCAAGAACATCGTCTGTGGCTTCGGCCGCATCGAGGGCGCCACGGTCGGCTTCGTCGCCAATCAGCCGATGGTGCTAGCCGGCGTACTCGACAGCGACGCGTCGCGGAAGGCGGCTCGTTTCGTGCGTTTCTGCGATTGCTTCAATATCCCGATCGTCACCTTCGTCGACGTGCCGGGCTTCCTACCGGGAACGGCACAGGAATACGGCGGCCTGATCAAGCACGGCGCCAAGCTGCTCTTTGCCTATGCCGAAGCGACCGTACCGAAACTGACGGTCATCACCCGCAAGGCCTTCGGCGGCGCCTATGACGTCATGGCCTCGAAACATCTGCGCGGTGACCTAAACTACGCCTGGCCGACGGCGCAGATCGCCGTCATGGGCGCCAAGGGCGCCGTCGAGATCATCTTCCGCAAGGATATTGCCGATCCGGAGAAGATCGCGGCCCACACCAAGATGTACGAAGACCGTTTCCTGTCGCCCTTCGTTGCCGCAGAGCGCGGTTACATCGACGAGGTGATCATGCCGCGCTCGACCCGGCGCCGGCTGGCCCAGGGTCTCAGAATGTTGCGCAACAAGGATCTGACCAATCCCTGGAAGAAGCACGACAACATCCCGCTTTGAGTCCGTGACAACACGTCACGGATATCACACGGAAAATTGATCCGACGTCAGAAGCCGTGTTTTCACGTTCCCGGTCGTGCGCTCTATTGCTTCCTTGTGGGGGAGTTAAAACTGGAGTTTAACATGGCGCTTTCCGATCGGCTGAATCAATATCAGCCCTTTGCTCTTACTGTCTTGCGCGTCGTCACCGGCGTACTCTTCATCGAACACGGCTTGCAGAAGCTGTTTGGCTTTCCGCTCGGCGGTCAGTTCCCAAGCCCGCTGCCGACCTTGCTTCTGGTTCAGGGTATCCTTGAAGTTGTCGGTGGATTGGCAACGATCGTGGGCTTCTTTACCCGTCCGGTCGCGTTCATTCTGTGCGGCAACATGGCTGTCGCCTATTTCATGGCGCATTATCCGAAGAATTTCTTCCCGGCCAACAACGGCGGTGACGCGGCGATCCTCTATTGCTTCGTCTTCCTGTTCCTGATCTTCGCCGGCCCGGGCCTGCTGGCGATCGACAACAACAAGAAGTAAGTAACCGGACTCTTCGTCGGGCTCGGTTGAATTGCCGGGTCCGGCGAATAAATTCGTCTCTCGCGTGTTTACTCCGTTATCAGCGAAGCGAGAGCACTTTTGACAGGATCTCCTTCGCATCCCCTATCGAACGGAGATCCTCATGTCATTTCCCGAGCGCTTGTCGCCTTATCAGCCCGCCGCCCTCGCCATTTTGCGAATCATAACTGCACTGCTGTTCATCGAGCACGGTACGCAAAAGGTCTTCGGCTTTCCGCCGGCGCCTTACGCAATCACGACGCTGTTCTTCGTGGCGGGAATTATTGAACTTGTCGGCGGCATCCTTGTCCTGCTTGGGCTTTTCACCCGACCGATCGCCTTCCTCCTGAGCGGTGAAATGGCGATAGCCTACTTCATGGTGCATATGCAGATCGACTTCTTCCCGGCCAACAATCAGGGAGACGGAGCCATCCTGTTCAGCTTCATCTTCCTGTTTCTGGTGTTCGCCGGTCCGGGAAGCTGGGCGCTGGGCAATCGCCAGCGCCAGTCGCAGCCTATCAGGCCGCAAGCTTGAGGCCGGCAATGCCGGCCACGATCAGGCCGATGCAGGCGAGGCGTACCAGCGTCGCGGGGTCGCCGAGCAGCCATATGCCCAGCAGCACAGTGCCGACCGTGCCTATGCCAGTCCACACGGCGTAGGCCGTGCCCATGGGCAGGGTTTTTACCGCAAGGCCGAGCAGCGCGATGCTGATGACCATGGAAATGACGGTAAGAATCGTCGGCGTCAGCCGCGTGAAGCCATCGGTATATTTCAGGCCGACTGCCCAGCCGATTTCAAACAGACCTGCAAGGAAAAGCAGGAACCAAGCCATTTTACGCTCCTTTGTTAAGAGCGAGGCCGTCCCCGCGGATTCTTACGGCCGGTCAATCGGGAGCGGCCGCCGCAGTCGTCTGCGCGTTTTCTATATGCCGCTGTTACCGGAATTTTTCAAGCGTTTGAGTGCATGGCTGCCATGCCACCCGTTTCACGCTAGCCGTTCGGCGTGCCATTTGAGGTGATCGTCCATGAAGCTGGAAATGAAGTAATAAGAGTGGTCGTAGCGCTCGTGCATGCGCAGCGTCAGGCTGATATTGGTGCCTTTAATGGCTTCCTCGAACAGCCAGGGGCGCAGTCCGCTTTCAAGGAAGCTGTCCGCCTTGCCCTGATCGATCAGGAATTCGGGGAAGCGGGCGCCGTCTTCGACAAGCGCACAGGCGTCGTAGCGGCGCCAAGCGGCCTTGTCGCTGCCTAAATATTTCTCCAGCGCAGGGGCGGACCAATCGGCTGTCGACGGCTGTACGATGGGAGCAAAAGCGGAGCAGCTCTTGAAGCGGTCCGGGTTCTTCAACGCAATCGTCATGGCGCCATGGCCGCCCATAGAATGGCCGAAGATGCCTTGGCGGCTCATGTCGGCGCGGAATTGCCTGGCGATGAGAGCGGGCAGTTCCTCAGTGATGTAGCTATACATCTGATAATTTTCGGCCCAGGGCGTCTCGGTGGCATCGAGATAGAAGCCGGCGCCTTTGCCCATCTGCCAATTGGTCAGCTCATCCGGCACGTCATTGCCGCGCGGGCTGGTGTCCGGGCAGACGATGATGAGGCCAAGCTCGGCGGCCATGCGGCGGTATTCGCCCTTTTCCATGACATTGGCGTGGGTGCAGGTGAGGCCGGAGAGATACCAGAGAACCGGTCGGGGCTCCTTGACCGCCTGCGGCGGTACGAAGACGGCGAAGGTCATCTCGCTTTTGCAGGCGTCGGACTGATGCGAGAAGACACCCTGCATGCCGCCGAAGGCGGTGTTCTGGGAAATGATATTCACGGCTGGCCTCCAGGCGTTTGATTGTTTTTTGAACGCCGGCAGAGCCGGTCGAAAGTTTCGAGAAAGGCGGAGCGGTCGCGCGGCGAGAAGGCGGCGTTATAGCCCTTGCTCTCACCGGTTTCGCGAAGATGTGCGCCGAGGTCTCGCATGGCCGTTGCCATGCCGATATTGGTCTTGTCGAAGATGCGGCCGGTCGGTCCTGTCACGAGCGCTCCGGTCGCAACGCAACGGCCGGCAAGCGGTACGTCTGCGGTGACGACGATATCGCCGTTGCCGGCATGCTCGGCGATCCAGTTGTCGGCGGCATCGAAGGCGTTGGAGACGATGACGTTGTGCACCATCGGGTCCCGCGACGGGCGCAATCCCGAATTGGCGACGAAGGTCACCTCGATGCCGTGGCGTTCAGCAACCTTCAGGATTTCCGGCTTGACCGGGCAGGCGTCGGCATCGACATAAATCATGATATCAAATCTTTTCAGCTATATGCGGCGCTTTTCTCATGCGCCGCATACATCTTGCCGAGTGGCTTTTACCGTCAATACAGCACGACGCTACGGATGCTTTCACCCGAATGCATGAGCTCGAAGCCCTTGTTGATGTCGTCGAGCGGCATGGTGTGGGTGATCATCGGATCGATCTCGATCTTGCCCTCCATGTACCAGTCGACGATCTTCGGGACATCGGTGCGGCCGCGCGCGCCGCCGAAGGCCGTGCCCATCCACGAGCGGCCCGTCACCAGCTGGAACGGACGCGTCGAGATCTCCTGGCCGGCGCCGGCAACGCCGATGACCACCGACTTGCCCCAGCCGCGATGGCTGGCTTCCAGCGCCTGGCGCATCACCTTGGTGTTGCCGGTGCAGTCGAAGGTATAGTCGGCACCGCCGATCTGGTCGGCCCCGCGCTTCGTCATGTTGACGAGATAAGGGACGATGTCGTCACCGACCTCCTTCGGATTGACGAAATGCGTCATGCCGAAGCGCTCGCCCCAGGCCTTCTTGTCATTGTTGAGATCGACACCGATGATCATGTCGGCACCGGCAAGCCTCAAGCCCTGGATGACATTGAGGCCGATGCCACCGAGACCGAAGACGATCGCCGTTGCGCCCATCTCCACCTTGGCGGTGTTGATGACCGCCCCGATGCCTGTGGTCACGCCGCAGCCGATATAGCAGATCTTGTCGAAGGGAGCGTCGGGATTGACCTTGGCGACGGCAATCTCCGGCAGCACGGTGTAATTGGCGAAGGTCGAGCAGCCCATATAGTGATGGATCTTGTCCTTGCCGATCGAGAAGCGCGAGCTGCCGTCCGGCATCAGACCCTGGCCCTGGGTCGAGCGGATCGCCGTGCACAGATTGGTCTTGCGGGAAAGGCACGATGGGCATTCGCGGCATTCAGGCGTGTAGAGCGGAATGACGTGATCGCCCTTCCTGACCGAGGTCACACCCGGACCGACATCGACGACGATGCCGGCACCCTCATGGCCGAGGATCGCTGGAAACAGGCCTTCCGGATCGGCACCCGACAGGGTGAAATCATCGGTATGGCAGATGCCGGTCGCCTTGACCTCGATCAGCACTTCGCCGGCCTTCGGCCCCTCAAGCTGAACCGTCATCACCTCAAGCGGCTTGCCTGCCGCAACCGCGACCGCTGCTCTTACGTCCATGATCTCGTCCCTTCCTGCAATGATTTGGTCCGCGCGACATTGGCATGGGCACACGGGGCGGCTCAAGCCAAAATCAGACACTTAGCGTCGCAATTATCATGTTTTAGCCGAGCAATCGCCACGCAGCTCTTTCCACATGGCTGCGATGGCGAAGCTTCTCGATCAGGTGAATTCCATGATCACGGCGTCGACGGCGAGGCTTTCGCCCGGCTTGGCGTTGATCTTGCCGATGACCAGATCGCGTTCGGCTCGCAGGACATTTTCCATCTTCATCGCTTCGACGATAGCCAGCGTTTCGCCTGCCTTGACTTCCTGTCCCTCGGTGACGGCAATAGCGACGACCAAGCCCGGCATGGGGCAGAGCAGGAGCTTCGACGTATCCGGCGGCAATTTGACGGGCATCAGCTTGTCGAGTTCAGCCTGACGCGGTGTAAACACCTTGGTCCGGACGGAAATACCCTGCCAATCGATGCGCAGACCATTGAGCACGGTGCGGATCTGGGCTGTCAGCTTGCGGTCGCCGACGGTGCCGGCCCATACGGAATCGCCGGGACACCAGTCGGTTGCGACAGTTACGGCTTGGGTGTCGATCTGCATGTCCATCTCGAAGGGAATGGTCGCCACGCCTTCAAGCAACGTCACAGGCAGATAGTCGGCACCAAGCTTGACAACCCAGCTCTCCCGCAGCGGCGCGGCGGCTGGACGCAAGCGGTCGGCATAGCGCTCGCGGCGGTTGGATTCGATCAGGCTGCAGGAAAGGGCGATCGCCGACAGTAAAGCGGTTTGGTCTTCGTCCGGCGTCACCGGCGCGAAGCCATCAGGATATTCCTCGGCAATGAAGCCCGTGGAGAGGCGGCCTTCGCGCCAGCGCGAATGCTTCATCAGAGCCGAGAGGAACGGCATATTGTGCTCGATGCCATCGACGACAAAACCATCCAGGGCTTCGCCCATCGCTTCGATCGCTTCCAATCTTGTCGGAGCCCAGGTGCAGAGCTTGGCGATCATCGGATCGTAATACATGGAGATTTCGGCGCCTTCGAAGACGCCGGTATCGTTGCGCACGACCGATGTCTCCATTCTGCCTTCGCGCGGCGGACGATAGCGCGTCAGGCGGCCGATCGAGGGCAGGAAGTTGCGATAGGGATCTTCCGCATAAAGGCGGCTTTCGATGGCCCAGCCGTTGAGCCCGATATCCGCCTGCTTGAACGGCAGTTTCTCGCCGGCTGCAATACGGATCATCTGCTCGACGAGATCGATACCGGTCACCAGCTCCGTGACCGGATGTTCGACCTGCAGGCGGGTGTTCATTTCGAGGAAATAGAAATTCCGGTCGCGATCGACGATGAATTCGACCGTGCCGGCGCTTTGATAATCGACCGCCTTGGCGAGTGCCACGGACTGCTCGCCCATCGCCTTACGCGTTGCCTCATCAAGGAACGGCGAGGGTGCCTCTTCCACGACCTTTTGGTTTCGGCGCTGGATCGAGCATTCGCGCTCGCCGAGATAGACGACATTTCCGTGAGCGTCGGCCAATACCTGGATTTCAATATGTCGGGGGTCGACGACGAATTTTTCGATGAAGACGCGGTCGTCGCCGAACGAGCTTTTCGCTTCCGAGCGGGCGCGTTCAAAGCCGTCGCGAACCTCGTCCTTACTCCAGGCGATACGCATGCCCTTGCCGCCGCCACCGGCGGACGCCTTGATCATGACCGGATAGCCGATCTCGGCGGCGATCCTTTCGGCATGATCGGCATCATCGATGATGCCGAGATGGCCCGGAACGGTGGAAACCTTGGCCGCATTGGCGAATTTCTTCGATTCGATCTTATCGCCCATGGCTTCGATCGCCTTCGGCTTCGGGCCGATGAAGACGATGCCTTCCTTCTCCAGTGCCGCACAGAAGGAGGCGCGCTCTGAGAGGAAGCCGTAGCCTGGATGGACCGCTTCCGCACCTGTCTGCTTGCAGGCAGCGATGATCTTGTCGGCGACGAGATAGCTTTCGGCAGCGGGAGCGGGGCCGATATGGACTGATTCATCCGCCATTTCGACATGAAGAGCATCCCGATCAGCATCGGAATAGACGGCGACCGTGAGAATGCCCATGCGGCGCGCAGTCTTGATCACGCGGCAGGCAATCTCGCCGCGATTGGCGATCAGGATTTTCTTGAACATGCAATCTCCGCCCAAATACCCTATTCAGTCAGTGTTTTAGCCACAAATTGCACTGCGGGTCCATGTGCAAGATATCTGCACTCACGCGGTTTTTTCCAATCTCGACTGAACGCGCTCCCGCCAGATGATGAAGAGGCCGGAGCTGACGATGATCGATATGCCGATCCATTTGGAAAGATTGGGGAAATCGCCGAAGATGGCGTAGCCGAGGACGGTGGCGGAAATGATCTCGAAATATTGGAACGGGGCAAGCAGCGACAGTGGCGCCAGCCGGAAGGCTCTGACGACGAGCATATGCGCGTAGCCTGAAATCGAACCGAGAATCAGGAGAAGCACCAATCCAAGCGCCGAGGCGGGCAGGGACGGCTCGAAATCCGTAATGCCGGCTGACGAGCCGGCAAGCAGAGCCAAGGCCATGAACACGGTGCCGCCGAGACCCGCCATGATCTGCATCGTCAACGGCGAATCCGCCTCACCGACGGCACGGTTCATGAAGAGATAGAGCGCATAAAGGAAGGCGCATGCGACCGGCAGCAGTGCCTTCAGTCCGAAGATCGCGAAACTCGGCTGAATGACGATCATTGCGCCGCCGAAGCCGATAACGATTGCCAGCCATCGCCGCCAACCGACCTTGTCGCCGAGAAAAAGAGCAGAAAGCGCTGTCAGCATAAAGGGCTCGACGAAATAGATCGCGAAGACATCGGCAAGCGGCATGTATTTGACCGCGGCGAAAAAGAGTAGGCTCGCGGCGCCATGCAGCGCGCCGCGCAGCAGATTCAACCAGGGTCGCTTTGCAGAAAAGGCCGACCTCCCGGTTGTGGTCGCAAGCAGCGGCAGCATGCACACAAGCTGAAAGAAGAAGCGATAGAATGTCACCTGGCCCGGCGACATGCCTTCAAAACTCGCCATGTACTTGGCGATCGCATCCATCGTCGGCAGCAGGATCATGGCGCTTGCCATGATCGTCATGCCTCTAAGCGGATTTTGCTGCGTGGAAACGGGGGAAGAGACGAGCATGCGTCAACTTCAAACATAGGACAAACATGCAATCAAGACGCGCTTGAAAGCAGGTTGCAAGATGCGGTGGCAGCCATCCGCAAATGCCGTACTTTTCCAAATGGGACAGATCTCCCTGGCGAGATGACGCCCTTAGACCTATCTGGAGCTTTGGAACCGGCTAAAACATGACTGCGCGGCGAAAAATTGCCGGCGCGACCAGGAAAGGGATCGCACCGATGTTCAAACCAGAACAAGAGACGACCGTTTTTTCGGATGAAGGCGGCGATACGCTTGGCGGACGCCTGTCCATGGCTCGCGATGCCGCGGGAATCAGCCTCGAAACGCTGGCCGGACAGCTTGGCGTCAGCGAGGAGACGATGCTCGCGTGGGAATCCGATCGCGCCGAACCCAACCCCTCCGCGCTGGCCAAGATGTCAGCTCTTTTCGATGTTTCACCGGCATGGTTGATGACCGGATCGGGTGACGGACCTGGAGAGGACAGTGATGAGCGCGCCCTGGAAGCCGTCAAGAACGAGCTATCGCGGCTGCGCACCGCCTATCAGGAGGTCGGTCGGCTGATAGAGACAACAACAAAGCAGCTCGAACGCCTTGACCATCAGATCAGGCTGCGCAATCTGAGCAAGGATGTGGCGCATTGAGCGCGGCTTCCCTCGACGTGGCGCGGGCCTAAGTACTTCTAGCTTAATCGGGCAATCGTATCGTCGAGGGTGTCGATCGCGAGTTGTTCACGGGCGATCATGTCGTCAAGATCGATGACCTCTCCAATCTGTTTCGCGTCAATGCCCTGCGTCTTCATCGCCAGCAGTTCGTTGCGATGGGCGATCTTTTCGCCTCTGATTTTGATAAGCTTCAAGCGAAAATCATCATTCATTTCCAATTCCTCCGTTTGGAATGAAGTGTCGCCATTTCCGGACTGTCATCGTTCCCCAGCTCGTCTCGTCTCCCTCAATCTCAGTCGTGCCCACGGCCGCGATAGGTCGTAGGAACGCCGGCTTTCTCATGGCATTGCGCTAAGGTTTCCAGCCATTCCGCCAACCCTTCCGGGACTTTGGCATTTCCAGCTTCCAGCGCCTCCACCCATGACAGGTCACATTGCAGAGCGCTCGCCAGATTGATGGGCGTCCAGCGTATATGCAAAAGGCATTCTGAAAAGCGCTCCGGTGTCATGCATCTTCCCCCTGTCTAAAGAGTTTCACGGTGCCAGAGAGGGGCGCGAAGTCAAGTGACCAGGGAAATACGACGGCTGTTCCGGCCCATCAGGGTAGGTGAACTACCTCTCGGCATGAATTTCGCGAATAACTTGTGTGGGAAACGGGGCAGCATCGCAATATTCCCGACGCTTTGATCGGTTCGCGTGTCGTCAGCGGGCAGACGATGGCGTGAAAGATAATGTGGTACTGAAGAAAGCGTTAGCTACGCATTGTTTTAAAAACAAAAAACCCGGCCAAAGCCGGGTTCTTGGTGCGGTCGAGAAGACTCGAACTTCCACGGGTTGCCCCACAGCGACCTCAACGCTGCGCGTCTACCAATTCCGCCACGACCGCATCGTGGTAGGCCGGATTGCTCCGGCGCGGCTGCATGTAGCAAAAGCATTCGGGGGGCACAAGAGCGATATGTCAGTTTTTTTAAATTCCTTCACAGCTCCTCCGATCTGACATGTGCGAATGCCGCCGAAACGCCTTACATGTTTGAATTCCCGCTCGAATGGCGCCATATGTGGACAACCCGTCGGCGCGCAGGATTTCCACACATGCGGCCTGCGGCGCGCAAAGGACTGCCATATGCTTCGCACTGAACTTTCTCACCAGATGTTTCCCGTTCAAGGTACGCCGCCCGTCCGCTGGCGGATCAGCGACGGTCTCGTGCCTTATGAGGAGGCGGTTGCCACCATGGAGGCGGAGGTAGCCGCGATTGCCGAAGGGCAGGCGCCTGAACTCGTCTGGCTGGTCGAACATCCTCCGCTCTATACGGCGGGCACCAGCGCCGATGCCGCCGATCTGATCGAACCGGATCGATTCCCGGTCTTTGCGACAGGACGCGGGGGCGAGTATACCTATCACGGGCCAGGGCAGCGCGTCGCCTATGTCATGCTGGACCTCAAGCGTCGCCGGCAGGATATCCGCGCCTTCGTCGGCGCGCTCGAAGAGGTCATCATTCGCACGCTTGATTCGATGAACGTGCGCGGCGAGCGGCGAGAGGATCGAGTTGGCGTTTGGGTCAGGCGCCCGGAGAAGCCCACTCTGGCTGACGGCACCGTGGCTGAGGACAAGATTGCGGCGCTCGGCATCCGCGTGCGCAAATGGGTAACGTTTCACGGCCTTTCGCTGAACGTCGACCCCGATCTCGGGCATTTCACCGGCATCATTCCTTGCGGAATTTCGGCCTATGGCGTTACCAGCCTCGTCGATCTCGGCTTGCCGGTCATGATGGCGGATGTCGACATTCGCCTGCGTGAGGCGTTCGAACAGGTCTTCGGCGAAACTGTCAATGACGCGCGAAAGTGATCGGCGATCGTCCGAAGACGATGCCGGATGTTGCGATGAATTTTAGTGCTAAGCAGGACGGGTCAAACGACCTGTCCGATTTGATGGCGAAAACTGCTATAGCTCGCAGGAGCGCTCTTCGGCGTCCTCTACCATCGGTACTTCCGACTCATTCGGAATGAACCGTTTCGATCTTTCCAAAAGATCGATCCTGTCTTCTGCCTTGAGAAGATCATGCAGTTTCTGATCGCTTAGGATATTGTCGCCAGTATCATGCGAGGTCATGCGGGTAACTCCTTGACCTCTGCAGGCGAGAGTAATCATCTCTCTCAGCCGCTAGCGCCTACGGGTTCGGTAGCCAACGGTGATATAAGCCTATACTCATTTGAATGCTGTGGCGAGTCTTTTGGCGCGTTGTCTCTCGATGGCCTTATCTGCCAGAAAAACGTCTGAAAGAAAAATGCCCTGGAAGGGAGAGCATCCAGGGCATAGAGAGGGGAACTGCATGACGGGAACTAGGGCGAGGTGCCCACACTTCAAGACCGAAGCTCACGATAGGTTGTATTTGGTCTGCGATCGCCCTTGCCCAAGCGTATCGCTGGCCGCGAATGACGGAAGTAAAATTGCAATGTGAATCGGCACCATCGATTCTTCCATCTCCGGCTGAACTCAACACAGCGATGAACCGCCATCCAGGATTGCTGCTTCAGTCAAGTCACTCTTTTCGATAGCTATTTTTGTACAGTTTGCGTTCATATTCGTCCGCATATGGTGTCTTCCGTCGCCCCCAGATCGCGTGTCGATTGACAATCGATGGGGACGATACGATTAATAGTTTCGACATTCGTCATAGAGCGGAGGAAATGCCAATGACAAGTCGTGCCATTCTGTTGATGTCTTTTGCGTCTCTCACAGTTGTAGGCTCGATGGGCCTCGCTTCTTCGGCTTCTGCGCTAACCATAAAAGAGTGCAGCGCCAAATATCAGGCTGCCAAAACTGCTGGTACCTTGAACGGCCAGAAGTGGAATGACTTCCGCACAACGCAGTGCAGCGCGGACGCCAGCGCCACCACGACCACCGCTCCCGCAACCACTGCACCAGCAGCTACGACGCCTGCCAAGCCAGCGAAGACCACTGCGGCAGCCAAGGTCGACGCCAACGAGCCCGACGCTACCAAGCCGCCGGCAGCAGAACCGGCAAAGCCGACCACGGCTGCCCCGGCCGGCGTAACCTTCCCCGCAAAGGTTGACCCGAAATATGCTACCGAGACGCCCGGCAAGGGCCGCTTCCACACCTGCGTCGACGCCTATAACGCCGCCAAGGCCAGCAATTCGCTCGGCGGCCTGAAGTGGATCCAGAAGGGCGGCGGCTATTACAGCCTCTGCAATACCAAGCTCAAGGGCTGATTGCGGATCCAACCTCTTGCAGAACGGGCGCCTTTGGGCGCCCGTTTCTGTTTGCTTATATCAATCCCGCATCTTCTCCCATTTTTTCACCAATCGGTCGCGCTTGAGCTTGGAAAGCCGCTGCAGCCAGAAAATGCCGTCAAGCTGGTCAATCTCGTGCTGGATGCAGATGGCCAGAAAGTCATACGCCTCGGCTTCATGGGTTTCGCCGGCGATATCCAGATAGCGAAAGCGGATCGATTTCGGTCTGACGATCTCCTCCGTCGCTCCGGGCATGGAAACGCTACCCTCCGTATGCCGTGTGGTCTCTGCCGACGACCACAGAATTTCCGGATTGATATAGATGCGCACGCCATCCTCGCGGCTGAGTTCGATCACGACGACCCGCTTGAGAACGCCGATATGCGGGCCGGTGATGCCGACGCCAGGCGCGGCCCGCATGGTGTCCAACAGATCATCGACAAGCATCCGCAGATTGTCGTCGAAGGCCGTGACGGCCGTGGAGGGGCTTCGCAATAGCGGATCGGGGAAGCGGATGATGGGGCGGACAGACACGGCACTCTCTAGCGGAACTGGAGGACATGGGTAGGAGGCCTGCCAGGATAAGGGGAAGATGATAGCAATGCCACCGCCTTGGTGGCCGCGCTTCCCATCGCATTGATTCGTGCATTCGAATCGCTGAGGCGTCTGCTGTCTCTATGACCATTCCCATCGAATTTACGGGAAATTTCGCCCTCTCAGGCCCTGTGGGCCTATGATTTAGCGCTGCACTGGCGGGTTGAGAACTGACTGCAACCCATCAAAATTGACTATTACGTAAAAGTCAATATTATGATGGTCAGCAGATTAGGGGCGGATTCTTGGTCGACGGATACTATAGCATAACGGAGCTCACTCGGGAATTCGGGGTTTCGACCCGGACGTTGAGGTTCTATGAGGACGAGGGCCTCATTCATCCTGAGCGCAGGGGCCGAACGCGCCTATTTCGCCCGGCCGACCGGCGTCTGATCATGGAAATTCTGCGCGGCCGCCGCATCGGCTTCACCATTGCCGAAATTCGCGAGATCATACAGGTCTACAAGGAGCCTCCAGGCGAGATCGGCCAGCTGAAGCTGCTGATGAAACGCGTCGACGAAAAGCGCGACGAGCTGCGTCAGAAGCGCAAGGATATCGACGATACGCTGAGCGAACTCGACAATGTCGAGGAAGCCTGCCTCGGACGCCTGGCCGAAATCGGCGTTGGGACCTGATCCGCTATTAAGCGCTCAGCTTTTCAAAACCAGCGGCGCGTCCGTTTGCAATAAAACTCGAACTCGCAGCCGAATCGCGAGAGGAGATGCATCTCCTCGCAGCGGATGACGAGCAAGGTCGTCAAGGCGGCCGCCGCTGCTGCCATGACCAGGAACCAGAGATTGCCGATCAGAAGGCCGAAGCTTGCGGTCAGCAAGGTATAGCCGAGATAGGTTGGGTTGCGGGTGAAACGAAAGGGGCCTGACGTCACCAAATGCGCTGTGCAGCGCTGCGTCAGAACGGTTGTGCGGCGTTCCAGCAGTGTCTTGACGGCCCAGACATTCAATGTCACCGCGATGGCGGTCAGGAGCGCGCCAACCACCCATGCAACCAGCGCCCAGATGAAGGGCAAAGGCAAGGGATACCATCGCTGCAGGGACAGCGCCGCTATGACGGCAAGGCTATAGAGCAGCGGCGGCCACGGAAAACTCAGCGACTTCGAACGATAGGCATTCATAGAATAACCCTGTCATTGCGCTTCATCCGTGCATTGTATCGCGATTCGGCTTACGCGTTCATCGCTATCTGCTTTGATCGCCCCTGATTCCAGCGATTTGAAGAGGTTCTGAGCCTGCAACTTGTCGAGCGTGCATTGGCAGAAGCTGCGGCACATGGCTTCGCTGCCCGATCGCGTGCATGAAGCCACGCATTGCCTGATATAGCCGACCGTCGGGTCCTGCGGTGGCGCAGGAGCGACCAGGGACAACAGATAGACGAGGCCGAAAAGAACCGGCTGGTGCACCAGATAGAAGATCAGGCTGTGCCGGCCGGCGAGGGCGACGAGATTGCGGCCAGGACCGAATTTCGCAAGCTGTTTCGTCCATCCAAGAGAGGTCGCCAATTGCGCGATGCCGAGGCCGAACAGAAATGGCGTTAGCCACGGGAAGAGCGGCACATAGTCGTTCGAGCGCTGGATATTTTCCGAAAGCCCTACCCACCATAGCCACGGCGTGTCGAAGAACGTCGAATGCAGCGACAGAGGCGCGATGACGTTGTCGATTACGATGCCGACGGTGAGCAATGCCGCGACCAAAAGCGTCAAGAATGCGGGCAGGCGCAGGAACAGGAGGCCGATAAGGCTCGCCGCCGCGATACCGTGCAGGATGCCGAAGAAGATCCACTCGTCGCTCATGCCGATGAAGGTGACGAGTGAGATTGCTGCAGCTGCAGCGACAATCATGCCCAGCCGTCGCCAGTAGGACCGCCAGCGAATTTCCGGCGTATTGGCAAGCACGAGACTGAAGCCAGCCAGGAACAGGAAGGTACTGGCAATGGCGCGGGCATAGAGCTTCAGCCAGCCGGTTTCCGCCGTACCAGAATCAAGATAGCCGAAGAATTCGAAATCCCAGGTGCCATGATAGCTCGCCATGGCGAGCAGGGCAGCACCGCGCGCCGTATCCAGAATGCCGATACGAGGCGTCTTTTGCGCAACGTCGACGCTCGCGGCGATGGCGGCCATTACGGAGTCCTTCCAGGCATGAATTCAAGTCTTTGCAGCGGCATGGGCCGACGCGGCCTTGTCATGGCATATCGCTATCCATGATGGCCAGACGGGCGTCGGAAAAAAATTGACGGCGGATCAGCACCACGATGATGAAAATCGTCGTCGCCATGAAGACATAGGGGCTCAGGAACCAGCCGAGATAACCGATGGACAGGAAGATTGCCCTGAGGCCGGCATTGAAATTGCGCGCGGCAATGACGTTCATGCGCACCACGCGCTCGGCGGCTCTCTCCGCGGCCAGCGGATCAAGGATGGCGTCTTCGCGCATCGGCAGGGAGCCGAAGAGAATGGTGCAATAGTTGAACAGGCGATAGGCCCAGCCGAATTTGAAAAAGGCATAGCCGAAAAGGCAGCCAAGCCCGGCTACCTTGATTTCAAAGGCTGCCCGACCGCCATTGAGTATGAACGGCATATCCGAGAAGAAGGCATTGATCTTGTCGGTGGCGCCGAGCAACGCAAAGCAGCTGCCGATGGCGAAGATCGAGGTGGAGGCGAAGAAGCCGGTGCCGTTCTGCAGGCCGGACAGGATCTGCGTGTCGATCATCTTCAGATCGCGGCGCAGCGAGTTGTATATCCATTCGCGGCGACGCTCGTTCATCGCCAGCGTCAGGCTGGTGCGATTGAAGAAGCTGGCGCTGCTGGTGATCCAGTTCAGCGCGACCCAGAGAAAGATGAAAAGGGCGAGGGCGACATAGTCGGCAGTCGTCATTAAGGCAGGTTCTCCAGATCAATCCCATGTGGACTGTAGCTCAGCGCGAGCCGCGCGCAATGGCCTTCTGTTTGCTTCTCGAATGCCTATATGTAATGTCGCTGCCATGAAATCCGATGTCGGCCAATCGCCGTGCAAGCTTGCTGCGATAGCGTAGCCTTGCCGGAAATCGATTTGCCTGGAGGCACCAAAGGTCCATGTTTCTCTCAGTTTTTGATGTGTTCAAGATCGGTGTGGGGCCGTCCAGCTCGCACACGATGGGGCCAATGTCGGCCGCGAATCGCTTCCTGGACCTCTTGCTGTCGAACGAGTGGCCGCGACCGTCTTCGAATGTGCATGTTGAGTCGATCAAGGTCAGCCTGCATGGTTCGCTGGCGCATACGGGTATCGGCCACGGCACGGGCAGGGCTGTCATCCTCGGTCTGATGGGCGAAAAGCCCGACAGCGTCGATCCCGACCATATGGATGCCATTATCGACGAAGTGGAGCGCAGCGGACGCATCACGCCGCCAGGTCATCCGACTTATCAATTCCAGCCCAAGACCGACCTGATCTTCGACAAGAAGGTGCCGCTGCCCGGCCATGCCAACGGCATGAGTATTTCTGCTTTCGACAGGGATGATCGCCTGCTCCTAAAGCGCATCTATTATTCCGTCGGCGGCGGTTTCGTCGTCACCGATACGGAATTGGAGCAGATGAAGGCCGATCGGAAGAAGCCGGCCGCAGCGGGTGAGCGCGTTCCTTTCCCCTTTGCCACCGCCAAGCAGATGCTTGAAATGTCCGAGCGCTCCGACCTTTCGATCGCGCAGATGAAGCGCGCCAATGAAGAAACGCGCATGAGCGCCGAAGAGCTGGATGCCGGGCTTGATCGTATCTGGGCGGCCATGAGCAGTTGTATCGATCGCGGCCTCAAGGTGGACGGCATCATGCCGGGCGGCCTGAAGGTCCGCCGGCGTGCCCGCGCCATTCACGACAAGCTGCAGCAGGAATGGCGCAGCAACCGGATCAATCCGCTACTCGCCAATGATTGGCTGAGCGTCTACGCCATGGCGGTCAACGAAGAGAATGCAGCCGGTGGACGCGTGGTGACGGCGCCGACCAATGGTGCGGCTGGCGTCATTCCTGCTACGATCCGCTACTATCAGCATTTCCATGAGGATTGGGATCAGGACGGCATTCGCAACTATCTTCTGACGGCGGCCGCCGTCGGCGGCATCATCAAGCATAATGCCTCGATTTCCGGCGCCGAAGTCGGCTGTCAGGGCGAGGTCGGTTCGGCGGCTGCGATGGCGGCGGCCGGGCTTGCGGCCGTGATGGGTGCGACGCCGGAACAGATCGAAAATGCCGCAGAAATCGCGCTGGAACATCATCTTGGCATGACCTGCGATCCGGTCGCCGGACTGGTGCAAGTGCCGTGCATCGAACGAAACGCTCTTGGCGCGGTCAAGGCAGTCACTGCTGCCTCACTCGCCATCAAGGGCGACGGCCAGCATTTCGTGCCGCTCGACGCCTGCATCGAAACCATGCGTCAGACGGGTCACGACATGAGCGAGAAATATAAGGAAACCTCCACCGGCGGTCTGGCGGTCAACGTCGTGGAATGCTGAGTGTGGACGCCTGATCTAAAAGCTTGACGCTGCCGGTCAAAAGGACTTCAACGGCACTATGGCTTTGCATCTCATCAAATTGTGCGTCGGCGCGGATTCGCTTGATGATCTGCGCGAATGGGTCTCCGAGCGGGCGATGAACGCCATCGCTGCCGGACTAGAGCCGCACACGACCCATACGACGCGCATGGTGCCGAAGCGGATCGAGGAACTGCTGGACGGCGGTTCGCTTTATTGGGTGATCAAGGGACAGGTGCAGGCAAGGCAGAAATTGCTTGGTATCGAGACCTTCACCGATGCTGATGGTATTCAGCGTTGCCGGCTTATTCTCGACCCGAGCGTTGTCGAGACGACAGGGCAGCCGAAGCGGCCGTTTCAGGGCTGGCGGTACCTGCCGCAAGACGACGTGCCGCGCGATCTTGATAGTCTCGGCGCGGCAGCCGAATTGCCTGCCGATCTGCGGCGGGAACTTTCCGAACTTGGTTTACTTTAGCGCAGCCGCATCATGATCGGCGCACGGCCGGTCGGCGCAGTGATATGCAGATGAATATGCGCCTCCGGCTGCGAATAGCGCCAGGCGCGAGCGCCGTGGCAGAGCAGGATGCCGATCAGGTCTTTCGTCTTGTTGCGTGAGCGCGAACGGCTGAGACCAAGGTCCGCCAGTCGCATCGCCGCTTCATGCAGCGGATGAAGAGCAAAGCTCTTCTGTTTCATCTTGCCCCCGCTATCGAGCGAGAAACCGGGAAAGTTCTCGTTCATTGCCATTTCAAAACCCCGTACACGTTACAAACTCAGGGCCGGCCCGCTTGACGTTCGGAACCGGAAGATCAGAGCCATAGAAGGCCCAACCAATTTTCGAATCATGCGGCGCGAAAACACCCGCCACATGCTTATTCCATACTCGCCCAGCACTTGACGCCGGCACGCTTGAGCGCCTTGCAGGCATTCACCGCTTCGCTCTGATCTTCAAAGCCGCCGAAGCGGGCGCGGTAACCGCCGTCAAAGGCGACCGCATAGGGCTTAGCCGAACGCAATGCCTTGCCGGCTTTGTTCTTCGCCGTATCAAGGAGGTCGGTCGCGCCATCCTTACTGGAGGAAACGCCAATCTGAACGATCCAGCCGGTAGGCCCGCGTTCAGCTTTGGTTGCCTTTGCAACCTTCTCTGTCTTTTCGGTGCGCTGCAGCTTTACCAGCTTCGTATCGCTTCTGGAGGTCGATGCCGTCGTTACGGTATCGATTTCATCCTCATCCGCATCGTCCGAAGATCCGGCGGCAGCTGTTTCGTCATAGGCGGGCCGCTTCACGGGCTCGGGCTTTGCCGAAAGCAGTGGATTGGAGGAGGAAGACTGTGGCGTTACCGCTGCGAAGGCTGCCGCGCTGGAAGGACTGGAATCGGCGACTTCGGTCGCCCCGTTATTCTTGATCTTTGCGCGGCTGATATCCGCCATGCGTGCACTCGCTGCCTGCACGTTGGGGGATGCGGCTGGCACCTGCGCGATCACATTGGAATCAATATGCTTTGTCGATGCCTTAGGCAGATAGTCAGCGATCAGCTTGCGCATCTGATTGTCGCGAGCCGGCGTCGAAGCGCCGCCAAGGACCACACCGACTATGGAACGACCGTCGACTTTGACAGAGGTCGCCAGATTATAGCCGGCGGCACGCGTGTAACCGGTCTTGATGCCGTCAACACCGCGCACGGAACCGACCAGGCGATTGTGACCGAGGATCGTGCGATTGCCGAGCCGGAAGCTCGTTTCGGAAAAGAAGCCGTAATATTCCGGAAAATGTTCGCGAAGGGCAATACCAAGGCGAGCCTGATCACGAGCCGTCGTCATCTGCGCTGTGTTCGGCAGGCCGTTCGGGTTGCGATAGGTCGTGCGCGTCATACCAAGCGCTCGCGCCTTATCGTTCATCATCCGGGCAAAACCTTCCTCCGAACCGCCGAGCATCTCGCCAAGCGCCATCGCGGCGTCGTTGGCGGACTTCGTGACGATGCCGAGGATCGCCTCGCGCACGGTCACGGAGCGACCGGGGCCGATACCGAGCTTTGTCGGCGCCTGAACGGCGGCATTCTTTGAAAATACGACGGGAGTATCCAGGGTAATGCGTCCGGCCTCAAGCGCCTCGAAGGTCAGGTAGACCGTCATCATCTTGGTCAGCGAGGCAGGATAGTGGAGCGTGTCGGCATTTTCGCTATAGAGAACATTGCCTGTATTGGCGTCGATGACGATACCGGCATATTTCGGACCGGCCGCGCTTGCGTCGACGACAGCCACAGTGATCGTCGCTGTCGCGATCGAAAAACCAAGAAGCGCTCTCGCCAGAATTTTACCGGTTTGAGACGACGAAACGGGTAGAATGGATCTGGACACTAAATCACTCTCTGCTTGCATTTACATTCTCGATTATCCGGCCGCCGCCTCCATGAACGGCCGATCCGCTCGACAGTAGAGGCTTAGCGTTACCAATCGGTTTATGATGAACAGTTGGTTTCAGGTTTTTGCGCCATTTTAGCGGCCATCAACAGCCATTGCCGCGGGCGCGGCATCATCCACAAGGCGCGTCTTGACGAAGTCCTGGACGGCGGCATCCATCGTGCGCCAATCCCCGAGCTGATTGCTGGAAAAGCGGTAGAGAACACTCAGATCCTTGCCAACCTTGACATCCCTCTGACAATCACCACTCGTTGCCAAGGCTGGCGAAGAGGGCAGGAGGCAGCGCACGACATAGTTGGTTTCACCGGATCGCGAAGCGGTTAAAAGGATTTCACCATTGTAGCCGGCATCAGCGCGAAGCCGATGTGCCGTCAGGCCAAAGGGGCCGGCATAGGAAGCGCCGTCCATCAATTGCGAATAGATCGGACCAAGCCGGCCGGACATATCACGAGACATCGTGCTCTGGCTGATCTGGAGAAAGATCAGCGAGGACGATTGCGAGATATCGTCGAAGCGCAACCGGTCGGCTTCACTATAGCCCTGCATCTGCGGCCAGGTCAGATAGAGATCGACGCGCTCGGCCGGGCCATTGAGGCGCTCGCTCGGAAAGCGGACGGTGTTTGCGGCGAGGCGTATCGTGTCATCGCCGATCGTGATGGAGATAGGTTTGGTATCGGTTGTATGACCCGCGAGCGAAATTTTCTCGCCGAGCCAGTTTCCGCCGACGGCTATGGCTACAGTCAGCGCAGCCAGGACGGCAACACCTGCCATGAGCCGATAGACAAAGCCGCTCGATATTAGCGGGCTTTCTTCGACCATTGTGGCGGATGACAGAGGAGCCATGTTCTTGCCTTCATCTCCCTGCGCCCGCCATCTTCGACGACGAGTACCGAGGGCGTCCTAGTTTCGAGTCTCATTGAAGATATGATTGGCGCGGCGATGGTTAATTGATGGTTAAATATAGGTCGCAACCCGTGCTAACGGGACAGTTAATTCGCCGGAATCTTTAGTGCTTATCTCGCGGGAGCCGCGAAATGAAAAGAGCCGTTCCCGGGGACAGCGGGAACGGCTCAGAGGCACCGGCCTGGACAGAAATCAGGGGACGAGACCGGGCCTCTGACTTTACCGCCGACGCTAGGCCGCCGGCGATCTGGTATTGGGGGGCTTACTTCAAGCTGCCGACCGCAACAGCGCGACCGTCCTGGATCTTGACCCAGCGAGCCGGATGATCTGCGGACTGGCGCTTCAGGAAGGTGTATTCGGTCTCCGACCAGAGCTTCACCTTGTTGCGCATGTTATCGAGAATGAAATCGCCACGATCCGTGCGGACGGTCAGAACGGCATGGCCTTCGCCGTTCGGCTGCAGCACGACGGTCATGAGCAGATCGGAAGGCGAGACGCCGGCATCGATGAGTTGCTTGCGCTTCAGCAGCGCGAAATCCTCGCAGTCGCCGGCGGTGGTCGGGATCGCCCACTTCTCCTCAACACCGTAAAGTTCCATATCCGTCATCGGCTTGATGGTCGTATTGACCGTATAGTTGACCTTCAGGATCGTCTTCCAGCTATCCTCATTGAGGATCATCGGCCCTGCATCGCCACCGGAATAAGCGCATTCACGCGGGTTTTCCTTGCAGAATTCGTAATGACCGATCGGGGGAGCAGCGTCACCTGTTATCGTCATGTTGGCGGGTGCTGCCTGAGCAGCACCGAACAAGCCAAGAGTTGAAAGCGCCAGAGCGGCAAGGCCGCGAAGTGCGATTTGAAAGTTCATGTCCCTGTCCCTGTTTTATTGGGATCAGAATGACACGCGTGATTTTATCTGACGCAAAATTGCACAGTCAAATTAATGGCTTAGTTAAATCAAATCCGGCGAAAATTCTCATAAAATACGCAGAAAACTTGATTCAAGTTCGCGGCAAATTAGATTAAAATTTGAGGGATTTCGGTATGGATTGCAGCAATGCAAGAGTCTGACATCCGCTGTTTCCAAACGGCTTTCAGCAATGGGGATCGTTAATGCCCGCGTGCCGATTAAGGCAGTAGACGTGTGTATTGATACAGAGCTCGCGTGGCGACAGGTCGGATTTGGTGTTGGAAATGGCTGCAAGAGCCTGAACTTGTCCCATTTTGGGAAAACCGGCTCAAAAAATATTTTTGATTTTTATTGCCGAGTGTGCCGGCGAAGCCCATCGGTCGCGCGGGTGATTGCAGTCGCCATCTCCGAGACCGCCGGCGAGTGTGCCGCGTTCGCGACGACCACCAGTTCCGCCTCTGGCCATGCCTGTGACAATTCCCAGGCGGTGACGAGCGGTGCTTCGAGGTCCATACGACCATGGATCATCGTGCTGGGGATACCGGCGAGCCGATGGGTGTCGCGCAGGATCTGCTGCTCCTCGAGCCAAGCCAGATGGTGGAAGTAATGGGTGATGATCCGGGCGCGCGCCGTCAGATAACGTGGATCGGACCATCGCGGCGACAGGGCCGCGCGCGGATCGATCAGGATCGACGCTGCCTCCCATTCGTGCCAATCCCTGGCGGCTTTCACATGGATTGCTGGATCGGGATTGCGCAAGAGGCGATAATAGGCGGTGACTAGGTCACCATCGCGATCAGTCTTAGGTACAGCGGCCCGAAAGCGTGCCCATTCCACAGGAAAGAAACGGCCGAGACCTTGATAGAGCCAATCGATTTCCGATCGTCTCGTCATGGTGACACCGACGAGGAGCAAGCTTTCCACCCGCTGCGGATGGGTTTCGGCATAGGCAAGCGCAAGCGTGCAGCCCCAGGAATTGCCGAATATGATCCAGCGTTCGATTCCGAGGCGCAACCGCAATCGCTCGATATCGGCAATCGTGTGCCATGTCGTATTGGCCGAGAGATCGATCAGCGGTTCAGACGCATGCGGAAGACTGCCGCCGCAGCCGCGCTGATCGAATTGAATGATCCGATAATATTGCGGGTCGAAATAGCGCCGCGTTCCAGCCGAACTACCTGATCCAGGGCCCCCGTGCAGGATGAGGACGGGTGTACCCTCGGGATTGCCCGATTGCACCCAGTAAATCCGCTGGCCGTCGCCGACCTCAAGCAGGCCTTCGTCAAAAGGAATTATGTCCGGGTAGGGCATGTCGCGGTCACGCATTGAGGAGAAGACAGAGATCGCTATTTCGCGACGCTGCGTGACGGGAAGATGACGGTATCAGAGAAATTCGCGCAAGGTTTCGCGAGACTGTAGCGAAAGGAATTCGATCGCAACGCCCTCTATGAAATGACGCACGACGCGGCCGCGCATATTGCCGAGACGCACAGGCGTTCCGATGGCGGGGCGTATTTCGACGTCGACCGCTGCGCCGGAGAGCGAGAGGTCCATGATGCGGCAGACATATTGCGTACCGTCGTCAAGCGTGAGTTCGCTGCGGGTATTGCGCGGCGTCAAACGATCGTGGCGGCGATCTTCCGGCAGACCGAGTTCGTGCTTATTGGCAAGCCAGGTCAGTTGCGCCGCAAGCTTTTCACGCTTACGCTCGGTTGCATTGATCGACATGGTGAAACCGCGGCCGTCGACCGCAACGACATAGCCCTCGACTCGGCCGAGGTGGTCGATGTAGGCCACGACCCGCTCATCGGCGCGCGGCCGTCCCAAACAGGTCACATGAAGGTCACCCGGCGACATTTCCGTGACAACGCATTCGAATTCCTCATAATTTGCCAGCATCAGACGACCCTGCATATTGATCGGGACCCGCTGAAAGGTCCGCTGATCATTACGAGCAGCATTGCCTGTCATTTGATTGGGCCGCGTCGCCTGGGCTGGCTGAAACGAGTGCATGGAGGCGTCTTGAATCCTATTGCGTCTCATCCAACTAATAGCCGCAACTCCTTAAAGTAAGGTTGTCTTTTCAGAGGCATAAATAAGAGACGATCACCTATCTTGTTCCGCACTGGGTCAGTTCTAACCCTGTCGCGCCTCATTTTTTGCTTGAATCAATTTTCGGCGGACCCATTCACCAAGGCTCGTGCTTCCCCGATGCGGCAGAAGATTTGCGGGGTCTGGATGGGGAGGTGCATCCACGAGCCGCACGCGGCGCTCGCGAAGCAGCCGGCTGCGATCCAGTGCCAGAAATTCAAGGCGTTCGTTGCCGAGCCAAGGCGCATAAACGGTTGGCGTCAGACAACCAAGCAGTCTGTCGCAAGTGTCGCTCGATGTGCGAACCGGCAGCAATATCATCTCGAAGGTCATGCTGCGGCCGCTGATACAGTAGCCCGTCGCGTGAACCAACGCGGGAACCACGTGTTTCATCACGCCGGCGGCTATGCGTACCGGGTCATCCTGCTGACTGCCAGCCCAGAGCGCTGCGAAATTCTCGCCGCGGAGTTCGCGCCCCATGAGGTTGCAGATCGCCGTACCGGCCAGGCGGAAGCGGGGATTATCGTCCACCGTATTTTCCAGGATAAACAGCTCGGGAAGAATGTGGCCGATTGCCGATGGCTGTATCAAGTTGCGCAGGGGAGCGTCCGCGTTGCCGCGTATACGCTCCCAATAGGTAAATATATCGATGCTCGTCTTATGGCGCATAATGCGTCCGTGTCCCATTTCACTTCAACTACAAGGGCATTCATCGCCCTCGAAACTGATGTTGCGAATTCCATGCCAGAACCGGCCCGTTAGGGTTAACAAAGGGTTTCGGTTGCCTTGTCGAGCGGTCGATGTAAATCTTTGTTCATCACTTCACCAAGTGACCTTCAGCACGAATTTCCCGGGCGCCGGACGAACCATTGAGGTCAGATCCGGAGAGGAGCGCCCCGGTATGCCGCCCGACACTACGGGCGGCTTTTTTTTTGATTTTCGCTGCGTTATGTGTCGATGACTTCTATCGACAAGCAGAGCAAGACATGGATGACGAACAGCCGCCGCGCCCAGAGCCGGAAAATCCGCGGCCGCAGCAGCGAGCCCCGGCCTTCAACTTGCCTCCTGCCATTCTGGCGAGCCTTGCCGTCCTAATCGTCATTTTTGCGGTCATGAACCTTCCCTGGTGGTCGGACGATACGCTGAACTGGATTTATTTCGCCTTCAGCTTCATCCCGGCCCGCTATGCCTTTCCCTTGTCACAGCAGGGACTGGAATGGCTTTGGACGCCTGTCACCTATTCGCTGCTGCATGGCGGGATCGAGCATATCGTGTTCAACAGCCTTTGGCTGATGGTCTTTGCGGCACCCGTGGCGCGACGCATCGGCGCCCTGCGCTATGTGATTTTCTGGATCTTCTCATCAGCCGCCTCCGCCTTCCTGCATGCGGCACTCTACTGGGGCGACCAGACGCTGTTGATCGGTGCGTCCGGTGTCGTCTCGGCGCTCATGGGAGCAGCTTGCCGTTTTGCCTTTCCGGCCATGGACAGTCGCAGAGTGTCCATGCGGCAGGCGCATCTCAACCCGCGCCTCGGCATTTTGCAGTCGCTTCGAAGCCGGACAGTTGTCGCCTATATCGTCATGTGGGTTGCCGGCAATGCGCTCGTTGCTTTCGGCATCAATCTTGCGGGCGACAGCTCACAGCCGGTGGCCTGGGATGCTCATATCGGCGGCTTCCTGTTCGGATTCCTGCTTTTCGCCCCCTTCGACCGGCAGCCGCCTGAGGAAGTTCGGGAACCTTTACCACTCGATGAATGAGCTGTTGCTTTCTTACTGACACAGGCGCACCATTGGCATCCGTCGATCATGGGATGAGGAGATCGATCGACCGACGGGCAAAGCGCCGGTTTGAGCTCCGGGGGTAATTTCGGAACATATCGGACGCTTCAGGTGTTCATCATGCTTTCGAGATGGGAGGATCGAATGTCAGTTTCCGTAAAGGCCATACTTGAAGCCAAGGGCCGCGACGTCGTGACGACGGGCGGCAATACGACCGTTGCAGAGGCCGCGAAAATCCTGAACGAGAATCGGATCGGCGCTATCGTCGTTGTCGGACCGGGCGGCAAGATTTCCGGCATCTTCACCGAGCGGGATGTGGTCAATGCCGTTGCCAAGCATGGGCAGGAATGCCTCGACAAGCCGATCGCATCGATGATGACGGCCAAGGTGCACCGCTGCAAGGAAGACACGACAACCGACGAATTGATGGAACTGATGACGATGCGCCGCTTCCGTCATGTTCCCGTCGAGGAGAAAGGCAAGCTTTCCGGCATCATCTCCATCGGCGACGTCGTCAAATGGCGTATCCGCGAGATCGAACTCGAGGCCGAACAGATCAAGGCCTATATCGCCGGGTGAGGCGAAGTTCGAGACGCCCCAGGCAATCGACCCAGCGGGTCGATTGCAGCGATCAGCTTCTCACGCCGAAAGCGAGGGCAAGCCTCGTTTTTTTGCAGATTTCGGATGACACGCTAGCGCGCGTAGGTTTCCTGCATGCGGCGGATTTCCGGCAACCTCGTCAGAGCCTCCTCATAGCCGCGTTCAATAGCTTCGCCGGCGCGATGGAATTCCGACAGACCGATATCGCTAAGGCGGGGATGCATCGCAAGATCCGGCGGGTCTCCGGCCAGACGGGCACGAGCAATCCTATCCTGGATGATATTGAAAGCCTGCACCATGACGCCGGTCATACCGAGTTTCATGGGCGGCGTCTCATCCCGCCGCAGCAAATCTCCGTTTGGCTGGCCCACATTGTGTTTGACGACAGCCGAACGACCGAAAAGGTCATAGTTCAGATTGACCGCCGCGACGAGCGGCTGCTCATATGAACGGCATACCGAAACCGGAACGGGATTGACGAGCGCGCCGTCGACCAAGGTACGGCCATTGCTTCGTACCGGCTCGAAAATGCCGGGCAGGGCATAAGAAGCCCTCAGCGCCGTGATCAGCGAGCCGTTGGCAATCCAGACTTCATGCCCGGTATTCAATTCCGATGCGACAGCGACAAAGGGGCGGTCCAGATCCTCGATCGAAAAGCCTTCCAGGTGCTCCTGCATGCGCTTGGTCAACCGCATGCCGCCGAACAATCCGCTGCCGCCGATGGTCAGGTCGAGGAGACTGGCGATGCGGCGCATCGTCAAAGAACGGGCAAAGGCCTCGAGTTCGTCTAGCTTGCCGGCAAGATAGCAGCCGCCAACCAGGGCGCCGATCGATGTGCCGGCGATCATGCCAACTTCAATGCCTGCCTCATCGAGCGCGCGCAGAACGCCGATATGCGCCCAGCCGCGCGCCGCACCGCCGCCGAGCGCCAGAGCGATTTTGACTTTCCTGGGGGGAGACGGAGGAAGAAGTGGATTGGAGGTATCCTGCGAGAGGCCTGAACCCGTCAAGTTCTGTCCGCCGTTATGACGATTCAAGCCCCAATTCAGCATTTAAACGCCTCCTCCAAGGCTCCGTGTGCCTCGGCTAAAATACTGTCCCTTTTTCGTTTCGAAATCGTATACTGGTTGTGGCTGGTTGAAACACCATCCCCGATAGGTCTACTGCTTGTAAACTTCTTCCGGATTGAAATGCAGGTGATCGTCGGTCACGCTCAGTACCGGCTTGCCATCTTCAAGCTCGACCGTTCGGTAGAAGCAGGAACGACGGCCAGTATGGCATGTTGCGTCATGTCCGGCCACCTCCACTTTCAGCCAGATTGCATCCTGATCGCAATCCGTGCGGATCTCCTTGACCGATTGTAGGTTTCCGGAGGTTTCGCCCTTTTTCCAGATCTTTCCGCGCGAGCGGCTGAAATAATGCGCCGTGCCTGTCTTGATCGTCAGGGCGAGCGCTTCGGCATTCATGTGCGCAACCATCAGCAGCTCGCCATCCTGCGCATCGGTCACGATCGCAGTGATCAGGCCGCGGTCGTCGAAGCGAGGGGTGAAATCGCCGGCATCCTCGAGTTCGGATTTATCTTCGGAAGGCGCATTGAAAATCAGATTCATCTCCGGCTCTTTCGTTGAAGCCCGGTCAGCGACCTCGGACCAAAGACATGAAGCGGGCCTGCTCAGCCGGATCGGCCTTGAAGGCACCCGTGAAGGTCATCGTCAGCGTGGAGGAACCCTGTTTCTGCACGCCGCGCATGGCCATGCACATATGCTCGGCGTCGATCATGACCGCGACACCGCGCGGACGCAGCGTATCGTCGATCGCATTGGCGATCTGCGCCGTCATGGCTTCCTGCGTCTGCAGGCGACGACCGAAGATCTCGACGACGCGAGCGATCTTGGAGAGGCCAAGCACGCGACCATTCGGCAGATAGGCGACATGCGCCTTGCCGATGATCGGCACCATATGGTGTTCGCAATGGGAGAAAAACGGAATATCGCGGACGAGGACGATGTCGTCGTAGCCCGAAACCTCTTCGAAGGTTCGGCCGAGCACGTCTTCGGGATTCATGTCGTATCCGGCGAAAAGCTCGCGGTACGCCTTGGCGACACGCGCAGGCGTATCGAGCAGGCCTTCGCGCTGCGGATCATCGCCGGCCCAGCGAAGCAGAACGCGAACTGCGTCTTCGGCTTCCTTCTGCGACGGGCGTTCGGAATCAACGGATTGCGGAAAGTTCTTTACAATGGCGTCCATTACCTGTGGTTCTCCTGATCCGCCAAGCGGATATCATCTTGTCGGACTCGCCACTGGCATTCCCCGAGGTACGGAGATTGTGTACCTTTGGCGGGCTCCGGGGCGTTCTGGCTGGCGGACAAGCCTGCCGTCCTGCACGGTTTCCCATCAAACTTACAGAAGACCATTGCATTTCGATGGTCTTCGAACGACATACATATAGTATGGCATTGTCCCTGTGAAAGTGTCCTAAGCGGACACGCTGTGTTTTTTGTTTTGAAACGCAAAACAGGTGCATCGGAGCGAAATCTGTGATGGACGACATCTACAACAGCAAAATCCTGGAGTTTGCCGGCAATATCGGCCGCATCGGCAGCCTTCCCGACGCAGATGCCAGCGCCCAGGCCCATTCCAGACTGTGCGGTTCTCGCGTCAAAATCTGGCTGAAAATGGACGGCGATGTGGTGACCGATTTTGCCCATGACGTCAAGGCCTGCGCGCTCGGCCAGGCATCGTCGTCGATCATGGCCCGCCATGTTGTCGGTGCTTCGGCGGAAGAAGTCCGCAAGGCCAGGGAAGACATGCTTGCCATGCTCAAGGCTGACGGTGAGGGGCCGGATGGCCGTTTTGAGGATATGCGTTACCTGAAGCCCGTCAGGGATTACAAGGCGCGTCATGCCTCCACTATGCTGACATTCGATGCGGTCGTGGATGCCATCGGGCAGATAGAAGTAGCGCGTCAAGGCGGAAATGCCAAAACGGCTGAAGCCGTCTGAGCGGGCTGATCATGTGCCAATTCTGTCTCATGCAGGGCGAGGATGAAGACGAAGGCGGTGCTGCTCCCTCCAGGCGACGAGCACGGCGGGATGCATCACCGGCCGGCGACAGGGCAATAAAGTCGCGCAATTATGCCGGGCCTTTTCGCAAGACGCCCGACCGGCTTTTCGGAATGGGCCTCATTCGCCTCTATCAACTGACGCTTTCCGGCTTCATCGGCAATTCTTGCCGCCATATCCCGACCTGCTCGGAATACGGCTATGAGGCAGTTGCCCGCCATGGGCTTTGGGCTGGCGGCTGGATGACACTGTTTCGTGTGGCGCGCTGTGGCCCGGGAGGGACAAGCGGGCTCGATCCTGTGCCTGGAGAACTGGAGCTGCGCTATCACTGGTGGACTCCCTGGCGCTATTTCCGCCTTGGGCAAAAGGCTGCCTGACCGTTGGCGGTCTACGTCGCGCTGCTCTACAGCATTGGCCTCAACTCGGGCCGCAGAGTTGTTATGGCCGATCTCAAAGCCATGGCGGAGAGTTTGGGCTTTCGCAATGCCCGAACGCTTGTCGCAACCGGCAATCTCGTTTTCGAAGCCGAGCCGCAGCCGATTGCGTCGATCGAGGCACAACTCGAAGCGGGTTTTGCCGCGGCTTTCGGCAAGCATGTCGACATCATCGCGCGTGATGCCGACGCATGGCTGAAACTTGTCGAGGGCAATCCTTTCCTCGACGGGATCGCTAGCGAGGTCATCGTGCGGGTGATGCGCCAGCCGCTCGAACCGGACGTTCTTGATATGCTCGCGAGATACAGGCGAGATGAGCGCATGGCCGTTGTCAACGGCGATCTCTGGATCGATTTCGGCCTTAAAGCCAGCGAGTCGAAAATGCTGCCGGCCCTGACGACAAAGCGGCTCGGCATTGGAACGATGCGAAACTGGAACACAGTGCGCGGTTTAGCCGAGATGATCCGGGCCTAGCGCCGCTTTTCCTTTACTCGAATAGGAAATACCGCTATCAGGCGCGCGGACTTAAGTACGCATTTACTTAGTCCGCATCTTTCGAAACCACCCGCATTCGTTGGCGGGACTGGACAAGGAGAATATAAATGTCCCAATCCGTTTCCCTGACATTTCCCGATGGTTCCGTGCGCAGCTTCGCTGCCGGCACGACCGGTCGCGATGTCGCCGAATCCATTTCCAAGTCACTTGCCAAGAAAGCTGTCGCCATTGCCGTCGACGGCACCGTGCGCGATCTTTCCGATCCCGTGACCGACGGCAAGATCGAGATCATCACCCGGTCGGACGACCGTGCGCTGGAACTGATCCGCCACGACACCGCGCACGTGCTTGCCGAAGCCGTACAGGAGCTTTGGCCGGGAACGCAGGTGACGATCGGCCCGGTCATCGAAAACGGCTTCTATTACGATTTCGCCAAGAACGAGCCGTTTACTCCCGATGATCTGCCTGTGATCGAGAAGCGGATGCGCGAGATCATCCAGCGCAACAAGCCGTTCACCAAGGAAATCTGGTCGCGCGAGAAGGCGAGGGAAGTCTTTGCCGCCAAGGGCGAAAACTACAAGGTGGAGCTGGTCGATGCGATCCCGGAAGGTCAGGATCTGAAGATCTATTACCAGGGCGACTGGTTCGATCTCTGCCGTGGTCCGCACATGGCTTCGACGGGCCAGATCGGCAACGCCTTCAAGCTGATGAAGGTCGCCGGCGCCTATTGGCGTGGGGACAGCAACAATCCGATGCTGACCCGCATCTATGGCACGGCGTTTGCCGAACAGTCGGATCTCGACAACTATCTGCACATTCTTGCCGAGGCCGAAAAGCGCGATCATCGCCGTCTCGGCCGCGAAATGGACCTGTTCCATTTCCAGGAGGAAGGCCCCGGCGTCGTTTTCTGGCACGGCAAGGGCTGGCGCATGTTCCAGACGCTGGTGTCCTATATGCGCCGGCGGCTGCAGGGCGACTATCAGGAAGTCAACGCACCGCAGGTGCTCGACAAGTCGCTTTGGGAGACCTCGGGTCACTGGGGCTGGTACCGTGACAACATGTTCAAGGTCACCGTCGCCGGCGACGATACCGACGACGATCGCGTCTTCGCGCTGAAGCCGATGAACTGCCCGGGCCATATCCAGATCTTCAAGCATGGCTTGAAGTCTTACCGCGAACTGCCGATTCGCCTTGCGGAATTCGGTGCCGTGCATCGCTATGAGCCTTCGGGTGCGTTGCATGGCCTGATGCGCGTGCGCGGCTTTACGCAGGACGATGCTCACATCTTCTGCACCGACGAGCAGATGGCGGCCGAGTGCCTGAAGATCAATGATCTCATCCTCTCGGTCTATGAGGATTTCGGCTTCAAGGAGATCGTCGTCAAGCTCTCGACCCGCCCGGAAAAGCGCGTCGGTTCGGACGAGCTATGGGATCGCGCCGAAAGCGTGATGATGGACGTGCTGAAAACGATCGAGGCGCAGTCCGAAGGGCGCATCAAGACTGGCATTCTGCCGGGCGAGGGCGCTTTCTACGGTCCGAAGTTCGAATATACGCTCAAGGATGCCATCGGCCGTGAATGGCAGTGCGGTACGACCCAGGTCGATTTCAACCTGCCGGAGCGCTTCGGTGCCTTCTACATCGACCAGCACTCGGAAAAGACGCAGCCTGTCATGATCCACCGCGCCATTTGCGGTTCGATGGAACGCTTCCTCGGCATTCTGATCGAGAACTTCGCCGGTCACATGCCGCTGTGGGTCTCGCCGCTGCAGGTCGTCGTCGCCACCATCACCTCGGAAGCCGATGCCTATGGCGAAGAGGTGGCGGAAGCGCTGCGCGATGCCGGTCTCGATGTCGAGACCGACTTCCGCAACGAGAAGATCAACTACAAGATCCGCGAGCACTCGGTGACGAAGGTTCCGCTGATCATCGTTTGCGGCAAGAAGGAAGCCGAGGAGCGTTCGGTCAATATCCGCCGCCTCGGCAGCCAATCGCAGACATCCATGTCGCTCGACGAGGCGATCGCCTCGCTTGCTCTCGAAGCGACGCCGCCGGACATTCTGCGCAAGCGCGAAGCACGGCGCGTCAAGGCCGCTTGACGCCCTCATACCTGGCGGCACCTTCAGGGTGCCGTCAGAGAACTGACATACAGCTTTCATATAGTCGGTGAATCAACGCGTTGCTGTGGCTGCAGCATGTGACGCAACTGTGACCATAGGAGCGGGGCAGCCCCGTCGCGCACTTGGAATTCAAAGAATTATCCTACGCCAACGAACGGGACACGCGGATCAAGCGCTGGTTCATCCGCTCCATCGAAGGTCTTTCCGGCCGGGATCGTTACGCCCGGCTCTACGATATCTGGCGCACCGATATCGTCGGCAAGAGCGAGCGGGTCTTCGGCAAGATGCTCGATCTCATCGATGTGCGCCTGCTCATCAAGGGCGAGTGGCCGCCGAACCAGATTCCAGAAGCGCCGATCGTCATCGTCGCCAATCACCCCTACGGCATCGGCGACGGCATCGCGGTGCTGGCGCTTGCCGAGCAACTGGGGCGCCCCTTCAAGGTCCTCATCAACAACGAATTGTTGAAAGTGCCTGAAATGAACGACTATTCGCTACCGGTTTCCTTCGAGGAAACTAAGGAAGCGATGGCAATCAACATGAAGACCCGGCATGAGGCCGTTCGCCTGCTCAAGGAAGGCACGACGATCATCGTCTTTCCAGCCGGCGGTGTGGCAACCGCCAAGAAGGGTTTCGGCCGGGCAGAAGATCTGCCCTGGAAAATATTCCCGGCAAAACTCATTCAGGCGGCCCGCGCCAGCGTCATTCCCATCTATTTCGAGGGGCAGAACGGCCGGCTGTTCCATTTGGCAAGCCGGATTTCGATGACCCTGCGCATCTCACTGCTAATCCGCGAATTCCGGCGTCTCTCCGGCAGCACCATCACTGCCCATATCGGCGCTCTTCGCAGCTGGGAGGCCCTTAGCGAGGGCAGTGACCGCAAGGATCTGCTGGCGAAGCTCTATGGCGCGGTCTTCTCCATGGCCCCGCCGAGAAAGGTGCTGCGGCGCCGGGCGGGATGAATCGCGAGACTTTTGTCGCCGAGTGACAACTGTCTGGATGGTTCGCGCCAGCGACCAAATGTCGCCGTCGCAGTTGTCAATCCATGCTATCGCCGTCGTCGCCGCCAGCGGCCGGCGCCAATTGTTCATAGGTGGGCAGCGGCTGCTGGTTGGTCGTGGCCGGCGGTGTCTGGCTCTGGCGCATTGGCGGCATCTGGATCGGTAGCTGTCGGGCCGATTGTTCGGTATCGACCTCCTGCGGCTGTTGCTGTTTCATCAGCACTTCCACATCCGTATTCATGCCGGCGGCGACGGTAAAGTCGCGCTGATAAATCTTGTCCTTGTTTCGGGCGACGGCCGTGTAGCGGCCTTCCGCAAGCACCATGGTCGGGAACGCGCTGACGCTTTCGCCAACGATATCGCCCGCAGCTGTCAGGATCGACCAAGCAGTATCGGCGATTGCCTCACCGCCGGCATCCGAAACCAGCTTGAAGGTGATCTTTGCCGCCCTGTGCTGAATGGTCGCTTCCGTCACCTTGCCGGCTTCCACCTGGATATCGGCGCGGATGACGGCATTGACCTCGCCATATTCGGAAACGACATGATAGGTGCCGGCACTGAGGCCGACGAGCGTGTTCGGCTTGACATCGTCCATGACAAGACCACGCTCGCCGTCCTCCTTGGTTTCGCTCGAGTAGATCGAGAAACTCAGCTCGTTCGGAGGGATGCGGACATCGGGCCCGGATACGGCGTTCAGGACCATGCCACCGGCATCGAGAACCATCGTCTGCTTCTGGGGGTCGCCGCTTTCAGGCACGCTCAGCCGCTTGGTGACGCCGGCGCGGCCGAAAGAGACATTGACGAAATAATCGCCCGGCAAAAGGTGAAAGGAGGCCGAGCCTCCGCGCGAACTGGCGACCAGCGGCAGTTTGCCATCAGCGCCCGCAATCGGGCTGAAGACGTACCAGGCGAGGCCCTGCTGCTGCGGGCCGCTCTGGGGCGTGAGTTTGGCTTCGAGGGAAACGTCGCGCAATGTGCGCGCAGGCGAATTCTCGCCATTCGGTGCCACGAAAGCATTGAGCTTCGGCATCTTGACGCTGCCGTCGAGCTGCTTGAATTCCTTAAAGGCATCCTGTGCCGGGACGGCAGTGTTCATGCTCACAAGCATCGCGAAAGCCGCGCTCAATCGGCGAGCGGATGAAATGCCTGACATGAATACCCAACCGATTGACTTCCGATAAAACACACGCCACTTCAAAACCAATGCGGTGGCAAATTCAAGACCTACATCCCATAAAGCCCAAATGAAGGCAGTTCCTTAATGAAAACCGATATCAAGCTGGTCGACTATCTCGCGGTGCGCCGATCTATTCCTGCGTTTCAAATGTCGGAACCAGGCCCGGACAAGGCTGAAATCGAGGAGATTCTCCGGTTGGCGTCGCGTGTGCCGGATCATGGCAAGCTCGCGCCATGGCGCTTCATCGTCTATCGCGGCGGGGAACGCGCCCGCATCAGTGAAGAGCTGCTGAAGCTCGCGCTGGAAGCCAAGCCCGACCTGTCGGAAGAAATGATTCAGGTCGAGCGCACCCGGTTCACTCGCGCACCCGTGGTCATCGCAGTCGTCAGCAAGGCGGCGCCGCATTTCAAGATCCCGGAGTGGGAGCAGTTGATGTCGGCGGGCGCGCTTTGCTTGAACTTGCTAATGGCGGCCAATGCCCATGGCTGGGTCTCCAACTGGCTGACGGAATGGTTCGCCTTCGACGAACGCGCCTATCCTCTGCTCGGAGTAAAGCCGGGCGAGAAGGTTGCCGGCTTCATCCATATCGGCTCGACAAGCTTCCCGCCCGTCGAACGCCCGCGCCCGGAGCTGTCGGAAACGGTGACCTGGATCGGCGGCGAGGACGCGTGATGTTCTATACGACAGACACCAATCGCCACGGTCTGGCGCATGATCCTTTCAAGGCAATCGTCGCGCCGCGGCCGATCGGCTGGATCGGCAGCAAGGGCAGGGATGGTTCGCTGAATCTCTCGCCCTATTCCTTTTTCAATGCCGTCAGCGATCGGCCGAAGCTGGTAATGTTTTCTTCCGCCGGTCGAAAAGACAGCGTGCGCAATGTCGAGGAAACCGGCGTCTTTACTGCCAACCTCGTTAGTCGCCATATCGTGGAGAAGATGAACCACTCTTCGATTGCCGTTCCCTATGGGGTCAACGAATTCGAACTTGCCGGACTGACTGCTAGGCCCGGCGAGCTGGTCGATGCGCCCTATGTCGCCGAAGCCTTTGCCGTGCTCGAATGCCGGGTGACTGAAATCCTGCAGCCCAAGGGTCTCAATGGCGAGACATCCGAAAATATCATGGTCATCGGCCAGGTCGTCGGTATCCATATCGACGAGACGATCATTCGCGAAGGCCGGCTGGACATGGCGTTGGCGCGTCCCATCGCACGCATGGGCTATATGGATTATAGCGAGGGCAGCGAGGTCTTCGAGATGATGAGGCCAAAGGCGCCCTGAAGGCGCTACTCATGCCCGCAGGCGAAAGGTTAACAAGCAAGGTAAACGTCCCGTAAACCTTTGCCCGATAAGGTGAAGTATAGGAATTTGCGGGGCAAGAATCGCCTCGCCGATATCGGGGCGTTACGTGATTATAGAAGCATTCCTTCGCTGGGCTGAAACCGCCAAGGCAGAAAGCAGAACCCGGGCGGCCAATGCGCTCGGCAGGGCCTATCTGCAGTCGGAGATGCCTAGGGAAGAGCGCGCGGCCGCCGAGATGGCGATGACCTATCTGCTCGACGATCCGTCTCCTCGCGTGCGGCTGGCGCTCGCAGAAGCGGTCGCGCATTCGGCCGGCGCCCCGCGGAACGTCATTCTATCTCTAGCCGAGGATCAGCCTGAAATCGCCGGGCAGATCATCTTGTTTTCGCCCGTGTTCACCGATGCCGATCTCGTCGATCTCGCATTGCGGGGTAGCGACGTGACGCGGGTACTGATCGCGTCACGCGGGGAGGTGCCGTGTGCCGTCTGTGCTGCGCTTGCCGAGATGGGCGGAGAGGTCGAAATTCTGTGTCTGCTCGAGAACGACGGTGCCTTGCTTTCGCAGGCCTCGCTCAAGCGCATCGCCGAGCGCATGGGTGATTCCGCTGACATACGCGGACTGCTTCTTTCCCGGGACATTTTGTCCGCAGATATCAGACACCTGCTAATGCGGCACGTCAGCGAAGCGCTTTCGGAATCGCCTCTCGTCCAGAGTATTGTCGGCGGCTCCAGGCTGCAACAAGTCACGCGTGAGGCGACGGAATCCGCAACCGTTGCCATTGCAGGAACGGCGCAGCACGAGCAATTGCCTGATCTGGTCGAGCATCTAAGGCGCAGCGGCTGGCTGACACCGGCATTCCTCATGCATGCGCTATGCTCCGGAAAGGTCGATTTCTTTGCCTGCGCGATCACCGACCTTTCCGGATGCGACGAACGACGCGTGCGCTCGATCGTTTCCAGAGGACGCGTCCATGCCCTGCGGGCTCTCTACGAGAGCGCCGGCTTGCGCCGAGATATCAGCACGATCTTCGTGGAGGCGACGGTGATTTGGCGCGAATCCTCCCGTAAGAACGGTACGGCGATGCTGGAAGATGTTTCTTCGCGGCTGATGCGAAAGTTCCGCCTTGCGGAGCAAAGCCCGGTTGCTGCAACGCAGCTCCTCGACATGGTCGAGAAGCTTGCCAATGCCGAAAAGCGGCAAACTGCGCGCAGCTTTGCCGCACTGGCAACGCTCGCCGCCGCGTGATATCCAGCCGGCGTTCTAAAGCGCGTCAAGATCTTTCAGATTCGCTTCCCGCCCTTTAGGTCTTTGATTTTGCGCATGTCGTTATCGCAAAACCGCCGCACATTTTTGCGCGACATGCTCCAGGTTCCGAGGTTCATCTTGTCACTGACGATCGCTATCGAATCCCCGCGTCAGGAAGGCGTCATTCGCCTTCTCGACATGTCGAGCGCCTATGCGGAATCGCTCTATCCGGCGGAGAGCAACCATTTGCTCGATCTGTCTTCGCTGGAGAAGGCTGAGGTGACCTTCTGGGTCGCCAGGGTGGAGGGGATAATCGTTGGATGTTGCGCGCTGGTGGAAGCCGGCGACGGCACGGCGGAGATCAAGCGCATGTTCGTCGATCCGGTCGCCAGGGGCCGAAGCGTCGCACGCAGGCTCATGGAAACGCTCGAAGCGGCGGCGCTCGAAAAAGGCCTTTCCGCAGTGCGGCTTGAAACCGGCATATATCAACCGGAAGCGATCGGACTCTACCGGAAATTCGGTTATCTCGAAATTCCGCCTTTCGGCAGCTATCAGCCGGATCCACTGAGCCTTTTCATGGAAAAACGGCTGAAACAAACCAGCTGAGCAATCAACCCTCGGCAGCGTCCCGGACATGCAATTGCAGTTCGGGCTCCTGCGCGTGCTGCTCCTCGGTCAATTCGGCTTCGCGAATCCATTCGCGCCAAATGGCAACGATGATGGCCATCAACACCGGGCCGATGAAGAGCCCGAGGAAGCCCATGGTCTTCACGCCGCCCACCAGGCCGAAAAAGGTTGGCAGGAAGGGCAGCTTGATCGGCCCGCCGACGAGTTTGGGGCGAAGCGTCTTGTCGACAATGAAAAGCTCGATCGTACCCCAGAGGAAGAGGCCAATACCGGCCCAAAGCGAGCCGCTGGCGACGAGATAGATCGAAACGAGCGACATCGAGAGCGGGGCGCCCCCCGGGACAAGAGCCATGACGCCCGTGAGAACGCCGAGCGTGATGGCCGATGGAGCGCCGGCAATCCAATAGGCCACACCGAGAACGATGCCTTCACCGATAGCGATCAGCGTCATGCCCATGACGGTAGAGCTGATCGTCGCCGGCACGACGCGGGAAATCCGTTCCCAGCGATTGGGAAGGATACGTTCACCGAGCAGATCGACCTGGCGAACGAAGGTCGAGCCATCGCGATAGATGAAAAACAGCGCGATCAGCATGAAGAGCAGGGTCAAGACGACGTGGAAGGCGCCACCGCCTGCTGCGAGTACGGCCCTATAGATATTGCCGATATGGGCGCCGCTTACGAGCTGCGCCAGCTCACCGAGTGAGCCGGGGCTGCCGACATATTGCGTCCACTGCTCGCCGAGCCAGGAGCCGACGACCGGCAAAGCCAGAATCCATTGCGGCGGCGGCGCCCCCTCACGATTCACATGGATTGCCCAGCCGAACCAGTCGCGTACTTCTCCGGCCATGTAGAGGGCGGAAAGAACGATCGGCAGAACCAGAAAGGTCACGATGAATGCGATGGCGATGGTGGCGGCAATTGTCGTATTCCCGCCCGTTCGCCGCACGATATCGCTGTAAAGCGGCCAGGTGGCAAAGCCGATCACCGCGGCGGCCAGAACCGGAACGAGAAATCCGTAGAAGAAATAAATGCCGGCAATGGCAATCAGAATCAGCAGCCAGCGTGCCGCGGAAATGGATGGGATCAAAGGCATGCGCGCATGCGCGCTCGGCCCCAGCCACCGGTGTTCCTTTGGCTTATGACGTTCAAATACACCCACCGGTCTTACTTCGCCCCAATTTACTAGATCATCCGGTTATGGGGTATGATCTAGGCCGTTTCAAGAGCAACGGCTTCAAGCTTCTTATTCAGCCGTCATGACAATAGCACGACTGCCCTGCGCGCCATAATCAAGGCCACAAAGCATCTTGAACGCAAAAGATTGAGTTTCTGCGTCGAATTGAAACTGTTTTGGTGAGCAGGATCAGCAAATCCGTTCGGCGGTTGGTGCGCCGTCAGATATCCAGATCCTCCGCAAAGGCAGCACGCTCCTGAATGAAGCGGAAGCGTGCGTCGGCCTTGGTGCCCATCAGATTGTCGACCGCGTCGCGGGTGCCTTCGAAATCCACTTCGTCGATCTCGACGCGCAGCAATGTGCGCTTGGCCGGGTCCATCGTCGTTTCCTTGAGTTGGGCCGGGAGCATTTCGCCCAGACCTTTGAAGCGGCTGATCTCGACCTTGCCTTTGCCCTTGAATTCCGTCTGCATGAGTTCCAGGCGGTGGGCGTCGTCGCGGGCATAGATGGATTTCGAGCCCTGCGTGATCTTGTAAAGCGGCGGCACGGCCAGGAAGAGATGGCCCTGGCGGATCAGCTCAGGCATCTCCTGATAGAAGAAGGTGATGAGCAGCGAGGCGATGTGAGCGCCATCGACGTCGGCATCGGTCATGACGACGATGCGCTGATAGCGAAGATCTTCCTCGCGGTATTTCGAGCGCGTGCCGCAACCGAGCGCCTGCACCAGATCGGCAATCTGCTGGTTGGCTGAAAGCTTCTCGCGACCGGCGCTGGCGACGTTGAGGATCTTGCCGCGCAGCGGCAGGATCGCCTGATTCAAGCGGTTGCGCGCCTGCTTGGCAGAGCCACCGGCCGAGTCACCTTCGACCAGGAAAAGTTCAGCGCCAGCAGCGGAGTTCTGCGAGCAGTCGGCCAGCTTACCGGGCAAGCGCAGCTTGCGCACAGCCGTCTTGCGATTGACTTCCTTCTCCTTGCGGCGGCGCATGCGCTCTTCGGAGCGCTCGATCACCCATTCCAGCAGCTTCTCGGCTTCGGCCGGATTATCGGTAAGGTAATGGTCGAAAGGGTCACGCAGGGCGTTTTCGACGATGCGCTGGGCTTCGACCGTCGCGAGCCTATCCTTGGTCTGGCCCACGAATTCCGGCTCGCGGATGAAAATCGACAGCATGCCGACACCGGAAATCATCACGTCATCCGTGGTGATATTGGCCGCACGCTTGTTCTGGGTGAGATCGGCGTAGTTTTTCAGGCCCTTGGTCAATGCGATGCGGAGGCCTGCCTCGTGCGTGCCGCCTTCCGGGGTCGGAATCGTATTGCAATAGGAATGGATCTGCGGGTCGCCGCCATACCAGGTGACGGCCCATTCGAGCGAGCCGTGGCCGCTTTCCTTCTCAGACTTGCCTGCAAAAATTTCACGGGTGACGGTGAATTCGCTGCCCATCGTCGCCTTGAGATAGTCCTTCAGGCCGCCCGGGAAGTGAAAGACCGCCTTTTCCGGAACATCGGCGCCTTCGGGCGCCAGTTCGGGATCACAGCCCCAACGGATCTCGACGCCGCCGAACAGATAGGCCTTGGAACGGGCCATGCGGAAAACGCGGGCCGGATCGAAACGGGCGTGATCGCCGAAGATCTGTGGATCGGGATGGAAGCGGACGCGGGTGCCGCGCCGGTTATGCACATCGCCCAGCTCTTCCAGGCCGCCCACCGGCAGACCCCGCGAGAAGCGCTGGCGATAGAGCTTGCGGTTACGGGCAACTTCCACTTCCAGGTCGTCCGACAACGCATTGACAACGGACACGCCGACACCGTGCAGACCGCCCGAGGTCTCATAGGCCTTGCCGTCGAACTTACCGCCGGCATGCAGCTTGGTCATGATGACTTCGAGCGTCGATTTGCCGGGCACCTGCGGATGGTTTTCCACCGGAATGCCACGGCCGTTATCCGTGACGGTGAGATAACCTTCCCGATCGAGATAGACTTCGATGAAATTGGCGTGACCGGCCACAGCCTCGTCCATCGAGTTGTCGATCACTTCAGCGAAAAGGTGGTGCAGCGCCTTCTCGTCCGTGCCACCGATATACATGCCGGGGCGCATGCGGACCGGCTCGAGCCCTTCGAGAACACGAATCGAACTCGCGCCATATTCCTCCGACGACTGGGTCGCCGGCGCCGCGCGCTGTGCGGGCGCAGGGGGCTTTTCTGCCTTTACCACCGGATTTTCCGCTGCCTCCGGCTTCGGGGAGCGGGGGAGTCCGGAGAAGAGATCGTTGCTATTGTCCATAGAATTTCAAGCTGCTCAGATTTGTTCTGGTGGGGCCAGACCCCTTCATTATCGCATTTGTCGCCGCTATTCGCGAATCACCGTGATTCTGCCAGAAACAGCGCACAAGAGCGATGGCGCCCCACGACGGGGCAGATTCATGAAAGAGATTTGCGTTGCCGGGTGAAGAATGGCAAGCCCGATGGCCGATCGGAGGAAGTATCCGCATGCCAATGTCCACAGCTCATTTGCCCGTTCTGTCCGCAATCTCGGGCATTTTGTTGCTTGCGACCGCCTCGGGAACCTCTGCCGAGATGCTCAAGCCGTTCAAGGACGAATTGTTTTCCAGCCAGACGGTCATTGAGAGTCACGACAACGGCGCCTTCCAGACGATCGATTATCAGGAATTGCGTGACATTAACGGCCGCGACCAGATTCCGGAAAAGCGCGTCAAACCGGCTTATGTCGATACCGGCGTGCGCTGGAAGGCGCAGGAGGACGAAACGCTCGAGATCGGCGATCGCAGGGTCGATGTCACTCGCATAGGCCCCGCATCGAAACAGGCCTTTACCGTGATCTTCATTCACGGCCGAGGCGGCGACCGCCGGCTTGGCTCCAACGATTATACGTTCGGCGGCAATTTCAACCGGCTGAAGAACCTGGCTTACAAGAACGGCGGCACCTATTATGCGCCGAGCGTCAGAGGTTTCGACAGCAATGGCGTTGCCGATATCGCGGCGCTCATCCGCTATTCCTACGAGCAATCCGGCGGCAAGCCCGTCATTCTCACTTGTGCGTCCATGGGGAGTTTCATCTGCTGGGGCATCACGCGCGATGCCGAAAGCGTCAAGCGGCTGAAGGGCATGGCGATCCTGAGTGGCGTTACCGATCCGGATTTCGCGAAGAGCGCTTTCTACAAGGCAAAGCTGCCGCTCTGGTTTACCCATGGCAGCAAGGATCCAGTCTACGCCGCGGCCGACCAGCAAGCCTTGTTCGAGAAACTTTACAAGGGGCATTATCCCACGCGTTTTACGCTTTTCGAAACCGGAAACCACGGAACGCCGGTGCGCATGACCGATTGGCGCAAGGTGCTAAACTGGCTCGTCGATACCCAGGCGCCGTGAAACACATCGCACAATTCGATTTATTTTCCGGATAAGCATTTTTTCAAACGATTTGAACAGGTTTCGGCCTTGTTCGCTAACTTTCCTTTGCTCCGCCTTTTTGTTAGTCCGATGGATGAAATAGGGGGAGAAACCGGAATGACGAAGACGATACGGCCGCTTTTGGCCGGAAACTGGAAGATGAACGGCACACGCGCGAGCCTGGATCAGATCAAGGCGATCGCGGATGGCGTCAAGACGCCACTGTCGGAGAAAATCGACACGCTGCTCTGCCCCCCGGCGACGTTGCTCTATGTGGCAACGGCGCTTTGCGACGACAGCCCGCTCGCCATCGGCGCCCAGGATTGCCATCAGCAGGTCAGTGGCGCTCATACGGGTGACATCTCGGCCGAAATGATTGCCGACTGCTTCGGCACGCATGTCATCGTCGGCCATTCCGAGCGCCGCAGAAATCACGCGGAAAGCGACATGCTTGTACGCGCCAAGGCACAGGCCGCGCACGATGCCGGCCTGATTGCCATCATCTGCATCGGCGAGACTGCCTATGAACGCAATAGCGGCCAGACGCTCGACGTTTTGAAGCGGGAGTTGATCGGCTCGGTTCCCGATGGTGCGACCGCGGCAACGACCGTGATTGCTTACGAGCCAGTCTGGGCAATCGGCACCGGCGTGGTTCCGACCAGCGAAGATGTCGAGGAAGCCCATGCCTTCATGCGCGCAGAGCTTATCGAACGCTTCGGCAAGGAGGGCGCAAACATGCGAATTCTTTATGGCGGATCCGTCAGCGGTGCGAATGCGCGCAGTCTTCTCGACATTCCGCATGTCAACGGCGTGCTTGTCGGCGGACAGAGCTTGAAAGCCGCCGACTTCCTTGCCATTTATGCCGCATTCGAACGGCAGTTCGCCTGAAGCAACAACTTGCCCGGAGTTCCAGCCTTAAAAGGGCTTGGAATAGGCGAGAGCCTCATGTAAAGAGCCGCGAGCTTTTATTTTTGATGCCCGCACCGGGCAGGACTGGATCTATGCAAACCGTACTGCTTGTCATCTATCTCATGATCGTCGTCGCCCTTATCGGCGTGGTGCTGATTCAGCGCTCCGAAGGTGGCGGCCTTGGCATCGGCGGCGGATCGGGCTTCATGTCTGCGCGCGGTACGGCCAATGCGCTGACGCGCACCACGGCCATTCTTGCGGCGCTGTTCTTCGCACTTGCGCTCGGCATGAACGTGCTATCCCGCTTCGAGGCGCGTCCGACCGACGTTCTCAATCGTATTCCGAGCACGGCGGGTCAGGGCAACGGTATCCTCGATTCGCTTGGTGGCCAGAAGGGTGCTGCTCCGGCAACCACCCAGCCGAAGCCGGCCGACAACAGCGGCGTGCCGAACAGTGGGGCCGTTGCTCCGCAATCGCAGGCGACCCCGCCGGCCGCGACGAATCAGGCAGCACCTGCACAGCAGGCTCCGGCCGCGACCGGTCAACAGACCGCGCCGGCGACGACCACTCCCGCGCCAGCCGACAACGGCGGCGTCCCGACCGGCAAGTAATTCCGGTCGCCAAAGATCATCCCCGGCAGGTCCTCGGATCTGCCGGTTTTGTTTTGTCCATATTCCGCGTTCTGTAGCCAAAATTCCGGAAACGAATTTTAGGGCTAGCGGAATCATTTGTGAAAAGGTATTCGGTGACTCCCATGGCGCGATATGTATTCATCACTGGCGGCGTGGTTTCTTCCCTCGGAAAAGGAATTGCGGCTGCGGCTCTCGGAGCGTTGTTGCAGGCTCGTGGTTATCGAGTCCGCCTGCGCAAACTCGACCCCTATCTGAACGTGGATCCGGGCACCATGAGCCCGACCCAGCACGGCGAGGTCTTCGTCACCGACGACGGAGCGGAAACCGACCTCGATCTCGGCCACTACGAGCGCTTCACTGGCCGCTCGGCCACCAAGACCGATAACATCACCACCGGTCGCATCTATAAGAACATCATCGACAAGGAACGCCGTGGCGACTATCTCGGCGCGACCGTTCAGGTCATTCCGCACGTTACCAACGAGATCAAGGATTTCGTCACGGAGGGCAATGACGAGTATGATTTCGTCATCTGCGAGATCGGCGGCACGGTCGGCGATATCGAAGCTATGCCTTTCATGGAAGCGATCCGCCAGCTCGGCAACGACCTGCCACGCGGCACGGCTGTCTACGTTCATCTGACGCTGATGCCCTATATTCCGGCCGCCGGCGAATTGAAGACCAAGCCGACGCAGCATTCCGTCAAGGAACTGCAGGCCCTCGGCATCCATCCCGATATCTTGCTCGTGCGTGCCGACCGGGAAATCCCCGAAGCCGAACGCCGCAAACTCTCGCTGTTCTGCAACGTGCGGGAATCTGCCGTCATTCAAGCGCTCGATGTTGCGAACATCTATGACGTGCCGATGGCTTACCACAGGGAAGGCCTGGATAACGAGGTGCTGGCCGCCTTCGGCATCGAGCCGGCTCCGAAGCCGCGTCTGGAACAGTGGGAAGAGGTCTGCAATCGCATCCGCACACCGGAAGGCGAAGTGACCATCGCCATCGTCGGCAAATATACCGGCCTCAAAGATGCCTATAAGTCGCTGATCGAAGCGCTGCACCACGGCGGCATTGCCAACCGGGTCAAGGTTAAGCTGGAATGGATCGAGTCCGAGGTCTTCGAAAAGGAAGATCCGGCGCCGTATCTCGAGAAGGTGCATGGCATTCTCGTGCCTGGCGGTTTCGGCGAGCGCGGTTCCGAAGGTAAGATCCTGGCTGCCCGTTTCGCGCGCGAACGCAAGGTGCCGTATTTCGGCATCTGCTTCGGCATGCAGATGGCCGTCATCGAAGCGGCCCGCAATCTGGCCGGTGTCGAGCATGCCTCGTCGACCGAATTCGGCCCGACCAAAGAGCCGGTCGTCGGTCTGATGACCGAATGGCTGAAGGGCAACGAACTGCAGAAGCGCACCGCATCGGGCGATCTCGGCGGCACCATGCGTCTCGGTGCCTATAAGGCAGCCCTGAAGAAGGGCACGAAGATTTCGGAAATCTACGGCTCCATCGATATTTCGGAGCGCCATCGCCACCGCTATGAAGTCAACATCGACTACAAGGATAAGTTGGAAGATTGCGGCCTGACCTTCTCCGGCATGTCACCGGATGGCGTGCTGCCTGAGACGATCGAATATGCGGATCATCCGTGGTTTATCGGCGTCCAGTACCATCCGGAACTGAAATCCCGTCCGCTGGAACCGCATCCGCTGTTCTCGAGCTTCATCGAAGCGGCGACGGAACAGAGCCGGCTGGTATAAAGCGCTTCACCGAAGCGCTCTACATCTTTGCTTTTACGCAATTCCGGACGGAAAACCGCTACGCACTTTTCCTGGAACTGCTTTGAGGACTGCAAATCGCTTGCGGTAGTCGCTAGGACTGACCGCAAGCCTCTCCCGAAAATGATGGCGCATGGTGGCGAGCGATCCAAATCCGCTTGCCGCCGCCACATCGTCAAGCGAAATAGCCGTCTGTTTCTCCAGAAGATCGCGGGCGCGCCGCAGCCGCTCGCTGAGCAGCCATTCGCCCGGCGCCATGCCGGTGGTCGCCTCGAAACGGCGCTGAAAAGTCCGCACGCTCATGCCGGCCCGCGCTGCAAGCGTCGCAATGGGCTGATCTTCCTGCAGACGCTCTCGCATCCATTCTAGCAGGGGGCCTAAACGCGCGCCCTCGCGCTGCCTTAAAACCGGCGTCTCGATATATTGAGCCTGGCCGCCTTCGCGATGCGGGGGCACCACGAGACGGCGGGCGACGCTATTGGCGGCGTCAGGTCCGAAGTCCCGACGCACGACATGCAGGCAGAGATCGATCGCAGCGGCACTGCCGGCGGCCGTGAGCACCTTATCCTCATCGACATAGAGAACATCGGCATCCACTGATATGTCCGGATAGCGCGCCGCGATGGACTCGACATAGCGCCAATGCGTCGTCGCCTTGCGGCCCGCGAGCAATCCTGCGGCGGCGAGGACCGCGACACCAGAGCAGAGAGACATGATGCGGACGCCGCGGCGGCTCGCCGCTTGGAGCTGGGCAATCAGCGGGGCAGGGACTGCCGTGCCTATACCACGCCAACCGGGCACGACGATCAGGTCAGCATCGGCAATGACCTCGAGGCCATGATCGACCTGCACCGTCAGCCCACCCGCGGCGCGCAGTAGGCCTTCCTCGATCGCGCAGGCGGAAAAGCGATACCAATCCTCACCCATCTCTGGTCGCGGCATGCCGAAGATTTCGTAGGCGACACCGAATTCGAAGGTGCAGAGCCCGTCATAGACGAGGGTGACGACATGTGGGCCGTGAAGATTGGGGTTATCTGAGTTTGGCATGATATTGACGTTATATGGCATTTCGGCCAATTTCAACCACGGGATCGCTCAGGCATGAATGCACCGAAGCAAAGAAGGAGCGTTCCATGTCGCTAGTCAGTGAAATCCCCACCGCAGATCCCAGTCTCGTCGCCGAGCACTATGCCAAGAGGCTTGGCTTCGAAACCGATTGCTCCGACGTCTACCAGTCCATGACATCAGGCAATGTCGATTTCGTTCTGCTCGATGTCCGCGGTCCTGCAATGTACCAAGAGAAGCATATCCCGGCTGCGATCAACCTGCCGCATGGCAAGATGACCGCAAGGAGGATGGCGGAATGGCCTGACGATACCCTGTTCGTCGTCTATTGCGCCGGGCCGCATTGCAATGGCACCGACAAGGCGGCTTGGCGCCTGGGTACGCTCGGCAAGCGCGTGAAGGTCATGATCGGCGGCATGACCGGCTGGGCCGATGAGGGGTATCCGTTCGAGAAGGGCTGAGCGCGAGGGCAGAGCCGGCACATGCTGGGTCTGCCCATTTTTACGACACTGCGAAAAACTTCGGCATCTACGTCATTTGACTGTCGCGTCGCTTTCGTTTCCGTGACACTATGCGAGTAAGCATAATGGGAACAAAAGTATGATCCTTAATCCATTTGACGATGGCGTCGAGCGGCCGAGGGCCAAGATTGCCGTCACCTTCACTCTGTTGATCGCTTTCAATATTGCCGCGTGGGCTTGGGCCTGGGTCGCCTTTGCAGACCGCCCGTCTTTGCTCGGCATTGCGCTTCTTGCCTATATGTTCGGCCTACGCCACGCTTTCGATGCCGATCACATCGCCGCCATCGACAATGTCGTACGCAAGCTCATTCAGGAAAAGAAGCAGCCCTATGCCGTCGGCTTTTTCTTCTCGCTCGGTCATTCCTCCATCGTGGTGATCGCCTCCATCCTGATTGCCGCAACGGCAGCTGCCATGCAGAGCCAGCTCGATTCCTTCCACGATATAGGCGGCGTCATCGGTACGACGGTTTCGGCTGTTTTTCTGCTGCTGATCGGTATGGCCAATCTCCTCGTCCTGAAGGGCGTCTGGTCGGCCTTCAGACGAGCGCAGAGAGGTGAGCGGATCGCAGAGGAAGATCTCGACACGCTGCTTGCCGGCGGCGGCTTGCTGGCGCGCATCTTCCGGCCCATGTTCAAGGTCGTAACTCGCTCCTGGCATATGTATCCGATCGGCTTCCTTTTCGGCCTCGGCTTCGATACCGCAACAGAGATCGGGCTTCTCGGCATTTCCGCCGCTCAAGCCGCGCAGGGCATGTCCTTCTGGACCATACTCGTCTTTCCGGCGCTATTTACCGCCGGCATGTCGTTGATGGATACTCTCGACAGCACGCTGATGACGGGCGCCTATGGCTGGGCCTTCGTCAAGCCGGTGCGCAAGCTTTGGTATAATCTAACCATTACCGCGGCGTCGGTCGTCGTCGCCGTCTTCATCGGCGGCATCGAGGCTTTGGGGCTCATCGCCGACAAACTCGGCCTCGAAGGAGGTTTCTGGAGCTTCGTGGGCGAACTCAACGACAATCTTGCCAACTTCGGCTTCGCCGTCGTCGGCATTTTCCTTTTGAGCTGGCTGGTTTCGACGGTGCTCTATAAAGCCGGAGGCTACGACAACTTGCAGATTAATCGCTCATGACGCATCATTGCGCCCGGGGATCGAGCATGTTTTGACTGGACATCGTCGTCCGCGGCTCCAGTTATATGCGATGAGGGGCCACCACCATGATCCATGCAAGCAGTATTCGCGGCCTAGGACTGACGGCAGGCATCCTGTTCGTCATCGGCGCCGGCACAGCTTTTGCGCAAATTGTCTCGAATTGCCCGCTGCAGCCGACCGTCAGCACCGAACGCCGGACTTTGAATTGCCAGCCTGGGCTTAGCATCACCGTCGAGCGCGGCGCGCATTTCCACCTTGCTGACCGAAATCGGGATGGCCGGGTGGACGCTATCGTGCTCGACAGCAAGGCGGCCTTGGTCGATGTGGATAGTAGCCGTGTTCAGGGTGGGTTCGAAGTGGTAACGCCGCAGGCGATCGCTGCCGTCCGCGGCACGCGATGGGCTGTTGACGTGCAACGTGGCAAGACATCCGTGCTCGTGTTGCGCGGCCGTGTTGCGGTTAACAAGGTATCGACCGGGCAAGGGGTGACGCTCGGGCAAGGGCAAGGTGTCGATGTGGATCGCACTCGCTCTGCCTTGCGTGTCAATCCGTGGGGACAGCCGCGCATAAACGCCTTGATGGCACGCCTCGGCCAGTGAGATCCCGACGCCATGCGCAGACCATCGCTGCAAACGTTGATTGCGCTTCTCTTGACTGTCGCCTGGAGCCTGGGTCTTGGCATTGCGCACCTGCGCGGTGACATTCCCTTCATCGACGGCGCGGAAGCAACACTTACGAATCTCCGCAATACGCTCGGCGGCCACAGCCAACCGCCCGATCTCGTCACGATCGTCGCCATCGACGATGAGACCTCGCGAGTGGCGGGGCGCTATCCCTTGCCGCGCGCCACGCTTGCCAGGATCGTCGACGCCATCTCCGCCCTGGGACCTAGAGCCATCGCCCTCGACGTGCTTCTGGTCGATCCCGGTGACGAAGCCGGCGATGCGGCGTTGGAGCAATCACTCAAGCGGACCAAGGTCGTGCTGGCCGCAGCCGGTATTTTTCCCGAAAGCCGCCAGCGCGTTGTCGACAACAGCAACGAGCCTCTCGCCCGCGTGCCCAGCGCGCTGCAATTCCTCGAACCGCAGCAGCGGTTCGCCGATGCCGCAAGCTATGGCATCGTCAATCTGCAGACCGACAAGGCGGGCACGCCGCGTTTCGTTCCGATGCTGTTTCGCAGCGGCGAACGGATCGAGCCATCCTTTTCGCTACGCGTCGTTTCCGCCGCAAGCGGCGAGCAGACGACTGTTCTTTCCGACCATATCAAGATCGGCGACCGCTCCATCCATACCGACACCGGCTATCTCATGCCGCTCTCGTTCTACGGTCCACGTGGAACGATCCGCACCGTCAGCGCCAACGCGGCGCTGAGCGGCCAGTTGCCGGAAGCCGCGATCAGGGACCATGTCGTCGTTATCGGCGCGACCGTTACAGGGGGAGGAGATGTCTTTCCGACGCCGTTCGATCCCGTTCTGCCCGGTGTCGAGGTGATCTCCACTTCCATTACGCATCTGATCTCAGGAGATGGCCTGGTACGCGACCGCAACGTTCGTTTCATCGACCTCTATTTCGCCGTCGGGCTGCCGATTGCTGTTGTCAGCCTTCTTTCATGGCGACGCAGCACCATAGGTCTGATCATGGTGCTGGGTGTCGTCCTTCTTTGGTTTGCCATCAACGTCAGCGCCTTCAAGCACGGAATTTGGCTAAGCGCCGCCCTTCCGATTGCGGCAACTGTCCCGCCGGCGCTGCTGTTTGGCGCGATCCAGCTTTGGCTCGACCGCAGACGCGCCACCCGCTTCGCCGAACAAAGCCAGCTTTTGCAGCGCATCCAGGCGCCTGGTCTGGCCGAGCATCTTGCGCGCGATCCCGGCCTTCTCGCAGAGCCGGTACACCAGGTGGCGGCCGTCGTCTTCATCGATATCAATGGCTTCACCGGTCTTAGCGAATCGATCGGCCCGACCGCCGTGCGTGAACTGCTGAACGGCTTCTATAATCTCGTCGACGAAGAAGTGACTGCATCCGGCGGTGCCATTACCAGTTTCATGGGTGACGGCGCCATGATCCTTTTCGGCCTGCCGCATCCAAAGCCTACCGATCCTGCCAATGCAGCGCATTGTTGCATTCGCCTGGCTCACCGGATGAGAGATTGGCTCTCGGCATTGCCGCAGGGAATAACTTCGCGAATCGGCTTCAAAATCGGCGCTCATTTCGGCACTATCGTCGCCTCCAGGCTCGGCGGCGGCGATCGTCAACAGATCACTGCGACAGGTGATACGGTCAACGTTGCCAGTCGCTTGATGGAGGTTGCCGCAGGTCACCATGCGGAGGCTGCCATCAGCGCCGACCTCTTGCTTGCGGCGGGTCGCGACAGCACCCCCTTCAAAGATGGGCACCTCAACGGCCCGATCGAAACAAGCCTGCGTGGCCGCGCCGGTTCTTTGACCATATGGCTTTGGCGCGATCGGCCGTGACCCGAGAGATCTCAGCGCGTCGGATCTTATGCGTACCACATGGGGGCGATTGAAATCACGAGGAGACAAGCGAGAGAAATGTTGAGTGCTCGCCATTGCCAGGCCGTTTTCAAGAGGTGTCCGAGCATTTGCCCCAGAGCGCACCAAACCGCCAAAGAGAAAGCGGCGATAAGGCAGAAGGTCACGCCAAGTAGGAATGCAAGTCTGGCCGGACTATCCGCCAGCGCGGCAAAGGAGGCGGCGGCGCCCATCGTCATCGCCCAGCCCTTGGGATTGTGCCAGAGCATCCAGACGCCGGCAAGGAAGCCTGTCGGCCTCACCATCTGCCCGGCCTCGCGCGGCTGGCCGCTTCTGCCGATTCGAATAGCGAGCCAGATCAAATAGAGCGAGCCCAGCGTCTTCATGGCGACCTGCAGCATTGGCAGTGCCATCAAAACGCCGCCTAGCCCGGCTGCCGCCGCTCCGGCCATGGAACCCAAGCCGAAGGCAAAGCCGCCCATGACCGGTATGGACCGGCGAAAGCCGAAGTGCGCGCCGGATGCTGTCGCGAGCGTGGTCGCACCGCCAGGGGTTATGGTGGAAACCAATGCGAAGAGTATCAGCGGCAGCAAGGGTTCGATCGTCATATCCAGCCTTTCTCTAATTGAAAAAGGCATAGGCGCCGCTCCAGCATCATGAAATCGAATATTGAAGGATCGATGCATTAGCAATTATAATGCCTGCATGATCCGAAACTTTGATATTGCCCTCGTCAGAACCTTCGCCACGGTTGCCGACCAGGGGAGCATGACGATTGCAGCTAATATGCTGCATATGACGCAAGGCGCCGTCAGCCAGCAGATCAAGCGACTGGAGGGCATGCTCGGCTGCGCCCTGTTCGAGCGTGATAGGCGTGGATTGCGGTTGACGGAAGCGGGCGAACGGCTGCGCGGCAATACCCGTCGCCTATTGACGTTGAATGACGAGATCTGGGACGACATGACGGAAAGCACGGTTCGCGGCGGCGTCCGGCTCGGCGTTCCCTATGATCTTGTCGGAGCAACGCTGGCGCCTGTGCTGAAATCCTATGCCGAGCGCCATCCGCAGGTGGAGATTTCGCTGGTTTGCGCATCATCACCGGAACTGCTGGAAGAGCTGGGGAGGGGAACCATCGACCTCTGCGTGGCTGAGGAACCATACGGCACGTCGCAGGGGGAATGCCTTGCTGTGGAGCGGCTCGTCTGGGTCGGAGCGAAGGCCGGCAACGCCCATCGCAAGGTGCCGCTGCCGATCTCGATGGTCGCCGATACCTGTGCCTTCCGATCATCCGTCTTTGCGGCGCTCAGCAAGGATGGTCTGCGCTGGCGGACGGTCTTTGAGAACGGCAATATCGAGGCGACCACGGCGACCGTGCGTACAGACCTGGCCGTCACCGCTTGGCTCGCTTCGACCGTGCCGGCTGATCTCGATATTCTCACCGTCGAGCAGGGCCTGCCCGAACTACCAGTCTTTTCGATCAATCTGCATTTGCCGAAAAGTGCGACGCCGCAGGCGCTGGAGCTTGCCCGCCATATCCGCGAGGGCATGATGCGGCCGCGCCAATCCGCGGCCGCCTAAGTGCCGTCTTCCGATAGACTGGCTTATGCCGCCTTCGGCAGCGGACCGACATAGCGCGATTGCGGGCGGATCAGGCGTCCGTCAAGCGTCTGCTCGCGGGCATGGGCGATCCAGCCGACCGTGCGGCCGATCGCGAAGACTCCGGTGAAGGAACTGCGCGGAAAGCCGAGGGCATCGAGCAGCAGGGCGGTGTAATATTCGACATTGACGTCCAAGGGCCGATCCGGCTTGCGCTCTTTCAACAGCGCCAGTGCTGCCGTCTCGATCGCTTCCGCCAAGGCGATACGTCCAGCATCTGCCTGGCCGCTGGCAAAGATCGGTTTCAACGCTGTCTTCAGGGCATCGGCGCGCGGGTCACGCACGCGGTAGATGCGATGGCCGAAGCCCATCAGCCGCTCGCCACGATCGAGCGCGTCAGACAACCATGCACGTGCATTTTCGGGCTTTCCGACACCATCAAACATATCCAGAACCGGGCCGGGGGCGCCGCCGTGCAGCGGTCCCTTGAGGGCGCTGATTGCTGCAAGCACCGAGGAGGTCAGGCCGGCATGGGTCGAGGCAATGACCCGGGAGGCGAAGGTCGACGCATTCAAGCCGTGATCGGAAATCGTCACCAAATAGGCATCGAGTCCCGCCGTTTGCTCGGCGGTTGGTAACCGGCCCGTTAGCATGCGCAGGATATCACCGGATTGGGACAAGGATGCATCCGGCTTGATCGGTGCTTGCCCCTTCTGCAATCGCAAGATGGCCGGCAGGAAAACGGCCGGGGCCGCCATCAGGCGGATCGCCGTTGCAAAATCTTCGCCGTCGGCAACGCGCGCCAGCAAGGCGCGCACGGCGTCCACCGGCGGCAGTGCGAGCAGAGCGGCATCGGCGGCCTCAACATGCGGGAAAAGCGCAACGCGAGCCGCGCCGAGTTGAGTTCGGATGGAAGCTGCATCGATATGTTCGTCAAACAGGCCATCCAACAGCAGGGCCGCAACATCCTCGAAGCGGCTGGTCGCCACCAGATCATCGAGCGACACGCCGCGGATAATCAGGCGACCGGCAGCGCCGTCGACGTCGGACAGCTTGGTTTCTGCGGCAATGACATCTTCAAGACCACTTTTCATTACGGTTCTCCTTTGACTATCCGATTAGATCGGATCTATTCCTATTGACGTCAATCTTGATGCAATTGATCAATATGAGGACCGATGAGCTGGCTGACGGCAGAGCAGGCGCTGAACCTGCTGGGAACGAAATCACAGACGCTCTACGCCAATGTCAGCCGCGGGCGCATTCGTGCGAAAGCCGATCCCGCAGATACGCGGCGCAGCCTTTATTTCGCCGATGACGTCAAGCGATTGGCCACCCGCCATGCCGGAAGGCGCAAGACCGAGGCGGTGGCCGCCGAGGCTATTCAATGGGGCGATCCGGTATTGCCATCGGCGCTGTCGACCGTTTCGAACGGCAGGCTTTTCTATCGCGGCCAGGATGCGGCGCAGCTTGCCGAAAGCGCAAGCCTCGAAGATATCGCGCTGCTGCTTTGGGACATGAAGCGGCCGTTGCGATTCGAGCCAAGCGAGGCGAGGCGGAAGCAGCCCTCCCTGGATAGCGCTTTCTCCGTGCTTGCCGAGCGCATAACGCGCGACCTGCCGTCGCTCGGACGTTCACTTCCAGCCCTCCAAAACGAAGCTGAAAGCGTATTTGGTACGGTGGCCGAAGCATTGGCTCCCGGCCCATGGGATCAGCCGCTGCACCGACGTCTCGCCACCGCTTGGAACCGTCCGGATGCCGAGGATGTGATCCGCCGCAGCTTCGTCTTGCTCGCAGATCATGAGCTAAATGCGTCGACCTTCACTGCGCGGATCACGGCATCGTCAGGCGCAACATTATCTGCGGCCACTCTATCCGGCCTTTCGACGCTGACCGGTCCGCTGCATGGCGGCGCATGGCAGAGCGCGCGCACGCTGATCGCGCGGGCGGCCACGACGGGAGTGGACGAAGCGGTGCGCAGCTATCTGGCGGAAGGACGGCCATTGCCTGCTTTCGGCCATCAGCTTTATCCTGACGTCGATATTCGTGGCGAGGCGCTGCTTGGCTGCTTCACACTGCCTCCGCTCTTCGCCAGGGTTCGCGATGTCGGCGAGCAATTGGTCGGTGAACGCGTCAATGTTGACTTCGCACTGACGGCGATGACCCACGCCTATCATCTCCCGGAGGATGCACCGCTGATCATTTTCGCGCTGGCACGGACGGTCGGCTGGCTTGCGCATGCCATGGAACAGGCCACCAGCGGCAGGCTCATTCGCCCGCGTGCGCGCTATGTCGGCCCGCCGGTAGAGTAATTTGGCCGCTGGCTGCGGTGAAGGCTATATGTCCCCAAAGGAGCACAGATACGCGCTATGGAAAGAGGCTTTCGATGAAGGCTGCAATATCCGTGCGCAAAGGAGAGTTCGCCGTAACGGCGTCTATCCGATAAAAATCGTGCTGCTTTCCTGCGTAGGCTTTCCAATAACTCGGAAGAGTGTTGTTCCAACTTTCGGTTGGCCGATATGGGTCGGCCTCTCCCCAGAGTACCATGGTCGGTATATTCAAAGGGGAGGTTTCCAAGCGCAGTCTCGTTGATGATACGCAGATCAAAGCCTTGAGCTCCAGCCCCTCCTTGACCGCATTCCATAGAGCAGTTCCCCCTGCGCTGAAGCCAATGCCGACGCGCATGCGTCCATCAAGTTCGAGAAGTCCTCGAAGCGCTTGTTGCAAACCACCTTTATTGAAAAGGTGGTCATGAAGATTGTCTCCACTAAGATCAGGGCGCCCGCTGAGGCTGGCAAGCTGTAAACCGCGGTGCCTAATGCCTCCGGCGTCCAATAGTTCGACAAAAGTTTCCGGAAAGCCATGGATATCGCTAACGACCAACAAGTCTTGCGTTCTTGAACGGCACATAATCAGACCATTTTTATCGTTTCGATAGTCGCATTGCCTTCGCGCCGGTTTGGCGTATGCGCTATGTACGGCCACCCGTACCGTGATTTCACAGGAAATGCAGCACCCGCCACTCAAGTCACCGGAAGATGATAAACCGCTTCGATGTTGTGGCCATCCGGATCGAGAACGAAAGCGCCATAGTAGTTCGCATGATAGTGAGGACGAAGCCCGGGAGGGCCGTTGTCGATGCCGCGGGCTGCAAGCGCCGCCCGGTGAAATTCGTCGACGATTTTCCTGCTTTCGGCCGTGAAGGCTATATGTGCACTTGTCTGCGGTGCATCACGCTGACCGATCCAGAAGAAAGCCTTCTTTCCAATGCCGTAACCCGCAAATCTTTCGCCTTCAGCATAAAGACGCTCTATGCCAATAGAGCGGAGTATGGTGTCATAAAAGATCTTCGATCGCTCGAGATCGCGAACCCCGATCGTCACATGATCAAGCACATCACCCTCCAAAAGTGAGATTGAGCTCTACTACCGCTGGCCAACGGTGCCAGCGTCGCGGTCGGCAAGCGCGACCCAGCCGATGACGAGTTTGCGGTTGGCAATCAGCCAGATCGTCGCCAGCGCGATCAAACCCACGACGATATTGGCGGCGGCGAAGAGAATGGGGGCAAGTTGCGTGACTGCGCCGACATCGCCGCGTTCGACAAGGCGCATCGGTGCAGTCGCCAGTGCTGTTGCACCGAAGGTGAAGGCCCAATAGGCTGGGCTGAAGCCCTCCTTCATGATCCAGGGCAGGAGGCGCAACATGATCAGAGCCTGCAGCAAGCCATAGCCGATCATTGCATGGACGAGCATATCGGGAGGGCCTTGCGTGACGCCGATATAAGCTAGCGCACCAACGGCCGGTGGAGCCAGCTGAATTCCAAGGGTGGGCCGCAGCGGCGCGGCCAACGTCGGTCCGGTCAGCAGACGATGCAGCAGGGCGGATTCGATGGCAAGCCAGGCGAAGAAGCCGGCGCCGAAGAAAAGCTGCGCCCATTGCGGAAAGCCGAGTGCGGCGCCGACGATGGCGGTCACGAAGCTGCCGGCGACGCTTGGCAGATAGAGCACGGCGGTCGTCGTCGCAATGTCGCGTTCCCCTTGCCAGAGCCCTCCCGTGCGCCAAACGGAGAATGCCAGCGTGTAGACGGCGCCGATCAGGAATATGGTTTCGGCGCCGATGCGCGAATAGGGCAGCAGGCCACCGGCCACCAGCATGGTTGCGACGCCGACAAGGCCGATGAAGCAGCACTGGACAGGGTGCGCCACTTCCTTGAAGGCCTCCTCGCGCGCCATCATCCACTTCAACGCATAGAGCACGATCAGCAGCAGCCAGACGGCTAGCGCAATAAAGGTCAGCGCTTCACCGATAAGGGCCGGCAGGCGCCAGATGCGAGCACCCACGCGCCACGCATTGGCGAGACCAGAAAGGCCAAGAACCATACCGAAAAACGAAGCTGGCACCAGCGGCAGTTTCAAAGACGCAGTCATATGCCCCCTTTTTCGCCCTATATGAGGCCCACCTGAAAGAGAATTGTGCAAGGAATTCGAGATCGATGCTAAATCTATCAATGCGAACGGGAAGCAAAATACAGCTTTCCTCCAAGCCGGCAAAGCGCGATCATGGAGAAAAGCGGGAGGCTTCGGCATGCGAGATCACGGATGCGTGAACGCGCGCATTTTTCTCCGCTCCATGGCTCCTGCATAGCTCTCCCGTCATTTGTTCATTGGAAAATATTGCGAAATATCTCTATGCAGTATTCAAACGATTGAAACCGTCCTAGGAGACTGAAACATGCAAATCGGAATGATTGGCCTTGGCCGTATGGGCAACAACATGGTGCAGCGCCTGATGCGAGGCGGTCACAGCGCCGTTGTTTTCGATGCGCGCCCGGAAAGCATCGCCGGGCTTGAACAGCTCGGCGCCACCGGCAGCAAGTCTCTTGCGGATTTCGTATCGAAACTTGCAAAGCCACGCGTCGTCTGGCTGATGTTGCCGGCGGCAATCGTCGATCAGGAACTGGCGGCGATCGTTCCGCTGCTGGAAGAGGGCGACATCGTCATCGATGGCGGCAATTCCTATTATCACGACGATATCCGCCGTGCCGAAGAGCTGAAGCCGAAGGGCATCCACTATGTCGACGTCGGCACCAGCGGCGGTGTTTTCGGCCTTGAGCGCGGCTATTGCCTGATGATCGGCGGCGAGAAGGAAACCGTCCAGCATCTGTCACCGATCTTCGCGACGCTTGCGCCGGGCGTCGGTGACGTCGCTCCGTCGGCCATGCGCTCGGAAGAGGCTGCCAAGAAGAGCACGGCAGAGCAGGGCTATCTGCATTGCGGCCCGTCCGGCGCCGGCCACTTCGTCAAGATGGTCCATAACGGCATCGAATATGGCCTAATGGCCGCCTATGCCGAAGGCTTCAACGTTCTGCGCCATGCCAATATCGGCAAGCAGGACGCCGAGAAGGACGCTGAAACCGCGCCGCTCTCGCATCCGCAGTATTATCAGTATGATCTCGATATCGCCGAAATCTCCGAAGTCTGGCGTCGCGGCAGCGTGATCACCTCGTGGCTGCTCGACCTCACGGCCGACGCGCTGCATGGCGATGCAGCCCTTTCGCAATATGCCGGCCGCGTGTCCGACTCGGGCGAAGGCCGCTGGACGATCTCGGCTGCGATCGACGAAGGCGTTCCGACGCCGGTGCTGAGCGCTGCGCTTTACGGCCGTTTTGCTTCGCGTGGCAATGACGACTACGCCAACAAGGTTCTCTCCGCCATGCGCGCCGGCTTCGGCGGCCACCATGAGAAGCCCGTCAAGTAATTGATCGGCCTATCGATCTGATGATTGCGAGCCGGGTGGGTCAAACCTCCCGGCTTTTTTTTTGCCCGCTTCTATTGTCTTAATGCTTCCAGCAGGAAAGCCGCGCTAAGCACTTTCCCCGGGGTAACTTCAGCCCAGCAGATCAGGTCGCAGGACTATGACTGGAGTGGGCGAGCCTATATCAAGCTGCGGCGCATGCGGCGGGCGGACGACCAGGCAGTCGGCGCGCGAAAAGACCTTCATCATCGACGAATCCTGCTTCGAGAAAGGCTCGGCGAGCCAGCCGCCATCGGCGGCTTTCGTCAGCGTCGCGCGGACGTAGTCCTGTCGCTGATCGTTGGCGGCAAAGGGCACGGCGGCGCGCGCAATACCTTCACGCTTTATCACGGGCAGGGATGCGAGCTTTCTTATCAACGGCTCGAGAAAGAGCAGGCCACAGACAAGGCTGGAAACGGGATTGCCGGGAAGGCCGAGGACATGCATGTCACCGAGGCTGCCGACCATCAGCGGCTTGCCAGGGCGCATGGCGATGCGCCAGAAATCCAGCTTCATGCCGGCTGATATCATTGTTGCCTGTACCAGATCGTGATCACCGACAGAGGCGCCGCCGAGCGTGACGATGATGTCGGCCTTGGCCACCTGCGCCCGACCGATCGCAGCGGTGATCTCGTCGCTGTCGTCGGCGACGATGCCGAGATCGAGCACATGCGCGCCGGCATTGCGCGCGAGTGCAGCAATGCCAAAGGTATTCGAGGCAATGATTTGCGATGGCCCTGGTTCATTGCCGGGCGCGACGAGTTCGTCGCCGGTTGCGAGAATCGCCACAAGCGGCCGGCGATAGACATCCAATGCCGGATGATTCATGGCCGCGGCGACCGTAAGGCGCGAAAAATCCATAACGGTGCCGGTGGAAAGCACCACTTCTCCTTCCAGGAAATCCTGTCCGCGCGGGCGAATATGTTGCCCCTTGCGCAAGGGATAGGTCGTGCGGATACGATCGCCTTCCAGGCGCTCGGCGTCCTCCTGCAAAAGCACCGAATCGGCGCCGGCCGGAACGGGCGCGCCGGTGAAAATGCGAACCGCTTCGCCTTTGCCGACGCTACCATCGAAGGCGTGGCCAGCGGCAGAGGCGCCGATGACCTGCAACTCCGAACCCGGCATTGCCGCATCATCGAAGCGCAGCGCGTAACCATCCATCGCCGAAGCGTCGAAAGGCGGCTGCGTCAGGCGGGCCGTAAGATCTTTAGCCAGAACCCGGCCTTCGGCCATATCGAGTGGAACGCTTTCAACACGATGGATCGGCGCTGCACTGTCCAATAGGCGCGCCTGCGCTTCGGCAACGGGCAATAGGCTCATGTGTCAGGCCCCCGGATGGCGGAAATCCCCCGATTTGCCGCCGGATTTCTCCAATAGAATGATACCGCCGATTTCCATGCTGCGGTCGGCGGCCTTGGCCATGTCGTAGATCGTCAGGCAGGCGACGGAAACCGCCGTCAGTGCTTCCATCTCGACGCCGGTGCGGCCGGTCAGTTTTGCCGTCGCGGTGACACGCAGGCCGGGCAGGGTGGCATCCTCTACGATGTCGACGGCAACCTTCGTCAACATGAGGGGATGGCAGAGCGGAATGAGATTGCTGGTCTGCTTCGCTGCCATGATGCCGGCAAGCCGCGCCGTGCCGATGACATCACCCTTCTTGGCGTTGCCCTCGCGGATCAGCATCAGGGTCTCCGGCTTCATCCTGACGTAGCCGGTCGCGGTGGCACTGCGTGCCGTCTCGGCCTTGTCGCCAACATCGACCATATAAGCTTCGCCCGAAGCGTCGATATGCGTAAGACCGGCCTTCTCGGTGCTCATTTCACTCAGCCGCCAGAATGCCGGTTTCGCCGTTCAGAAGCAGTTTCGTTGCCGCCGTCACATCGTCCTTGCGCATGAGGCTTTCGCCGACGAGGAAGGTGCTGATGCCGACGGCCTCGAGGCGCTTGCAGTCGGCATGGGTAAAGACGCCGCTTTCGCCGACCAGCAGCCGATCCTCCGGCACCATGGGTGCCAGGTTCTCGCTGACCGTCAAGCTGACTTCGAAAGTGCGCAGATTACGGTTGTTGATGCCGATCAGCGGGGAGGAGAGATTTAGCGCACGCTCCATCTCTTCGGCGTCGTGCACCTCGACCAGCACGTCCATGCCGAGGCCGAATGCCTCGTCCTGAAGACGCTCGGCATCATCATCCGAAAGCGAAGCCATGATGAGAAGGATGCAATCGGCACCCCAGGCACGAGCTTCCTGTACCTGATAGGTGTCGAACATGAAGTCCTTGCGCAGTGCCGGCAGCGAGCAGGCCGCGCGGGCAGCCGTCAGGAATCCCGGAGCGCCCTGGAAACTTGGCGTATCGGTCAACACCGAAAGGCAGGCGGCACCGCCGGCTTCGTAGGCCTTGGCGAGGGCAGGCGGGTCAAAATCGGGGCGGATGAGCCCCTTTGAAGGGCTTGCCTTCTTGATCTCGGCAATCAGGCCGAAAGCGCCGGCATCCTTTTTGGCGAGCAGCGCCTTATGGAAACCGCGCGGCGCGGACTGTCCGGCCTGCATCGCCTTTAGGTCGGCAAGGGAAAGTCTGGCCTTGGCAGCGGCGATTTCCTCGCGCTTGTAGGCCTCGATCTTTTGAAGGATATCGGTCATGACGTCCTAGTCCTGTTCTTCCTCGTTGGAAACGGCGATAAGCTTTTCCAACGCAACGGCGGTGGCGCCGCTATCGAGCGAATGGGCCGCGAGCTTCATGCCATCATGCAGCGTTTCCGCCTTGCCGGCAATGACCAGTGAGGCCGCCGCATTGGCAAGCGCGATGTCGCGATAGGCGTTCTTTTCGCCGGCGAGCACGGCACGAAGGGCTGCAGCATTGGCAACGCCATCGCCACCCTTGAGATCGGCAAGGTCGGCATGCTGCAGGCCAAAGTCGGCCGGTGTTAGCTCAAAAGTGCGGATCTTGCCATTCTCAAGTGCTGCGACGGAGGTCTTGCCGGTCGTGGTGATTTCGTCCAGACCGTCGCCGTGCACGACCCAGACGCTTTCCGCATCGAGATCCTTCAGCACCTCGGCCAACGGCAGCACCCATTGCGGCGCGAAGACGCCGAGCAGCTGGCGACGGGCGCCAGCAGGGTTGGACAAAGGCCCAAGTAGATTGAAGATCGTCCGCGTGCCGAGTTCGACGCGCGAGGGACCGACATGGCGCATCGAGGAATGATGCAGCTGCGCGAACATGAAGCCGATGCCGGCTTCCCGAATGCAGCGGGCGATCGTCTCCGGCCCGATATCGAGCTTGATGCCCAACACGGATTGCGTATCGGCGGTGCCGGCCTTGGAGCTCTGGGCGCGGTTGCCGTGCTTGGCGACGGGTACGCCGGCGCCGGCGACGATGAACGCGGCCAGCGTCGAGATATTATAGGTTCCGACACCGTCGCCGCCTGTTCCAACGATATCGATGGCATCGGCCGGGGCTTTCACCGGCAGCATCTTGGCACGCATCGTGGTCACGGCGCCGACGATTTCGTCGACAGTTTCGCCGCGCACTCGCAGAGCCATCAGGAATGCGCCGATCTGAGACGGCGTGGCCTCACCCGACATCAGGATTTCGAATGCCTGCCGGGCTTCATCCCGCGTCAATGCCTCGCGATTGGCGACCTTGGCGAGAAAAGGCTTCAATTCGCTCATCGACTATCCATCCTCCCGACCGGGTCTAGCGGGACATCGCCTGTTCGGCGAGGCTCTGGTTGACCGTGACGGTATATCTGCCCTGCAGCTGGCTGACCATCTGATCGAGAATGTCGTCGCCGGCGGCGTTGGCGATCTGGGCAACCTGCTGATCGTCGTTGCTTAGCGCATCGGTCGTCGGATTGTCGTTGACATCGGTGACCTTGAGCAGGATCTGCGTGGTGTCATCGGCGCCGATGGCGCTTCCGGCCGTATCGACGGGACCGGAGAAAGCTGCAGCGATACCGCCGCGACCCAAAACCGGATCGTCCGTCGAGCGGGTGATGCCGCTCTTGCTTTCAACAGCGATACCAAGCGGCGCGGCGATATCGGCAAGCGACTTGCCCTTCTGCGCTTCCTGCTTCAGCTCGACCGCCTTGGCAGCGAGCGCAATCTTCTGCTGTTCGGCAGTCCAGTCGGCAACGGCTTTTTCGCGCACTTCCGCAAGCGGACGATCGTGATCGGGCGTGATGTTCGTCACATCGTACCAGATATAGCCGTCATTACCGACCGTCAGAGGAGCGGGGTTGCCGCCCTGATCGGCCTTGAAGACTTCCGAAAGCAGCTGCTGGCGGGCCGGAAGATCCTTTATCTCGTTGCCATTCTGATCAAGGCCAGTCTGATCGATCGAATCGACGGTGACGAGTTTAAGCTTAAGCTGCGATGCCGCATCCTGCAGCGATGCGCCGGAGCCCCGCAGGTCTTCGAACTTGTCGTGGACGCTGGTGATCTCGTTTGCGGCGTTGCTGAGCGCAATCTGCTTGCGAATATCTTCCTTGACGTCGTCGAAATTCTTCGCCGTTTCGTTCTTCACATTGGTCACGCGCAGGATCACCGGCCCGAACGAACCTTCGACGACGGGAGTGGTGCCGCCTTCCTTGGAAACGGCGAAGGTTGCTTCGGCAACGGTCTTATCCGGAACCTGATCCTTGGTGAAGGTGCCGAGCAGCACGTCGGAAGGCTTCTTGCCCTGGTCGGAGACGAGCTGATCGAAGGTCGTCCCCGTCTTCAGCGCATCGGCTGCAGCATTGGCGAGATCCTTATTGGCGAAGGTCAGCTGCTCGATCGTGCGGGTTGCGGGCGTGGTGAAGCTGTCCTTGCGCTTATCGAACTGCGCACGCACTTCGTCATCCGTAACACTCGCGGTGTCGGCGATATCCTCGGCCTGCAACTTCACAAAGGCGAACTTGCGATATTCGGGCGCACGATATTTCGACTTCACGCCATCGAACCACTTCTGCAGCACGTCGTCGGCCGGGGCCTTGACGGGATCGATGTTGGCGTTGGTCAGCAACAGGTAATCGATGCTGCGGGTCTCGTTGTGATATTGCTTGACGGCGTCGACAAGGACTGTCGGTGCGGTAAAACCGTTTGATACGGCCTCGACAATCTGGCCGCGGATTGCGACCTTGCTGCGCTCCTTGATGTAATCATCGGGCGATATGTTGCTGTTGCGCAGCAGCAGGTCGAATTTCTGGCGGTCGAAAGCGCCATTCGTCGCCTTGAAAGCAGGATCGTCGCCGATCAGCTTGGCCAGCCGATCCTGCGAAAGACCGAGACCCATATCGGCGGCAAGTTGATCGAGGGAGGCGCCGGCGACCAGCTGTGACACCGTCTGCTGCCCGATACCGAAGGCGCGCGCCTGTTCCGGCGTGATTTGCATGCGCAACTGCTGGCTGATCGCCTGCATCTGTCGACGATAGGCGAGACGGAATTCATTGGTATCGATATGCTGATCGCCAACCGTGACAACCGTATTGCTGCTGCCGCCGGTGATGAGGGACCGCTCGACGCCCCATACACCAAAGGCTGCCGCAAGAAGAAGCAACAGGCCCTTGGCAAGCCAGGTTTGGGCGATTTTTCTCAGCACGTCGAACATCGGAAAGCAAACCTCGTCATCATCAAGTCTTCGCACACGGCGAAACAATCGGAGTTCCTTAGAACAATCCGAACCGGAATTGAAGAGCCAGTGGGGAAATCGCCCAATGAGGCGCAGCTATGCCGGAACCTTTGATAGGCAGCGGCGTTTTAGCAACGAGAAAACATGAGGAGCACATGATGGCAGACACGAAATCAGCTTCCACTCCCTCATCTTCGGCGCGGGCGCAGACGGAAACGGCAATGGAAGATCTTGCCGCCCAGGTCGCAGCATTGCGGGAAGATTTGGCAAAGCTTTCGCAAAGCGTGGCAGCCGTAGGGCAGGGAGCGAAGTCTGTCGTCACGGAAGAAGCCCAGGAACTTACGGAGCAGCTGCGCGAGCGCGTTCGCGAGGAGCCGATTTTCATGGTCGTCGCGGCAGCCGGGCTCGGATATCTCATCGGCCTGCTGAATCGCCGCTAGCCAGGCTGCTCTCTCCATTTGCAAAACTGCAGAAGGCGCAGCCGAGTGAGCTGCGCTTTTTTGATTGAGCGTTAAAGGCCTTTATTGGCGCTTCGTTCATACCTGGCCCAAAGCGCCACGGGCGGCTGCGACATCTTGTGTCATCGCCATTTGTTGATCACATACCCCTTGTATCGCATGCGCGCTTACTATACGTAGCAATCATTATAAGGTTGCTTATGAATAGCAGGCTTCTTATAGATGAATTCGACACCTACTCTCGGCTTTCTTCTCCATGACGTTGCCCGGCTTCTTCGGAAGCGATTCGAGCAGCGCGCAAAAGATCTTGGCCTGACGCGTTCGCAATGGCAGACGCTCGCCTACCTCGCAAACAACGAGGGCATTCACCAGGCTGGCCTGGCCGAAATGCTGGAAATCGAGCCGATCACCTTGGTTCGCATCCTCGATAAGCTCAGCGAACGCGGTCTGGTGGAGCGTCGGCAGCATCCAAACGATCGAAGAAGCTGGCTGCTCTACATGCGCGACGAAGCCCGACCATTGATGGACACGATGCGCGGTATGGGCGACCTGACACGCAGGGAAGCGCTCGAAGGAGCCTCGCAGGAGGATCAAGAGCGCATCTACGAATTGCTTATCCTTATGAAATCGAACCTGATTAGCGCCTGCCGTTCAAAGGCAGTCGACAAAGAGTTACAACATGGCTGAAGCTTCTTCCTCAATCCGCATACCCGCGAACGCAAATTCCGCTGAACAGACTGAGGCCCCGGTGGCCGAGGCCCCGTCCTCCAATCCCTCACCACAGCCGGCGGCGGCTGCAGCGGCGGCGCCGATCTCGCCCCCAGAAATGCCTCGCAAGCGCCGCAAGCTGACGCGACCGGTGCTGTTTGCACTGCTGCCTGTCGCGCTCGTCATTGGCGGCTATTACTACGTCACCGGCGGGCAGATCATGTCCACGGACAATGCCTATATCCAGGCCGATATGGTTGGTGTTTCCACCGACGTTTCCGGCACGGTGATATCGGTCGACGTGCATGAAAACGAAGTGGTGAAGAAAGGGCAGGTGCTCTTCCGCCTGAAGCCTGATTCGTTCCGGATTGCGCTCGAAGGCGCGAAAGCGCAGCTCGGCAATGCCAGGAACCAGATCCTGAACCTGCAGGCGAGCTACAAACAGTCCCTGGCGGAAATCGCCCAGGCACAGGCCGACATCCCGTATTATCAGACGGAACTCGACCGCCAGCAGAACCTGATCACCAATTCGGTCGCTTCCAAGGCAGCTCTCGACCAAGCCAGACACAATCTCGAAGCGGCACAGCAGAAGGTATTGGTCGCAAAGGCCACGGCCGCCGCGACCCTTGCACAGTTGGGCGGTGAAGGCGCTGCCGATCTGCCTGCGGAACAGAACCCGCTTTATCTGCAGGCCAAGGCCGCAGTCGACAATGCGCAGCGCGAACTTGACGATACCGTGGTGAGGGCCCCCTTTGACGGAGTGACCGCCAATGTTCCCTCCCTGCAGGTCGGCGCTTATCTGACTGCGTCCCAGCCTGGTTTTTCGCTGGTTTCCACAACGCATATGTGGATCAATGCCAGCCCGAAGGAAACCGAGCTGACCTATGTGCGGCCCGGCCAGAAGGTCGATATCTCCGTCGATGCCTATCCGGGTATGACGTGGAAGGGCACGGTCGCCAGCATTGCGCCGGCATCCGGTTCCAGCTTCTCGCTTCTGCCAGCGCAGAACACGACCGGCAACTGGGTGAAGGTCGTGCAGCGCATACCGATGATCATCAATATCGACGACACGGCGGGCAAGCCTCCGTTGCGCGTCGGAATGAGCGTCGTCGCCGATGTCGACACGGGCCACGCCCGCGGCCTGCCTGATTTCATCACCAACCTGCTGGGCCGCTCACGCGGTCAGGATCATGAGTAACGCCACCACCGCCTCGCCGTCGGCGCCAGTCGCCAATCGCGGTGCGATCACCGCCTGCGTCATCCTGTCTGTCATCATGCAGGCGTTGGACACCACCATCGCCAACGTCGCCCTGCCGCATATCCAGGGCGACGTTTCGGCCAGCGCCGACCAGATCAACTGGGTCCTGACGTCCTATATCGTCGCAGCGGCGATCATGACGCCACCCTCGGGCTTCCTTTCGGCAAAATTCGGCCGCAAGCGGGTCTTGCTGGTCGCTATCGCCGGCTTCGTCGCCGCCTCGGTGCTGTGTGGCCTGTCGGAGTCGCTGATACAGATCGTCGGCTTCCGCCTGCTGCAAGGCCTGTTCGGCGCATCGCTCGTACCTTTGTCGCAGGGCATCCTGCTCGATATCTACAATGTCGAGGAGCGCGGCCGCGCCATGGCGCTGTTCGGCGTCTCGGTCATGGTCGGGCCGGTGCTGGGTCCCGTCATCGGCGGCTGGTTGACCGACAATATCAGCTGGCGCTGGGTATTCTATATCAACGTACCGATCGGCGCGCTCGCCTTCTTCGGCATCGTCGTCTACGTAACGGAAACCAAGCTCGATGCACTCGCCAAGCTCGACTGGTTCGGCTTCGGCATGCTCTCTATCGCGATTGCCGGCCTGCAGCTTTTCCTCGATCGCGGCGAGCAGCTCGACTGGTTCTATTCGAGCGAGATCATCATCGAGGCACTCGTCTGCGTCAGCGCCTTCTATCTCTTCCTAGTGCACATGTTCACGGCCGAGCGAAGCTTCGTCAATCCGCGGCTTTTCATGGACCAAAACTTTGCCGTCAGCATTCTGTTCATCTTCATCGTCGGCGTGACCTATCTGGCATCGCTGGCGCTGATGACGCCCTATCTGCAGACATTGATGGGCTATCCGGTCGTCACTGCCGGCATCGTCATGGGACCGCGCGGCCTCGGCACCATGTTCTGCATGTTCCTCGTGGGGCGCCTGATCGGCAAGGTCGACACGCGCTGGCTATTGTTCATCGGCCTCGCGCTGACGGCCTGGGCCATGTACGACATGACGGGCTGGACGCCGGATGTTTCACAATGGACGCTGATATCGGTCGGCTTCGTTCAGGGTGCCGGCCTCGGCTTCCTCTTCGTGCCCCTGACCACGATCGCCTTTGCGACGCTGCCGGCGCAGATGCGCGGCGAGGGGACGGGCCTCTACAATCTCTCGCGCAACATCGGCTCCAGCGTTGGAATCTCGGTCGTCTCCATGCTGATTACCGAGAACACACAGGTCAACCATGCCAACATCGCCGCCTATGTCACGCCATTCAACCGTTATTTCGACCTCACGGCCGCGCAGGGCGTGAGCCCGTTCACGGCGGTCGGCAGGGCCTCGCTTGACGGCATGATCACGACGCAGGCGACTATCATCGCCTATATCGACGACTTCAAGCTGCTGATGCTGATGTCGATCTTCGCCATGCCGCTGCTGGTACTCTTGCGCAAGCCGAAGGCGCCGCCGGCGGTCGACCACAGTGTCGCGATGGAATAGAGCATTTCCAGGAAAAGTGCTAAGCGGTTTTCCGTCCGGAATGCGTTGAGAAATCATAGAACAAGCGTTTCGCGATTCGATAGAGAGCGGAAAAGCTTGCCACGCAGTCTTTCCAGTTTCACTGTGTGGCCAGACGGCCGCCGGGCACCACCCCGGCGGTCTTTTTTGACCATGATTACGGGAAACGGCGGCTGACGAAGCGCGAGCCAGCAGCACCGAAGCGCCAGAGCGGATCGATATTCTTCGTGATGCCGATGCGTTTGCCCGAAACGACCGGCACCGGTTCGGCAATAGATAACGAAAACGGAGGCACGTCCAGCGAGCGACCGTCGAGGCTTATATCGATAGCAAGCGCCTGCGAAAGCTTGCCCGGCCCGTTGCACAGCGAGACGATGTCAGCCAGTCCTCGCCGCCGGATCATGTCTTCGATGCCGTTTTCCGGCTCGATCGCCCGAATGAGCACGGCGCTCCCCTTGGTGCAAACGAAATTCAAACACCAGTGAATGCCATAGGAGCGATAGACATAGACATGGCCGGCCGGTCCGAACATGGCCGCATTGCGCGGTGTCGGCCCGCGATATGCATGGGACGCCTCGTCATCGGGCCTATAGGCTTCCGTCTCGACGATACGACCGCCTATCCCCACAACCGTGAAACGCATTCCGATTAACTCCGACGCGACCACGACGGCATCTCGACTAAAAAAAGCGGTGAGGGCAGGGCCGGCGAGTGGCTTGGTGCCGAGCGAGAGGGAAGGATCGTCAGAAGTCATGGGAGAAAACTATCCCGGATAGCCGAAGCCATCAACACGGCGCCGAGCATCAAGTGCTTGGTCCGGCGTACTGATAATTGACAAAAGCTAAGTATAACTTATTAATAGCCTGCTTCAGTCAGATTTGACCCCTGACCTGGCGAAGGTGGCCCGGCCCTTTCCAGCGGCAGGGCCACCTTATTTTTAGCGCGCTGACGACATGAACTCCCCACAGCGCTACCTGAACCGATCGACATTCCTCAATTGCCATTCCAGCCGACCTCGAGAATGCGAGGGAGTTAGGCGTAACAAGTTGACGCGGCGACCAAAGCTGCTAAAAAGCCAGCCGTCGAGTGATTGGGCAGAATACCGGTAGCCACACCCGGTTTCGAAAAATCAGCACTGCCTAGATTTTTCAGGCCTTTTCAGTTGCTTGGAAGAGTGTCCGAGTGGTTTAAGGAACCGGTCTTGAAAACCGGCGTGCGGGAAACCGTACCGTGGGTTCGAATCCCACCTCTTCCGCCAAAGGGCTTTCCCAATTTTTACGTTCTCGTAAAATCCAGGCATGTCACAATCCGCGCCCATGCCTTGTCATGTCCTTCGCAACGCTAAATTCGAAGGAGATGACAATGATCTGGCAGGGCATCGCAATCGTGTATCATAGCGGCTACGGACATACCGGCCGGCAGGCCGAGGCCGTCAGGGCAGGGGTCGAAGAGATTGATGGCGCGGAGGCGATAGTCGTTACCGTGGACAGGGTGGAGCACCATTGGGATGATCTCAATGCGGCGCATGCGATCATCTTTGGCTCGCCGACCTATATGGGCGCAGTTTCTGCACCATTCAAAGCATTTCAGGAAGCGACGTCGAAGACCGTTCTTGCGAGGGGCTATTTGTGGAGGGACAAGATCGCGGCTGGTTTCACAACCTCGGGGTCACGATCCGGTGACAAGCTTTCGACGCTGATGCAGATGGTAATCTTCGCAGCCCAGCATGGAATGCATTGGGTCGGTCTCGATCTGCCGCCGGCCAATTGCTCTTCAACGGGCTCGGAAGAAGACATGAACCGGCTCGGCTTCTGGCTTGGCGCGGCAGCGCAGGCGAATACGGACGAAGGTCCGGAGACTGCGCCGCCCGCATCCGATCTCGCGACCGCCCGCCATCTCGGCCGGCGGGTAGCGCTGACGGCGCTGCAGTTCGCCCGTGGCCGCGAGGCCAATCCATTCGCACGCGAGTTTGCGGCCAATGAATGAGGTGACGTCCGACCCGATCTTCTCCGAGCTGCGTCCACGCCTTGTCAGGCTCGCCTATAGAATGCTCGGATCGGTCGCGGATGCCGAGGATATCGTGCAGGATAGCTGGCTGCGCTGGCTGGCAACCGATCGCGCCTCGGTCCGCGAACCGGCGGCGTTCCTGCGGACAGTCGTCACCCGGCTTTGCCTCAACGAGCTGAAATCGGCCCGCCGCCGCCGGGAATCCTATGTGGGTTCCTGGCTGCCGGAGCCGATTTTCGATCCGGAGGACGGCGATGCCGCTGACGATATAACCATGCCGCTGATGCTGGCGCTGGAGCGTCTTTCGCCTTTGGAGCGAGCCGCCTTTCTTCTGCATGACGTGTTCGGCATGAATTTCGATGAGATCTCCTCGGCAATTGGTCGTGAGGCGGCCGCCTGTCGCAAGCTTGCAAGCCGGGCGCGGGCGCATGTCACCGAGGCCCGGCCGCGCTTCGCCATCGGCAAGGAAGAGGGGCTCAAGCTTGCCACGGCCTTCTTCACTGCGTCGAGAACGGGTGACATGGCCTCTCTTCAGGCCTTGCTTTCAGAAGATGTCATTGTCTATGCCGACGGCGGCGGCAAGGTGCCGACATCGCAGCGACCACACATCGGGCTTCCTGCCACCCTACGGCTTCATGAGCAGCTGGCCCAAATCTTCCGGGCACAGCCCTCGCAACTGATCCGCTATGCGATTATCGACGGCTTGCCAGGCTTCGTGACGATAGAGGGCGGAAACATCGTGCAGACCACCGCGCTGCAGATCGAGCGGGAAAAAGTCGTTGCCATTTATTGCACCCGCAACCCGGACAAGCTGAAGCACGTTATCGGGGCGATAGAGTCGGCGGCATCTATCGCGGCGAACTACTGATGCGACTTGATACAAGCACTGAAAAGAACTGCTCCAAATCTGCCCATCAAGATCCCAACGCAATCACAAACCGAGTGCATCTGTTGCAATCCGGACAGGCGGGTGGCGATCAGAAAGCAGTCCATTACCGGTGCGAAACGATTTTGATTGAGACTACTTGAAGCTGGCAGCGCTTTACTGGGCATTAACCATGATCTTCGGAATTTCTTCGGTGCGCTCAATTTGCATCGCAAAATGGACAAACTGCAATCATGATTAAAGCACCGTTAGGTGATTGGAGCGTAGCAGGATACCGGAACGAGGGACTACCGGTAGCAGACCTCCGTCAAAGTAATGAGTAGCGGCTTGGGACAGATGACATTCGAAAATCGGGCGGTGACATACACAACGGCCATGCGTTGGTTTGCTCTCTCACTGATGTGCGCAACCATCACGGCCTGCGGAACGACGCAGAAAGCGCCCAGCAAGCGCCAGCACGGCAAGGAATATTTCTCCGAGAAGGAATATGGCGTGAAGGCGAGCCCACGCGTCGTCAATAACGGTCCGGTGCCGAAGGGCGGCGGCCGCTTCATGGTTGGCAATCCCTATCAGGTGAAGGGCAAGTGGTATTACCCCAAGGAAGATTTCGGCTATAACAAGGTCGGCGTCGCCTCCTGGTACGGTTCGGCCTTTCACGGCCGCCTGACCGCCAACGGCGAAGTCTACGACCAGCAGTCGCTGACCGCCGCCCATCCGACCTTCCCGCTGCCGAGCTATGCCCGCGTCACCAACGTCGAGACCGGCTCCTCCATCATCGTTCGCGTCAACGATCGCGGCCCATACCATCCCGGCCGCATCATCGACCTTTCGAACAAGACGGCACAGCTGCTCGACCTTCAGCACAGCGGCACCGGCGACGTACGCGTGCAATATGTCGGCCGCGCCCGCATGGACGGTCATGACGAACCCTATCTGATGGCTTCTTACATCCCGAAGGGTTCGCGTCTGCCTGGTATCAATCCGGGTGGCCAGATCGCAACTGGTGTGATGGTGGCCTCTGCCGGCCGGATGACTGCTGATCAGCTGCCAGATTCGTATACCCCAACACCGACGCGCCCCAGCCGTCAGGTGCGCAGCTTTGATGCCGCGCCGGCGATCGCACCCGTCCCACGCCAGGCGCCCTATTCGGCAACGGCCTTCGCTGATGCGCCGAAGCCTGCCTACAGTGGCGACAAGCGCAACAATCTGCCGCCGATGACCTGGAACGGAGGCGCAATGCCTGCCGCCGAGGGCGCCGAGCCGGTCATGATCGTTCTGCCGCAAATCGGGCCGATTCCCCGTGAACGACCTGATTTCACGCCTCGACTGGCAAGCCTTGACGATCAATCGATCGGTTCGGCTGTCGCCGCCTATCAGAATGCGCCGGTCAAAACAGTTTATGTCGACCTCGCTTTCGATGCGGTCATGGTTCGTAACGACGGCCTCACGCAGGAATCGATTCTCTCGTCCTATCGCCGCCAGCGTCAGGGTACCACGCAGGTCGATTGATCGGCGTCATTGCCTGAATCTTAACCCGTCACTAAAATAATCGTGCCGGTGGTCGGATGAAGGGGGCGATATGCCAAAGCGCTTGATTCTTTTGTTCCTTCTTCTCCTCGGGTTCGCGAATGTCACGGCCTTCGCGCAGCCGGCCGCGCCAGGTGCTTTCGACACGAAAGCCGCGCAGGCATTCATGATCGAGGCGTCGACCGGTACTATCCTGCTTGCCAAAAACGAGGATCAGCTGATTTCGCCTGCGTCGCTTGCGAAACTGATGACGCTGGATGTCGTTTTCGATGCGATCGGGCGAGGGGAGATCAATCTCGATACCGAATATCCCGTCTCGGAAAATGCCTGGCGTACGGGCGGCGCTCCCTCACGCGCATCGACAATGTTCGCAGCTCTGAAATCGCGCATCCGCGTCGGCGATCTGATCCAGGGTATTGCCGTGCAGCAGGCAAACGACGCCTGTATCGTTCTGGCGGAAGGCATGTCTGTCAGCGAACGCGAATTTGCCCGTCGCATGACGGCGCGCGCAAGAGAGATCGGGATGTCCCGGTCCACCTTCACCAATTCCACCGGCCTGCCGGATGCCGACGATCCCAATGCCGGCGGCAAGGTTTCCGCGCGAGAGATGGTCATGCTGGCTCAGGACCTGCAGGAGAAGCACCCGGATCTCTACAAATATTTCGGGCAGGCCGACTTCACCTGGAACAAGATCTATCAGCGCAACAAGAACCCGATGCTTCTGCTCAATATCGGCGTGGATGGTCTGGGGCTTGGCTTTGCGGAAGGGGAAGGCTTTTCGATCGTAGCGTCCATTCAGCGCGATGGCCGCCGGCTGTTCCTCGCACTCGGAGGGTTGAAGAGCGACAAGGAGCGCATCGAGGAGACGCGACGCGTCCTCGAATGGGGGCTCAGCAATTTCAAGAGCCAGCGTATCTTCGCCGATGGCGAAGTGATCGGCGACGCCAGCGTCTATGGCGGCGCCGCATCGACCGTCGGCCTGCGGGCTAAGATACCCGTCGATATATACGTCCCTGTGGACACGCCGGACCGGCTATCTGCTCGCATCGTCTATCGCTGGCCGCTGACGGCGCCGGTGGCTGCGGATTATGAAGCCGGAACTCTCCGCGTCTTTCTGGGCGCGCGTCTGCTACGAGAGCTGCCACTCTATACGAAGGAATCGGTCGAGCGGGGCACATTGGGTCGCCGCGCTTTCGATGCCTTCATGGAACTGACGGAATCGCTGCTGTTCTCCTGGCTGTGGGACAAGCCTTTGCCGACGTGAGTGGGCTGTAAGGCTCGCGAAATCTCTGTTCACACCCCATATAGAGTGGCGGAGACCGGGACATGCACGGTTCCACCTGAACATGTCTTGGGTTAAACAGGATGCGTATCGCACGCCGCACGAATGGCACGCGAAAAGTGCAGGACATGATCATTGGCTGATGCAAACGGATTATTCGTAAGCTTTGAAGGCGGCGAGGGGGCTGGCAAATCCACCCAGATTCGCCGGCTGGCTGAGCGGTTGCGCGAGCGTGGCCACGAGGTTCTGGTAACGCGTGAACCCGGAGGCTCACCAGGAGCGGAAGCGGTACGGCACGTCCTGCTTTCAGGTGCTGCGGAAACCTTCGGCACGCGCATGGAGGCGATCCTCTTCGCTGCTGCCCGCAACGATCATGTCGAGGACGTCATTCGTCCGGCACTTTCGCGCGGCACCATCGTCCTTTGCGATCGGTTCATGGATTCCTCGCGCGTCTATCAGGGTGTGACGGGCAATCTCGAGCCTGACTATATCGAGGCTCTGCAGAGGGTTGCCGTCAACGGCGTCATTCCGCATTGCACGCTGATTCTCGACATTCCCGCCGAAGTCGGTCTGGAGCGCGCACGCAAGCGCGCCTCCGCCGTAACCGCACCCGATCGCTTCGAAAAGGAAGAGATGCAGACCCACGAGAAGCGCCGCGAAGCATTCCTCGATATCGCCGCCCGCGAGCCCGAGCGTTGCCACGTCATCGACGCCCTGAAGCCGGAAGATGAGATCGCCGCCGAAATTGTCGGGATCGTCGACAAGAGGCTCGGCGCTGCCAATATCGTCGCCAGATCGGAAGCCGCGCAATGAGCGACGAGCGACCGGGTGTCCTCGACGGCGCCATTCCTCCGCAGGACAATACGAAGCTGTTCGGCCATCAAGAAGCCGAAGCCTTCCTCGCCCAATCCTATCGCTCCGGCAAGGGGCATCATGCCATGCTGATCGAAGGCCCCGAAGGCATCGGTAAGGCGACCCTTGCCTTCCGTTTCGCCAATCACGTCCTCTCCCATCCCGATCCGGCATCTGCGCCGGAGACGATCGGCGATCCCGACCCGGCATCCGTCGTCAGCCGGCAGATTTCCGGCGGGGCATCGCATAATCTGCTGCATTTGAGCCGGCCGGTCGACGACAAGACCGGCAAGATGAAATCCGCGATCACCGTCGACGAAGTGCGCCGCGCCGGAAAATTCTTCTCGCAGACATCAGGTACCGGCAACTGGCGAATCGTCATCATCGATCCCGCCGACGATCTCAACCGAAGCGCGGCCAACGCCATCCTGAAAATCCTCGAGGAGCCGCCGAAGCGCGCTTTGTTCCTGGTGCTGTCGCATGCGCCAGGCCGGCTTTTGCCGACAATACGCTCGCGCTGTCTGCCTCTGAAGCTCGCGCCGCTCGAAAACGAGCCTCTGCGCTGGGCGCTCGAAAATCTTGGTGTGCCGCCAGGGCAGGGGAACGACGTGCTTTCAGCAGCCAAAGGCAGCGTCAGCGAGGCGCTCAAGCTCCTGAACTACGGTGGCGGCGAGATCATCGAAGCTTACCACCAGGTGCTTTCGGCAGACGGACCTGCGGCACGCAAGGCAATGCATCGACTCGCTGACGCGCTTTCCGGCAAAGACAGCGACACGATCTTCGGCTTCTTCCTGTCGCATATCGGCGACGATATCATCGAGCGAGCCCGCGCCGCCGCGCTTGACGGCTCGATTTCGACGGCCGAAAGGCTGGCACGGCTGCATTCCGAGACCACAGAGCGGCTGAACGTGTCGCAAGCCTATAATCTCGATCGTAAGCAGACGCTGATTACCATCCTCGGCGAGCTCAAACAGCAGCTTTCAGCCTAGCTTCCCCATGCGATTTCTGGGAATGAAAACTCGCTGCATTCCTCAGTTTTGCAGCGAGAGATGCATGCGGATCATCACGGCGATATATCCAAAAAACGGCATGATGTAATCCATTACCAGCGTGTAGTGCAGCGCGATGCGGCCCCCTACCTTCATGGTCAGACCGTATCCCAGCTGAAGTGATCGGTCTCATTTGAAGGTGCCGCAGCCCTTCGGCTGTGGAATTGGATTGGAGACTAACCGTGACACTACATGACAAACCGTTGATCGCGATTGTCGGTGCGACGAGCAAGCAAGGGCGAAGCGTGGCGACGACGCTGCTTCAAAGTCAACGCTTCCGCGTCCGTGCGCTTACTCGGAGCAAGGATTCACCCTCAGCGCGCGCGCTGCAGGCGTTAGGGGCGGAAATCGTGACGGTGCCGCTCGAACTCGGCCGGACAAAGGAACTCGTGGGTGCCTTCGAGGGCGCTGCCGGCGCCTTCCTGATGACGCCTCCTATCGCGCCGCCGGACACGAGTGAGGCGCCGCTTGGCCGGCAATTGGCCGATGCTGCCGTGGAGGCCGGGGTCGGCCATGTGGTCTTCAGCACGCTGGAGAATGTCGAAAAGATCTCAGGCGGGACGAAATATGCGCCACACTTCACCGACAAGGCAAAGGTTGCCGATTATATACGCGGACTTCCGGTCTCGCACTCCTTCGTCATGCTCGCGTTCTTCTACACCAACCTGCTCGAATATTATGTTCCTCGGTATGATGGCGACACGCTCCTATTGCCGATCTATCTGCCGGAAGACTTCGCCGCACCTTTCGTCGATCCGTTGACGGCCACCGGTCCTGTCGTCCTGGAGATCTTCTCCCACCCCGAACGCTACAACGGAAAGACGCTCCCGATCGTGGGTGACATCATTTCACCGCGTGAAATGGTCGATACCTTCCGGCGCGTAACGGGTCTGAAAGCCGAATATCGGAACGCCTTTTCCAGGGACGGCCTCCTGCAGTATTTTCCGGAATTCGCCGCCAACGAGCTGCTCGTCCGCGAAATTTTGGGGATGGTCGAATACGCCGTCGAATATGGCTATTTCAGTGGAGAACATGATCTCGGCTGGAGTCGCCGCTTGGATCCGGACACATTGAACTGGGAGCAATTTTTGCGAACCACCGGCTGGCGTGGTGAAAAGCGAGCGTTCGGACTTTGAGGCCGATTGCCTATCTCTCAGTTCACAGCGATGCCCGGCAGCTTCTTTAACTCGGTGACGAGGAAATCGACCAATAGCCGCACGCGAGCGACGCCTGCTCGTTCGGGCACGACGAGCAGGCTGATGGGAACCGCCTCAAGGTCGTACTCGTCAAACAGGACTTCGAGCGTACCGGCATCGAGCAGATCCTGAACCAGCCAGAGGTGAGCGGGACCGATGCCGCGGCCGGCCGCCAGAGCAGCGCGAGCAGCGAGGCCGTGATCGACCCGCAGCATTCCGCTCACCGGAACCACCAGACGCATCCCATCCGGAGCAAACAGCATAAGCTGATCGCTTCCGGCAATGTTGGACATTACCACGCTATCGTGCTGCGCGAGGTCGGCGGGACGTGTGGGCCGTCCTTTGCGGCAAAAATAATCGGGCGAACCCACGAGCCGTCGATGGCTTTTTCCGATGGAAACGAGCTTCATGGCGTCATCGGCAATCGGCCCCAGACGCAAAGCGATATCAATCCCCTCCCGAGCAAGATCGATGCGCTCGTCCGTAAGATTAAGATCTATCCTGATCTCCGGATATCGGTCTTGAAAATCGAAAATCATCCGCGTGACGTGCATGACGCCGAGAGCGGCAGTGCAGGATAGGCGAACGGCACCTGCCGGCGACCGCCGCGCATTTCTTGCTTCTTCGATAGCCTGCTCGACAAGCCGCAGAATCTGCAGGCAGTTTGCATAGTAGCGGCTCCCTTCCTCGGTGAGCGTGACGCGGCGTGTGGTCCTTCCGAGAAGAGGGACCCCGACGGCCGCCTCCAACTCATTGATATGGCGGGTTACCGTCGATTGACCAAGGCCAAGCTCGCGCGCAGCAGCCGACAAACTACCACGTTCTACAACCCGGACGAACGTCCGCATCCGATCCAGGGAAAGGCCCTGATCATCCATTTTTTGGCGAAATCAGGTTCATTACCTCTTATAAATTGATTAATCGCCTTTGGCTACGGCAACCCTTCCAAGGCGGCTGCATGATCGTACCGGCTGTCAATCCGGCATTATGTTCACGGCGACCTAGGGTAAGATCAGCTTCCAGGCAACGATCGCGAGTGTCACGGCAAGAATGATGCGCACGGACCGCTCATGCAGGCGAGGCGCGAGCAGGCTGCCGGCGACGATACCTGGAATTGACCCCACCAGCAGGGCGAACAGCATCGTCCAGTTGATCTCGCCGATGAACCAATAGCCCATGCCGCCGATCAAAGTCAGCGGCACGGCATGGACGATGTCGGAGCCGACGATTTCGCGGACATCCGTCTGCGGATAGAGCACCAGCAGGACGGTGACACCGAGCGCGCCGGCGCCGACCGAGGTCATCGTGACGAGAATACCGAGCATAAGGCCGAGGATGACTGTGAGCAGAGCAATGTTGCGCGGCGATATCGTTCCGCGTTCGCCGCGCCATTTGCGGATGGCCTCGAGGATCTGGCCACGGAAAATCAGCATCAGCGCCGTCAAAAGCAAAAGACAGCCCAATGACAGGGTGATGGAATGAGCAACGGCGGGGCTCTCGCGATTGACGCCGGCCATGATCCAGAGCATGGCGAGCGCCGCCGGAACACTGCCTGACGCCAAAAGGCTCACAACCTTCCAATTGACGCGTCCGTGCATGCCGTGCACGGCCGTTCCTGCGGTCTTGGTGATTGCGGCATAGAGCAGATCCGTGCCAACGGCCGTTGCCGGATGGACACCGAAGAGAAGTACGAGCAGGGGGGTCATCAGCGAGCCGCCGCCGACCCCTGTAATGCCCACAAGCATGCCAACGAAAAAGCCGGAAAAGGAATAAAGCGGCTGAAAGGAATCAATCAAACTCAAATTCACGGCCTCTTGAAGCCGCTAGGCGGACCAATACATAAAACGATGAAATCCACGGCCAAGTCTGTCCTGCGTTCCACTCTCCCAGAGGGGTAAAGGCGAGGCAGGGTCGAGTCAAGCAAAGCGCCATCCCGAAGTTCCGAATGCCGCGCGCGAAACTTGGTGTTTCGCTCATGGCAAACATGCGCTAAAGCGAGCGGAGCAAGAATAACAGCGACGTAACAGTAAAAGCGGGCCACTGCCTCACATGACCGAAAAAACTCCGTTCTACATCACCACCGCGATCGCCTATCCCAACGGCAAGCCGCATATCGGCCATGCCTATGAGCTGATCGCCACCGATGCGCTGGCACGTTTCCAGCGCCTCGATGGCCGCGATGTCTTCTTTCTGACGGGTACGGACGAGCATGGCCAGAAGATGCAGCAGACGGCGCGGGCCGAAGGCATGGAACCGCAACAGCTCGCCAATCGCAATTCCGATGAATTCCAGGCGATGGGCAAGCTGCTGAACGCGTCGAATGACGATTTCATCCGCACGACGCAGCCGCGCCACCACGAGACCTCGCAGAACATCTGGAACCTGATGGCCGATGCCGGCGACATCTACAAGGATTCCTATGCCGGCTGGTATTCCGTGCGTGACGAAGCCTATTACCAGGAAAACGAAACCGAGCTGCGCGCCGATGGCGTGCGCTACGGGCCGCAAGGCACGCCGGTCGAGTGGGTGGAGGAGGCAAGCTACTTCTTCAAGCTCTCCGAATACCAGGACCGGCTGCTGAAGCTTTACGAAGAGAACCCGGATTTCATCGGTCCGGCCGAGCGCCGCAACGAAGTCATTTCCTTCGTCAAGTCCGGCCTGAAGGATCTATCGATTTCCCGCACGACTTTCGATTGGGGTATCAAGGTGCCCAACGATCCGTCGCACGTCATGTATGTCTGGGTCGACGCTCTGACGAACTACATCACGGCGACCGGCTACATTGAGGATAGGAACAATCCGAGGGCGAAATACTGGCCTGCCGATCTTCATATCATCGGCAAGGACATCATTCGTTTCCATGCCGTCTACTGGCCGGCCTTCCTGATGTCGGCGAAGCTGCCGCTGCCGAAGCGTGTCTATGCCCACGGCTTCTTGCTCAACAAGGGCGAGAAGATGTCGAAGTCGCTCGGCAACGTTGTCGATCCGGTCAATCTGGTGAACCATTTCGGCCTCGACCAGGTGCGCTACTTCTTTCTGCGCGAGGTCTCCTTCGGCCAGGACGGCAGCTACAGCGAAGAAGCGATCGGCACGCGCATCAATTCCGACCTCGCCAATGGCATTGGCAATCTCGCCAGCCGCTCGCTGTCGATGATCGTCAAGAACTGCGACGGCCAGATTCCTGAATGCGGTCCGCTGACCGACGAAGACAAGGCGCTTTTGGCTCAGGCCGACGCGTTGCTTGCCTCGACCCGCGAAGACATGGGCAAGCAGCTGATCCATCGCGCGCTCGCTTCCATCATCGCGGTGGTTTCCGAAACCGACCGCTATTTCGCGAGCCAGGAGCCCTGGGCGCTGAAGAAGACCGATCCGGCGCGCATGGCAACCGTGCTGTATGTCACGGCCGATGTCGTGCGTCAGATCGGCATTCTCCTGCAGCCCTTCATGCCGGAATCCTCGGGTAAGCTCTTGGATCTCATCGCCATCCCAGCCGACAAGCGCGATTTCGCAGCCCTCGGCGAGGCCGGCCGCCTCGTTGCCGGAACGCCGCTGGAGGCCCCAAAGCCGGTCTTCCCGCGCTATGTCGCGCCGACTGCCGAATAAGGTTTTCCATGCTGATCGACACGCACTGCCATCTGGATTTTGCCGACTTCGAAGAGGAGCGCGACGCGATCGTCGCTCGCGCTCACGAGATAGGCGTCAAACAGATGGTCACCATTTCGACAAAGGTCAGGAAGCTCGACGGATTGCTTGCTCTTAGCCAGCGTTATCCGTCAGTTTTCTGCTCGGTCGGCACTCATCCGAACAGCGCCGATCAGGAGCTTGATATCCAGACGGAAGATCTCGTGCGGTTGGCAAACCAGCACGAGAAGATCGTAGCGATCGGCGAAGCCGGTCTCGATTACTTCTACGACACCGTCAAGCCGGAAGATCAGAAGACCGGTTTCCTGCGCCATATAGCGGCCGCGCGCGAAACGCAGCTACCGCTCGTCATCCACAGCCGCAGCGCCGATGAGGATATGGCCGCGATCCTGACGGAGGAAACAGGGAAGGGGGCTTTCCCCTTTATCCTCCACTGCTTCTCCGCCGGCCCTGCCCTTGCGCAGACTGGCGTCGAGCTCGGCGGCTATATTTCCTTTTCCGGCATCCTGACCTTTCCGAAATCGGAAGAGCTGCGTGAGATTGCCAAGACTGTCCCACACGATCGTCTGCTGGTCGAAACGGATGCGCCATATCTCGCGCCGAAACGCTGGCGGGGAAAACGCAACGAGCCGTCCTATGTCATCAACACTGCCGAAGTGCTGGCCGATACGATCGGTGTCAGCATGGACGAAATCGCCGACATCACGACCGAAAACGCCTTCCGCTGCTTCTCCAAAATGACGAGGGTCTGACGTCGTGACATACCGGCGACGCTTCACCATTTTGGGCTGTTCATCGTCGCCGGGTGTTCCGCGTATTACCGGCGATTGGGGCGCCTGCGATCCGAAAAACGCAAAAAACCGCCGCACACGCGCTGCCTTTCTCATCGAGCAGATCGCACCGGATGGCGGCATTACCACCGTCGTCATCGATACCGGTCCGGATTTCCGCGAACAGATGATCCATGCCGGCGTCAGTTTCATCGACGCCGTTCTCTATACCCACGCCCATGCCGACCATATTCACGGCATCGATGATCTGCGCGGCTATTTCCATATCTCGAACGAGCGCATCCCGATCTATGCCGATCCGCCGACGATGGACCGCATTCGCGAAGGCTTTCGCTACTGCCTGGAAACGCCTGCCGGCAGCAGCTATCCGCCGATCGTCCGCCCGGTGCTGATCGAAAATCTCGAGAAAAGTTTCGTGATCAATGGGGCAGGCGGTCCGATTCGCTTCTGGCCGCACAAGCAGGTACACGGCGATATCCATTCGTTGGGCTTCCGTATCGGCAAACTCGCTTATTGCAGCGATATCAGCGACTTCCCACCGGAATCGATAGAAAGAGTTCAAAACCTCGACATTCTGATCATCGACGCGTTGCAGTATCGGCCGCATCCGAGCCATCTCTCATTGGAGCAATCGCTCGAATGGATCGAACGCTTGGCGCCGAAACACGCCATCTTGACCCACATGCATACGCCACTCGATTATGAAACCGTGCTGGCTGAAACGCCCGATCATGTCGAGCCGGCCTACGATCAGATGCAGATCGAACTCGACGTGGAGGATGATGAGCTATGAGCGAAGATATCAGGAAGCTTTCCAGCCTGGAGCGCGTCGAACTTGCGGCGCGCACGCTGGGGCTCGACATCTCGATCAAGCGCATGGAGCAATCGACGCGGACCGCCGAAGAAGCTGCCAAGGCCGCAGGATGCGCCGTCGGCCAGATCGTGAAATCTCTGGTCTTCGTCAATGCCGATACGCAGGCACTGACGCTGCTTCTTGTTTCCGGCGCCCACAATGCCGACACCGCTTATATTGCAACGGCTTATGGCGTTCGGCTGAAGCGCGCGGATATCGATCGCGTTCGCGACGAAACCGGCTTTGCCATCGGCGGCGTCGCACCCGTCGGCCATCTGGTCGATCTGCCTGTCTTTATGGACGAGAGCCTTTTGGCTTATGATCAGGTCTGGTGCGCGGCCGGGCGTCCGGACAGCATTTTCTCCTGCAATCCAACGACGCTGGCCCAGAAGATTGCGGCCAAGGCGATCCGCATCAAAGCGAACTAAGAATAACGAATGCAGCCGGCGCCGGCAGAGATTGCATGGGGTCCCTGCGGTGGTGCCACAGGGAGGATGCGATGGGCGAGGCTTCGGACGGCAAAAGGATCGATACGGCTTCCCGGATAATTCGTGCGACGCCACGCGCGATCTTCAGAGCTTTCCTCGATCCCGAAGCACTGGCCTCATGGCTTCCGCCGAAAGGCATGACGGGCCGTATCCATGTCTTCGAACCGCATAAAGGCGGCAGTTATCGAATGGTGCTATTCTATGATGCACCGGATCATTCGACATCTGGAAAATCCTCCGAGCATACCGACATTATCTCCGGTCAGTTCATCGAGATCGTGGCGGATGAACGCATCGTTCAGGCGGTGGATTTCGAATCCGAGGACGCCGCATTTGGCGGGACGATGACCATAAGCTGGTCATTGACAGAAGTTCAGACCGGCACAAGGGTCACCGTAGTTTGCGAGAACGTGCCTTGCGGCATCAGTAGAGAAGATCATGACGAGGGACTGAAATCGACCCTCGAAAATCTGGCCAACCATCTGGAATAAGAGCGAAAAATGTCGAACTCATTGTGGTATTGATATCGGTTTTAGTTCCATAATCTATCTTATCTGATATTTAGTTGTAGCGGCATTTTAGAGATGCGACACATAGGCCAGTTAGAGATGCGACAGTCGTCGCCTCTCGGGATGCTGGTCGAACGTCAGCATTGGGGAGC